>JAHDBM010000034.1:0-24671 GCA_020630395.1 Flavobacteriales bacterium
ACTGCTGCCTCCCGTAGGAGTCTGGTCCGTGTCTCAGTACCAGTGTGGGGGATCATCCTCTCAGACCCCCTAGATATCGTAGCCTTGGTGAGCAGTTACCTCACCAACTAGCTAATATCACGCATACCCATCTCTAATCGAAATTCTTTAATCATAATGCCATGCGACATTTAGATATTATAAGGTATTAATTCAAATTTCTCTGAGCTATCCCTTAATTAGAGGCAAGTTGTATACGCGTTACGCACCCGTTCGCCACTCGTCAGCAAGAGCAAGCTCTTCTGTTACCGTTCGACTTGCATGTGTTAAGCCTGCCGCTAGCGTTCATCCTGAGCCAGGATCAAACTCTCCATTGTTTAATTATTGTTTTTGTTTTCGTTGTTTCTCAATCTTTTCAAAGAACTCATAGTTTAAAGAGAGAAAATTACTTTTCTCTTTCTCGCCTCTTTCAAAGCGGATGCAAATATAAATGATTATTTCTAATCAGCAATAAAAATTGCATTTTATTTTTTCATCCATTTCTCAATTAACGATGCCTTTCTTTCAAAGCGGATGCAAATATAAATGTTTGTTTTAAACTGACAAAATAAAATTTAATTATTTTTAATTTATTTTTTGCTCTCACTTTTAAAATGAACTGCGCCTCTTTCAAAGCGGATGCAAATATAAACGTTTGTTTTAAACTGACAAAATAAAATTTAATTATTTTTAATTTATTTTTTATCGCGCTTTATAAAATGAACTGCGCCTCTTTCAAAGCGGATGCAAATATAGCAGATTTACTTTTTATAAAACAAGTACTTCTTGAAAAAAATCTATAACAACTTGATTATACAGAGCTTAAATTTAAAACAAATGTCTTACCATTATTTAAACGAGGCAAACTTAAGTAGTTAATAATATATTTTGCAGCATCTTTACTTTCTACTCCTCCATTATAATTAGGAAAAGCATTCATTAACATTTGTGTTCGAACTGCTCCTAAAGCAAAACAGTTCACATATATATTAGTCTCAGCTAAATCTACTGCTATACACTCTGACAAAATTGATATTGCTCCTTTAGATGAGCTATATGCACTAAATCCAGAAAACTTTGTTGTTTCCGTAACACCTCCAGCACTTCCGATATTAATTACTTGAGGCTCTTTAGACTTTGCAAGTTTACCTTTTAAAGATTGAATAATGTATAAAGGAGTAAATACATTTATCTTATAAATTGACAACAAATCTTTTTCATTTATAGATTCGAATTCTTTTTTCAAATACTTACCTGCATTATTAATTACATAATCCAATGTTTCAATATTACCAAAGAGGTTATCTAACTTTTCTTTTGTTATATTTTCGTGATCAAAAATAATTGGCTCTATTGAACCTATCATTTTATCACATTGCTCTACCAATAATTCAATTTTTTCTTTATTTCGACCGCATGCATATACTTTCCATCCTTTCTTTAAGGATTCGAAAACCATATCTTTCCCAAGACCTCCTGTTGCTCCGGTTATTAATATACTTTTGGTATTATTCATCAAAATTTACTGTAATATCTCCTGTTAAAGCATGAGCTTGACATGTCAGCACATATCCTTCTTCAACCTCTTCATCTGTTAGAGCATAATTCACCCTCATATTGGCTTTTCCCTCTGTAATCTTTGCTTTACATGTACAACAAACTCCTCCTTTGCATGAAAAAGGAACATCTAATCCACTATCAGAACCAGCATCTAAAAGAGAATTTGAATCATTTGGGGTATACATAAACTCAAATTCATCATCATCTATTACCATCTTAACATTAACTGGGCCGGAATATTCTTCAATTGAAACTGATCCATCATCATTATTGCTACTTACAGTAAACAATTCAAATTTTATATTGTTTTTGTTAACCCCATTTTCTAATAAATTATCCTTAACAGTATTAATCATTTCTTCAGGTCCACACATATAATATGTATCTGCATCATAAGAAAGTATGTTACGTGAATTTAGAAGCGAACATTTAGCCTTGTTAATTCTACCGCTAACTAATTCATCATCTGTTTTCTGTTGACTATATGTATAAACAACCTTTAATCTATCATCAAAATCAACAATCAATTTATCTATCTCCTTTTTGAAAATAGTTTGACTTTCTGATTTACTACCATATATTAAAGTAATTTGCGAAAATTCATCATTTTGCAATTTGTCTTTTATGATGGATATAACTGGTGTTATCCCACTGCCCGCTGCAAAAAAAGTTTCTTTCTTTTTGTGCTGATTTACAAAACTTCCTTCTGGAGGCATTACTTCTAATTCATCTCCAATTTTTAAAACATTATTTGCTAAAGTTGAAAACTTACCTCCTTCAACTTTTTTTACCAATACTGTTAATTCATTTTCATGAGGAGCTTTACAAATTGAATATGCTCTTCTAATATCTTCTCCTTGAATTGTAGTTTTTAAGGTTATGTACTGACCTGCGCTGAATGCAAAATCACTTTTATTCACCTTAGAAAGATCGAATGTTATTGAAACTGAATCTTCGGTTTCTTTCGTAATGTTATTTATGCTTAGCTTTTGAAACTTGCTCATTTAATTTTATGTTATCAATTAATCATATAAATATAAACAGAAATTATTAAGGTGAAAATAGATGTTATGAAACAATATGGTTAATAATATCCTTAGGAAAAAGGGAAAATATGTTATAAATTTATAAGTAGGAATTAAAAACAACCTGATCAATGACTGATTTAGAAAAATTTAATGATAAGATTGCTAATAATATAAAGATTGAGCCTAAGGATTGGATGCCTGATGATTATAGAAAGCATTTACAAAGACAGATGTCTCAGCATGCTCATTCTGAAATTATTGGTATGCAACCTGAAGGGAATTGGGTTTTACGTGCGCCAACAATGAGAGCTAAAGTAATTTTACTTGCTAAAATTCAAGATGAAGCTGGTCATGGTTTATATTTATATAGTGCTGCTGAAACTCTTGGAAAAAGTCGAGATACTTATATAGAAGAACTTCAAACTGGAAAAGCTAAATACTCAAGCATATTTAACTATCCAACTTTAAGCTGGGCTGATATGGGTGCAGTTGGATGGCTTGTAGATGGTGCCGCTATAGTAAATCAGGTTTCTTTACAAAGAACGTCTTATGGGCCTTATGCAAGGTCTATGGTGAGAATATGTAAAGAAGAGAGTTTTCACCAAAGGCAAGGTTATGAAATAATTGCTACTTTGGCAAAAGGAACTCCTAAGCAAAAAGAGATGGCACAGGATGCTCTAAACAGATTTTGGTGGCCATCTATTATGATGTTTGGCCCCCATGATGCCGATTCTTACAGAAGTAGTAATGCTATGGAATGGAAAATAAAACTTGAATCTAATGATGCTTTAAGACAAAGTTTTATAGATAAAACTGTTCCTCAAGCAGAGCTGCTTGGCCTAACTATACCTGATCCTGATTTAAAATGGAATGAAGAGAGAGGCTCTTATGATTTTGGCGAAATAAACTGGGAAGAATTTTGGAATGTTGTTAAAGGAAATGGTCCTTGTAACAAACAGAGGATAAAACATCATGTTAAAGCGCATGAAAATGGTAAATGGGTAAGAGAGGCAGCAAATGCTTATGCTAAAAAACAAAAAGAAATCAAAAAAGCTAGTTAATATATTATGGATAATCAAGGAGAAATTTGGGAGGTTTTTATACAAAGTAAACCAGGATTAGCTCATAAACATGTTGGAAACTTACATGCAATGGGTGAAGAAATGGCGTTACAAAATGCTCGTGACTTATATACCAGAAGGAAAGAAGGCACTTGTATTTGGGTTGTTAGACATGCTGATATTTTTTCATCTAACCCTGAGGATAGTGGAAGCTTTTTTGATCCTTCGGATGACAAGATATACAGACAAGCTACTCATTATGTTATGCCAGAAGGCGCTAAACACATATAATATTATATATGGAATTAAAAGATGCATTAATACAATATAGCTTAAGAATAGCCGATTCTAGTCTAATACTTGGGCAGAGAATGGCTGAATGGTGTAGTAATGGACCAACTTTAGAAGAAGATATTGCTTTATCTAACATCTCATTAGATTTATTTGGACAATCTAGAATGTTACTTTCGTATGCTGCAGATTTAAAAGGTAATGATGAATCGGAAGATACTTTGGCTTTTCATAGAAATGAAAGAGAGTATTTTAATTGCTTAATTACCGAACTGCCAAATGGACATTTTGGAGATACTATTGTTAGAAATTTCTTTTTTGATGCTTATTGCTATCATTTATATAATGCATTAAAGGAAAGTAAAGATGAAACTTTAGCTGCTTTTGGTGAAAAATCGCTTAAAGAGGTAACTTATCATTTGCGCCATAATAGCGAGTGGATTATTAGACTTGCTAATGGTACAGAAGAAAGTATTAATAAAATAAAACAATCTGTGATTGATATTTGGCCATATACTGGCGATATGTTTGCAATGGATGAAGTAGATGAGCTTTTAATAGAGAAAAGTATTGCTATTGATTTAAATACTATTAAATCTAAATGGAACAATACCATTAAAGAAGTTTTTGAAAGGGCTAATCTTGAAGTACCATCTATTGATGTTTATATGCAAACTGGAAGTCTTAAAGGTATTCATACTGAACATTTAGGGCATATGCTTGGAGAAATGCAGTACATACCCAGAGCATACCCAAACATGGAGTGGTAATTATATCATGAGAGAAGAGGATAACATACTTTCTATTTTAAATTCTATACCTGATCCTGAAATACCAGCAATAAGTATTGTTGAACTAGGAGTAGTTAAAAATATTTCTCTTGAAAATTCTTTATTAACTATTACCATAACTCCAACCTATAGTGGTTGTCCTGCTGTTGATCGTTTTGTTGCAGATATTAAAGAAAGACTTACCGAAGAAGGTTATAATAATATTGACATTAAATTTCAATATTCTCCTGCTTGGACAACAGATTGGATAAGTGATGAAGCAAAAAAAAAACTAAGAGCTTATGGAAT
This sequence comes from Flavobacteriales bacterium, assembly GCA_020630395.1. Lineage (GTDB taxonomy): Bacteria > Bacteroidota > Bacteroidia > Flavobacteriales_D > CAJJDF01 > CATLPG01. Next base: position 5,038 of record JAHDBM010000034.1, read on the forward strand.
TGCACCTCCTGTTAATGGAACTGCTGACAAAGGCAGTCTTTTTTCTGGAGGGCCAAAAGTTGTTAATTGTCCGCAATGTAATTCAGAAAACACAACATTGGTAAGTCAATTTGGATCTACAGCTTGTAAGGCATTTTATACTTGTGATGATTGTAAAGAACCTTTTGATTATTTCAAGTGTATTTGAATGTCCCATCCTAAATCCTTACCAAAGGGAAAAGCTTTTATAAGTTACTTATTAAAAAGTCCAATTGTATCTACTTTGTAAATATCAATGTCAACTTCGGTTTCTGTTTTACTTAAAAATTTGACTACTCTTTTATTAAAAGGAAAATAAGGGGTTGAAGATTCGGGATTGACATCAATATCTATTACTAGTTGTAATCGAGTTTCTAATTTCAATTGTTTTTTTTAATCGATTTATTATTTCAACTTTAGTTTCTAAAAGAGAGACAAGCTCCTCTAAAGGTGTTTTAAAATCAATTTTAGCTCCCAGTTTAATCTCATAATGCCATGAAGTAGATTTAGGAACTGGTTCACTTTTAATCATCAATGAAGTAGGCTGAATCCCTAATTCATTTGTAACCTTGCTAGTATTGAAATATTCAGAATTAAATGAAAAGTATATATAATTATTACATTCATCTCCATTATATGTTAATTTTTTCAAACATAATTTAACTATGAAAGCAAAAAATCAAACATTAAATCTAAAATGCATAATGTCTCCATCTTGAACGATATATTCTTTTCCTTCAACTCCTAGCTTTCCGGCTTCCTTAACTTTAGCTTCAGACCCAAGAGAAACATAGTCGCTATACTTAATTACTTCTGCACGGATAAATCCCTTTTCAAAATCAGTATGTATTACACCAGCTGCTTGAGGTGCTGTTGCTCCAACAGGTACTGTCCATGCTCTAACCTCTTTTACTCCAGCTGTGAAATATGTTTGAAGATTTAATAATTTATACGCACTAATAATCAGTTTATTTACTCCTGGCTCATCTAACCCCATGTCCTCCAAAAACATTTGACGTTCTTCATAAGATTCTAATTCCGCAATATCTGCTTCTATAGCTACCGCTAACACTAAAATTTCAGCACCTTCATCTTTAGTAGCTTCTCTAACTTTAGCCACCATATCATTACCATCTTTAGCAGCATCTTCATTTACATTACATACATAAAGAACAGGCTTTGCTGTTAACAATTGTAAACTATGATAGAATTTGATTACATCATCACCTTCTGGGGTAATTTCTCTTGCAGATTTTCCTTCTTCTAGTTTTGCTTTTAATTTTTCTAAAAGTTCAACTTGCTTAATAATGGTTTTATCTCCAGATTTAGCAGCACGAGCCAAAGATTTTAATTTATTATCTACTAATTCTAAATCTTTTAATTGTAGTTCGATATCTATTACCTCTTTGTCTCTTACAGGATCAACTGATCCATCAACATGAACAATATTATCATTATCGAAACATCTTAACACATGAATAATAGCATCTGTCTCTCTAATATTGGCTAAAAATTTATTTCCTAACCCCTCACCTTTACTAGCTCCTTTTACTAAACCGGCAATATCTACAATTTCAATAGTTGTTGGTAGTACTTTCTCTGGATTAACTAACTTTTCTAATTCGGTTAATCTATTATCTGGTACTGTAATCGTTCCGATATTGGGTTCTATTGTACAAAATGGAAAATTTGCCGACTGTGCTTTTGCATTCGACAAACAATTAAATAAAGTAGATTTTCCAACATTAGGAAGTCCAACTATTCCACATTTTAAAGCCATATTATGTTTATTTAGTGCAAATATACATTTATCCTTTTACATATTAATAACTAGATTATGTAATAATATGATTCATTTAGTTTTTCATTTTTATTACCTTGAAATAAAATAAACAGATCAACAATATGCATGTAGCAATCATTAATATTAAAGGGCTAGTTGGTATAAGGAATGACCAAAAATTATTTTTAAGAGGAGCTGAAATGAAAAGCTTAACTACAATTAATAATGCCTTTCTTATTTGCAAAGATGGCTTAATTGACTCTTATGGAAAAATGGATAATTTCTCTTCAAACGATAATTATGACAAGACAATTGATGCTAAAGGAAGATTTGTTTTACCAACCTGGTGTGATTCGCACACTCATTTAGTTTATGCTACTAACCGTGAAGGAGAATTTGTAGATCGAATTAATGGCCTAACTTACCAAGATATAGCAAATAAAGGTGGGGGTATTCTTAACTCAGCTAAAAAACTTGCTTTAAAATCTGAGGATGATTTATATGAATCTGCAAACGCAAGATTAAATTTAGTGAAAAGTTTAGGAACAGGAGCTATTGAAATAAAAACAGGTTATGGACTATCTTTTGAAGCTGAATTAAAGATGTTACGTGTAATTAATAAGCTAAAAAATGAATCTAACATTGCCATAAAATCTACTTTATTAGCTGCTCATGCTATTCCTGAAAAATATAAAAACAATAGAGCAGACTATATTTATGTTATTATTAATGAAATATTACCAGAAGTATCCAAACAGAATTTAGCTGATTATATTGATGTATTTTGTGAAACGAACTACTTTACTGTTCCAGAAATGATTGAAATACTTGAAGCCGGAACACATTATGGGTTAAAGCCTAAAGTACATGTTAATCAATTTACTAGTATTGGAGGTATTGATGCTGCAGTAAAACATCATGCTTTATCAGTTGATCATTTAGAAGAAATGAAAGAAAAAGATTACCGAGCGTTAACTAACAGCAACACATCAGCTACTCTACTCCCATCTTGTTCTTTCTTTTTAGGTATTCCATTTGCACCAGCTAGAGACTTGATAAATAAAAATGCAATTGTTACGCTTGCTTCTGATTATAATCCTGGGTCTACACCTTCGGGAAATATGAACTTTGTAATCTCTCTGGCTTGTATTAAACAAAAAATGTTTCCTGAAGAAGCAATTAATGCTGCTACACTTAATGGAGCTTATGCTATGGATTTATCTCATGAGTATGGATCGATTGAAATTGGAAAAAAAGCTAGTATAATTATCACTAAGCCTATTTCTTCTTTAGCTTACTTACCTTATTCATTTGGAGAAAACAATATTGAAGAAACATTGATTCTTTAAGCCATAAAAGAAGTAAACATCCATACTAGTTTTTCTTGTTCACGAATGTAATCACTCATTAACGCATTTGTACCTTCATCATTTGCTTCACCAGAAATATCCAATAGGTTTCTTTGTATCTTGATTGTTATTTGAAAAGATTCAATAATATTGTTCATTGCAAAATCCCCATCAATCACCAAACCAGTCTCTTTAATTTTAGCTTGCTCCAAATAATTTGAGAAAGCATGATTTGGTGTACCTCCTAATGTCAATATACGTTCTGCTATTTCATCTATTTTAATTTGTAAGTCATTATATAACTCTTCAAATTTAAGGTGTAATTCGAAAAATTTCCTTCCTTTTATATTCCAATGAAATCCTCTAAGGTTTGTGTAAAAAACTTGGTATGTCGCTAATAAATCATTTAGTTCTTTTGATAACACTTTAGTTTTATTAATATCCAGTCCTATATTATTCATCTAATTTTGTTTTATGTGAATTTTATATTTAAACGATTAAACACACCACTAATTACAATAATCTTTAAGATTTTTTATCCATTAATTTAGCTATGTATTTACCCACAATATCAAATTCTAAATTAACTTGATCTCCTACCTTTAAATATTTGAAATATGTATTTTCATATGTGTAAGGAATAATAGCTACAGAAAAGCTGCTTTCTTCCGAATCAACCACTGTTAAACTTGTACCATTTATTGTAATGGAGCCTTTATCAACTGTGACATCATTTGTGCTGTAGCTAATATGATACTTCCAGCTGCCATCCAGCTCTTCTATTTTTTCACATACACCAACTGTATCTACATGCCCTTGCACAATATGCCCATCTAATCTTGCTCCTATTTTAGTACATCTTTCTAGATTAAGAAAATCACCTACCCTAATATTTCCTAAATTTGTTTTTTTTAATGTTTCATCAATTGCTGTTACAACATATTCATCATCTTCAATTGCCACTACAGTTAGACAAACTCCATTATGTGCAACACTTTGATCTACCTTAAGTTGAGAAGTCAATTTAGATCTAAAAGTAAAATGAATATTACTTCCTTCTTTATCTATTTTTCTTAGCTCAGTTAAATCTTCTATAATTCCAGTAAACATATAGCTTGGTGTTATAATAGTTAAAAAATGGTTTTTTGTATATTTATCCAAATACCTTGTAAAACTAACTAATATTATCCTATGAAAAAATTATTACTGTTTCTCAGCTTTCTACTTTTTTCTTTAATTTCATTTCAACAGGTAACTACTGTTTTAGTGGCTCCTCCTTATCCAAATCCACAGATATCTGAATGGGAAAATGGAAATGGAGATCCATGGAGTTTGACTGTTAGTAATTTTACAGGAGTCGATATTGATGTTAAAATAACTGGAACTATTGAACTTAATGGAGATTTAGTAGCTGTTATTGATGTAGCTAAAGTACCAACAAAAACTTTAAACCCAGGGGTAACAACTTTTACAAACCCAGATTTAGTACCTGCTGATGCAATTACTCTTTCTTCTCTAAATCAAGCAGACATATTGTTATCTGGCAAACTACCTGCTGGTCTTTATACCTATTGTGTAGAACTTGTTCATCCGCTAGATCAAACTTCTGTTATCGCTCGGTCATGTGTAACTTTTGTAATTTCAGAACAACAATTGCCAATTCTATTAACTCCAATAAATGAACAAGTGGTAATGCCTGAAATGGCAAATAGCCAAATATTTACTTGGACTCCAATGACTCCTCCAGCTATAGCTCCTCAAACTCTCAAGTACCGATTTCTTATGGCAGAAATTATGGAGGGACAAACAGATGTTCAAGCATTACAAGGTAATACTGCTGTAATTGATATGGAACTTGACGGATCAACTACAACTATGCAATGGCCTCCAACTTTAGTTGCCGATACTGGAAATTATGTTTGGACTATTCAATCCTATGACCCTGACAATTTAGATAATTTAAACAATCCAACTCCATATGGACCACAATCTACACATGGCTATTCAGCACCACATACCCTTACAATTGGAGATACCAGTAATAATTCATCACCTGATCTTTTAGATGAACTGACAGGCGACACCCTTTATGCAGGAGAAAATGGTGAATTTAAAATTGTATTAGATTCAAACGTAACAGCATCAGCTGGAACTTTTACTGGAAAAGGTAAAGTTCTAATCCCTATGTTTAGAGCTTGGTTTGAAGTTAAATTTAACGGCATTAAAATTGCCACCAACATGCGATTACAGGAGGGTAAAGTCACTGTTTCTAAATACGGTAACGCTCCTACTTACCCAATTGATTGGATAGCTCAAGTAGGCAGCTCCATGCCATGGACACACAATGTTGTATCTGGTATAGATAATTTTATCAATACGGTTACTGATCCTCTTCCAATTACTTTAGATTCCACTCTAATTGAAGATATGTATGATGACGCATCTGATAATCTTCTTAAAGTACCTCAAGGGATTAATGGAGCTGATATTGGAATAGCTGATGACTTAAACATGGCTTTTACTCATATTATATTTAGACCAAATGAATCAGAAATTGGAGCTGTAATGTCCATTGATTGTCCAGCATCTTGGGAAGTTTTAGATGGTACTTCTGAAATTGGTTTTAAAGCAACCGAGTTTTTATTTCATCCAAAGAAGTTTGACTTCACAAGAGGTAAATTAGAAATTGTTAGTGATCTACATATTAACCCTCCTGGTGATAAATTCAAATTAATATTTAGAAAACCATCTCCAAATAATGCAGATACTGTTCGTTTTGGCACATTTTATTCATGGAACTTAGACGATACAGCTAGCTTTTTCTCAGTTGATCTAGACGCAGAATTTAACAGAAGCGTCATGACACCTGTACCTGATAACGGTAATGCAAAAGTTACAGCTGAATTTAGCGCTACATCAGAAAATTGGGATGATTTAATTCTATTTGGTAATCTGCCACTTAGTGAAATAGTTTCTACAAATGGAGTTAGAATTGAAGCTGCTAATATGTTTTTAGACATGTCAATTAACCGAAATGTTAGCACTATGACATTTCCAGAAAACTTCACTTTTGACCCTACAATGCCAGAAGAAAACTGGAAAGGATTTTGCATGGAGTCTGCATACGTGAGATTACCTGAAGGTATTAAAACACATGCAGAAGGTCCTATTGGGATTGGAGCAGAAAACATCATTATTGACAAAACAGGCTTCACATTTGATTTATATGCAGAAAATGTTTTTAGTTATCCAAATGTCAGTTTAGCCGAAATGACCGCCAGTATTGATACTGTTAGGTTAAGTGTTCTTCAAAATTCAATTACATCTGGTGGTCTTGATGGTAAAGTTGTTTTACCAATATCTATGGCTGATGAAATTAATGGTATTGCTTATACAGCTATGTGGAACAATGGAATACCTAATGATTTCATGGGTGAATCTGAATTTAAAGGTTTTACATTCACAGTAAACCCAATTGACACCATAGCTGCAAGCGTATGGAAAGCAAGATTATTTTTAATGCCTACAACATCAATAGGAATGAGTGTTGGTGTTGGAGAAGGAGAGAATGGAAACAAAGGAGACTTTGGTTTTTATTTAAATTTAGACGGAAAACTTACTATAAAGACTAGATTAGGTGCTGTTGGTGATGTTAAACTTCCTGGATTGGAATTTCAAGGTCTTGGGATAGATTATAAAAAATACAATGGTCAAGAAAATGGAACTTTTAATTTTAATGGGGGTAGTTGGTCTTTTGCCAGTCCTCAAAAATCTATTAAAGGCTTTCCTTTTACCATTGGAGGGATTAGCATCCATAATAAGATTGCACATGATGGAGAAATGTACAGAGGTGCACTTAATGTAATTGGAGATATCAATTTTACTGATGAAATTGGCGGAGGTATCGAACTAGCTAATGTTTTTGCTGTAAGGAATGATAACGAAGCTAGTGATGATGAATATGTAGAACCTAATGGTAATACTGGGCCAGTTATGACAACTCCAGCTACAAGAAGTAGAAGTAACTCTTCTGGAATGTCATACAACCCGTTTAATTTAACCTTTCCAGAGGATAATTTAATTAAAGAAATCAATAACTTTAATCCTACTCCAATAGCTCCTGATGGCATATTTGATCGATTAAAAGCTAAGTATATTAAAACTGCTGTAGATTGTGTTTATGTTAATGTTGATGTAGCTGCAGTAAAAATAATTGGTTATGTTAAAATAAGAAGTGAAGATCCGGTTTATGGAGATGGCTTTAAAGGAAAATTGAATGCTACATTTAATGCTCTTTCTCTTGAGGTTGAAGCTTTAGCTGAATTTGGCAATACTACCTACCAGGCACTAACAGAAGATGAAGCTTATGACTACTGGAGAGTGGAAGCAGGAGTTGCTACTACTGGACTTGGGTTCGGTATTCCTCCATCATCACCCGTTATATATCTTAAAGGAGGGTCGTTAGGTGCCTTTAAAAACATGACCAGTATCGCAGCTGGAGAAGGAAATACAACCGCACAATGTGATGAATTATTTGCAAAACCATTGCCTGTAGTAAATTCATTAACAAGTGGATTAAATTTTAGACCTAAACAAGGTAACTGGGGATTCATGGCAAAAATTAGATGTGCAGCAACAAAAGAAGAAGCGTTTAATTTTGACGTAGGTCTTAAAGCCGAATTTGCTGGAAAATCTATGCAAAACATTGTACTTAGAGGAGACTTTTTTATTGGCTCTAGTATACAAAAAAGAAACAAAGCTTGGGGTAAAGGTTTTGTAGAAATTGATTATAATCATCCTCAAAGAAAATTTGAAATTAATGCCCAAATAGAACTTAAAAAGAAACCTTTAGAAGCATTTGTTCCTCTAAACTTATTAATAGATGGTATTGGCCCATCCGAAGATCAAAATGAATTCATGTGGAGGTTATGTCTTGGTACATTCTCTAACCCCGCTACTGTAAAAGTAGATCTTACTGAGGATGTAGAAGACAATTTAAGTGATGCAACTCAAGGTCAAACACAAGCTACTGGCGGACCACAAGGTTCAGCAACAATGTTAAATGCTAATTTTTATTTAATGACAGGTAAAAACATTGAGGTTGTTAATGGTTTTACAGAACAATTTGTAGACGATTATGAAGCAGCTATGACTGATGTGGATGGGTCTGAAGGTGATGAAATGAGTACACTAGGCTCCATGGAATCACAAGTTTCTAATACTGGAGGTTCTTTTGAAAGTGGTGATGGATTTGCATTTGGAGTAGGTGTTCGTCTTGGAAGACCTGACCCAGTTTTTAGAAAAGTATTAGGAAGTAATAAGGTTAGATTTTGGTATAGATTTGGAGCTGGAGGTGAATTTAATTTAGGACTTTATGATTATTCTGATTATTCATGTGATGGTTTAGACTATGATCCTATTGGGATGAATGGGTGGAGAGCTAGCGGAAATTTCGGCTTTTGGGCTGTTGCTGGAGCAGGATTTAGAGTAGAAAAAATTAAGATATTATGGAAAGAATTCTGTGAGAATGGCTGTAATGCTACTCTATTTGATCTTGGTCTTGGCGCTTGGATATTTGGAGAAATGCCTAAACCAACCTTTGTTGCTGGAGGAATTGACGGAAGAGTAAACATATTAGGTTTATTTAAAGTAAAATTTAAGGCTAAATTTGACTTTGGAGTTAAATGTGATTTAACACCTAACGACAATGGTATTGATGAATCCTTTTTTGAAGATTTAGAATTTGTAGTAAACAGTGAATATAATAGGAGGGGTAGAATTGGCCTAAATAAAAGAGCGGATAATATTAAATTTCAGTTTGCAGGAGAGATTGAAAACGAAGAATATTATATCACTAATAGTGAAACTGGTGCAGATGAATTATTTGAAATTGCTCCAGCTTTTGTAAATTTAACTCACAATTTTAGACATAACAATGGTAGTAGTAATGGTATGAAAACCCGATTCTCTGGCACTAAACAAAATAGTGGTATTGTTCTCTCTGATAATATTGACATGTGGCCATGCTGGAGGAATTTAGGTAAATGGAGACGAGTTGGTGTACACAAAAATTCAGGAGTAAACCTTGGTAGTTGTTCTATGGGAAATGATAAAACTATTACTACAAAAAAGAACCAAGGAAATGTTCTAACGATCAATACAGATGTAAAAATTATGAAAAGATCTCCTAATGGAGGATCATGGTCAAATCTTTCTTTTGGAGGAAACATAGTAAAAAAACCGTATAGTAAGAATTATTCTTCTGGTGACTTAAATAATTAAATAAATGAATAAAATAACATCTCTAATTGTAATGGTATTTACAATTAGTAACGTAATATGCCAGGTTACAATAGAACCACCAAACGAAGCTACAAGAGTTAACCTATATACATTAGCAAAAGCCTATAAAGACTCCATTGTAATAAGATGGGCTCCTGAGCGATATTCCATTTTTGATGATGGAAAAAAGAACGGCTACAGGATTCTAAGAAGAAAAGTAAATGGAAGTGATACTACTTTTAAAATGATTGCTGAAAAACATTTACCTTGGACAAAAGAACAATGGCAATCATATTTAGTAAATTATGAGGAAACAAATCAAAAATTAGACACTAATTTTGTTTATGTAGCGTCAATTTTCTTTGCTAAATTAAAAGATTTCAGATCAGATGCTGGTAGTTTTATTGAAATGAACGATAACATAAAAAACTCTTATGCCATGTCTTTAGTATCTGCTTCACGAAATATTAATATTGCAAATGCAATGGGACTTCGATTTGTAGATAAAAATGTTGAAAAAGATACGGATTATGAATACCAAGTAGATTTTTTAGGTAAAACGGGATATAATTTAATCAATAATACAACTAAATTAAATTCTAAACCCATTACATCCCTAAATCTAAAATATGAAGTGACAAACCTTGATCAAAAAGTTGCTTTTAAATTTGCTGCTGGAAATTACAATAGCTATAAAGTTTATAGAAGAACGTCAAGAAGCGATCCCTTTGTAGCTTTATCAGATGTTCCTTTTTACACGCTATATGATTCTAAAAACCTTGCAGATACAGTATCTAAATTTTATGATACAATTGGGTTAAAAAATTATCAAAAGTATTATTATCGTTTTGTTGGCCAAGATGGTTTTGGAGACGAAATTAAGCTATTTGATGCTAAAGCAATGCCAGTTGATAAAACACCCCCTCTTAGACCTTTCCCTGAAAGACCTAAGCAATCAAAAAAAGGATCTTCTATTACCATTAAATGGAGTCCCGGTAAACCAATAGACAAAGATTTAGCAGGATATAATATTTATAGAGGAACTTCTCACTTTTTTGATTCGTGTATTTGGGTAAAAATGAACACTAAATTAATTTCTAAATCCAAGCCTTATTGGAAAGACTATAAATTTTTTAGCGGACAAAACACCTATTACTATATAGAGTCTGTTGATAAAGCTGGTAACGCTAAAAGATGTGAGCCTGTTTATGCGTATGTAAGAGATGTTACACCTCCTGCTAAACCTAAATGGATATCCGGAAAAATGGACAGTCTAGGCATAGTAAGATTAAAAAGTTACATGAATAAAGAAGATGATTTTATGGGCTTTAAACTATATGTTTCTAATGCTGAAGATCATGAATTCTCTCCTATCTACTATTCTTTTAAAGATACAATTGGAAAAATAATTGACTCTACATTTATTGATACTAACACAGTAAATTCCTTAACAGAAAATCTATATTATAAACTAAAAGCTTATGACTATCATTACAATGAATCAAAGTTTTCTGATGTATTAATTGTAAAACGAATTGATACTATCGCTCCTACTTGTCCAGTTTTCAAAACTATAAAAACAAATCATACTGGCGTAACATTAACTTATGCTTCATCTGAAAGTCGTGATCTTAAAACACAGTTTATTTACAGGAAAAACACAAATGATACTGATTGGGTTAAAATAAGCGAATTAAATAAAGAAAAAAACACTTACTTAGATAAAGATGTTAAACCCAATGAAACATATTTTTACTCACTAAGATCAGTTGATTTTAATGGAAATTATTCACCATACTCATTTCCAGTTTACACAACTGTTTATAGAGAAAACTATCAAGATTTAATAACTTCATTTACTATAGTTAATGATACAACAACCAAATTGGTTAGATTAAATTGGGATGCTAATTTAAAAGGCATAGATCAAGAAGATTATTTTTTTATTGTTTATAAAAAAATTGGAAAAAAACCAATGAAGGAACATAAAAACAATAAACAACAGAACTCATTTGAAGAAAAAAATTTAGCGACTAAACCTGTAACATATGCTGTTAAGTTAATGTTTAATGACGGTACAGAATCTAAATTAAGCGAATTAAAAACCATTAACCCAAAAAAATAACTTACCATTAATTTCCTGTTTTTTTAGATTACTTTAAAATAAAAAGTAAGCAAAATCACATCTAATGAGTATAATTTTAATATATTGTATATTACAAATATTATGTAATATCACAACATATGAGAAAATTATTACTGTCACTCAGCTTCCTACTTTTTTCTTTAATCTCATTTCAACAGGTAACTACTGTTTTAGTTGCACCTCCATATCCAAACCCTCAAATTTCCGAGTGGGAGAATGGCAATGGCGACCCTTGGAGTTTAACCGTTAACAACTTTACAGGTGTTGATATTGATGTTAAAATAACAGGAACTATTGAACTCAATGGAGATTTAGTAGCTGTTATTGATGTTGCTAAAGTAGCTACACAAACACTTAACCCTGGAGTTACAACTTTTACCAATCCAGATTTAGTACCTGCAGATGCAATAACCTTTTCCTCTCTAAACACAGCAGATATATTATTATCTGGAAAATTACCGGCTGGATTATACACATATTGCGCAGAACTTGTTCATCCACTTGATCAAACATCTATTATTGCCAGATCTTGTGTTACTTTTGTTATTTCTGAACAACAATTACCTATCCTATTAACCCCTTTAAACGGGCAAGTTGTAATGCCTGAAATGGCAAATAGTCAAATTTTTACATGGACACCAATGACTCCTCCTGCCATTGCTCCACAAACTTTAAAATATCGCTTTGTAATGATGGAGATTATGGAGGGGCAAACTGATGTTCAAGCATTGCAAGGAAATACTGCTATAATTGATGAGGAATTAGATGGAGCACAAACAACAATGCCTTGGCCACCTTCCCTAGTAGCAGATACAGGAAAATATGTTTGGACAATACAATCTATAGACCCTGCAAATCTAGATAACCAAAACAACCCTACTCCCTATGGATTAGCATCTACCCAAGGTTATTCTGCTCCCCATACCCTAACAATAGGAGACACTAGTGGAAACACTAGTCCTGATTTATTAGATGAGCTAACAGGAGATACTTTATATGCTGGTTTTGAGGGGGAGTTTAAAGTTGTTTTAGACTCCAATGTGACTGCATCAGCAGGTACATTTACTGGTGGAGGAAAAGTATTTATACCTATGCTAAGAGCATGGTTTGAAGTTAAATTTACTAACATAAAAGTTGCAACTGGAATGAGACTCCACGAGGGTAATGTCTATGTGCCAAAATACACATCAGCACCAGAATACCCTATTGATTGGGCTTTTCAAGTTGGATCTACTATGCCTTGGACGCATAATGTTGTAGAAGCAATTGATGGTTTTGTTCAAAATAATGCTCCAAAATTGCCCTTTGGTGTTGGAGATAATTTAGATTCTGCAATGTTAGCTGACGCTTATGCTGATGCATCTGATAATTTACTAAAAGTTCCTCAAGGAATAAACGGAGCCGATATATCAAGTGTAGAAGATATTAACCTTGCATTTACTGAGATTGCATTTAAACCAAATGAATCTCAAATAAATGCTATTGTATCTATGGGAGTTCCAGCATCATGGGAAGTTCTTGATGGTACCAATGCCTTAGGTTTTAAAGCTAAAAACTTTTTATTTCACCCAAGAAATTTTGAATTTACCAGAGGACGTATAGAACTAGTAGAAGATTTACAAATTAACATCCCTGGAGATAAATATGCAATAATATTTAAAAAACCCGTAGAGAATGATACTGTAAGATATGGAACATTTTATGAGTGGGACACAAAAGATGATTCGAGTTTTTTCTCTGTTGATATTGATGTAGAATTTTCTAGAGAACTAATGTTACCTGTTCCAGATAATGGAAGTGCAAAAGTAAAAGCAGCATTTAATGGGACATCAGCAAATTGGAATGATTTCTTATTTTATGGAAATTTACCAAGATCAGAAATTGCTTCTACTAACGGTTTAGAAATTGAAGCTCTTGCAATGGGAGTAGATTTTTCTGAAACAAGAAATGTAGGTGATATTACTTTCCCTGATCTATACAATGGTGAAACTACAGAGTTATTTAAAGGTTTTTCACTAAAGCAAGGAACTCTGTACTTACCAGAAGAGATTAAAACACACTCTGAAGGTCAAATTAACTTCTCTTTAAGTGATGTAATTATCGACAAAACAGGATTTACTTTTGACTTAAGTGCTAATAATGTTTTATCATATCCAAATGTAGATATGGCTAAGCTTGTCGCTAGTTTAGATACTGTTAAAATTTCTATGGTACAAAATACAGTAGCTTATGGAATGCTAACGGGAAAAATAACAATCCCTGTATCTAAAGCTGAAGAAAGTAACGCTCTTGTTTACAAAGGTGTTTTTAATAACGGAGGAGCATTTAGTGACTCTACACAGAGCTATTTTAATTTTAATATATCTCCTCTTTATGATATTAAAGCAGAAGTATGGAAAGCAGATCTTACTATCGATAATACTTCTGAATTAGGTATTGATATAGGTGTTGGATCTGATAAAGGTAAATATGGTTTTTATTTAGATTTAGATGGTGAAATAAGTATTGTTACCGACTTAGGAAAAATTAAAGATGTTGAATTAGCTGGTGTTGAATTTCAAGATTTAGGTATTTCTTATTATAAACTAAGTGGTAGCTCTGGAAACAATAACTCTAATAGTAATTCAAATTCCAATACAGGTAAAAATGGTGGTACACCTCCACCAACAACTCCTCCCCCATCAGGTATATGGGCGGGTAAAACTAACGGTTTTAATTTTTCTCCTGGATCATGGGCATTTGCTAGTCCACAGAAAAAAGTTGCCGGTTTTGAATTCAGTATTGGTAATAATGGCGGAGGAGTTTCTGTGGGTATTGATTTGCAAAGCAGAACTAAAGAAGATGGAGAATTATACAGGGGTGAGTTATTATTAACTGGTGTTTTAAATCTAACAGAAAATATTGGTGGTGGTCTAACAATGGGTATTGTATTTGCCTTTAGAGGTGACGACAATGCAAGTAGTGATGAAGAAGGAGGTTCTGGAGGAGGATCAAATGGCAATGGTGGTGGAATTTCTCTTCCAGGAGGAGTGAAAGGATCAAAAGCATCTGCTCCATCTAGTGGAATGAGTGATTATTATTATGATGTAACTCATCAAGAAGATGTTGATTTTATACATGACAATATTGATGGCTATCCCTTAACACCACCTGTTGGTATTGGCGATTATTTTAGGCCAAGGTTTATTAAAGCAAGATTAGATTGTGTTTTTATTGATGTTGAAACTCAAGCTGTAAAAATATTAGGATATGTTAAATTTAGAGAAAACGATCCAATATATGGTGATGGGTTTAAAGGTAAGGTAAAAGCTGAATTTTCTGCTGCTGCTATAGATTTTCAAATAGATGCAGAAGCTGAATTTGGTAAAACTAAATATCAGGCACTAACTGCTGATTCTGCTTACAGATATTGGAGAGTAGAAGCTGGTGTTGGTTTTTCACCTGGTGTTCCATTAGGTCCTTTACCGTTAACATTAAACGGAGGTGGATTAGGAGCATACAAAAACATGACTACTGATGCTGCGGGAAACAGCTCAGAGTCTGAAGATCAGGCAAGTGCGCTAAATGGAGCAATTCAGACTCCTCCTGCTGGAACAAGTTCATTAACATCAGGGTTAAATTTCAAACCAAAAGAAGGTAATTGGGGTTTTATGGGTAAATTGAGAATGGCATTGACAGCTGAAGCAACCTTTAATTTTGATGCTGGTATTCGAGCTGAATTTGGTAACAATGGCAGTTTACAACAAATCGTATTTAGAGGAGACTTTTGGGCTGGAGCTGCCATAGCTAAAAGACCAAAGGCACTTGTTAATGGTTTTGTTCAAGTTGGTTATGATGCTCCACATAGACTTTTTGCTCTAAATGTTGGTGTTAATATTAATAAAAGTCCGGTTTCAGGATACATACCTTTCGATTTAATGATTGATGGTGTAGGTCCAGCAGATCCAGTTGGAGCACAATCTAAGTGGTCTATCCGTTTAGGAACACCTGATAATCCAGCATCTGTTAC
Source organism: Flavobacteriales bacterium (assembly GCA_020630395.1). Classification (GTDB taxonomy): domain Bacteria; phylum Bacteroidota; class Bacteroidia; order Flavobacteriales_D; family CAJJDF01; genus CATLPG01. The sequence continues at coordinate 20,625 of JAHDBM010000034.1, forward strand.
CGTTAATCTTACGGGGGAAGATGAACATGATTCTGGTGATAGTGGAACGGGTGCTTCTGCAAGTGGTTCTACACCTCAAGGATCTACACAAGTTAATGCTGGAGCATACTTTTATATGATGTGTGGTAATGACATACCGCCAGCTGGTGGATTCTCTCCAGGATTTATAAATGATTATAATGCGGCACTATCCCAATCAGGAGGCAATAACTCAGATGAAGGTACTAGTCTGTATCAAATGCAGGCAGATGTTGGTAATAATGGAGCAAGTAACAGTCAAGAAAATGAAATAATAAACGGAGCAGGTTTTGCATTTGGAATTGGCTTAAAACTTGGTAAACCTGAACCTACGTACAAAAAATTATTCGGGCCAGTTAGCTTTTGGTACAGATTTGGTGCAGGAGCTGAACTTAATCTAGCACTTATGGACAGAAGTGAATATACTTGTGCTAATACAGATCATGATCCAATTGGAATGGAAGGGTGGAGAGTTAAAGGTAGCTTTGGATTTTGGGCTGTTGCTGGTGCAGGTCTTCATGTAAAGAAGTATAACATATTATGGGTTGAAAAATGTGGTCCTGACCAAGGAAAACCAAATGGTTGTAACTATACATTAGCTGACTTAGGTATTGGTGCATGGATTTATGGTGAGTTTCCTAAACCTACATTTGCAGCAGGAGCTGTTGACGGTAGAATTAAAATATTAGTATTTAACGTAAAATTTAATGCTGAATTTAAGTTTGGAGAAAAATGTGATGAACAATATAATGGAGGTGCTCCTCAACAAGTAGATTCTGATTATTTTACGAATATAAATTGGTTACAACAGGTTGGATGGAGAGGTGGTAATCCAAATTCTCTAAAATTCACAATGGATTCACGAGTTTCTGATGATAGACAATATGAATGGATGAAAGAAGACGGAACTTCAGAAATTATAATTGTAAGATCAGTTCCTTTTATTACATCTCATAATTTTAAGCATGATGGGACGGAAAATAAGTTTAAACGTAAAAAAGGATGTTGTAGTTCAAGATGGTTAAATAATAGTCAGTTGACTTTTAAAACAAATTATGGTAGCGATTGGCAAAAAGTTAAACTATATAGAGATGGAAATACTAAGACTGAAAAAAGAGGTAACGGTAATAGAGTTTATGTAGGTATGAGAGGTACCCTATATAAATATGTTGGTAACGGTAATTGGACTCCTTTATTAGATAAGGGACAACAAATGCATAAAAATTACTCAGGAGTTAATACCAGTGATGGGTTTATTCCATTTAAATAATGAATAATGAATAAAAAAACAATAATACTTTTCATATTAACTTTACTAAGTTCAGTTTACTCTGTTGATGAAATTTATTCTCAAACCATAAAAATGGGTGCTCCTGTTTCCGAACTTGGTATATTAGGAAAAGGGTATGGAGACTCTATAGTTGTAAGATGGGTTTTCGATAAAGAAAATTTATTTAAAATTGGTGCCCAAACAGGTTATAAATTAGAAAGAAGAAATGCAGACGATCCATCTTCTAAATTTGAAGTAATTGCAGAAAAAATACTTCCCTGGAACGATACGGCATGGGTTAAACATTCTGAAAAATTAATGTCGAAACAAAATCCTTCTGCCAAAGATTCAATGTTTGATCTTTCTTTATATGCTTTTTTTGCAATAGCATTTGATATGGATAAGGAAAGTGGTATTTCATCAGCAGAAAACAGAGCACAACTATATGCTTTTCTAATGTTATCAGGAACAAGAAGTACGGACATTGCTAGTGCTATTGGTAATAGATACGTAGATAGAAATGTAAAAGCTAACACTACTTATGAATATAAAATAAGTTTGATAGGTAAAACCATATATGAGGTAAAATCTAATATCGCTAAAATTAATTCTAAACCTTTTAAACAAGGGTCATTAAAACATGAGGTAATAAGTGGTGAAAAGAGGATACATATAAATTTCTCTAACCGAGAAGGTATAAATGGTGTTATATACTATAAAGCTACATCTAGAAGAGGTCCTTGGGAACAATTAAACAAAGTGCCAAGAACTATGTTTTATGGAACTGATGTTGATGATTCTTTAATGAGATTTTCTGATACCGTAAACATAGAAAACTATAAAAAATATTATTACAAAGTTATCGGTTTAGATGGTTTTGGAGATACTATAAATCTCTTTACTGCTAAAGGAATGGCTAAAGATATGACACCCCCTAAAAGGGTTATAATGGAAATTCCTGAACACAATCTAAAAGGTGGTTATGTAGCCTTGAAATGGAAAAACATCAAGCCTGTAGAAGGAGATTTATATGGCTATGATATTTACCGAGCAACAGACACCAAAGGTCCATGGAAAAAAATAAATAGAAGGACCGTTAGAAAGAAATACTCTACCTATAAAGATTATAAATTTGCAAACCAAGAACGAAATTTCTATTATGTTGAAGCTAAAGATACAGCTGGTAATAGAAAGAAATGCGAGCCTGTTTATGCCTTTGTAACCGATCTTGATCCTCCTAAAACTCCTAAATGGATATCTGGAGATATGGATACTACTGGTATTGTTAAATTAGTCATTACTAATAATAAAGAAAATGACTTTATGGGATACAGACTTTTTGCTGCTAATGCTGAAGATCATGAGTTTTCTCCAATTGGTGAATGGTTTAAAGATACGAATGCAACTATAATCGATACTGTTATGTTTGACACTACAACCCTCAAAACATTAACTCCATATATTTATTATAGAGTAAAAGCATATGATTTTAGATGGAATGAAAGTCCGTTTACACCAATAATGAAAGTCGCTAGAATTGATACTATACCTCCTACTACTCCATCTTTCGTAGATGTAAGGACAGACGATAAATCTATAACATTAGGTTTTAACCCTTCTTTAAGTAAGGATGTCAAAACCCAATATCTTTATAGAAAAACCAAAGATGATAAGGAGTGGACAAAGGTTATTGAATTAGACAAAACTATTTCAGTATACAAAGACACCAATGTTGTTGAAAACATCAAATACTTTTACAGTTTACGATCAGAAGATATGAGTGGTAACCTATCTAAATTAAGTTTTCCTGTTCATTCTATGACCTATCGTTTAAACATGCAAGAATTAATTGGAGCATTAAACCTTAATTATGATGAGGAGAAAAAAGAGATTAATGTATTTTGGAACTGTAATACGCAAGGTATAGCAGAAAGTGATTATTGGTATGTGTTGTATAAAGTAAAAAATGATAAACTAAGAGAATATAAAAACACCAGAAATACGCCATCATACTTAGAAACTAATCCTAAGAAAGGTACACACAGTTATGCTGTAAAAGTATTTTTTAAAGATGGTACAGAATCAAAACTTAGTGAAAATAAATCTATTGATATAGAATAAGACACGATAACACTTTATTTTCTAAAGCTGAGCATAGTCTCAGCTTTTTTTGGTTTAAATTCTTCAATCATTAACAATATTGTGTACATTTAACCATGTCGTTTATTAAAGAATTTTTCAATAATAAGTCTGAGGTTGGAGCTGTTGCACCTAGCTCAAAGTTTCTTGGTAAAAAAATGTATGGTGGTATAGATTTCAATACAACTAAATGCATTGTAGAATTTGGACCAGGCACTGGTATATTTACTAGAGAAATCATTAATAAAATGGGAAAAGATTGTTTCTTATTAATATTTGAAACTAACCAGGCATTTTATGATAAGCTAAAAGCCGAAACCAATGATAATAGGGTGCTAATTCTTAATGAAAGTGCCGAAAATGTATGGACAAAACTTAAAGAGTTAGGCTACACTCATGCCGATCTTATTATATCATCATTACCATTGGCTGTATTTCCTAAAGAGGTTAAACATAATATTTTAGACGAAAGCATAAAGGCACTCAATAAAGGTGGGCAATATATTCAATTTCAATATTCATTAAATGCTATGAAATTGTTGAAATCTAAATTCAAAAAAGTAAAGCTGAAGTTTACGTTAATAAACGTTCCTCCAGCATTTGTGTATAGTTGTACATTA
>JAHDBM010000034.1:24771-27865 GCA_020630395.1 Flavobacteriales bacterium
TAACTTTCTTTACTATAATTAATAGGGTGATCTACTCCATTATTTTTTAAATACTCGAACTTTTCATCTCTACTCGTTAACCCATATACCTCACAGCCTCTAAGTTTAGCTATTTGTGTTAATGCAGTTCCTACTCCACCTGCAGCTGCATGAATAATTACTTTTTCTCCAGGGTGTAAATTCGTTAAATACTGAGCTGAAAAATAAGCTGTACAATATTGAGTTGCAATAGCAGTAGCTTCAGCAACATTTAAATCATTTGGAATTTCAACAACTGCTTGATTATTTGTTTTTGCGTATTCAGCATATCCTCCAAAACGAGTTAATCCAACTACTCGCTTTCCAATTAAATGTTTATCATCATTATTAGAAACCTCTGTAACTTCTCCTACTACATCATATCCTAATATACTTGGTATTTTAGGAGCATCTCTGTATAAGCCTTGTCTGGCCATAACATCAGCATAATTTAAACCAAAAGCTTCTACTTTTATCAGTACCTCATTATCTGCTAATGTTGGCTTTTCTACATCTCTTATCTCAAATGCTTTATCTGCGCTTGTGTTTTTAACTAATACTACTGCTTTCATACGTTTAAAATGAGGTGATAAATTGATATTATGATTCTTGTTTTATTCATGGTGGTTGGTGTTGATTATTTATAGCTGCTCATCATGGGCATTTCATGATTTTCCTTTTATAATAATGACAAATTCGCCTTTAATTTTTTCTTTCTTTTTTAAATGAGATGCTAAACCTCCTAATGTATCACTATATGTTTCTTCATGTAGTTTACTAATCTCCCTGCTATATGATGCTTCTCTATCTTCTCCTAATATTTCTGCTAACTGCTCTATCGTTTTTACTACTCTGTATGGTGATTCATACAAAACTGTAGTAATAGTATGCTCTGCTATTTGTTTAAATTTAGTTTGTCTTCCTTTTTTAACTGGAATGAATCCTTCAAAAATAAACTTATCACATGGCAATCCAGAATTAACTAATGCTGGAACAAATGCAGTTGCTCCAGGTAATGTTTCGACCTTTATATTTGCTTTCACACAGGCTCTAACCAATAAAAATCCAGGATCAGAAATTCCTGGCGTACCTGCATCTGATACTAAACCAATTGTTTTTCCTTGGGATAACTCTTCTATTATTCCTTCTACCACCCTATGCTCATTATGCATATGAAAAGCTCTTAGCGGTTTGCTAATTTCTAAATGGCTTAACAATTTAGCTGTAACACGCGTATCTTCAGCTAAAATTAAATCGACTTCTTTTAGTGTATCTATAGCCCTTAAGGTTATATCCCTTAAATTCCCTATAGGAGTCGGTATAACAAACAGTTTCCCCATCTTAACGAGTTAACACAATGTAATCTTTAAGCAGGGTTCTTAAAAACTTAATTTTATTTTTTGGAACTTCTTCTACATGAAGCTTTTTAGCCACTTTATCCACTAACTTCAACACAAACTTTTTGTTAGCATTATTAGGATATTTCTTCACTCTATCAATAGAATTCTTAATTAACAACATATCCTCATCCGATAGGCTTATAACATTTACATAAACAGGATCATAACTCCCCTTTTTAGCAATTTTGAGTATATCTCGAATACTATACTTATTTGATGGGTTTAACCTAACCACTGTTGTATTGGCTGCCATATCACCTAGTCTCTGACTTTTTTCTGATGAAGAAACAAAAACGGCAGCAATTGCTCCAACCGACATAATGATATCTAATAACCTATAGGTCCACCTAATAAAATAATCTCCTAATGTTGGCGGTTCTCCCGATACTTTAACCACTCTAATTTGCAATGCTTTTTTACCTATCGTTTGTCCATTAAAAAAAACTTCACAAAACAAATTGTAAAACATGATTACAGGCATGTATAAAAGATATACTACTATTTGAGCTAGATCACTTCCTCCTCCAAAACTAGCGCCACTTAATACACCCCCTATTATAAATGATATAAGTATTGCATAGACAAAAACAATAGCTAAATCTAACATTAACGCCAACAATCTTTGACCAACAGAAGCTAGCTCATACTGTATAGTTACATTATTAGATGTTAAGATGTCAATGGTTTTCATAGACTTAATAGTTGATCTAAATATACAAAAAGGAGTAAGAATATTAGAATGTTAACCTAATAATAATGATCCCCCAGATTATTAGACGATATAAGTTAAAATCTTACCTTTATTACTCCATGGAAAATTATTCATTCTATACATTACCAAATGGTATTAGAGGTATTCACGATTATTCTAGTACATCTCCTGTTGCGCATTTTGGAATTACCATAAAAGCAGGATCTCGAGATGAATTAGAACAAGAGTGGGGATTAGCACATTACATTGAACATTGCGTATTTAAAGGGACAGAAAAAAGAAAGCCCTTTCATATTCTTAGTCGATTAGATGTTGTTGGTGGTGAATTAAATGCATACACTACAAAAGAAGAAACTTGTATTTATGGCTCTTTTTTAAGCGATCATTACGAACGAGCAATAGAATTAATAGCTGATATCTTGTTTGGATCTAATTTTCCTTTACATGAAATTGAAAAAGAAAAAGCGGTTATTATTGATGAAATAAATTCCTATCAAGACAGTCCCTCTGAGCAAATTTTTGATGATTTTGAAGAACTTGTTTTTGCCAACCACACCATTGGCAGGAACATACTAGGCAGTATTAATAGTATAAAACATCTATCACAACAAAACATTGCAGATTTTATTAATAGAAATTATACAAAAGAAAATATTGTGTTTAGTTCTGTTGGTAATATTGATTCAAAAAAATTAGAAAAACTAATCTTAAAACACTTAAACCAAGAGGTGTTAAGTGATCCAAACCTAGCTCGAACAGCATACAAAGAATATCAACCATCTAATTTAATACAAGAAAGAGACACTTATCAAGCTCATTGTGTTATCGGTAGAGATGCCATGGATATGTACAGTAAGGATAGAAGAGCTATGGTATTACTTAATAATTTGCTAGGAGGCATGGGACTTAACAGCAGACTTAATCTAAATATTAGAGAAAAGTATGGAATGACCTATACGATTGA
>JAHDBM010000034.1:27965-35099 GCA_020630395.1 Flavobacteriales bacterium
TTATTAGCTGTTGCCAATAAAACATTTAAAAAAGAGGACTTGACGTCACTTATTTATCTATAAAAACTATTAACTATGAAGAAAATAGCCTTATTTACTTCGGGAGGTGATGCTCCAGGCATGAATGCCTGTATAAGATCAGTTGTTAGAACCTGCATATATCATAAAATCGAAGTTGTAGGTATTATGAGGGGATATGAAGGAATGATTGATGGAGAATTTATTTCATTAAATTCTAAATCAGTAGCAAATATCATTCAAAGAGGTGGAACTATGCTAAAAACTGCTCGAAGTGAACGATTTCATACATCTGAAGGTAGAAAACAAGCGTATAATAATTTAAAGGCATACAATATAGACGGTATTATTGCTATTGGTGGAGATGGTACGTTTACTGGTGCCAGTATTTTCAACAAAGAATATGACATACCTTTTATTGGTATTCCAGGTACTATTGATAATGATTTGTATGGAACAGATTATACACTTGGATATGATACTGCCTTAAACACAGTAATAGAAGCTGTTGATAAAATTAGAGACACAGCTAGCTCACATAATCGACTATTCTTTATTGAAGTTATGGGAAAAGATGCTGGTTTTATAGCATTAAGAAGCGGCATAGCTGTAGGTGCTGAAGCAGTTCTTATTCCTGAAACTAAAACTTACATAGATACATTAATTAAAAAACTACAAGCTGGTAGAAGAAAAAGTAAAACTAGTGGTATTGTAATAGTTGCTGAAGGTGATGATGCAGGAGGCGCTTATGAAGTAGCTAAAAAAGTAAAAGAAAAATTTAATCATTACGATACACGTGTATCAGTTTTAGGTCATCTTCAAAGAGGTGGATCTCCTAGTGCTAAAGATCGAGTATTAGCATCTCAACTAGGACATGCTGCAGTACTAAATCTAATAGATGAAAAAACAAACCTCATGATTGGATTGGTTAACAACAACATTACTTCTACCCCTTTTGACAAAGCCATTAAACATAACAAATCCATAAAAAAAGAACTCTTAAATTTAGTTGATATTTTAAGTATTTAAGAAATTACATGTCATCCTACTTTTAATACACTTGGGTAATTAATATATACATCCAAACATACATTAAGTCCTAATAGTCATTAGCTGTTCATTTGTGCTTTATTTTTGCAAAAAAGATACATCACAAATGAAACTATTATTCTTATCACTATTTATGTTGTTTTTCTCTATTAGCAATTTTAGTCAAACTAATTTTGCTACCGAAGTTGATTCTATCGAACATAATTATAGTGGATCAGGTCAAATAAGAGATTTTGGAAGAAAAACATTTCTTTATGGTAATGACTTATTTATTTCATTTTATGATTATAATAATTCTACTACAATACCTAAAATTGAAATTTGGAATCGTTCATCAACAACCTCTCCATGGATATATATTAAAACCATAACCGTTACTTCTGGACAAAATATGGCAGCCAAAGGAGATTACCTAGTAATTGGTGAGCCAGGTTATGATTGGAGTGATAAAGGACAGGCTTATGTCTATAAAAGAAACCAAGGAGGTGCTAATAATTGGGGGTTAATTAAAATATTAGCTCCTGCATTAGGTAACAACTGGAGATTTGGATATTCAGTTGCAATTTCTAATGACTTCATTTCAATTGGATGCTCTGGCATTTCAAGAACTTATATTTTTCAAAAAAATAGTGGAGGAATAGATAATTGGGGAGAAATAAAACAAATTCAAAATAAAGGTACTAGTGTAGCTATGAATGATTCTATTCTTTTTATTGGAAATTCATCAACCTATGATACAAAAGTTTACTATAAAAATGAGGGAGGGTTAAACAACTGGGGATTAAAGAAAACATTAGAAACCGTTAATTCAAGGGAAGGTTTATACCTTACTCTTCATGGTGACAAACTAATGGTTGGTGGTTATGGGCTTTCGACTAACACCTCCAATTTTACTGGTTCAGCTGCTATTTACTATCAACATTTTGGAGGTAGTAACAATTGGGGGAAAGTAAAAGAATTTTATCCTTCAACTTTTTCTACTTCGTTTGGGAGAACATTTGACTTTAATAACGATTACATTATTATTGGAGATGAAAATGGAAATTATGGCAGAGGATTTAGATATGATAGGCATTTAGGAGGAACTGACAATTGGGGATTTAATGGACTTTTAGTAAAAAAAGATCAACAAAGCTATGATGATTTTGGAGCTAGTGGTGTTATTGTAGATGATAAAAAATTTCATATTGCAGCTGAAAATAGTTCTATACCAAGTGTATATGATGGAGGTAAAATATTCACCTTTAATGCTGATAGCTGTATAACTCAATATACCTTTTTATACGACACTATTTTTTATGATGACCCTTTATTTTTTGGAGGTAAATTAAGACATTACTCTGGTAGATATTGGGATACAGTTCCTACTGCAAATGGGTGTGATAGCATTATACGGCTAGATCTAGAAACTAAATCTAGAATAAAATTTGCCGACAAATGGGAGTTTGCATCAAATAATGGAACCTATGATATTGCATTAGGAGACTTAAATAATGACGGTAAATTAGATATGGTTTCTGCAAACTATTCAGCAAATACTATCAGTGTATTTCAAAATCAAACGTCAACAGGAGTTATTAATCCTGCTACTTTTTTACCAAGCTTCCATATCAGTACAGGTATAGAACCTACTTCAGTAGAAATTGCCGATATGGATGGAGACGGTAATAAAGATATTATTGTAGCTTGTAAAACATCCGACTCTATTTACATATACAGAAACGTTTTTAGCGGGTCTTTTTTAATGAATAATTCTTTTGAAGCTCCATCTGTACACCAAGTAGCTGATGAACCAAGAGACATGGAAATAAATGATCTTGATGGTGACGGCAAATTAGATGTCGCAATTATAGGAAAATCTCAAGTATCAGTTATAAAAAACTTAAGTGCACCTGGAACGCTATACATGGCTACCAAAATCGATTACAACACGAATCTTAATAATATGTACACCATTAATATTGGTGATATTAATAATGATACTAAGCCAGACATCCTACTTACACATGGTGGGTACAATTATTACATAAAAGCATTCGAGAATTTAAGTGTTGTTGGAGGTATTGCCTTTAGCAATGTTATAAACTTTAATGTCCCATCTACTTATCTAGATCAAATAAATGATCCTAAAGTATTTGATTTCACCAATGATGGATGTAATGATATAGTTATCAATTCCTATGATAATAGCAAATTAACGTCTGGTATAATAAAAAACGACTGTTCAACTGGAACTATATCTGGGGCAAATTTTAACTATACTCAATTAAATAGTTTTTCAAGTTCAAACTACTATAGAGATGGAAAAAGCTTAGAATTAAGCGATTTTGATAATAATGGTAAAATGGACTATGTATATATGAGAAGTAGAGGGTATACTGATGATGAACTTAGATTTGGAGCTAATATAACCAATACCCATTCAGTATATAACTATCGTGATTTTAATTTCGATTACAAATTAAGTTTTGTCAATAACAACTCCGGAAGACCTTTTGAAAGGGTAAAAATTAGAGTTGGAGATATTGATAATGATGGCTTAGATGATATTTGTGTTACCAACTATGGAGATAATAAGGTTATGGTATTCAAAAATATATCGATTATAAACAATGGATTAAGTGATACTATCGGATCAACTATAGTTAATGGTTCCATTTTTTGTGCTGGAGATTCTATAAAAATTACAGGAACAAGCAATGCTAATTTCCAATCGGGGAATCAGTTTATTTTAGAACTATCTAATGAAGTTGGATCATTTACAAGTCCAATAATTATTGGAAACATAACTGATACAATATTAGATACCTTAACAGGGGTATTACCAAATAATTTAGTAGTAGGAACTGGCTATAAGATTAGAATAACCTCAACTACTCCAAATATCACTGGTAATGTAACACAATCATTTACAGTTAATCCTCAATACCATTTTACATTAACCGATACTATTTGCAATGGAGATAGTATACTATTTGCTGGTAATTATTATAAAACAAGTGGTAATTATTATGATTCTTTAACATCACAAGTTGGATGTGATAGCATTATATCATTAACCCTTACCATATCTCCAAAATATAGGGACACCATAGCACAACAAATATGTGTAGGAGATAGTATTCTTTTTGAGGGTGTTTATTATCATAATGCTGGGGTTTATACTAACAATTATAATTCAGTATCAGGATGTGATAGTCTTTCAACATTATCATTATCTGTCCTACCTGCGATTAGAGACTCAATATCTCAATACGTTTGTAGTAAGGATACAGTAATATTTCAAGGGCAATCAATTACTTCTCCTGGTACATATTATGATACGATTAGTGGAGTGGGATGTGACACCATTAAAATTTTATCCCTAACACATAAATTAAGTTATAACATCATAGTTAATGATACTATTAACGAAGGAGATACTTTATATACCAATGGGCAAAGCTTTATTTATCCCGGACAATACTTTTTTGGATATACAACAGCCGAAGGATGTGATAGTATTATTACACTTAATTTAGCTGTAACACAATTACAATGCCCTAATTTTGAAAAAACACTAGACTGGCAAACTTCTAGTAAAATTGTAGCTGTTTATACTCGATCTAATGGAAATACATTAATTCTTGCTAATGCTAATAGTTTAGCTCATGGATCATTACTTATTGAAATTTCTCCATTAGGAGATACCATTTGGACTAAGCAAATAAAGTTTGGTAACGATACTCATTTAACGAATATTGCAGAGCGTAATGACGGAAAAATAATTCTTTCTGGATGGGGAGGTTATTATGGAGCTGTATTTAACCTTAGAGATTCCGTGGGTAATTATATAGCTCACGAAACATATAGAAGTGATCCTAACAGTAGAATAAACATCAGAGATATGGTCGTTTCAAACGATAACTCTATTTATTTTGTTGGTGAATACAAAGATATATACAGTGGAGGTGTATCTTATTACGAATGGTTTATCCCCGTAATAGGTAAATTAAATGCTGATTTAACATCTAGTTGGCTAAAAACCTATGGCGCACATAACTTTGGAAACAAGAATAGAGGTTATGCTCAAAGTATAGCATTGACAAATGATGGAAATCTAGTTTTTACTGGAACACATAGTAGATCTCAATTTGGATCTGGAGGTTTTTATTATGTTGCAAAAGTATCTCCATCTGGAAGTTTTTTATGGAAAAAACAAGCACCAATAACAGATAATTGGACCATACAAGATGAGTCATTAATTGGAGTTTCAAGTACAGATGAAATATACTGGTTAAGAAATAATTCTTATACCTCAACAGGTAGAGATTATACGGTTCAAAAATTATCAGCTACAGGTAACGAAATGTGGACATATCAATATGGTTCTCCTCAAGATGATATTATAGAAGATTTAGTAGTAAACAATCATGAAATTATCCTTTCAGGAATACATAATAATATTTCCAATAATCACGCCTTTATTCAAAGGTTAGATAGTGCTGGAAATGAAATTAACAACAAATATTTTGAAGTTGGTTCTAGTCTAAGTCGTTTTAATGCTATGGCTGTTACTGGAGCTAATAGACTTATATTAGGTGGATATTTATCCTCAAAAGGATATTATGTACAAAGTGATTTAAGTGCTGGTAACTTATGTAATGAAAAAACAACCAATATAAATAGAACACTTGATACGTTAGATTTAGTTAATGGTATTAATCCATCTACCGATTCATATAGAGCAGCTAGTTCTACTGTCTCTTCGACTTATTTTAGACCATATATTACTACCGAATGTTGTTCTTCAGGTGCTGGATGTAATGTAACAGCTAACATAAATGGGCCATCCATTATATGCGAAAGCGATACTGCAATATTCTTTAATAATTCCTCCTCTACTGATTCTGTAAAGTGGTTTATTGATGGAAATTATACTGGTAATGCTGATAGTAGTATATATAATGGAAATTCATCTTCAAATTATATAGTTGTTAAACTTATTGCATACTCAGGAACTTGTATCGATTCAACTGCATTGGCAATATCAATTGTGGTGAAAGATTCAGTTAATATTACAGACTCTATATGTAGTGGCGATAGTATATATTTTGTAAACAATTTTATCTCCAAAGGTGGAGTTTACAAGGACACTCTTCAAAACTTTTTAGGATGCGACAGTATTATAACCTTAACATTAATAGAACAATCTATGATTACGGATACCATAAATCAAGCGATATGCTATGGAGACAGTATATTATTTGGAGGGAAATACTATAAAGCTTCAGGCAGTTACTCTGATACACTAACATCTAACAGTGGATGTGATAGTATTACTTTATTAAACTTAACATTAGATAGTTGCATACGAACTTCCTGTACAGAATTATTTATCTCACAATACTCTGAAGGTGGTTCACTTAACAAAGCTTTAGAAATTTATAATCCTTCAAGCAGTGCTATTGTTTTAAGTAATTATGCTATTAATATTTATTATAACGGCAGTAATTCTGCTAGTACTACTATTGGATTAAACGGTACCTTATTACCTTATCAAACCTATTTAATAACTCATGCATCAGCTAGTTTAGGTTTTTTAAATAAAGCTGATACTACAAATGCTTTTTTAAATTTCAATGGGAATGATGCTATTGAATTAATTAAAGGAACACAAACAATTGACATTATTGGTGTAATTGGACAAGATCCAGGATTAGAGTGGATAACTAATGGTGTATCTACATTAGATCAAACACTAATTAGAAAAGCCTCTATTCAAGGAGGAATTACAAATAATCCTGTAAGTTTTAATCCCGATACTGAATGGATATCATTAAATATTGACGACACATTAAGTTTAACTATTCATAATAGTAATTGTGAAGATACTTGTACGATAAAGTATGATAGTATTTCAAATTCAATTTGTCAAGGTGATTCTATTGTATTTGGTGGTCAAACCATTACCAATGCTGGAACATATTCTGATACAGTTTCAACTTCTAGTGGGTGTGATAGCATTATTACCTTAACACTAACGGTTAATTCAACTATTAATACTGCTATTGCAGATACTATTTG
>JAHDBM010000104.1 GCA_020630395.1 Flavobacteriales bacterium
CCAGGAGAAGAATTAATTCCTTTTTTTTCTAAAGGAAAATGGGGATATGCTGATACAAATGGAAAACTAATAATTAAACCTAAGTATGATGAAGTAGGACCATTTTTTTATGGTATAACTAGAGTTACTAAAGGGGATAAAGATTTTATCATAGATATAAAAGAAAAAAATGTATTGAAATCTGATTATGATAAAATTGATAATATTTTTTACACACATAATTTTGGATTTAGTTATGTATTGGAAAATGATAATAAAGTTGAGGTTGTAGCTAACAATAAAACAATTATATCATACCAAGATGGATTTGATGAAGTTTCAGCTATTGAAGATTCATCATATCAAGATGTTTTGTTCATTGGGATAAAGAAAATTGGAGTAACAAAATCGTTAACAGTTTTTAATAAAGAAGGGAATCGCATTATAGAGAATATTGTTGCCGATAATGTAAATGTAGTTTCCATGGATGATATTTCATTTTTTAATAGAGGTTTTGGTTCTGAATATGATAGTCCTTATTATGCTGATCATAAAAATGGAATTGAAAAAGTATATGAGATTAAAACGTTAAAAAGTGGGATAATAGAATTTGAAAAGTATACATCTCCAGAAAATAAAATAAAATCATATTACTTTTTTGATGGTAAGAAATTAGTTGATTTTGAAGACAAAGTAGTTGAAATAAAGAGACTATCTGATGATCATTTAGTGTTAAAATCATATAATGATGAGCTTAATTGCAAGAAACCAGTACAATATGGGATTTACAATATGAATTCTAATAAGATTAAAGGTTTTGGATATGATTTTTTTAGTGTTATTGAAGAGAAAAAGAAAGTTGAAGAAAATTTAACTATAGATGTAGTTTGGAATCAAATATTGGCAGGGCAAATAGCTAAAGAAGATGTTTCTATATCTCAATATAGAGATGATGAATTAAGGATAATGCTTAACAATATTAAAAAATATTACTATCTATTATGCTCTGAGAGCGAAGCGATTGTATATGATGCTAATTTTAACATAATCTTAGAGAAGAGTTTTAGTAAAGGAAAGCTAGTTCCTAATGAATTAGCGATTGTAATTAATAATAAATTAATTGTTGCTTATGAAGTTTTTAATACCCAAAATAGAGGAAAGGGAATAATAAATTTATCTACCGATAAAGTAATAGCAGAGCCTGATTACGAAAGAATAAAATATAGAGATTGGCAATCTAACATTACCTTAGTTGATTATGATGGAGCACAAAAAATATTAGATATTGAATCTGGAGTTATTACAGATAAAACAAAGAATGACGTTTCAGATATGGATTACTATTACCAAATGTTAACGGATGATTTTGCGCTTTTTAGAAAAGATGAGAAATATGCGATTTATAGTCTCCAAGAGAATAAGTTTATTACTGAGTATACCTTGCAAAATAGTTATAGGAAACAGATAAATCCTATTGAATTAAAGGACGAAACTTATTTTGGAGTTACCAATACGGATGATGAAAACTTAGTGTATAATAGTAGGGGTAAAGTAGTTGTTCCTCCAACAAATAATGAAATAACACCATGGGATTTTTATAAAAACGGGAACTATTATTTTGTAGAACTTAAAAAAAGTAAAGAATCACCTACTGGCTATATTCAACATAGGTTTTATGGATTAGATGGAACAAAGTTCTTTAAATAGGATATTGTCATATACTATGTTAATCCAACTCTCAATTTTTGAGGGTTGGATTTTAGTGTTTTATAAAATGTTATTTTTGTTGAAAATTAATTGGTGATGAAGTATGTATTGTTAGCTATTATGCTCATTTCTTGTGTTTATAGTAATGCCCAAAACAATGAGATAGATAGTTTAGAAAGAAAAATAAATTCTGAAATTAATGACACCCGTAAAGTGAAAGCTTATTGTAGTCTTGCAGTGCAATATTATTATGATAATCAGCAAGAAAAAGCGTTAACTGTTCTTGAAGAGGGAATCGCTTTAGCAAAAAAAAATAATTGGAAAAAGGGTATTGGTAATTGCTTATTGTTAAGAGGTAAATTAAACAATAATGCTGATAAATCTTTACAAGATTTTAATCAAGCTATTAAATACTTTATAACTATCAAAGATGAAATTTTAGAAGGAAAGGGATATGAACATTTAGCTGGTTATTATGTTCAAAAGAATATGATAGATACAGCTATTAATTTTAATATTAGAGCAATTAATATTTTCAAAAAACATAAAGATTCAACACAGCTTGGAGTAGCGCTTAATACTCTTGGATCAGCTTATATTGAAAAAGGAGATATGGATAATGCAGTTTTAACCTATAATGAATTATTAAAAATCTCGAGTAAATTAAAAGATTTGAAAATTTCAAGTAGAGCTGAAGGTGCTTTAGCTAACATTTATTTAATGACAGGAGATACTAGAAAAGCTGTATATCGTCTCAATAATGCTTACGAATTAAACAAAAAACTAGGTAATGAATTAGGAGCAGCAAAATATCTAAAATATTTAGCAGCTGAAGAATATACTTTAGATAGTAATTTAACCAAAGCAATAGATAGATTAACTGTTTCTATGAATGCTTTTAGCAAGGATGAAATTTATTATATGACATCAGAGATAGCGTATGAAGTTGGTATTCTGTATGCAGAAAATAATAGAATAGATAGTGCAAAAAAATATTTAATTAAGAGTTATGAAGATGGTATTAAAAGCAATGATGGACGTTCAATGATTCTGGGATATTTAGCAAAAGGTACATGCCATGATATCACAAAAAATCCAAAAGAAGCTGCAAGCTTATTTTTAAAATCACTAGAGCTAGCTAAAAACTTAAAAATGGCTATGTTTTATCCTGGTATTTATGAAAATTTGATGTTGTCATATAAAAAGCAAGGGAATTACATTAAAGCGTTTGAATATCAGTCAAAATATATCACCTTAAAAGACTCCCTTTTTAATGAAGAAAAAAGTATGCAAATTGCTGAAATGGAAACCAAATATGATACAGAAAAAAAGGAAGCAGAAATATTAGCATTAGCATCTGAAAATGAAATTAACTCATTAGAATTGGAGAATAAAACATTAGCCCTTAATCAAATAAATTATATGTTAATTGGTCTTGGAGGTGTTTTATTATTGTTGGGAATAGTGGGGTATTTGTTTTTTCAAAAGAGAAAAATTAAAACTGAGCAAGAAACCGCTCAGCTGGAGCAAAAGTTATTGCGAACTCAAATGAATCCTCATTTTATGAGTAATGCATTAATGAGTATTCAAACGTATATGTACGAAAATAAAACAGAAGAAGCCGTTAAATACATTGGTAGATTTGGAAAACTTACAAGACAAATTCTCTCTGCCTCTAGAGAAGATTATATTCCATTAAACGAAGAGGTAAGCTTTATTAAAAACTACTTAGATTTCCAACAACTCATGTTTCCAAATAAATTAGATTATAATGTAGTATTAGATGATAGTATAGAAGATGAAGAAGAAATATTAATACCTCCTATGTTATCTCAGCCTTTTATAGAGAATGCAATAGAGCATGGGATAAGACATTTACAAGATAGAAAAGGCAATGTTTTGGTTTCGTTTAAACAAGAAAATGATAACCTAATGCTAGAGATTAAAGATGATGGAGTAGGTAGAACAGTTTCTCATGAGGTAAATGAAAGTGTAAGGAAAAACCATGTGTCTTATTCAACTAATATCACCAATGAGAGAATAGATTTATTTAAAAGAAAGTATAAAAAGAATATTAATTTTACTATTGCTGATTTAGCAGTAGGAACTAAAGTGACTTTTGAAATCCCATTAACTTAATCATGATGTTAAAAGTAGTTATAGTAGAAGATAGGGAGCAAAATATGCGATTGTTATCTGCAATGGTTAATGCCCATAATGATTTGCAATTAGTAGGAACAGCTACTAATGTAAAAGATGCTACTAATACAATTTTAACATCATCACCTAGTCTTGTTTTGATGGATATAGAATTACCAGATGGGACAGGGTTTGATGTGTTGGAGTCTATAAAAGAGCATTCATTTAAAGTTATTTTTGTAACGACTCATGATAGTTTTGCTATAAAGGCATTTCAGTATAATGCAATAGATTATATTTTAAAACCTATTGATACAGAGCTTTTTTATGGAGCTATTCAAAAAGCAATTAATTCCTTTAAAAAGGAAAATCAAGATATTCAACTTCAAACTTTATTAAGTAATATTAATTTTCCACATCAAAAAACAGAAAAAATAATTTTGAATACATCAAGCGATATGTTTGTTGTAGAGATAAATAATATTGTTAGGTGTGAGGCAGATGATAGTTATACCAATTTTTATATTAATAATAGAAAAATGATTATGACTGCTAAGTCATTAAAAAATTATGGAGAGATGCTTTCTAACCACTCTTTTGTAAGAACGCATAAATCTCATTTAGTAAACCTAAATCACCTAGATAGTTTTGATAAAAAAAATAATATGGTGTTATTGTCTGATGGAAGTAAAGTGCCTGTTTCTGTTAGAAGAAAAGAGTCTTTCACCTCTCAAATGAAAGCGTTTTACGCTTCTAAATAACGTTTCCTTTAAAACTACTTACGTTTACGAAGTAATGTATGCCCTCAGTCATTTTATTTATTCTTCTTTATAGCTTTGCTAAGTATTAATTAACAAAATAAAAAAATGAAGAAAGTTATAGCAGGTGTTTTTTTACTATTAGGACTATCGTTAGGAGCTCAGTTCCCATTTGGAAATAATGATGGAATCAAAGTAAAAAATAAGAAAGGTATTATTCATGTAAATAAAAAAGAATATTTAAAAATGGACTTTGACAAATTGTTAGGGGATTATACATTTTTCGATTTAAGAACAGGACAAGAGGTCGTCTATGCTAAGTATGTAGAATATCACGATCCAAATGTTTGGAATGAGCGACCAGCAAGATGGGATGGTGATTGGGATTACCATTCAGTATCTTATTATGAAGTTCACGTAAAAGGAATGGATGATTTTTTTGAAACAGATTTAATGGGGAAATATTTAGCTAAAACGTTATATAAGTATAGCATAGTTTCCGCTTTAGGTTCAGTAGATACTGCTAATGCAAGAAAATTTATGGAACGTAGAGGAAAAGATCATACGCGTAGAAGAGATGAGCTTAAAAATAGTAATGATAAAGTAATTATTATAGAAAATAGAAATAATGCACCAGCACCAATTAGAAATAGAGTAGGAGTTAGAGTAGGGGGTGTTAATGTAGAATTAAATGATTAGAAAAAGTATATTTGCAAATTATTAATTAAAAAGTAAAATGAAAAAAACAGTTATTATCGTATTGGGGTTGTTTATGGTGTTACAAAGTTGTAGTTCTGTGCATAAAACAATGAGAGAGCCTAATGTAAGAGTAGAATTAGAAAAAGAGGATTTCGACTTTTCAAGTCAGTTGTCTGGTGAAGCTCATACGCAAACTATTTTAGGAATAGATTGGAACAGGTTGTTTAAAAAGGAAGGGGCATCTATTGAAAGTGATCAGTCAATAGCTGGAGCGATAAATGTTGCTAATATACCAGTTGTTGGAAGTGTGTTATTTGATCCAACATCTAATTATGCATTATATGACTTAATGACTAAAAATCCAGGTTATGATGTTGTATTTTACCCTCAGTATGTAACAAAAGTTAGAAGACCAGTCTTAGGGATAGGCTTTATATATAAAGAAACTAATGTTGTTGTTACGGCTAAATTAGCAAAAATTAAAAAGTAGGTTAAATGAAGAAGATATTAGTATTTGCGTTAATTTTTAGTTTGTTTACTCTTGGAGTATCCTGTAAAAAATATCCTAATGGACCAAGAATTTCTTTAAGAACAAAAAAAGCAAGAGTTGTTAACGATTGGCAGTTAGATAAATATTTTGAGAAAGGAATAGAGATCGATATTGAAGATAATGATTATGGTACCAATTGGGTGTTTGAAAAAGATAACCGTTTCTATATAAAAGATGAAGATGGTAATACCTTGTATGCAGGGGATTGGGAATTAAATAAAGGAAATGGCTTATTACCTATGGCTGATTATGACGAACATAAAACTAAAATTGTAATGGAGTTTTTTGATCGTTTTGGAAGACAATTTTTTAAAATAAGAAAACTAAAAAACAAAGA
>JAHDBM010000105.1 GCA_020630395.1 Flavobacteriales bacterium
AATATATCTCCAACATTTGGAGGTATCAATTTAGAAGATATTAAAGCTCCTGAAGCTTTTGAAATAGAAAGAAGGTTAAAAGAGGAGCTTGATATTCCTGTAATGCATGATGACCAACATGGAACAGCTATCATATCTACTGCAGCTCTTAAAAATGCACTAGAAATAGCCGAAAAAGACATCAATCATGTTAAAATTGTGGTTTCTGGAGCAGGTTCAGCTGCAATGGCCTGTGTAAAACTATATGTTTCTTTAGGTGCAAAAAAAGAAAACATTCATATGTTTGATATTGATGGATTAATCAATCATACAAGAGATAACCTCTCTCCTATTCAAAAAGAGTTTATCTCAAATGAAAACTACAAAACATTAGAAGAAGCTTTAGTTGAGGCTGATGTATTTTTAGGCCTTTCAGTTGGAAATATCGTCACTCCTGCTATGCTTAGGTCCATGAAAAAGAATCCTATTGTATTTGCTATGGCAAATCCAACACCAGAAATCGATTATAAAACGGCATGTGCTACAAGAGATGATATTATTATGGCCACTGGTCGATCTGATCATCCAAATCAAGTAAATAATGTTTTAGGATTTCCTTATATATTTAGAGGAGCATTAGATGTTAGAGCTACTAAAATAAATGAAGCAATGAAAATGGCTGCTGTTCATGCTCTTGCTAATTTAGCTAAAGAACCCGTTCCAGAGCAAGTAAATATAGCTTATAACAAACTTCATTTATCCTTCGGTAAAGATTATATTATCCCTAAACCATTTGACAATAGATTAATTTCGGTTGTAGCACCAGCAGTAGCTAAAGCTGCTATGGAATCTGGCATTGCAAAAGAGCCAATAGAAAATTGGGATAAATATATTGAAGAACTTGAAGATCGATTAGGAACCGGTAATAAAATAATTAGACTACTTCATAACAGAGCACGAACTAACCCTAAAAAAGTAGTGTTTGCTGAAGCAGATCAAATGGATGTGTTAAAAGCCGCACAAGTTATTCATGATGAAGGTATTGGGATTCCAATTTTACTTGGAGATAAAGAAACAATAAATGATCTTAAAGAAGAATTATTATTTGATGCTGATGTTCAAATTATTGATCCTAAAGGAGATGACCAAAAAGCTAAAAGAGAAGAATATGCTCATAGTTATTGGTTAAAAAGACAAAGAAATGGTGTTACCCTATACACAGCTGAAAAACAGCTAAGAGAACGTAATTATTTTGCCACTATGATGGTAGAAAAAGGTGATGCTGATGCTTTTATATCTGGTTATACAAGAAAATATGCTAGCGTATTAAGTCCTTTATTAGAGATTATTGATAAAGAAGAAGGTGTTCATAAAATATCTTCTACTAATGTTATGTTAACAGAAAGAGGACCTATCTTCTTTTCTGATACTGCCATTACTCCAAATCCAGATGCTAGAGATTTGGCCTTAAGTGCCGAAATGACAAACACTGTAATAAAAATGTTTGGCTTTACTCCTAATATTGCTATGCTTTCTTACTCAAATTTTGGCTCAGCAAATAATCACTCTTCTAGAAAAATAAAAGAAGCGATTAAACTACTGCATGAATGGTGTCCAGACATTAATATTGATGGAGAATTACAAGCTGACTTCGCTTTAAACGAAAAGATGTTAAAGGATAAATTTCCATTTTCGAAACTAGTAGATAAAAAAGTAAACGGTCTTATTTTCCCCAATCTAGATTCAGCAAATATTACGTATAAAGTATTAAAAGAATTAAATGGTACAGAAAGTATTGGTCCTATTATTATGGGACTAAGTAAACCAGCTCATATTCTTCAACTTGGTGCTAGTGTAGATGAAATAGTTAATATGGCAGCAGTTGCTGTAGTTGATGCTCAACAAAAAGAAAAAAAGTACCCAGAAAAAGACCTATAATTATACTTAATTTTTACTTTTGCTATCAATAATTTAAAATAAAAAACATGAGATTTCTGTATTTAATGCTTAGTTTAATTATTATAAGCTGTGGAGCAAGAGAATCTGAACATAATATTGAGGATGATGCACCTGAAAAATCTTTTTCATACGCTTATGATATGGGAGAATCACTTAACGATTTAACCTTAATGAATCAAAAAACTATTGTGAATGAATGGGGAGAATTTTATTCAAGAGTTAACGGAGAGAATAAGTATGGTACAGGAGTAAAATTTTCAGCAAAAAAATTAGATGGACTTCTTGGTGAGCCTATTATGATTAATGCAAAAATAAGAAAGAAGGATATTAACAGCAACACTTCTATTGTTGCTACTTGTGATCATAATGGTGAAAATTTGTATTGGGAAGCCATGAAATTAGACTCAAATTTTGTAAAAACACCAAACGAATGGACCAATATATTTTATGATGGTTTTGTATTACCTGTTAACATACCTAATGATGCAACAGTATCTTTTTACTTTTGGTGCACAGATAGTCTTCAGGTAGATATTGATGAATTCTCAGTAAACGTTAAGAATTTTTAAAGTCTATTAAACACATGCTTCTTTTGGGGTTTGGTGTTAATAATACCCGCCTTATTTAACGTATACACAACATTATTTAGCATTTTATCGCTTATAAAGTCATTTCCACTCCATTCTGTACTATAAAACCATTGTTCAACATCATTTTGTTTTTGATCATAACGTTTACTTACCTCTTCAACTGAATTAGTAGCCCCCATAAATTGTTTAGTAGTAAAATATATGACATCAAGCATTTGTCTAAGCTCACTTCTATTAGATTCAATAAAAGAATCTCTTGCTGTAATCATAAAACACGGCCATGGAGTAATATAATCTCCTAAATGTTTTAAGGTTTTATTATCTACAAAAGGTTTGGTAGTATATTTTTCCCAATAAAAAACATCTGTTTCAACTTTCGAGAGGGAATCAATAGCACCATCTAAATTTTTTATTACATTAAATTGATTCTCATTAATAGAAAAACCTTTAGCATTGGCATCTACTATAGGCATTAAATGTGATCCAGATCCAAAGCGACTAATTGCATATTGTTTATCATAAATTTCTCCATAATAATCTATTTTATTCTTTATACCTGTATACACCCCCCATATAAGAGGTGTATTAATATATTTCCCTATAATTTTTGATGGATTTCCATTAACAATATCAGCAATAATCCCTTCGGTTAATAAAATACAAACATCTACTTCATTATTCCTTAATGCTTTGGTCATAGCACCAGTACCTCCTTTAAAATCTGTCCATTCTATATGAATATTGCGGCTTTCGAATAATTTATTTTCTATCGCTAAATGCCATGGTAAATTAAAATGCTCTGGTACCCCTCCAACTCTAATCGAATCTTAGTCATAAAACTTTTTTTGAAAATATAAAAATATTTTAACTATATATTAATAATATTCTATGAAAAAATATATCTACCTAATATTCTCTCTAATCATAATGCAAGCTTGTAATCAAGAAAAAGTTAATGAAGTAACTCAAGATAATGAGCCAAAAACTAATGCTAGCAATACTACCGAAATTGAAAAAATAAATTATGATTCAATTGCTATTTCTTCATTAAATATAACTGAGCCCGATTCTTTATTTATAAACCTAATTAATAACACAATTGAAAAAGACAATAAACCAAAAACAGACAGTATATGGGAATTTTTAAATAAAAACAATCGACCTATTGCTGAAGTTTATGTTTCTTATGCTTATTATATGAATGCTGATCGAACAAGAAATGATGAGGCTATTGCTCTTTATAAAAAAGCAATAGAATTAAAGCCTAATTATGCTTTACCTCACAAAATAATAGGAAATATTTACATCCATTACAATATGCTTCCAGATGCTTTATTTTACATGAATAAAGCTCATGAAATTGCCCCTAAAGATGTTGAAGTCATTAATAATATTGCCAATATTTATTTTGTCGAAAAAGACTACGAAATTGCTGAAAGCTTTTACACTAAAGCCATTGAAATAGCTCCTAATGAAGTGGTGTATGGCAACAGAGCTTTATGCTATGATAATCTTGGAAAACCTATGCTAGCTCAACAAGATAGAATTCAAGCAGAAGCATTTAAAAATAAGTAACTCTAGTAATTTGCAGCTACATCTTCATTTAGAAACTGAATTAATAAATCAGATACTTTATGAAAAAAACGTTTAGTTCTATAACTACTCACCCATTTAATACCTTGTATAGCGTTAGTTAAGATGATTTCATCACATGATAATAAATGCTGAGGGGATATGGTACACTCATAAACTTTAATCCCATTTGCAATTGCTAAGTTTATAATTTTCATCCTCATAGTACCACCAACACATCCTTCGCTTAATGGAGGGGTATATAATACACCATTACTTACAATAAAAAAGTTAGAATTAGTTGACTCAATTATTCCTCCTTTTTCATTTATTAGTAGAACATCTTTCAATCCTTTTTCATGTGCTTTAAGAGATGCGTGTACATAAAAAAATGCATTAGAAGTTTTATATACAGAATAATCATTAATGGGTTTATGCATCTCATTAAATAGATCAATATCTATCCCCTCAGGGTTTAACTGAAATTGGTTATTCGCATATGGCAATGCTTCTATAACGAAACCGGGTAAATTATCTTCTGATAAATAAGATGGTTCTACTCCTTTTCTGTAAATAGATAATTTAACTCTACCTCCTTCATTAACACCATTTCTTTGGACTAAACTATTAATTTGGTTAAGAAAATAATCTTGTGTAAAATAATCAGGAACACTAAACATTAAGGCTTTCATTCCGGCTGTTAAACGGTTAAAGTGTCCTTCAAAATTATAAACCTTACCTTCAACAACTCGTATACTTTCAAATAGACCATCTCCATATCTAAATGCCCTATTAGATGAATGAATAATAGGCTTATCAGATGGACAAAACTCTCCGTTATATATAATATCTAACACCAAATTTCCTTTCTTTAATTTAAAAGATCTTGTACTTCTAAAACAAAGTTATTAATAAAACGACTACTATCTAGTATAAGCATAAAAATAATGCCAAATACAGCACCAGCAAAATGGGCATCATGAGCAATTCTACCCTTATTTCGTTTTCCCATATAAAACTCAAATAGTAAATATAATGGACCAAAAACAACAGCTGGAATTTCAAATGGTAAAAAAAGAATCCCCAAGGGAGCTCCAGGATATATTAATATACATGCAAATAATACTGATGATACAGCTCCAGATGCACCTAAAGAAAGGTATAAATCATTATTCTTGTGTTTATATAGTGCAGGTATAGTAGCAAATGCTATTCCTAACACGTATAATAATAAATATAGTCCATAGCCAATGGCTCCATATTCTCTAACAAAAAATAATTCGGCAAGTCTTCCAAAGTTGTATAAAACGAACATGTTAAGTCCTAAATGCATCCAGTCGGCATGAATAAATGCATGACTTAATACTTTACTCCACTTTTTGTGATGCATGACTTGATAAGGACTAAAAATAAGTTGATACTTAAATTCTGCGTTATCGAAGGCTCTGATGGATGTTATAACTGTTACAGCTATAATAATTAATGTTATAGGATATGCTTGCAAACGCTATTTCTTTAAAACTATATCTCTTATAACCTCTGGTTTGTATGAAACCTTATCTTTAACAGATATCGTTTCTTCGATCATCTTATAACCAGCACTCTCTACTTCCATTGAATAATTACCTGCAGGAAGAATAATTACATATTTTTGAGTTTGCATATTTGGTCTATAATCACCATATATATCACCATTTTCATCAAAAATAGTTATATCAACTCGTTCTGGCATCTCTCCTTCTCCATCTACCGCTATTTTTCCCCTTATAATAGTATACTTAGGTTCAATTGTATTAAAGTTAATTCTATATATATCTAATCCTCCAAAACCTTCTTTTCTTACAGCTGCCATGTATCCATACTTTCCATCATCAGA
>JAHDBM010000003.1:0-40470 GCA_020630395.1 Flavobacteriales bacterium
TGAGCCGATAGAGGGACTCGAACCCACGACCTGCTGATTACAAATCAGCTGCTCTAAGCCAGCTGAGCTATATCGGCTTCAAAATCCAATCGTTTTATAGATTGGTTTGCAAATGTATGAAACTTTTTTATTTCCTCAAACATTTTAAAAAAAATATTTAATCTTTTTTTCATCAATTATGTAGTTAATTAATATTCTTGATGTTATAATCAAAAAAAAACCGCTAATTAGAACATTAGCGGTTAATATATTGAGGGATTATTTATTTAAGTTTTCCTTTGTATTTATTGATTTGCCTCCTGAGTGCTTCCACTGCTTCATCTGTTGCTTCTTCGAAAGATTTACCTTGTTTTTTTGCAAACAAATCTTTTCCTGGTATAGCTAGTTTAATTTCGGCTACTTTATTCTCTTTCACATCAGATTTATCAATCTTTAAAAATACTTCAGAATCAATAATGTTATCAAAGAAAGTATTTAACTTTCCAACTTTTTCTTCTACAAAGTCTAATAGTTTTACATCTGCATCAAAATGGATGGATTGAATTTTAATTTCCATAATTTTTAGTCTTTTTTATTATCTATATTCTCTTTTGGATGAAACTTCTTATATGTTTCTTTTAATCTATCTATCGAATTATGAGTATATACTTGTGTAGCACTTAAATTCGAATGACCTAACACTTCTTTTATAACATGAAGCTTAGCGCCTTCATTTAACATATTTGTGGCAAATGAATGTCTAAGCGTGTGTGGACTTCTTTTCTTTTCATTTGTCACTAAACCAATATACTTATTTACCAGTCTGTACACAAACTTTGGGTACATTTTTTTCCCTTTATTAGTGAGTAATAAATATTGATCAGGATCAATTAACTCTGATCTATAAGTTTTATATTGATTAATAAGTTCTTCGACTGAATTTGTAATTGGTATTATTCGTTCTTTATTTCTTTTACCTAAAACTTTTACCTGACTTGATGAGCAATCTTCAATTTTAATGTTAATTAACTCACTTAACCTCATCCCTGTACTATATAGAAGCTCTAACAGCAATCTATCTCTTAATATTTCAAAAGAAGGAGCTTTACTTTCTAAATCAGAAAATAAAACTGATAATTTTTTATTAGAAAAGTAAACTGGTAAAACATCTTTTTGTTTTGGTGTAATAATTAATAATGTAGGGTCATGTTTAATTAAGTTTTCTCTCAGAAAAAATTTAAAACATGTTTTTAAAGAAGATATTTTTCTTTTGATAGTTCTATTTTCTACATTATTATCTTTTAAAAACACTATCCAAACTCTTATAAGCTGATGGTCTATGTTTTTTAAATCTTCAATTTTATACTCAGTTATGATAAATTCAAAAAATTGCTCAACATCTTTCTTATATGCTACTATAGTATGTTTACTGAATCTTTTTTCGAAAGATAAATAGTCTATGTATTTTTCTAAGTGCTCTTTCATTGAACAATGCTTATATATTAAATACGTATAGCGTTAGCATTATGTTATCTTTTATAAGTTAAAAAAACAAAAAAAGGCTTCTATATGTAGAAGCCTTGAACTTTTTTTAGTTACCAGTACTATTATTTATCGTCAGCTACTTCTTCAAAATCAACATCTGTTACTTCTTCATCTCCTTCATTAGCTGGATTTGAATCACCTGCTGGTTGCGCCCCTCCTTCTTGTTGAGCTTGATACATTTCTTGAGATGCTGCTTGAAAAACTGTATTTAATTTTTCCATAGAAGAATCTATACCTGCAATATCTTTTGCTTCGAAAGCTGTTTTTAATTCAGCTAATGCATCTTCTATAGGCTGTTTTTTATCAGCTGGGATTTTATCTCCATATTCTTTAAGTTGCTTTTCAGTTTGAAAAATTAAGCTGTCTGCTTGATTAAACTTATCAATTTCTTCTTTCTTTTTCTTGTCTGCGTCAGCATTTGCTTCAGCTTCTTGCTTCATTTTTTCAATTTCCTCTTCACTTAATCCAGAAGAAGCTTCTATACGAATATTTTGAACTTTACCGGTTGCATTATCTTTAGCCGAAACATTAATAATACCATTAGCATCAATATCAAATGTTACTTCAATTTGAGGCACACCTCTTGGTGCTGGCGGTATATCAGTTAATTGGAAACGTCCTATTGTTCTGTTATCGGTTGCCATAGATCTTTCTCCTTGTAGTACATGGATATCAACTGCTGGTTGATTATCTGCTGCAGTAGAGAATACTTGAGATTTTTTTGTTGGGATTGTTGTATTAGCATCAATTAACTTTGTAAATACTCCTCCCATAGTTTCTATACCTAAAGAAAGAGGTGTTACATCTAATAATAATACATCTTTAACTTCTCCTGTTAATACTCCACCTTGGATAGCTGCACCAACTGCTACAACTTCATCTGGATTCACTCCTTTTGACGGAGCTTTACCAAAGAATTTTTCAACTGCTTCTTGAACAGCAGGAATTCTAGTTGAACCTCCAACTAAAATAATATCATCAATATCACCTACTGATAAACCTGCATTTTTCATTGCTGTTTGACATGGCTCAATTGTTCTTTTTACTAAATCATCTATTAATTGTTCGAATTTAGCTCTTGACATAGTTCTTACCAAGTGTTTTGGAATACCATTAACTGGCATAATGTATGGTAAGTTTATTTCAGTTGATGCTGAACTTGATAATTCTATCTTAGCTTTCTCAGCAGCTTCCTTTAATCTTTGTAAAGCCATAGGATCTTCTTTTAAATCTAATCCTTCGTCTTTTTTAAATTCTTCAGCTAACCAATCGATTAATTTTTGATCTACATCATCACCTCCTAAATGCGTATCTCCGTCAGTTGAAAGCACTTCAAAAACACCATCACCCAATTCTAGTATTGATACATCATGTGTACCTCCACCAAAATCAAAAACTACAATCTTAGCATCAGCTCCTTTTTTATCTAACCCATAAGCTAAAGCTGCTGCTGTTGGTTCATTAATTATTCTTTTTACCTCTAAACCTGCAATTTCTCCTGCTTCTTTAGTTGCTTGTCTTTGTGCATCATTAAAGTATGCTGGAACAGTTATAACTGCCTGTCCAACCGAAGTTCCTAAATAATCTTCAGCTGTTTTTTTCATTTTTTGAAGTATAATAGCCGAAATTTCTTGTGGTGTATATAAACGATCGTCTATTTTAACCCTTGGCGTATTATTATCTCCTTTAACTACTTCATAAGGTACTCTCGAAATCTCTAATGAAGATTCATCAAAGTTATTGCCCATAAATCTCTTTACAGAGAATATTGTTTTAGTTGGATTTGTGATCGCTTGTCTTTTTGCAGGATCACCTACTTTTCTCTCTCCTCCTTCAACAAAGGCAACAACAGATGGTGTTGTTCTTTTACCTTCATTATTTTGTATTACAACAGGCTCATTACCTTCCATTACTGCAACACATGAATTGGTAGTCCCTAAGTCTATTCCAATTATTTTACTCATAATATTGTTTATTTAATTCTTAAAATAAATTATTCTTCTTTTCTATGTTCAAGTTTTGTGCCAATGACAGAAAACATGACAAAGCATAAGTTTAAGACAGATTTAACAATGACAATTGGTCATTTTGACATATTGTTCTTAATTTAATATTGATTCTAGAAAAGAAAACTATATTTGATTAATTATTCGATTAAAGCAACATGATAAGAAAAGGGTTTTCATACTTTATGTATACCAAAGTGTTAGGGTGGACTTTCAATGCTAATGGCAATGATTTTGGCGAAAAAGGTGTTTTTATGTTTGCTCCCCATACTAGTAACTGGGATTTTATTATTGGGAGATTTTTTATGGGAATGCTAAGACTTAAGCCTAAATTACTCGTTAAAAGCTCATTGTTTTTCCCTCCATTGGGTTGGATTTTAAGAGCTTTGGGTGGGATTCCTGTAGATCGATCTAAAAAAAACAACCTGATTGACCAAGTGGTTGATATATTTAATAGCAGAGAGCGTGTTTATATTGTTTTTACCCCTGAAGGCACTAGAAGCAGAACAAAAAAATGGAAAACTGGTTTTTATTATGCTGCCCTTAAAGCTAATGTTCCAATATATTTGATGTATGCTAAATTTGACAAAAAAGAAGGTGGTGTGTTTGAAGTTTTTAGACCTACTGGAAATGTTGAAGCTGACTTATCTTATATAAAATCTCTTTATTACGGTATAAAAGGAAAACATCCTGAGAAAGGTGTTTTTCCTGACGAAGAATGATTATTTAATACCCCAATTTAAATTCTATTCTTCTATTTTCTAAATGCATGGCATCAGAACATTGAACACCATTACCACATTTATTAAGTAATTTAGTCTCTCCCATACCTTTGTATCGTATTTTATCGCTAGGAATACCTTGTTTAACTAAATAATCTCTTGTAGATAAAGCTCTTCTTTCTGATAATTTTAAATTATAAGCATTAGAAGATCTAGAATCAGTATGAGCTTCTAAATAGACAAATTTAGCATCTATTGCTCTAAAATATTCTACTATAAAATCTAATTTACGAGCTGAGTAAGGAAATATTTCAGCTGAATTTAGTGCGAAATGAATATTTTTTAAGCGAACATCTACAGTTCTATCTTTTTCATTTCTCACAATTTTCATTTCACTATTATTAAGCGTATCAGTTGATCGCTCAAAAGAAAAAACACCAATTTCATCATCTGGCAATTTAGCATATTCAGTTGGCATATTAACTTGAAACGTTTCTTCTACTAAATCTAACGTTAAATTTTTATCGAGATCAAAAGATGTATCAATTCCATTTTTACTAAAAAATAGCTTATACTTTTCCCCTCTTTTTAATCCATAAAAACTAGCCACTCCATCATCCTTTGTAGTCTTTTCATAAACAATATTACCTTTACCATCCTTTAGGATAATACTAGCACTATCAATAGATTCTCCATATTGATTTATAAAATTCACCAACAATGTATATTTTTTTGTAGTAATAATTCTATCCATCTTAAATCGATAAATATCATCATTCTCAGGCATTACATTATTTCTATTACTAGTAAAATAACCTATATATTTACCAGATGAGTCTATGAAACAGAAACCGAAATCATCATTATCTGAATTAATATCCCTTGGCATTGGTTCTGGATCTGATGTTAGCACATCATATTCTGAGATATAATAAATATCTTGATCTCCATCCTTATTGTCTGACATTTTATTAGAAGAGAAAAATAGAATCGTATCTTTAACATAAGGAAATAATTCCTCTCCTGATGTATTTATTCTTCTGCCAAGATTAACGGGTTCTAACCAACTTCCATCTTTTAATTTTTGAGAATAAAAAATATCACTTCCCCCCTTACCTCCTCTTCTAGTTGACGCAAAATATAATCTTTTAGTAATGTTAGAGTATGTTGCATGCCCGATTGAAAATGCTGGATCGTTATATGGAAATTCTTTTATGTTGAATATTTCACCATCAGCAAAATCAGCTTCTACTAATCTTAGTCTATTAACTTCTAATCCTTCTTCTTTTTTAGCATCTCTATATGCACTCTTATTAAATGCGTTTAAAGTAAGGAAAATTTTACCATTCTCTTTATCAATAAAAGCAGGACCTTCGTGATAATGGCTTGTACCTTTAATTTTATCAGATAAGGATTCGGCACTTTTTTGTGTTTTTCCAGAATTCGCATCAACTTTAGAAATCCTATGAAAATCATAATACTTACTTAACCTGTGATAAAACCTCTTGTTTCTATAAAAGTATAGGTACCCACCACTAAAATCTGCTGAAATTTCAGATAGACTAGTATTCATCTCTAATTTTATAACGGCTACTGAATCTTGAACTTGAGCAGATATAAAAAAAGAAAAAAGTGTAGTTAAACACAGTAATATATGCTTAACTATCATTTAACTTTTAATGTTTTGGGTGATGCTACAGGATAATCATTGAATAAGCCACTGTAGGCCAATGAAATTTCGAAACCTCCTCTATATCTTGAGGCTGCTACTAAAGGTGAAATATTGATGTCATAGCTTACACCTATTGAATAGGCTCCGTGCAATAACATTTTCGTCATTATAACAACTGCATCTCCATATCGGTAAAAGCCACCTAAATACAAATTAAAATTCCTGTAATATCCAGTGTATTTTGATACCATTCCAAAATCTTTTCTTATTAAAAATCCTGCATTAATTTCTCTAGCTGTTCTTTGCATAGATCCAAAACCACTAATTACTGCTCCCCAATTATCAGATCTTGGAAAATTAAATTCTTTATTGGCATGCACAACAAATTTATACGGGATATTATCATTAATATCTATGATCCCTACTTTAGGCTGTGTTAAATGAAAAGCAGAAACTCCAATTTCTAACGGATGCCCATTAATGTCAAAATTTCTAAATAATACACCAGCTGATAAATCAAATGCTTTTTTACTTAAACCTGCGAATGATTCTCCTGAACTAGAAGTTTGATCAAACTCTACTCCATCCCATTGGGTACCCCATAATAATCCCAAGTAATTTGCGGAAATATCCATATAACTTGCCCCAACACCTAACGTGATATCTGAAGAACTATTTATATATATGGTTTGTGAAAGGTTTAAATCAACTCGTGTCGTTTTGGTTTTTGATGAACCTGCTATGTCTTGAAAAACATTTAATCCTATGCCTGTAGATTTTAGTCCTAAATTATTTTTTAAAATTGTACAATCAAAAGATCCTGCATAGGTCTTATATGAATTTTTTATTATTGCCCATTGCTCTTTAAAATTTAATATGGCTCTATAGTCTCCACTATACATACCCGCATTTGCTGGGTTTAATAACATTGGAGCTTCATTAAATTGTGAAAAATGAATATCCTGAGCTTTGGTTGTATTAAAAGAAACAACCAGAAGAATAACAAATATGTATTTAAAGCCTTTCATTATCTTACTAGAGTTATATCGCCACTTTGCGTTAACGTTTCATTAGTGCTTAATTCAGCATTTAAATAATAGACATAAACTCCAGGTTGAGCTTTTTTACTCCTAAATGTTCCATCCCAACCTATGTTAACGTCTTTTGTTTCAAAAACCTTTTCTCCCCACCTATTGTAAACTATAAAAGTTAGTTCTTCTACTTCTGCTCCTAGAACATATAATATATCATTTAATCCGTCTCCGTTTGGAGAAAATATTTGAGGA
The DNA here is from genome assembly GCA_020630395.1 of Flavobacteriales bacterium. Lineage (GTDB taxonomy): Bacteria > Bacteroidota > Bacteroidia > Flavobacteriales_D > CAJJDF01 > CATLPG01. Next base: position 7,211 of record JAHDBM010000003.1, read on the forward strand.
ACTCTTGCAGTAACTTTATCTTTTACAGCTAAAGCATATACATCATTTCCGAAATTTGAAATATTTCCTAACATGAATCTTTCTGGGTTTCCTATATTAAATAGTCCATTGGTAAAATTAACAGCATGTGGCATAGCATCCCATTGCGGCACAGGATTATCCCAAACTGATAGTGTATTGAATTCGTAGGGTAAGATTTCATCTGATCCAAAGTAAAAAATCTTGGATTGCACTTCATTGGTTCCATGAAACCTAGCTATATGGTGATAAAAACGATCATTAACACCAAACATATTATTAGAAAGTAAATTTCGAGCGAATGGTCCAGTTGATCCAGTAGAAGAAGTTCCAGTAAAGTCAACCTCAGGGTCAATAGCTGCAAGACGAACGGCATAAACTGAACTATCACTAGTAGATGGAGTAAGTTCTACCGCTCTATATGCATTTGTTAAATCAAAATCACCAACTGGAAACATATAATTGCCATTAACATTAGTGCTTCTTGCTAAATATCCTCCAATTGAATCTCCTGAAACATACCCTCCATTCCATAATATGGAGTTTTGATTAGGGTTTGTAACATGCATCACATTTTGATGTAATTGCAATTCACTATTTGTTAAATCTAAAATTCTAGAGACATTAGCGTCTATAAACATTTCTTTAACAGATATATTATACAAGTTTAATTGTGAAAAGTTAGTTATATCGCTCCCCATAATTTTTTGATTAGCTCCTGTCATAGAAACTATGCCAGGACTATTATTCAAAAAAACAGAAAAACCAGAATTGTTTATCCAATCTCTATCTAACTCAACCTCTCCTGAATTATCCATTACTCCAGAGTTACTGTGGACTATATCTCCATCAACATGTAATAAACTACCAGCTTCCATATGTACCAACATATTATCATTAGTCCATAATGCGGTTTGGCATATTGCACTTAAATTAATTGTGATAAACACCAAAAATAATATGTAATTATTTTTTTTCATTGAGGCTAAAAGCTACTTTTTATACGTATTATATACAATAAGTTACATTATTAATACTTAATTCGCAATATTTTCGATAACCATTGCTGAGGCTCCACCTCCTCCATTACAAATTCCAGCAGCTCCAATTTTACCATTATTCTGCTTTAAAACGTTTATTAATGTAACGATTATTCTAGAACCAGAATTACCAAGTGGATGCCCTAAAGCTACTGCCCCTCCATTAACATCTACTTTTGTTGAATCTAATCCTAATTTCTCGATATTAGCCAAACCAACTACAGAGAAAGCTTGGTTTAATTCCCAGTAATCAACATCTTCTGTTTTTATATTTGCTTTTTTAAGTGCTATTGGCAATGCTTTAGATGGTGCAGTAGTAAACCATTCTGGCTCTTGAGCAGCATCAGCATAACTGATTACTTTAGCAATTGGTTTTAAACCTAGCTCCTCTACTTTTTCCTTACTTGCTATGATTAGTGCTGAAGCACCATCATTAAGCGTAGAGGCATTAGCAGCCGTTACCGTACCATCTTTTTGAAAGACAGGTCTTAAATTAGGTATCTTTTCTAGTTTAACTTTTTTATACTCTTCATCCTCATTAATTACAATAGGGTCGCCTTTTCTTTGGGGTACAGAAACAGGAACAACTTCATCAGCAAACTTACCTGCTTCCCATGCTTTTGCAGCTCTATTATATGATTCTATAGCAAATTCATCTTGATCTTCTCTCGAAATACCACACTCACTAGCGCACAATTCAGCTGCATTACCCATATGGTAATTATTGTAAACATCAGTAAGTCCATCTTTAACCATACCATCAGTAAACTTAACATCTCCTAATTTATACCCATTTCTAAGGTTCGCATAATGAGGTACAGCACTCATATTTTCCATTCCACCAACAACAACTATATCATTATCTCCTGCTAAAATAGATTGAGCTCCTAATGAAATAGATTTCATACCTGAAGCACAAACTTTATTAACCGTAGTGGCTGGTACATCTTTACTAATTCCAGCAAACATGGATGCTTGTCGAGCAGGTGCCTGACCTAATCCGGCTTGCAATACATTACCCATAAAAACTTCATCAACTTGATCGGCTGAAATGCCTGCTTTTTCAATTGCACCTTTAATGGCTACTGAACCTAATTGTGTAGCTGAAACAGTTGACAAAACTCCTCCAAAGCTACCCATTGGAGTTCTTACAGCTGACAGTATGTATACTTCTTTCATTCTATTGATAAATTTAATTAATGAATTTAGGAAATATAGAGCAGGTCTGAAAGTTATTAACAAAAAAAAATGCTCTTGTTAATAACAAGAGCATTACAATCATTTATTTGTCAGATGATTACTTATCAAAACTATTTGTACTAGAATTTTCAACACCTTTAACCATTCCTACAATTCTAAACTCTGTCCTTCTGTTTGCTTGATGTTCCTCTTCAGTACATTTATAGCAAGATTCACATTTTTCGATTAAACGATCCTCTCCGTAACCTTTACCAAATATTCTTTCATCAGAAATACCTTGTGATATAACATATCTCATAGAAGATTTTGCTCTTTTATCAGATAACCTACGGTTATAACTATCTTTTCCTCTACAATCGGTATGAGATCCTATCTCAATTTTCATGTTAGGGAAATTTTTCATACAAGCTACTAGCTTATCAAGCTCTGCAGCTGCATCTGGCCTAATGTTTGATTTATTAAAATCAAATAATATATCTCCAATTTTACATACTTCTACCACATCAACACCTGTTTTAATAGGAGTTAGATCAAGTGCCTTCATGAATTCATTAAGGTTAACGATTCCTGGTTTTGTAATTCTATATTTAAAATCAACTTCCTTTGGGAAATAACCTTCTTTTTCGAATTTAAAACTGTAATCTATCATTCCTCCAGGACAAGGAATACCGGTTAAAGGATCTTTAAATCCTCCTGAACCATCAGTAATAAAATCTTTTTCTTCACCAGTTGCATTATTAACAATAGAAACTTTTACGTTATCAATTGGTTTTGTAGTACCTTTTTCAGTTACAGTACCAATTAAGCCACACATGTTCTTCTTCATTCTAACATCTCCATCTAAAATACCATCCTTAGCTGCATCTTCAGTATTAAACGTAAATGGAGAAACCATTACAAAATTATCTTTTTCTCCAACTACTTTGTAATTACCTTCTGGTATTCCCTCAATCACATAATTACCATCAGCATCAGTTAAAACCTCTTTAATAATCTCTCCTGTTTCTACATTAACCAACTTCATCTTTACATCAGCTAACTTCTCTTCTGTTTTATCATCAATAGCTGAACCAGTTAATGTATATAATTTAGGCCCAAAAGGGTATAAAATTTTAACACTATAAATATCATCATTACCAACAGCATCATCACCTGTTCTGTTAGATGATACGTATCCAAATGTTTCATCATCATTAACTATAAAGCCAAAATCATCATAATTTGTATTTAAAGGATACCCCATGTTCATTGGCTTCAAAAAAGTGCCATCTCCTTTAGGTTCAGCTCTAAACAAATCTAAACCACCTAAACCTACATGACCATCAGAAGCAAAATAAAGTATTCCGTTAGAACCAATATGAGGGAACATCTCTTTTCCTTCGGTATTAACAGTTTTTACATTTTTTGGTAAATCCCATGTACCATCTTTTTTCCTTCCACAAACCCATATATCAGACTCACCTTTATTCATATTAGCATTACCTTCAGCATATTTTGGCATATCAGAAACAAAGTAAAGTGTTTGTCCATCCTCAGAAACTGAAGCGTGACCTACTGAGTATTCTCCGTTTTTACTATTGTACTTAAAAGGCTTTAATTCTCCCCATTCACCACCTGAGCTTTTCTCTGCAATGTAAAGCATTAAATTATTATGCCTTTTAGAAGATAATCCTTTCTTTTTATTGATGTAGTTACTTCTAGTTAAATACATTTCTTCTTTATCACCATTCTTAGCAAATGCAACTGGTCCTTCGTGATATTTAGATTTATAATCTTTATTGAAAGTTTCTACTTTTTCAACTGTTCCATCCTCATTAAGCTTGGCAGTGTAAACATCTAAAAAGTGAGAACCATCCCACTGGAAATCTTTATTTAAAGCATTCATGTTCTTCCTCGAAGATGTAAACGTTAAAAATTTCTCTCCATTAACAGTATAAAATTGAGAACCAAAATCAGAGTCCTTTGTGTTTACGCCATTATCTAATAAAGCTAATTCATATCTATCTGCATTAACTTTTAACTCTTCAGCATAATTAGGATTATCATGATGCATAACACCTCTAGAATCTTTCCCTCCAGACATCACATAGAATTTTTCCATTTGAACATTTGCTTCCTTATACTTCTCATTACTTTTAAGCATCTGTCCATATTGGTAAATATCTTCAGAAGTAACTTTAGCCTCAGGAAAACTAGCTAATTTAGCATACCATAATTCAGCATTTTTAGAATCTCCGATCAATCTGTAACATTCTGCCGTTCTCCTAACAGCATAATCGGTAGGATTTTTTTTCTTTGCTAGATCTCTATATAATTCAACAGCCTTAAAAAAAGCTAATTCATCATATAAACGATCAGCTACTTTTAATTTCATTTGCGAAATTCCTTGAAAACAAAACATTCCTAGTACAAAAACTAGCACTATTCTCTTTATTGATTGTTTTAACATTTTAATTTGATTTTCTCTTTTAATTTTTTATTTATCTAAGTCTTGAAACAATTAAAATCTTCTAGGCGTTTTAAATCCTTTTCCTAAGAAATCTAAATCATAGTTTAACATGATTTCATGAGAACCTGTATTATATGATCCTAAATCAGAAACTGTGTAATCATAAGCATAACCAGCTCTAAAAACAGGGGAAAAATGATACATTATATTGGCTACAACAGCATCTCCAGCTCTATAACCTCCGCCTATCCATAACTTCTCATAAAATAAAAAGTTTAAATTAAAGTCCATTGAAATTGGTGCATCTTGTACAGCTTTCACTATGATACTTGGCACTAATTCTATTGTACTGCTTATATCAAATGTATGACCTGCTGTAAGGAAAAAATGTCTATTTTGCCTAGCTGGCTCTGGTCTTGTTACAAGATCTTCACCCTTAAGGGTATTTTGAAGCACTTTAGGTGCAGATAATCCTACATAACTCTTTTTACTATACCAATATGCTCCAATTCCAAAGTTTGGAAGAGGATCGTTTTGAATTGGTGTCGTGTATAATGGATCATTAGGATCGTTAACAATCAATCCGCTAAAATTTGCAGTATATAAATCTAAACCTCCTTTTAATCCAAAAGCTAGAATACTATTATTTAAAGGTAATCTATATGCTACATCAGCATAAAAAGAAGTAGTTTGTGTTGGTCCAATTTTATCATAAATAGCTGAAAACCCTAACGCTATATTCTCTCTCTTTAATGGCGTATGTAATGTTAATGAACCTGTTTCTGGAGCTCCGTCAATGTTAACCCATTGTTTTCTTCCTAACATAGTTACACTTAACGCATCTCTACTCCCTGCAAAAGCTGGATTAATTGATAGAGGGTTAAACATGTACATACTGTACTGAGGGTCTTGCTGCGCATAAACTTCACTTACACTAAAGCATGCCCCAAAAAACACTAATAAAAATACTCGGGATAAAACAATTTTCTTATTCATTTCTTTCTGATTCAATTTCAAGATTTGCAAATATATATCTAAGTCTCGATTTAATCAAACTTTTTATACTAAATATTATAACATTTTTTAACATTACAACATACTGTTAATTAACTGTTAATTAACTGTTAACAAAACATTAAAAGAACCTAAACTACATCATTAAAAAACATAAACATTAGCTCAAAGAAGATATAAATATCAGTTTTTATTATCTTACCAATTAAGAATAATATTGTAACATTTAACATGATTGAAATAGAAGACAAACTTGTTTCGCTTGATATTTTTGAAAAAAAATTTGTTTGTAACCTATCAGCCTGTAAAGGAGCGTGCTGTGTTGAAGGAGATGCAGGTGCTCCTCTTGAGAAAAATGAAATAGATTTAATTGAACGTAATTTAAGTGGCATAAAGAAACATATGACTCCTGAAGGAATAAAAGAAATTAACGATAATGGAATTAGCTACTTAGATCATGATGATATTCCTGTAACCTCTCTTGTTAATGATAAAGCCTGTGCTTTTGTTTTTTATGATGAATCTAATACAGCAAAATGTTCAATTGAAAAAGCATACAAGGAAGGTGACAGTTCTTTTTTAAAACCTTTAAGTTGCCATTTATACCCAATTAGAGTAAAGAAAATGAAATATTATGAAGCTCTTAACTATGATCAGTGGGATATTTGTGAACCCGCATGCTCTAATGGAAGAGATTTAAACGTTAGTGTATTTAGGTTTTTAAAAGAACCTATAACTAGAGCTTATGGAGAAAACTTTTACAAAAAATTAGAAATTGTAGATAGAGAATTATCAAAACAATAAGTAAAAAGATCGCTCACTCTCTTTTATAACATTAATTCCAGTGTAATAAAATTTAATGATTTCCTTATAACTGTAGTTCTTTTTTGACATTGCTATTGCTCCTTCCTGACAAAGACCAACACCATGACCATAACCTCTTCCTGTTATAATTATTTTTTCACCAATATCATGAACTGAAAAGAATGTAGACTTTAACCCAAAGTAAGACCTTATTTTTGTTAATTTAATTTTCTTCCCTCCTATCTTATAGTATTTTTTTCTGTAGCCTTGAACAAAGTCAAGTTTTTTTCCTAATACATACTCTTTTGTTCTATTGGTTTTATTCGATAGATACCTTACAAATCTATCTTTAGAGATTGTTCTTCTCCAATTTGCTTGACTTGACTTTCTACAATGAGTATCTTTTATACTTTCTAAATTGGACAACTTTTTATTCCAAACATAATCAGTCGTAACGGTTTGTCCGCCACAATTGGAATGAAATAACGTATTTAAATACCCTATAGTTGAGTCTACTATTACTTCTCCAGCTGTTTCGTTTACAGCTTGATCTATATTTTTATCGTAATTTATTCCTTTATAAACCTGACAGTGAGTATGATCACACAAATCAAAACCATCCTCTTTATGTTTATGTAAAAATAGCCCGTATGTTCTACTAATAACTGCTTGAACTTTATAATATTCTTTATTGTAGCCATAGCCAACCTCTCCTTTAACTACACCTTTAACATATTCATCTAAATCTACTTCATTTACAACTTGCAACTCTCCTTTTGAAGCATAAAACACAATATCACCTCTGTATCTTTTCTCCTTATTATGCGGAAATAACAGTAAACTATTGAGTTTAGATTGCTTATTCATTCTAAACCAAACATAGCTACCTAGTTTTTTGTTATTGAGATATACTACCACTTTATCTCCGTAAGCTTTAACACTAAGCTTATCTCTTTTACCTTGAAAAAAACCTAACTGTTTACTTTCTGAAAGTAAACCATACCTACCAATATTATATTTTACTAGTATACTTTTTACTGGATCTTTTTCAAACAAACCTATCCTTAAATTTTTACCATTTGATAAAAAGGCAACCAAACAACATATAACAACTAAAAGACTACGCATTATGGCTTAAATGCTTTAGCATAAGACTAGCTACTTTTCCTGAAGCCCCTTTACCTCCTAATATTTGAATTAAACGTTCATATTCTGTTATCATACGATTTCTTCCTTGAACATCAATAATATTATCTAATTCTATTTTAAGATTATCTACTGTTAACTCTCCTTGAATGAGCTCTTTTACAACTTCTTTGTTCGCTATCAAATTAACTAATGATATGTAATCTATATTAACTAATCGCTTGGCAATTTGATACGATATAGCACTCCCTTTATAACATACAACCTGCGGAACTTTAAATAATGCTGTTTCTAAAGTTGCTGTACCAGATGTTACCAAAGCAAAAGAAGAGTATGTTAACAAAGAATAGGTGTTATTTTCAATCAATTTAACTTGATTCTCTTTTAGAAATTCCTCATAAAAAGAACGTTCCTTAGATGGTGCTCCAGCAATTACAAATTGATAATCTGGGTAATCTTTTATTACAGATAGCATTATAGGAAGCTTCTTTTTAATCTCTTGAGTTCTGCTACCTGGCAATAATGCTATTATTTTTTTATTAGCTAAATTATATTGCTGATAGAATGCTTCTTTAGAAATAACCGATTCTTTAAACCGTTCAACTTCATCTATTAAAGGATGACCTACATAAGACACGTCATAATCATATTGCTTGTAAAAATCTTTCTCAAATGGAAGAATTACAAACATCTTATCGACTACTTTTTTTATAATTTTTACTCTAGACTTTTTCCATGCCCATACTTGAGGTGAGATATAATAGAATACTTTTATTCCCTTTTCGTGAAAGAACTTAGCTACTCTTAAGTTAAAACCAGGATAATCTATTAAAATTACAACATCTGGACTATAATTAATTACATCTTCTTTACATGTTTTTAAATTTTTAAGAATTGTCCTAAGATTAGCTACAACCTCAACAAACCCCATAAACGCTAATTCTTTGTAATGTTTAACTATATCAGCTCCCTCTTGTTGCATTCTATCTCCTCCCCATGCTCTACATTCAAAATTATCATCTTTAGCTTTTAACTCTTTTATTAGGTTTGCGCCATGTAAATCTCCAGATGCTTCTCCAGCTATTATATAATATTTCATTCTTAGGATTGTTCTAAAATAATGAATCTAACCACCCAATATAAAAAGATAAAAAATGAAGTAAGCAATACTCCTCTTCCCAAGAATTCTTTTTTCTTTTTAAACAAACACCTTATCAATAATAAATTTAAGGCTGCTCCAAATAAAAGAGCCGACTGAAAAATTGAAGTATTTAAATATTTATCAAACAATACTAACCCAATGTTTAATGCCCCAACAAACAAGGACGGCAAAACCAGACCTAAAAGCACACCAAACCATATATTCTTATTGTTTTTCACAGTACAAATATATTATTTACTCCTGTGCGAGTTAAACAAACTTAAAGAAGTTACTCACTAATATTTGTGAACAAAGGAAAACTTTATTTAGATCTAAAATCATGAATATTTGTGGAGACCGAAAAGTTATGAGATGCACCAGCAATATGATAGCTAGCTACACTATAATTGACTTTAAATCTTTTGATATTAAACCCTAATCCAGCAGAAAAGCCAACCATTCCAGATTTTACTGTGTACACCAACTCTCTTCTTCTACGATAATTAAATCCAAAATTTATATGAAAATTTTTCGACAATAAAATTTCGCCACCTAGCACGACATGCCTAAAAGATTTATCAAAAAAAGAAGGCTCTTTAGGAGGTAATTCCTCAAAAGTTTCAGGATCAAATTGTTTTTCAGCATTAGGATCATCATAAGTTAAATCCCATTTCTGCAAATTATCTAATGTTAATGATAGCCTTAGTGGTGCATGTAGTAACTTTTTGGTAACTCCAAGTTGAACCTGCAATGGAAAAGTTGATGTTTTAGATTCAGTGTAATCTTTTAATTTAACTCCAACATTTTTAACAACAGCACCAATAGATAACAATTGCTTTTCATTAAAATAAGACCCAGCAACATCAAAAGCAATACCAACAGCCGTGTAAGCATCATAATTAGAATTAAAGACCTTTAAATTAGCTCCAAATGAAAATATTGAATCTAATCTTGTCCCATAACTTATTACTAAACCTATATCATTAGCATAAAAGTCACCACTTCTCAAGCCTGTTTCATCCGCTCGCGTAAACTTACCATAATTGGCATACATTAAAGAACCACTGAACGTACCTACATTACTTACATGATGAGTATACGAAGAATATCCATAATTGACATCTGCAATGTAATTAAGGTAATTTAGTGAAATAGCCCCATCCATTGTAGAATCTAAAAAAGAAGGGTTAGCCAACATCATGTTAACATCTTTGTCATACATGGAAACGTTACTACCACCTAAAGCATTTAACCTTGCAGATGGAGTTAAATCTAAAAATTTAAATGAAGCACTACCACCTAATTGTGATGTAGCAGTTGTTAATCCTCCTAAAAAGATTAACGATATTAAAAGGAATAGTTTTACTGTTGATCTAAGCATTCGCCATCAATATACTCTACCCCTGCACATTCTGCATACGTTTTGTTCGCGTAAGTTTTACCGTTACAACCACATACTGGTCTATATCTAGTATCAAGATCACACCCTTCTTTAAATAATTCTGGACATTCTTCTTTATTACAACTTGAAATAAACCCTAAACATAATGTTAGCACTAGGATAGATAATAATTTAGTTTTCATATGTATTTGAAATGATAACGTTTGTTTCTATTTTTTATTTTCTTTACAGGCTCCTTTAACATAAGTAACACCACTACATTCTGCATAACAACTGTTTGAATATGTTTTGTTATTACAACCACAAACTGGGTCGTACATATCAATACAAACACAACTTTCATTTGTATTTTCCACACATGGAGTTGCAGTAGAAGTAGACTTTTTTGTTTTACACCCTATAAAGGCAAAAACAATAAATATTTGAAGCACAAATAATTTCATATTGCAAAGGTAATAAAAATTACAATATCAACATCATTCGCTATATACAGCAAATTAAACTAAAGCTACATCAAGCACATCTTTCATTTTATCTACATAATGAAACGTTAAACCTTTGAGGTAATCTTTCTTAATCTCATCAATATCTTTCTTATTTGCTTTACACAATACGATATCGGTAATATTAGCTCTCTTAGCTGCTAAAATCTTTTCTTTAATACCTCCAACTGGTAATACTTTACCTCTTAAGGTAATTTCACCTGTCATGGCTAATTTTTGTTTTACTTTTTTACCTGTTAAAATTGATGTTAAAGCCGTAAGCATAGTAATACCTGCTGATGGCCCATCTTTTGGAGTAGCACCTTCTGGAACATGAATGTGAACATTATTCTCTTCAAATAGAGTAGCTTCAATGCCTAAATCTTTAGCATGTGCTTTTAAAAATTCTAGCGCAATAACTGCTGATTCTTTCATTACATCTCCTAAATTACCCGTAAGGGTTAGTTTTCCCTTACCAGGTGACAAACTTGTTTCAATAAATAATATATCTCCTCCATTTTGCGTCCACGCTAATCCAGTTACAACACCTGGAATATCAATTCCTTCATATTTTTCTTTAGAATGAGCTGTTCCTAAAATAGCTTGTAAATCATCTATTTTAATGTTAACCTCATAAGGCTCATCCATAGCTATTTGCTTGGCTCTGTAACGAACTAACTTTCCAACTCTTTTCTCTAGACCTCTAACTCCACTCTCTGCTGTATAATCTTCAATTACTTTTTCAAGGACTTCATCTGGAATAATAATGTGATCTTTCGGCACTCCATTTTCCTTAATTTGCTTAGGCAATAAATACTTCTTCGCTATTTCAAGTTTTTCTTCTACTGTATAACCGTTTATTTCTATTATCTCCATTCTGTCGCGTAAAGCTGGCTGTATAGTACTTAAACTATTAGCAGTAGCAACAAACATTACTTTACTTAGATCGTAGTCTAGTTCAACATAATTATCGTTAAATGCAAAATTTTGTTCAGGATCAAGAACTTCCAATAAAGCTGACGAAGGATCTCCATGAGAATCTCTTGCTAGCTTATCAATTTCATCTAATACAAAAACAGGATTTGATGTTTTAACCTTCTTTAAGTTCTGTAACACTCTACCTGGCATTGCACCTATGTATGTTTTTCTATGCCCTCTAATCTCAGCCTCATCTCTTAAGCCACCAAGTGACATTCTTACATATTTTCTGTTCAATGCTTCAGCAATTGATTTACCTAAAGAAGTTTTACCAACACCTGGAGGTCCATACAAGCATAAAATAGGAGCTTTTAAATTCTTTTTTAATTTAATTACTGCCAAATACTCAATAATACGCTCCTTTACTTTATCTAGTCCAAAATGGTCTTTGTCTAATATTTCTTGAGCTCTTTTTAAATCATAATTATCTTTTGACACCTTTTTCCAAGGTAAATCGAGTAGTAATTGTAAATAATTAAGTTGAACTGAATATTCAGCCACTTGAGGATTCATTCTTTCAAGTTTGGCTAACTCCTTTTTAAATGTCTGTTGTACCTTTTTACTCCATTTCTTCTTTTCAGCTTTTTTCTTTAAATCTTCAACCTCTTGTTTTGCTGGATTATCCCCTAATTCTTCTTGAATTTGACGCATTTGTTGATGCAAGAAATAATCTCTTTGCTGTCGATCAATGTCTGTTTTAACTTTAGATTGAATATCATTTTTTATCTCTAGTAACTGAAGTTCCTTTGTTAAATGCTTAAGCACCATTTGTGCTCTTTCCATTAATTTTGGCTCTTCTAATAGACTTTGCTTAACCTCAACCTCAGCTTGCATATTGGATGAGATGAAGTTTATCATGAAAGTTGGACTTTCAATGTTCTTTATGGCAAAAGCAGCCTCAGATGGAATTGACGGAGATTCTTTAATAATCTCTAATGCCATATCTTTTACTGAAGAAAATAACGCAAAAAACTTTTTATCATCTTTCTCTGGTTTAATATCAATAAAGGTTTCTATTGTAGCTTTTGTGTAAGGCTCTTCTTGCGTAAATTCTTGAATTTCGAATCTACGTTTACCTTGAATAATAACAGTAGTACTTCCATCTGGCATACGTAGCTGACGTAAAATTTGACCAACTGTACCCGTTTTGTTTAGATCATCATTAGTTGGATCTTCTATTTTACTATCTTTTTGAGATACAACCCCTATTGTTTTATTACCAGCATAAGCATCTTTAATTAACTTAATAGACTTATCTCTACCTACTGTAATTGGTATTACAACACCAGGAAACAACACATTATTTTTTAATGACAAAATTGGTAATTCAGAGGGTACTTCCTCTGTGTTCATTTGGTTTTCTTCCTCTTCTGATATTAATGGTATAAAATCACCCTCTGCTTCTCCTCCATTGGTTAAAGACAAAAAATCATTCTCAAATAAATCTTTCATTGTTTTATAGACATTTTGGCATTTCTACTAAAAGTAATATTGAAATAATAATCTCAACACTACCCTATTCCCTACTCATTTAGTTTGTTATCAAAGGTTTTACAACTTAACCAAACAAACTCTTATATTATATAGGTCAATAGATATGCCAAATGCAATTGACTGCTAAAATGGCAATGAGTTAAAATAAATCAGAACATATCTAGTTTATTTCTTTATAGAATTATTGCTTCTTAAATATTCTTACGTTTTTTATCAGAATGACAATAACTCCTAATGAAATAAAAAACATAATAGTCTTTAATATTCCAAATGGCGAAAATAGCACATAAACAAAGGCAAGAATACCTTCATCAAACGCACCATCACACATTCTTTCAAGAGTTTTAAAACACAATCCAAATAGTCCTAATAAAATGAAAAAGCCTCCAATCCAATTTACATTCTTTTTTGCTCCATCAAAAAAATTAATGCTCATACTTACAAATGTTATCTACAACAACTCATTTGCCAAATTAGCTAATTCAGAACGCTCTCCTTTTTCTAACGTAATGTGAGCGAATAATTTTTGTCCTTTAAAACGATCTATTAAGTATGATAGGCCATTACTCTGTTCATCCAAAAATGGCGTGTCAATTTGATGTATATCTCCAGTAAAAATAATTTTAGTATTATCTCCAGCTCTAGTAATAATGGTTTTTATTTCATGTGGCGATAAGTTTTGGCTCTCATCTACAATAAAAAATGTATCAGAAAAGCTTCTACCTCTAATATATGCTAATGCACTAATAACAATCTTCTTATCTTCTTGAAGCTTATCTATTACCTTGTATTTCTTTTCCGTTTCTTTATATTGATTCTTTATAACTTTTAAGTTATCCCACAAAGGTTCCATATATGGTGTAACTTTACTGTCAATATCTCCTGGCAAAAAACCTATATCTTGATTACTTAAGCCTACTATCGGACGAGCAATAAGTATTTGATTAAACATATTCCTCTGCTCTATAGCACTTGCTAATGCTAATAATGTTTTACCTGTACCTGCAACACCTTGTAGGGTTACAATTTTAACTTCTGGATTTAATAAGGCATGGAAAGCAAAAGCTTGTTCAGAATTTCTGGGCTTGATGCCATAACAATGTTTTTTTTCTACTCTTTCAAAAGTATCTTCATGAGGATTATAACTTGCTAACGAACTACTATTACCATCATTTAAAATATAAAAATGATTTGGAATTTTAGTCGTATCAATTTTATCAGCATCTACAACTCCATGTGTAAATAAATCTCTTAATGCTCCAGAATCTACATGTTCAACTTCGTGCCTGCCAGTATATAAGCTATCTAATACTACTTTGTCACTTTTATAGTCTTGAGCTTCTATTCCGAGTCCTTTAGCTTTCATTCTAAGGTTAATATCTTTAGAAACTAAAATGACATCTTGTGTATTTTCTGTGTCTTGTAAGTATAGAACTGCATTTAAAATTCTGTGATCGGCTTTGTTAGCCATAAAAACCTTTTCTGCATCTTTTTTAAGATTTTTGGTATATAATACCACCTTAAATTTTCCTTTTCCATCTAATGGTATCCAATTATCTAAATTTTGACCTGTTGATAGTTTATCTAACATTCGGGTAAACTCTCTTGCTGAATAGTTTTTCGTATCTCCCCCCCTTTTAAACGTATCTAATTCTTCTAAGACTGTTATAGGAATTGCTACATCATTATCATCAAAATTGTTAATCGAATCATGATCATGAAGGATTACAGAAGTATCTAAAACGAATATTTTACGTGATTTTTTTTTCTTTGCCATTTAAACAGTGTTTGATACACTAAATGTAACATCCTTTTGTGAGGTATTATTTTATTAACTAAAATTTAATTAACAGCTAATTATGGATAATTACCTAAACATTAGACTATAAAGCAAAAAAGAGGTACTTCTCGATACAATTTATTTCTCTTTAACATTCGAAATGAATCACTCGAAGCGACTAAAAAAAATAAAGTAACATTAATAACCTTGGGATTACTTCAAACTCATTTTTATTCGTTTCCGTAATGACGGTTTAATTGATTTTATCCATAAAATTAACCAAATAAACAAAGATTCGCTATCACGAGATTGACGATAGGAAATCGAAGTGATCTCAATGTATATTTAAACTAGATTACTTCAAGCTCATTTTATTTCTCTTTTGTAATAAAAGTGAATTATTGTGCTTTAACTAACTTCTTTATCTTGATAGCAAAAACTGCAAATAAAATAGTCATTATAGGACTAATAATATTAAAAAAACAAAACGGAATAAACGCCCAAGGATTTTCTACAAAACCAAGCATTTTTGCATGATATGCATTACAGGTATTCCATGGGCAAAGTACTGAAGTAACTGTTCCAGAATCTTCTAATGTTCTACTTAAATTTTCTGGAGCTAAGCCTTTTTCTTTATAGGCATCTGCAAACATTCTACCAGGTACTACTAGTGATATATATTGATCTGAGGCGGTAAAATTCATTATAATACAGGATAAAGAAGTTGTACTGACAAGAGACCATGTACTGTTAACAAAACTCATCATAGCCCTTGTTAATCTTTGCAACAAACCAACAGTTTCCATAACGCCTCCAAAAATCATGGCACACAAAATAAGCCAAATCGTATTTAACATTCCACTCATACCTCCAGAACTTAATAAATCTGCAGCAATTGGATTATCTATTGCTATTGATACATCAGTAGTCATAGCATCAATTACAGCCATATATGAATTAACAAAATAGCCTCCCTCATTTCTTATTTCTTCAATAATATCTGGTTGAAACCCAACAGCAAAAAAAGCTCCAAGCAATGCTCCACAAAAAATGGCAGGTATAGGTTTTACTTTAAAAACAATCATAGCAATAACACCTATTGGAACTAAAAAAAGAAAAGGAGATATATTAAATTTAGATCCTATTGCAGTCTTTAAATCTAGAATTATTGAATTATCGATAGGCTTATCATACGAAAAACCTATTATTAAAAAGATAATCAAAGTAATAATAATTGACGGAAAAGTAGTGAATGTCATGTATTTGATATGTGTGAACAAATCTGTTCCTGCCATAGCAGGCGCTAAATTTGTTGTATCAGATAATGGAGACATTTTATCTCCAAAATAGGCTCCAGAAATAATGGCTCCGGCTGTAATGGCCTCATTAACCCCTAACGCACTACCAATCCCCATAAGAGCCACACCAACAGTTGCTACGGTAGTCCAACTACTTCCAGTAGCTAACGATACCATAATACATATTAGACAAGCTGCAAACAAAAATATTTTAGGGTTAAGAACATCTAAACCATAATAAATCATTGCTGGTGTAACACCACTTATTAACCATGTGCCGGCTAACGAACCAATTAATAATAAAATTAAGACAGATGGCATAGCAGAATGTATACTTTTGGTAATTCCCTTCAACAAATCATCCCATTTAAAACCAAGATTCCATCCTATTAATGCAGCTGCAACTGAGCCAAAAAGTAAGGCCATTTGATTTGCCCCGCTTAATGCATCATCTCCAAACGTATAATTAACATTAAAAACAATTAATCCTATTAAAATCAATAAAGGAACTATTGCTTCGAAAAGTGTTGGGTTTTTCTTCATAATGCAAGTATCGCAAAAATGATAGTAAACATAAAATTAAACTAACTCATTTTTGAATTAGATACACCCTTTGTAGTTTTAAATAAGTGGTTAAAGTAGCAACCTTTAGAGAAATATTCTCGTTATTTGTACAGATAATAAAAATTAATATTGTTGAATGTTGATTAGGTTTTTCTTTGTATTAGCAATTATGTTAAGTTGTGTTTCCGAATACACTTACTCTCAAGCATGTACAATTTCTGGTGGTGGTGGAACAATATCTGCTGGAACTTCTCAAACTTACTCATTGGATGCTGGTTGTAACCCCTGCAGAAATTGTAATTCTCCTAATTTTTGGTTTATTTCTTGGGGAGGAACGGGAAGTATAACTATTGGTGGAACTACCTATACTACTTCTCCTGTTTCTATTAATGGCAGCAGTAATCTTACTGTGCTCTATAATTTAGCTGGCAACTATACTATTAGTTGGGAATGGGGTAGTTCTACATGTAGTCCATCATGTCCTGGAGGTGGAGCAACATTTGGACCTACTGTAACCGTTAACTGTGCTACTCCTAGCGCATGTTGGAATGGAACATCCATTTGTGAATCAGCTGGTTTACTCAATCTAAATACGTTATTGTGTGGAAGTGCAGCTACAGGAGGTACTTGGTCTGGAACTGGTGTTACAGGAAATAATTTTGATCCTACCGGAAGAGGAGGCCAAACCATTGCCATTACCTATTCAGTTGGAACAGCTCCTTGTGACGATAGTGAAACACATAATATTACGGTAGAAACCCCTGCAGATGCTTGTTGGAATGGAACAACACTATGTGAAAACGATCCATCATTTGATTTAACTACTTTGCTTTGTGGAACAGCTACCTCAGGGGGTAGTTGGAGCGGAACTGGAATAACTGGAAATAATTTTAATCCTAATGGATTAGGTGGACAAACCATTGCAGTAACTTACTCTGTTGGTACAGCTCCATGTGATGATTCTGAAACTCATAATATTATTGTTACTGAACAACCAAATTCTCCCAATGGTTCGGATAATTCATTTTCTTCCTGTATTACTCCATATTGTGTAGATTTAAATGCTGGTAGATCATGCATTAGCGGGGTATTAAATTGGTATACAACTCCCACTCCAACTGCAGCAACTACAACCATTGCTAATCCCGCAAATGAATGTACTTCTGTAAATACAACATACTACGGATTTTGTTATGATGCATCTCAAACAACTAATTGTCAATTTAGCGATTCATTAGAAACTATTATCACTATTACAACCAAGCCAGATCCATGTTGGACATCATTTGGTACTATATGTGAAACAAACAATTTCTATGGCTTAAATTTTCAATTATGCGCCTCTTCAACAACTGGTGGTATTTGGAGTGGTCCTGGTGTAACAGGTAACAGCTTTAATCCTGTTGGATTAGGAGGACAAACTATCGCTTTAACTTACACAGTTGGAACTCCGCCTTGCGATACTCTTGAAACACATAACATTACTATTGTCAATACACCCTCTACTCCGACTGGAGGAAATTCTTCAATAACAAATTGTGGAATTGAATGTATAAATTTAAATCAAGGGCATACCTGTGCAACAGGAAACTTAAATTGGTATACAACTCCTAATCCTAACAGTGCTACTGTACCAGTAGCTTCAAGTAATAATATATGCCCTAACGCTAACATTACCTATTATGGTTTTTGTTATGAAAATACCAATCCAAATAATTGTCAATTTAGTGATTCTATAGAAACTGTAATTACCATTTTACCCGAAAGTGATCCATGCTGGCTAGCACCTGATACTATTTGTGAGAATAATGGATTAATAAATTTATCTAGTCTACTATGTGCAACTGCTACTACTGGAGGTTCATGGAGTGGGCCTGGTATTTTTGGTAGTAATTTTTCTCCTATTGGTAGAGCTGGTCAAAATGTTTACATAACTTACACTGTTGGAACACCACCTTGCGACACTTCATATACTGATACAATAACAGTTTTACCTGTAACTGATGCTTGTTTCAATCCAGTATCTCCTCTTTGTGAAAGTGATCCTCCAATCAATCTTAATACCTGGCTTTGTGCATCTGCCACTTCTGGTGGAACTTGGAGCGGAACTGGTGTTACAGGTAATTCTTTTGATCCAACTGGTTTAGGTGGACAAATTGTAAATATTACTTATACTGTTGGTGTTTCTCCATGTGTATCTACTGAAACTCATCCTATTCAAGTATCTATTCAGCCAGATCCATGTTGGAATCCAATTGGCACTATATGTCAATCTGAAGCACCAGTTAACTTAAATACATTATTATGTCCAACTGGTGTTAGTGGAGGCACATGGTCTGGCACAGGTGTTACAGGTAATACATTTGATCCTGCAGGGTTAGGAGGAAGTACAATTCCTATTACCTATACCGTAGGACCACCTCATTGTAATAATAGCGAAACACACAATTTCACAATAGCAAATAAACCAACAACTCCTGCTGGTGGAGACTATGACTTAACAATATGTGGTTCAGGATGTATTAATCTAAATCAAGGAAGAAGCTGTAGCCAAGGAAGTCTACAATGGTATAATATTAGTAATCCCACTTTAGCTACAGCACCAGTTGTAACCCCAACAAATATTTGTCCTAATTCAGATATTACTTATTATGGTTTTTGTGTTTCTTCTACTAATCCTACAGATTGTCAATTTAGTGATTGGGTAGAAACTAGAGTCACGGTAATTCCTAAATCTGATCCATGCTGGAATTCGCCTGCAATAATATGTGATAACGGAGGATTAATAAATTTGAATGATTGGCTATGTGCTAGCTCTACACTTGGTGGAGAATGGTCTGGACAAGGAATTACTGGTAATACATTAGACCCTTTACTATTTGGAGATCAAGCTATATCAATAACCTACAAAGTAGGCACTTATCCTTGTGATACTTTTCAAACACAAGATGTTATTATATCAAGAAGCGACCCATCTTTTGAAACAAGTAATTTTTGTTTTGGAGAATATAATCAAGTAATGGTTACAGGAGTGCAAAGAGGTATTTTTACCTTACATAATGTAATTACTGGTAGTCCAATAATTGATAACAATACTGGTGTAATATCCAATGCTTCTTTAAATGCTATATATACCATTCAATATAAAACCTACACCCCTTGTGTTGATAGTAGTAGTATTGATGTTCGAGTTTTAGATTGTGATTCATTAGCTCCTATTTTATTTGTCCCTAATTCTTTTACTCCAGATAGTGATGGATTTAATGATAAATTTATACCAGTAGCTGAAAATCTAGAAGATTATACCCTATATATCTTTAATAGATGGGGACAATTATTATTTGAAACTAATCAACTTCATGAAGGTTGGGATGGAATGTATAATGGAATGAAATGCCCTATTGATAGTTATGTGTGGCGTATTACATATAAAGAATTTAACAGTGCTATCATCACTTCTAAATTTGGACATGTTAATATCATTCGATAAATACCCTATACTTTGTTATATGTTTTTGTCAATTAAAAGCATAATGCTATTTTAGTATGATATAATATTTTTATTTGGCAGTAAAAGCAAACATATTACAAGGGGCATTAAAAAGTAGTAATCGAATAAGCTACAAGAAAGAAAAAGCGCCAATAATTCAACAAAAAAAAGCATTAAAACGTATTTTAAGAAGAGCTAAAGACACTTCTTTTGGAAAAGTTTATCGCTTTGATAAAATATTAAATTCAAATCAAGAAATACAATCCTTTCAAAGGTTTGTACCTATTCATGATTATGACTCTATACATGACAAATGGTGGTTTAGAACAATTAGAGGTGAAGAAGATGTTTGTTGGCCGGGTAGGATTAACCGATTTGCTTTAAGTTCTGGAACTTCTGGATCCCCTAGTAAGCAAATCCCTGTATCTAGATCTCAAATGAGGAAAATTAGAAAAGCTAGTCTCTTACAGATGACTTACTTAAACCAACATGATTTTCCTAAAGATTTTTTTGAAGCTTCCATACTAGGTGTCGGTGGAAGTAGCACATTAACAAAAATTGAAGGGCGAAAAGAAGGAGATTTAAGTGGTATTATCTCTGCTAATTTACCAAGTTGGTTTTCTTCTATTTACAAACCCGAAAAAGAAATTAGTGCCATTACTGATTGGGATGAAAAAATTGAAGAAATGGTGAAAGCCGCTCCTAATTGGAACATTGGCATTATTGCTGGCATACCAGCTTGGATTCAAATTCTGCTAGAAAATATTATTGAGCGATATGATTTAAAAAACATACATGAATTATGGCCTAACTTTAATGTTTTAGTTCATGGCGGAGTAGCTTTTGGTCCTTACAAAGAAAATTTCCAGAAATTACTTGGAAAAGAAATAGACTACATGGAAACTTATTTAGCCTCAGAAGGTTTTATGGCTATAAGTTCTGGTAAGGGAACTCCTTTAAAACTTTTACTAAATAATGGTATTTTCTTTGAGTTTATTCCTTTTAATGAGGATAACTTTACACCAGATGGTAAAATTGTTGAGTATCCTGAAATACTAACAATAGATCAAGTAAAAGAACATACAGATTATGCTATCATTATATCTACTTGTGCTGGAGCTTGGAGGTACATGATAGGTGATACAATTAAATTTTTAAATACCGATAAAGCTGAAATTATTATTACTGGAAGAACTAAACATTTTTTAAGCCTGTGTGGAGAACATCTTTCAGTCGATAACATGAATAATGCTATTGAAAAAGTTGCTCAGCATTTTAATATTCAAATACCTGAATTTACCGTAACTGGATTTGCTTACGAAAATTTATTTGCTCATAAATGGTATATTGGTGTTACTGAACAACAAGATCCACATGAGGTTAAAACAATTTTAGACAAAGCTCTTTGTCAATTAAATGATGATTATGCAGTAGAAAGAACTTCTGCTTTAAAAGAAGTATTTATTGAGATTTTGCCTGTAGAAAAATTCTACGACTACTTAGCTCATATTGGAAAACAAGGCGGACAAGTTAAATTTCCAAGAGTTATTAAAGGTGATTTCTTAGATGATTGGGAAACATATTTAAACAAAAAAGTTTGATAGAAGCTATTGGATCGGCAGCATTACTAGGTTTAGTCTTGAGTTTTTCTCTAGGCCCCATTTTCTTTGAACTTATAAATACAAGTTTACGTAAAGGATTTAAAGCTGCTATGTTTTTAGAAATAGGTGTTTTAATGAGTGATATCATCTATTTACTAGTTGCTTTATTTAGTGCTGAAAAGGTATTATCCTTAATTCAAGGAAATGATTATTTTAAAATAATTGGAGGATGTGTTTTTATCATATTTGGTATAGTTTCAATTTTAAAAAATTTAATTAAGAAGAAAGAACCTAACAAAATTGATCGTAGCAATATCAAACCCATAGATGACACTATTCTAGACAAAGAAAATGAAGAAGAAGAAATAATCGAGATCACACCTAAAGTAAAAGCTCCTCGATATGTAGGACAAATTATTAAAGGAATAACATTAAATGCAATAAATCCTTCTGTTCTTGTTTTTTGGATTTTCACCTGTACATTTACCATTAAAAGCTTAGACGGAACAGGACTTGGTGTAATACCATTCTTTGTAATAACACTTGGTGTTATGTTTGGAATTGACTTAACAAAAATTTATTTCGCTAGTAAACTAAAAAAATACATGACACCAAAAATACTGTCTATTGTAGGTATTTGTGTAGGTGTAATAATGTTAATAGCTGGAGTATTTTTTGTTTTTATGAAGTTTGAAATACCCGTTCCTGCTTAAGGTAACACGGGAGGCATTTCATTTTTACATTGATCTTCTGAGGTAGCACCACAAAATTGACATGTGCCATCAGTCTCTTCTGCAAAGATTTTACTAGCACTTGCGCATGACTTTTCTAAATGCCCTTTATTAAAAAACATTTTTATTGCCATACCTGCAATACCAATACCTAAAAGGCCAATAGCTATTAATGCTAATTTCATTTAAACTGATTTTAAATCTAATTTACGTAGTTTACATTAAAATTAAAAGTCATTTAAAAAATGGTTTCTAACTATCTATTTAAAATAGCTTTACAATAATTATCCCAACTAAATTCTTTGGTCTTTTCAGCTATATTCTCCCTGTTAATAGGATATTCTAAAAATGTTTCCATCTGTTTTGCCATATCTTGAATATTATTTGGCTCAGCAAGGTACCCATTAACCCCATTTTCAATAGTTTCAGGAAAATGCCCAACATTCGTAGCAATAACTGGTAATTTAAAATTATAATTTAATGACTCTACTCCACTAGGTGTAGCGGTTAAATAAAATAACAAACCACAATCGCTTACTTGAAAGTACTTATGTACATCTTCATTAGCAACAAATTCATTTTTTAATAATACCTTATCACGAAGATTATATTCATCTAGTTTTTCCAAAGGCTTATAATGCTTTTCATCATCTTCCTTCTTTAAAAACATAGCCTTAGCAATGCCAAAAAGAACATTTTTAACCTTAGTAGAAAACTTTTTATTATCTAATGTATTCCAAAATGACTCTCCGCAAATAATTAGAGATACATCATCTCGTTTATCCGATAATTCTTTAAAAGCATCAATAACATTATGTAAACCTTTATATTTTCTTATGAATCCAAAGTATAAAAACACATATTTTTTTAAGTTATGCTCCTTTTTAAAAGCCTCAACATCAAAATCTGGATTTGGTTGAAATAAATCGTAAACTGGATGGTATAATTTAATAGAATATTGTTTGTCCTTAACAATCTTTCTTTTACCATCATAGGTTAATTCAAAATTACCTTTTGGAAAAAGACTTTCTAATTCTTCTTGCGTTTTAAGAGCATGAACAATAAAGTTATCTGCATGTTTAAGTCCCATTCTTGTAAACTTTGCATCAATTTTACTGTTCTCTTTAGGCACAACAAAATGAAGATCAAACAGGCATTCAATACCAGCTTTTTTAACTCGCTTTGCAATTTTACCTAGAGGCAAACCTTGCTGAGCATTATACCATTGAAAAATGACAACTTCAGGATTAATTTCAATAATTGCTTTTGCTGTTTTTTTCCAAGTAGAAGGTTTATTATAATTGGTAATATATTGAATCTTTATATCAGTTCCTTCTAAAAAATCTAACTTAGAAGATTTATCCATAAATTCTCTAGGAACAATAGCAGGGTATTGCTGAGTCCAAGATATGATATGAGTTTCAACATCTTCTATTTTATCAAAAGCTTTTGCTAATGATGTATTATAATTTGAAATCCCTCCTTTAAATGTTGGACCGGGACCAAAACAAACAACCTTTCTTTTACTCATTATACTTCTTTACAATGCTTATCGTAAACTCTTCTTAACCCTTCTTTTAAAGAAATTTTTGGTTCCCATCCTAGTTTTTCTTTCACGTAATCCATGTTAGAATATCTTGAATGAACCCCAACAGGTTTATCTAGTAATTGCTTAATTGGAGGATTGTATCCAGCAAACTCAGTAAAAATGTCAATTATTTCTAAAAAGCTACTTAGTCTACCATGCCCTATGTTAATGGCTGTACCATCTGTAATATGCTCCATTGCTAATAAAGTAACGTCTAATACATCATCAATATGAACAAAATCTCTACCTTGTTTACCAGTTCCCCAAACTTCAAAAGGAGTTTCCTTGCGAGCAGCTCTTCTTGCAATTGCAGGAATTGGATATGTTAAATTTTGATCTTCTCCATATCCAGAAAATGGTCTAATACAAGTAATAGAAATACCATAATGTTTAGCCGTAATTTGAGCTAAAAATTCTCCTGTTAATTTCGTCCAGCCATATGTCATATCAGGCTGTCCCATCTTATCAAAATTAATATCAGTTTCTTTAAGTGCTACCGAGCCTGTTTCAGCCTGTAAATCTACAGGGTATGCTGCACTTGAACTTGGGTAAAGTACTCTATCTGGTTTATGTCGAGAAATCCAATAAAAGAATTCAGCATCAATAGATAAATCTAATGCTACCTGAATAGGATCTCCATCAATCATGGCTCTACCACCTACTATTGCAGCAAAATGGAATACTTCATGAACCCTATCGAATCCTAAACCTAATTCCTCATTTAAATAATTCTCTTTGTTATTTAAATTGAATAATGTATTTCTAAAATCATCTTTAATAAAAATTAAACGACCGTTTTCTCCATATTTAAACACATTTCCTTCATCAGAAACTTTTGGATAATCTAACCATTCATCAGCATGATCTCCAACAGATAGATCATCAATAAACAAAATTCTATTATTAGCATCTTCAGCTAACCTTCTAACCATATTACGACCTACAAACCCACAACCTCCAGAAATAAGTATATTTTTCATTAAAATAATATTAAGCTTTTTATTTATGCTCGAATTTAACAAATTAAACTAAATTTACCTTCTAATAAGAGGTATATATTTAGTTAAAATACCGTTATGTTTTCGTAATGAAGATTAGAAGCAAAGCACCATTAAGAATTGGTTTAGCAGGAGGAGGAACAGATGTTAGTCCTTATTCTGATCTGTATAATGGTGCAATTTTAAATGCTACTATAAATTTATATGCTTATTGCACTATTATTCCTACAAACAATAACAGCATTAAATTCAATGCTTTGGATGATCATATTATTAAAAGTTTTAACTCTAACCTTACGTTATCAACAGATAATGATGGCTTAGTTTTACAAAAAGGAGTATATAATAGAATTGTAAAAGACTTTAATCTTGATCCTCTTTCATTTGAAATGATTACCTCTATTGATGTACCCAGTGGATCTGGATTAGGTAGCTCTTCTACTTTAGTTGTAGCCATTATTGGAGCTTTTGTAGAATGGTTTAACTTACCACTTGGAGAATATGATATTGCTAAATTAGCTTTTAGCATAGAACGAGAAGATTTAAACATGGCTGGTGGTAAACAAGATCAATATGCGGCTACTTTTGGAGGTTTTAATTTTATGGAGTTCTACGAGAATGATAAAGTAGTCGTAAATCCATTAAGTTTAAAGCAAGAAACTATTGATGAATTAGAATTAAATCTTGTTTTATACTACACTTCAACTAGAAGAGAATCAGCTAATATTATTGATGAACAAGTAACCAATACTAAAGAAAAGAATACGCATGCAATAGAGGCTACGCATCAAATAAAAGCGCATGCTTTCTCTATGAAAGACTTATTATTGAAACGTCAATTAGATGATTTAGGTATCCTATTAAATAAAAATTGGGAAAGCAAGAAAAAAATGGCAAAAGCCATCACAAACCAACAAATTGATACGATATACAATGCTGCCATTGATGCTGGTGCAACTGGAGGTAAAATATCTGGTGCTGGAGGTGGTGGTTTCATGATTTTGTATTGTCCAGACAAAGCAAAATATGATGTTATCCAAACATTGCGTACATTTGGCGGAGAAGTTAAAAACTTTCAGTTTACTAAAGAAGGCGTAAAACATTGGACAATCAATTAGCACATATACAAGATACTATTCAATCTTCATTAAAGATTAAACAAGATATTCTTTCTAATTCTACTATTTTATCACAAGTTGAACTTGCCATTCAAGCAATGGTTAGTTGCTATAATAACGAAGGTCAAGTTTTATTTGGAGGAAACGGAGGTAGTGCAGCTGATGCACAACATCTTGCCGCAGAATTATCCGGTAAATTTTATTTAGACAGAAGACCACTTAATGCTGAAGCTTTACACGCAAATTCATCCTATTTAACTGCCGCTAGTAATGATTTTTCTTTTGATGAAGCTTATGCTCGTATTGTAGAAGCCAAAGGAAAAAAAGGAGATATTCTAGTCGCTATATCTACCTCTGGTAATTCATCCAATATTGTTGAAGCTGTTAAAGTAGCTAAACAAAAAGGAATGATAATCATTGCGCTATCTGGTAATGATGGTGGAACTCTAAAAAACATTAGTGATATTAATATTATTGTTCCATCTAATGATACTCCAAGAATTCAAGAATGTCATATTCTTCTTGGTCATATTATATGTGAACAAGTTGAAAAAGCCCTTTTTTCATAATTCATTATGATTACCGAAGCAATTATATTAGCTGGTGGTAAAGGAACTCGATTACAATCGGTTATAAAGGACATCCCTAAGCCTATGGCTAAAATAGCAGGCAGACCTTTTATTACCTATATTTTTGATGAGTTAAGTAATCAAGGAATAAAACATGTTATACTTTCAGTAGGATATAAACATGAAGTGATAACTAAAAGCTTTGGAGGTTATTACAAAAATATGACCATCTCTTATTCTATAGAGACATCTCCATTAGGAACCGGAGGTGCCATCAAACAAGCACTTAACCTTTGTGAAACTAATGATCCATTAATCCTTAATGGCGACACCTTATTCTCAATTGACATTAAGTCATTATATAACGTTCATAGCCAACAAAAAAGCGATTTAACCATTGCTTTAAAAGAGTTAACTCATTTTGATCGATATGGAACTGTTAAAATTGAACATAATCTAATTACTCATTTTGTATCTAAGAAACCTTGTAAAAAAGGACTTATTAATGGAGGAATTTACTTAATTAATCGATCAGCAACTGATCTATCTTCCCTACCCGATTCTTTTTCTTTTGAAACAGACTTTTTAGAGAAAAAAACGAGCGATATTTCAATGAATGGTTACCCATTTGACAATTACTTTATTGATATTGGCATACCAGAAGATTATAAGAAAGCTCAATTAGACTTAAAGCAACTTAACACTACATCACTTCCAATCATTGATGAAACATGGACGATTTTTTTAGATAGAGATGGTGTTATTAATAAGAAAATTGACAATGGCTATGTTACTAGTTTTAAATCTTTTGATTTTTTACCTAGAGCAATTGAAGCAATTAAGAAGCTCACGGCTTGTGCAGGAGAAATTTTCATTGTAACTAATCAGCAGTGTGTTGGTAAAGAGATTATTTCTAATGATGACCTATACTTCATACATGATGAGATGCTTAATGCCATAGAAGAACAAAACGGAAGTATAACTCAAATATATTACGCTCCTCAATTAAAAGAAGAAGAAAGTGCATACCGAAAACCAAATAGTGGAATGGCAGATTTAGCAAAAGAAGATTTTCCTTATATCGATTTTAATAAATCAATTGTTATTGGAGATTCGGATAGTGATATTCAATTTGGCTTAAATAAAGGGATGATTACCATTAAAATAGAACACCAAAATTCTGGTGTAGCTCATTTTTCATTTCCTAGTCTTTTTGAAGTAGTAAAGAGCATCTGTAATATTTAAAATTAAAATTTTGCATATTAAAAACGGAGTATTATCTTTGACCCACGTTACGGGCTCGTAGCTCAGCTGGATAGAGCACCTCCCTTCTAAGGAGGCGGTCACAGGTTCGAATCCTGTCGGGCTCACAAAAACGAAAAAACCTCAGTATTAACTGAGGTTTTTTCGTTTTTTACAGTCTCTTTCCATAAAACTAAAGAGACAAGCCTTGCAGTCCTCCTGTATGAATAAGTAATATCTTTTTCTTATTACCAAAAAAATCTTGCTTAATGAGATCAAAAATTCCAAATGCCATTTTACCATTATAAATAGCATCCCATTGAATATCATACTCTTTTTTAAATCTTTTTACAAAATCAATTAATTCGGGTTTAGATTTTGCATATCCTCCAAAATGATAATCAGCAATAAGGTTAACTCTACTCATTATATCATTAGTCAATTCATCATCATTGATGATTTCATTAACATAGCTTCTAATTTCATCTTTTAAAAACGCCCCGCCTTTTAAAGCTGGAAACACCAATAATTGTTGATCTGATTTTAAACTCATTGCTATACCAGCTGCTGTGCAACCTGTTCCTGCAGGACAAACAATATAATTATATATCGAGTCTTCTTCATTAAGAATTTCCATACAGCCGTTTGTACCATAATAATTAGACCCTCCTTCTGGAATTAAATAAAATGAACCAAAAGTTTCCCTTAACGACTCTTTAAAATCCCACGTATGCTTTTGCTTGTATGATGTACGATCTACATAATGTAGCAACATTCCATCAGCTGTAGCTTTTGACAATGTATTATTTAAAGGAGTATGCTCCTCTCCTCTTATAATACCAATTGTATTAAACCCTTCTCTTTTTCCTATTGCTGCTAATGCTGCTATATGATTTGAATATGCACCTCCAAATGTAAGTAAAGTATCATTACCTCTTAATTTAGCCTGCTTAATGTTATAAAATAACTTTCTCCATTTATTACCTGATACCTCAATATCTATGAGATCTTCTCTTCTAACATCAACTGTGATATTTTTTTTAGATAAAAATTCACTAATTAATCTATCTGTATGAACAGATATTGGCATTTCCATGAAAATCTATTCTTTATTTGCTACTGGCTTAAGTTCGTATCCTTTTGCTTTTAACAACTCTATTA
Source organism: Flavobacteriales bacterium (assembly GCA_020630395.1). Lineage (GTDB taxonomy): Bacteria > Bacteroidota > Bacteroidia > Flavobacteriales_D > CAJJDF01 > CATLPG01. The sequence goes on from JAHDBM010000003.1 coordinate 36,519, forward strand.
CTCCTTCCTTTTCTGGTAAATGAGCAGCTCCAACAGCAATAAAACAAGACTGATCTTGAACCATAGAATCTATTTTAGGTATCCATCTTGCATTTCTATCGGTTAAAAACTCGTCTTTGTTATTTAGCAACTCTTTACTAGATTCAGATTCATTTATTAGCTTAGCTAAGCCATTAATATCTTGCTTTTTATATAACGATATCATTTCATTTAATTCTTCTAAAGATTGATCTAAACTATCAACTGATCGTAATAACATGGTAACTTGTTCATCTAACGGAATTGATTTAAACACTCCTACTTGAAAACCTAACGATTCTAGGCCTTTATTTTCAATTTTATTTTTCTTAGCAAGCTTTATTAGTTCCATCTCATAACTTTTAGTTTGATCGCCAAAAGCAGCAACAGTAATTTGTTGCTGTATCATTATAGGCAACATTCTTGATAGTGTTAATTCAAAAATGGCTTCATCCATATTAAGTTCTTCTTTATAAAAAGACTTTACTTTTTTGTATTGTTCATCTGTCATAAAATCGGATAAAGAACTATCTCCTGGTATCATCATATCCATAGGATTCATACCAGCAAGGTTATTGATTTCTACTTCAGTTATAAAAACATCAGCTTTTGATAATAAATCCTTTGTAACATCACTAAGAAAAAAATCATCAGCTCCAATTATATGGATTGTACCAAATAAATATGATGGTTTTGTTAACCCATTACCCGTGATTTCCCAAAGTAATGAATTGTTATCATCAGCATATTCAATATCGCTATTTTCTTTTGTTTCAACTTCTTTTTCTTTTGTCCCACAAGAAAATCCAAGTAAACTTAGCAAGCATAATGAGGCTAACTTTTTCATAAAACTGTTATTAAGTATTTATTAATTTTCTAAATGTACTGTTTTTTTTGATGAACTAATCCCTATATTTAGGAACCTATGATTTTAAATTATGCATAAAAAATTAATTATTGCGCTATTTTTATTCACATTTTCCTTAGCTTATTCGGGAGGAGAAAATTTTCCTATAGGCGCAAGAACAACTGCTATGGGTAACACAGGACTATGTTTATCTGATATTTGGTCGGTAAATATTAATCAAGCCGGATTAGCCAAAATAAAATCTATAACTGCTGGAGTTTCTTATGAAAGTAGGTTTACACAAAAAGAATTGGGTATACAAGCCTTTGGTTTAGCTATACCTGTTAAAAATGGTGCATTTGGTTTAAATTATACTGGCTTTGGAGGGAAATTATACCGTGATTCTAAAATTGGATTGTCTTATGGTATGAAATTTTCGGATAAAATAAGTGGTGGGTTAAGTATTAATTACCATAACCTTTCTATTGCAAATAACTATGGCACTAAATCTTCACTAACATTTGAACTTGGTATAATTGCTAACGTTATTGAAAATCTTCAACTTGGGTTTCATTTATTTAATCCTTCTCAAGCTAAATTAAATGATTATCAAGATGAAATAATCCCAACAGTTGTTAAACTTGGTTTACGATATGATTTTTCTAAAAAAGTATATGTTAATGCCGAAGTTGAAAAAGACATTGACCTTAAACCAATTTACAAAATTGGAGTTGAGTATCATCCAATTGACATCTTATACATACGAACTGGTATTTCATCTAATCCATCTTTACCTGCAATAGGTTTTGGTGTTGATGTAAAAAATTTCCGCTTTGATTTCTCATCTAGTTTTCATCCTGTACTAGGAGCAACTCCTGCTTTTGGTATCGTATATACCGTTAATAAATAATGAGAATAGTAGTATTCATATTGTTTGTTTTGTTTTATCAGATTTCATCTGCTCAATTAACTGAAGAGCAAAAAAACGAGATCATAGAATTACGTGTTGAATATTTAGGTGGAGAAAATGAAAATGTTGACTATACTACGATTCTTGATAATCTTTATTACATGTTTGATAATCCTATAAACCTTAACAAGGTTGATGATTTATACAAATTAAATGAAGTTTATTTATTATCGGATATACAAATCAATGATTTAAGGCAACATATTGAAAAAGAAGGAAAACTGCTTTCTATTTTTGAATTACAAGCTCTACGATCTTTTGACATGCAAACCATTCGAAATATACAGCCTTTCGTTAGAGTAAACAGGGATTTTAATGCTGCCAGTGTTACGTTAAAAGAAATTCTTAAATACAGTAAAAACGAAATTTACATTCGAAACATTAGAGAATTAAATGAAAAAAAAGGCTACTCCCCTATTTCTACAGAAGAATTAGAAGAAAATCCTAATAGACGATATTTAGGTAGTCCAGATAAGCTATTTGCTCGCTACCGTTTTAAATATCAAAACAAAATTAGTATTGGTTTTGGTGGAGAAAAAGATCAAGGAGAAGAATTTTTTAAAGGATCGCAAAAACAAGGCTTTGATTTTTATTCTGCCCATTTTTTCATGAAAGGATTTGGAAAAATTAAGGGACTGGCTATTGGGGATTATCATTTGCAGTTGGGTCAAGGACTTACCGTTTGGACTGGGCAGGCTTTTGGTAAATCGGCAGATGGGCTGAGTGTAAAAAGAAATGCTCCAGGAATAAGACCTTATGTTAGTGTAGATGAAAATAATTTTTTAAGAGGAGCTGCTGCTACTGTTGGACTAGGAGACTTTGATGTAACAGGTTTTTTCTCTAAAAAAAGAATTGACGCAAATATTCAAGATTCACAAGATACGCTTGAAGCAAGCAGAGAAGTTATTTTTACTTCTATTCAGAATACAGGTTTTCATAGAACCCAAAATGAATTAATCGACAAAGATGCTATTGGTGAAATGGTTGGAGGTGGAAGAATCGCTTTAAACAAAAAAACATTTTCGATAGGTGCTCAAGGAGTAGCTTCGCAATATGATGCTTCATTCCAAAGAAACTTACAACCCTATAACCAATTTGAATTTAGTAGCGATCAAAATTTTGTTGCTGGTGCCGACTATAATGTTGTTTACAAGAATTTCAACTTCTTTGGTGAGCTTTCTAGAAGTCAAAATGGTGGAATGGCTCACATTAATGGAGTATTAATGGCAGTAGACCCAAGGCTTTCATTAACTGTAGCATATAGAGATTATGGAAAAGATTTTCAAAATTTATTAGCGAATGGTTTTTCTGAAAACAGTAGACCAATAAATGAGAAAGCATTATATTTTGGTATTTCTGCCAACATTACAAATCAATTAATCCTTACGGGTTATTATGATAAATTTAAATTTCCATGGCTAAGGTCTCAAGTAGACCAGCCCAATACGCAAGGTTATGAGGCTCTCGGTCAACTATTATACAAGCCAAGTAGAAAAACATCTATGTACGTTCGTTTTAGACAACAAAACAAACCCATTAACGACAATGGATTTGAAGGCACTGAACGTATCAAAAAAGTAGTCGATCAAGTACAATCTAATTATCGTTTTAATATTAGCTACAAAATAAATGATGCCATAAAACTTAGAAATAGATTTGAATATGTAACCTACAATAGAGGTAACAATCCTCAAGAGCAAGGTTTTATGATTAATCAAGATGTTATTTATAAGCCATTAGGAAAGCCGTATAGTTTCTCTTTACGATATGCTCTTTTCGATAGTGACAGCTTTAATGCTAGGATTTATGCTTATGAAAATGATGTGCTGTATTATTTTTATATACCTGCTTATTTTAGAACAGGTTCCCGTTTTTATGTTACTGCTCGTTACAAATACCGTAAAAAGTTTGATTTTTGGGTTAGATACGGTATTTGGGATTATCGAAATGAAGAAACTATTTTATCTGGTTTAGAGGAGATTAACGGTAATATTCGTTCGGATATTAAACTTGTTGTGCGGTACCTATTTTAAATTTACTATCATGCTAAAGAAAATTGGATATTACTTAAACCCACTCACTTTATTTAAAAAAAATAAAAAAGATAATTTTAATAC
>JAHDBM010000003.1:40570-71466 GCA_020630395.1 Flavobacteriales bacterium
TTAACTCATCAATATCCTTTACCCATTTTCTTATATAGGTCATGTTTTTGTCAAACTTAGTAATTTGAGTATGTGGATTAAACACTCTGAAATATGGTGCTGCATCACAACCTGTTCCTGCTGCCCATTGCCAATTTCCATTATTGGCAGATAAATCATAATCGAGTAATTTTTTTGCAAAATAAGCTTCTCCCCATTTCCAATCGATAAGTAAATGTTTGCATAAAAAACCAGCTGTTATCATACGAACTCTGTTATGCATATAACCCGTTTCGTTTAGCTCTCTCATACCTGCATCTACCATTGGGTAACCTGTTTCTCCCTTACACCATTTTTCAAATTCTTCTTTATTGTTTCTCCAAGGCACAGCATCATATTTTTCTTTAAAATTATGATTCACCACTTTAGGAAAATGATATAAAATTTGCATAAAAAACTCTCTCCAAATCAATTCACTTAAAAATATAGCATTTTTATCAAGCGCTAATTTTACCATTTCACGAGTAGAAACTGTTCCAAATCGTAAATGCGGACTCAAATAGCTTGTTCGATCATCTGCTGGAAAATTACGATATTCATCATATTCCTCTATAACGCTTAAATTATAAGGCTTTACCTGTATAGTAGATTCTTTAAACCCAAGCTCAGCTTTTGAAGGAAATGACTGACTTGATTCATATAAATCATTCAATTTATCTTCACTGTTATAACCGGCTACTAAATCAATTGAAAAACGTTTTAACCATTTGTTCTTAAAAGGTGTATAAACCGTGTAAGGCTTGCCGTCATCTTTTACGACTTCTTGTTCTTCAAAAATAACTTGATCTTTAAATCGGTAAAAAGAAACCTCTTTACTTGCTAAATAATCCATTACCTCCTTATCTCTTGTTCGAGCATAAGGCTCATAGTCTTTATTGGTATATACGCCCTCAATATTATGTGTATTCACTAGGTTTTTCCATACCTCTATCGGTTTACCTTTATGAATTTCTACAGTGGCTGACAATTCATTATTCATGGATGCTAATGAATCATATATAAAATTTACTCTTGGATCATCTTCTTCTAATTCATTTAAGATTTGAGTGTCAAAAATAAAAATAGGCAGTACTTTTTTACCACTAGATAATGCTTTATAAAATCCATGATTATCATGAATTCTTAAATCTCTTCTAAACCAAAAAACAACTATTTTTTCCATGTTATTTTAGCAATTCTTTAATGTCCTTCTCAAAATCGGCAGGTTTCGTTCTTGGAGATATTCTTTTTACTGGTTTTCCTTCTTTATTGATTAAGAACTTCTCAAAATTCCATTTGATTTTATTACTGAATAAGCCAGATTTTATTTCTTTTTTTAAATACTTATATAACGGATGAGCATTACTTCCATTCACGTTTATTTTTTCAGTTAACTGGAAGGTAACACCATGATTAATACGACATGACTCCTCTAATTCATCATTTTTAAGCGGTTCTTGACCTAAAAACTGATTACATGGGAACCCAAGAACTACTAATCCTTGATCTTTGTATGTTTGATGAAGTTTTTCTAACCCATCAAACTGAGGAGTTAAACCACATTTAGTTGCCGTATTGACGATAAGTAAAGGCTTCCCTTTAAATTGATCTAACTGTATAACATCACCAGATGGCTTTTTCACTTGAAACTTATAAATACTCATATTACAGATTGATTAACGTTATTTTGTTTAGCAATAACTTAATCAAAGTTAAACATAATATGTTATAAACAACTATTCTTCTTGTAAAATAAAACGAGCTGTTTGCCTAGTTCTTTGTTCTAACAGCACTTTTTTAACGCCAACAACTTCTTTAATAGTATCTTCTGTATAGTGCCTTACAGTAAATAAAGTAACATGTTCGTTATAAAGTACTTTAAAATTCTTTGCTAGGTCAGCTATTAGTTTAGTTACTTTTCGTTCATCATTTTTGATACAAATAGAAAAATTTAAGGCAGAATTTTGCATTAAATTTACTTTAATCCCACTATCAGCAATTAACTTAAAAATTTCACTAATGTTACCCTCAGCAATAAACGAAAAATCTCTTGGAGTTATGGACAGTAATATTTGGTCTTTAATAAAGATAAAGGAAGGCAAAATAGTGTCAAATTTATCTGATTGTTGAATCACAGAACCACTTTCTATGGGGTTTAAAAAAGACTTGACGTATAATGGAATATCTTTATTTTGAAGGGGCTTAATTGTTTTAGGGTGAATTACAGATGCTCCGTAGTAACTTAACTCAATAGCTTCTCTATAAGATATTTTTTCAAGCTTTTTTGCATTTGGATAATACTTGGGATCAGCATTTAACATTCCAGGAACGTCTTTCCATATTGTAACACTTTCTGCATCTAAACAATATGCAAAAATAGCTGCAGTAAAATCAGATCCTTCCCTACCTAATGAGGTCATTTCATTATGATTGTTACCTCCAATAAATCCTTGCGATATATAGATTCCTTTTGTACATGAAGCGCTTATTACTTCTTTCGTTTTATCCCATTGAATAGTTGCTTGTCTGTAATCACTATTTGTTTTTACTAAATTTCTAGCATCTATCCAATTTACTTCTATACCCTGTTCAGTTAAATATTGGGCTATTATAGTTGTAGACAGTAATTCACCATATCCAATAAAGGTATCATAAGACTTATCAAATCGTTCGTCTATATCTTTTTCAAGTAAATCTTCTATTTGGCTAACTAATTCATTAACCAGAACATATACTTGATGACTTCTATTAGGAAATAAATCCCATAAAATTTCATTATGAAAATCTATAATGTTGTTTAAAGCAGGTTTTACCTCATCTTTAGCATAGCAATAGCTATTAATGAGATGTTCAAAAGCATTCGTCATTTTTCCCATAGCCGAAACTATTACTACAACATCTTCCTCTTTATACTTTTTCAATATAAGTGATACATTTTTTACTGCATCAGCACTTTTAACAGAGGCTCCTCCAAACTTAAATACCTTCATTTTTTTATTTTAACATCACAAATATAAACATCCGTAGATTGGATATGTATAATTATTAACCTTAATTTAATATATTAACTATCTATTTTTCACGTATCTTTGCAACTAGTGGAAAATAATACACCAAATAAAACCCTTGATCTTGTTGCTAAGATCTTTTCTGTAGCATTCCAACCTATATTGATGCCTATATTTTGTATGGTATTGGTTTTTGAAGTAAATGATTACATGAATACAAACCATGAACAAGATGCTAAACTAATGATTTATGCGCTATGTATGTCATTTACCATAATCCTGCCAATAATTGTTTTTGGTATATTTTACAAGCTAGGATTTGTTACAGATGTGAACTTAACAAAAAGAAAAGAACGTGTTGTTCCTTTCTTTTTATCCATTCTTTTATTTGCTACGTTTTATTATTTAGTTAGAACTGATGATAGTTATAACACTTTAATACACCCCATCATTTTTGGATGTCTATTCTCTACGTTTATAGCAAATAACATTACTATGTTTTGGAAAATTAGTATTCATTGTTTGGGTATTTCTGGAGTTTTGGGTGCTATTGTTGGTTTAGCCTATATGACAGAAATATCTCACACACTACTAATTACTGGGTTAACTGTAGTCGTTTTATTTATAGGTGTTAGTCGTGTTATACTTAAAAGACATACCATTGCTCAAGTAATTGCGGGAACATCCTTAGGGTTTTTCGGTACTTTTTTATCCGTTATTTATGGATGGTATATCTAAACTCATTAAGTAGATTCATAATAATTTTTCATTTTCTAACTTGACATTTTTGACAATATCAAAAATGGTACGGATCATAAGAATCGAAAATTTAATTATTAACTAAAGTAACTTTAGCTACACCAACAATCTTATCGTTATGTTTAAAGTGTAAGTAATATTTACCACTCTTTACATGTTCTTGAATATTTAATTCGTTAGTCGATATATTAATTTTCTCTGTTAATTCACCACTTAAAGAATATATCTCCACTGAGTTATATTTAAGATCATGTTCAATAGTAATATTTCCTTGAGTTGGATTTGGGAATATGTTAACTGTTTTTAAACCTTCTGATTCTGTAATACTTGTTGGATTTTTTGGATATACCTCTAACCAATTAACATCAGTAGAATCGCTCCATTTACCCATAAATTTTTGTTCATAAGTATCTCCAAACGCCACATTACAATCATTTCCATTAAAGGCACAATTAATTAATGCATCTGCTAATTTCCAATAACAATAATAGTTAACAGCATCTGTAGCTCCTTCGGTATAGCCTCCCGTGATTACAGAGCCTACTGTACCACCATCATAAGAAAAATCTGCTGCTAAACATTCATTGTGTCCAGCTAAAACTGGATCTAATCCTCTTAAGTGCCTTTTTTGAATGACTAGATTTTTTCTACTAAATGGAATTGCAGTTGTATTAAACAATTCTCTTCCAAAAGTATCTCCTACGACAATATCATTTTCGGCAACAACAATAAGTGTACTTATAGAAGTATCTAAAGCAATATATGATGTTAATCGTCCCGAATTAAAACCTCCGGTACCAGGAGCACATGGCATAAGTGCCTTTGGTTTGGGTATGCCATTTACGGCATACTCAGTTGCTAAATTACTGCTAATAACTCCTCCAAAAGAATGTCCAATTAAGGCAAAATTATCAGTTCTAGGTTGTACATAACTTGTGTCACTTTGTAATTCTGTTAGCGCATCTCTAATAGCTTTTGCAGCATTATTAGTAAATACACTAGGCAGTGGTATTGATAAATTTAATTGGTAACGAGGGAATATTACGATATTACCTTGTCTTACCAGGTGTTCTATCCATTTACCATAAGGGCCTGGATTATATACCCCATAACCATGATTAAATACAATAACATTTGCTGAATCTGGCTTAGGGCTTGACGGCTCATACAACCAATATCCATCAGCACTTAGTAACGGATCAAAATCATAATTATTTACAGTAGCATGGCTGTAAGTTGCTGATCCGGGACCAGAAGCAGGTTGGCTTGGTTGACTTTGACTGAAACATAAGTTCGTCAACATTAAAATATATACAAAGCCTAGTTTCATAAAGTCATTACAAATTACCTATTACTTTATTTTTAGGATACTTCACTTCGTATCGGATTAAGTGTTTTTTAGATTCACCTGCTTTTAGCTTATAATCCCACGTTAGTTTACCTGTTTCGCTTTCATGCTTTGCTCTAGATTTATCTAAAATCTTAACCTCAATATCCTCTGTTTTAGAAATCGGCACTTGATCTTCTACTATTATATGTACTTCTTTGTTTTTCTTATTTTTAACAAGAACTTCTAAGCCTAATTCGGTTGTTTTTTTACCTCCAACAAAACTCTTCTTACAGTAATCTTTTACTTTTTTACGATCAACTACTAAGTCTAAATCTTTACCTAACATTAAGCTTAATGTATCGGAAACTTCACTTGGATCTATAAAGGAATTACCCACATAGGTTCCTTTTAAAAAGATATTAGCTGATCCTGGTAATAAATTATATTGTTCCCATTCATCAATATTTGCTAATAAATATACATTTTTATCAAATTTAGGTGCTGTATAATAAATGTAATCTGCCTCCATATTAAATTTATCTAATTCAACTATAGCTTTACCATTAGAACCTTTGATGTTATATGGCAAATTAATCTTAAACTCTCTATTTGTCATGCTTTCAGTTACTTTAGTAAAATCAGCTAAGGTTTGAGCTCCACCAGCTTCAGTCATTCCAGATGAAATACCATAACTTGCATTAGACATTGGTTGAACACCATTTCCATAGGAATTTGATCTCATTTTTTTATACCTATTTTTTCTATACTCATTTCTAAAATAAAGTGTCCATGGATGAACCTCAGGTACAACACCATAATTCATTGGTGTACTTGTTGAAAGACTAAGCTTAACATTTTTCCAATTTACACCTGTATTTTGAGTCACTGATGCTTTTGATATTACATTAATCGGTTTATCAATTCCTCCAGATTTTATATCATAAAATGGCGCCCAACTGACACCATTTACAATATATGTTAATTTTAATGATGCTGAAGAACTTGAGTTCGCAATAATTTTCACTTCAATTACTCCCATATAACTATTAAATCCTTTGTCATTCAATTGTTTTTGGAGTTTACTTTTTTCTTTTTTTAGTTTAGTGATTTCAACTGTTTCATCATAAATAAGCTCATCTAACTTATTCAAATTTACACGATAATAATCTGCTAAATCAATCAAATCCTCTACTATTAATCCTTCATTTGCCCCTTTAACATTCTTGTTAGCCAAAATCATGTTTTTCTCATTCTGGTAGTTCGTCACTCTGCTATTACTTAATGATATAACTCTATCCATTGAAAATATAGAATCTATAATGTTAATTACATCATCTGGCAAAAACTCTTCGTCTCTTTGAATAGACTTATAGTCAGTAGATACAATAGTAATGTTATCTGATCCATAAACTTGAATGGTATTTATGTTTATTGATCTTTCTAGGTTAACAAAACGTAATATATTCTCTCCTTTTTCTAGGTTAATTCTTTTATTTCTTTCAATTTGAGCACCTTGAGAAAAAACTGTTGCTTTTTCTACATCTGTAATTATATTTTGCTGAGCTTGAGCATTAAAACTCAAAATAACACTAAAAAATGCTATTGTAAAAAACTTCCCTTTTAACTTCATAATTTTAAATTTAGCTCTAATGTATTAGATATACCGCACAAAGATAAGGTAAAATGAGGTAACTATATGTTTAACTTATTTAACTTCGTTTTATTAATTAATATACTCCTCTTCACCTACCTTTGGTTTTGTATATTAGAGGAGCAAAAATAATAAAAATGACAAAACCCTTAATTTTAGTTACAAATGATGATGGAATAACTGCTCCAGGAATAGAAGCACTTGTATCGATTGCAAAAACCATTGGAGAAGTAATAGTTGTTGCCCCTGATAGTCCACAATCTGGAATGGGACATGCCATTACTGTTAACGCTCCACTAAGACTAAATAGAGGGAATTATTTTCCTGATATAGTTAACTATTCTTGCTCTGGCACACCAGTTGATTGTGTTAAAATTGGTATCAATAAAATTTTAAAAAAGAAACCAGATTTGGTTGTTTCGGGAATTAATCACGGCTCAAATGCAGCAACTAATGTAATATATTCCGGTACTATGTCGGCAGCAGTTGAGGGAGCAATTGAAAATATCCCTTCAATTGGTTTTTCGTTATTAGACCATTCTTTTGATGCTGATTTTAAATCTTCAAAAACATTCATTAAAGCTATTATATTAAAGGCTTTGAAAAATGATTTCCCCCATTACACTTGTTTAAATGTGAACATTCCAAAATTGATAGAAAAGGAAATAAAAGGCATTAAAATCTGCAGGCAAGCTACCGCTTTTTGGGATAACGATTTTGATGAACGAAAAGATCCATTAGGAAAAAAATACTATTGGCTCACTGGTCAATTTGGAGGTCATGATGGAGGATCGGACACTGATTTGAGCGCCTTAGAAAAAGGGTATATTTCTGTTGTGCCAACTCAGTTCGATATGACAGCTCATCATGCTATTGGCGAATTAAATAGATGGAATTTTAATCAATAAAAATATAATTTAGGAAGCTTTTATTTTTTCTTTAATGACTTTTCATCAATCATATTTGAATGGAATGATTAAGTTATCTAGTAAAAATATTACTAGAATAATAGGCAAATTGAGAACATTCTTTAATAATTTCTTTATAAAATCTTGTTGTTCTATACTCTGATTCTAAAGCATTAAAAAGATCGTGATATTTAGGACTATCCTTATCCATATTATAATAATCAACATTGTCATAAGCGACATTCTTTGCGATACAGTATGTAATCTTGGCTTTCTGTTCTTTTTCTTCCTCTTTTGTTAATGCTGCTTCATAATACTCGTAAGACAACTTATTATATTCATCTAATAATTTATGAGTATGACATGATAAACAAGCGTTATTTTCTGAATAGTAAATTAATATATTTCTAAAATACCCTAGCTTACTGGTGTTATAATAATAATTACCCAAAAGGAATGCGGCATCAGCATCTCCAAATAGTTCCATTTTTTTAAGTGCTGCTATGTACTTAGCTAATTCCTGTTTATTAAACTCTTCTTTTATAAAAGAAAACTTTTTCTTTCTAAATGTTTTATCTGTTAAAATTTGAGTCATTGGAAACTGAAATCCTTCCGTGTAATTTGTACTAAAGACATAAGCTGGAATATTGCTATACCCATCAAATTGATAATTATCATCAGTTCCAAAATATGAAGTTAGATTTACTTTATAATCTTTTGGCAGTAATTTAAAGTGTAAATTGGCTGCTGTATAATTGTGAATCATTAAAAAATATGAACCGAATTTTTCATTTATATAATCTGTCACATTTAATGTATTACCAAAAGTAGTTTGCAAGAGATATGCCTCCATCTTATTTTTATCTTCTAGTTCCCACAATTCTTTTAGTTTTGTTAACTGTTCAATATCATAAATTTGATCTACTTGATCTTTGCTTAGTACAATCAAATCTGCTTTTAAACTAGCATTATGATGATAATAATATAGTTTTAGCATGGTAAAAAACATATCTACTCGAAATGTATTTTCCATCCCTTTTTGACCAATAATATGTTTTTCATAAAATGAATAAAATTGATTTTCAGTTTTATCATTTAACGGTTTATTAGCTATGGTAAAATATTCTTTAAAAAAAGTAAACCTCCCTTTATTAAGTCCATTATTATATGATAAATTACTCATTTGATTATTAGCTTCATTAAAATCACCTTTTAAATAATGTAAATATGCTAATGTAGTATGCCAAAAATCTTGCTGTTTAGTTTTAGGATGTTGAATTATTTTATTGATTAACTCTATATTTTTATCCCAAGTAACATTATCTTGATCATTGTAATTAAAATATGAATAATTCTCTTTATTCAACCAATATCTTCTACCCTCTTCATGAATATCATGGTAATAATATATAGATGATAACGCTTCTTCATCATAAGCATGTTGCAAAATCCACTCCGCATCAGATAAATTATAATAATTATCAGATACTAAAGTTTTTGCAAATGCCTTTTCCTTATCATTTTGACATAAAGCTGCTATTTCTTTATAATTCCAATCATAATAAATATTAAAACTATTCATTGCAGACGTTTTACGATCAATGCTATATAAGTATACTCTCATAAAACCATACCCTGCTTCTGTATATTTTTTTAAAGAAAAGTAACAGCCGCTAACTTGGTCTAAACAATAGTAATATAGTTCTGTTTTATGCTTTATATTTTTTACTGATGATTCAAAGAAATCTATTGCTTTTTTATACTTTTTAGAGTAATGATAATATCGAATAATTTGATAGGCATATCGTAATTTCAATTCTTTATTTTTAACTTTTTTAAATGCCTTAATTCCTTCATTTACTATTTCTTGATTATAGTCATGAGTTTCTAAAATATCGTAATAATTCCATGATCTACTATCCCCAGAAAATCGACTTGAAACATCTTGGAGCTTCTTAGCATACAACAAATATTGTAGTCCGGCTTTATTTTTTTTCTTCTTTTCCTTAACAATTAAAGTTCTAATTTGATCTTGAGAATATTCATATACTATCTCTTCTATATTTACATACTTATCAGTAAAATAGTCACCCCATGCCTTAATATTAGCTTTATTTTTTCCATCATAAAGCTGTGGTCTATTATTATCTCCAAACAATACATCATAAAAATCTTGATAAGATGGACCACCCCACCCACATCCAGCCTGACATAAGTATGAAACTCCTAATACATATATAATGGTTATTATTTTAGCAAATCTCATTCTACTTTAAATCATTTACATTAAATCTTCTTATCACTTCTTCATCTAGATGATAATATATTATTTCTTCCCAATTTAATTGTTTTAAATTATACAAATAATCTTTGGTTTCACTTAAAACTTTTGGTGTTACTTCTTCTATTCTAACAATAGCATTTTGAGGTATATAAACCCCTTTAATATAAACATCAAACAATACTTTATAGTTTAATGCATCTATTTTAATACATGTAGTATCATTTTTTAAGTCTTCATGAGTTAAATTATTAATAAGTTTAACTTCTCCATCTGTTTTTTTTACTACCCCCCATGAAAATAAAGGCAAAGCTAATTTAAGCGGAATATTGTATGATGACTTATCACTTATATACTGTTTTATCTCTTTTAAATTGATAATGGAGTTATTGAGCGAATCATTAATATCGCCTGTATTATACATCATTAACACACCATAGTCGACAGGAGGAATACCAGTTATGGTTGGGTATTTTAATTGGTGTAATCTAATTGTATTGGATACAACATTAAATTGCTTTTTAAGTATATGAATAAATTTAAAATAATCATCTTTGGTTTCAACTGTCCAATCGCAATCGATTTGTATTTCGCCTAATTTTTGCGTTTTAAAATGATGCTGAAACATTTGGTTAATTAAACCTTCTACTTGATTAGCAAAACTATCTACAGATAAATGTTGTTTAAAACACTCATTTGTGATATAGACTACAGGTACTATTGTATATGCATTAAAGTTTTTATCAATTTCTCTTAATACTGAAACTGGAAATACTTTTTTATCTTCTGTAAGCGTAACATCAAAAAAACGTAGATATATCTTATCTACACCACACGAATCTATTTTTTTTAATTCGTAATTACTTAAACTGGCATCATTTTTCCAATGATAAAATGAAATAGTGGTTTTATTATCTGATTTACATGAAATAAGAACAATAACTAAACAACAATAAATTGCAATTTTAATCATTCAATAACAAATGATGAATTACAATAATTCCTTAATTATTTTTTCTACTGTATATCCTTCTGCTTCAGCTATGTAATTTCTAACTATTCTATGTCTTAAAATAGGTTCAGCAACTGCTTGAACATCTTCTATATCTGGAGAATATTTACCATTAATAGCTGCATGACATTTAGCTCCAATTACTAAATACTGAGAAGCTCTTGGACCTGCACCCCAAGACAAATATTTTTTTACTAGGTCTGGTGCTAGTTCACCTTTTGGACGTGTTTTACCTGCTAATTTGACTGCATAAGCTAATACATTATCAGGTACAGGAATTTTTCTTATTAACTGTTGATAAAATATAATTTCCTCACCACTTAAAACATTACTTACGTTCGTTTTATTATTTGCTGTGGTAGCTTTAACTATCGATAATTCTTCTTCATAAGTAGGATAGTCTACCCAGATGTTAAACATAAACCTATCTAATTGGGCTTCAGGAAGGGGATATGTTCCCTCCTGCTCGATTGGGTTTTGAGTTGCTAACACAAAAAATGGCTTATCTAATACATACTGAGTGCCAGCAGCAGTAACTGAGCGTTCTTGCATAGCTTCTAATAAAGCAGATTGTGTTTTCGGAGGCGTTCTATTAATCTCATCTGCTAATACGATATTAGCGAATAAAGGCCCTTTAATAAATTTAAACTTTCTAGATTCATCTAAAATCTCAGACCCTATAATATCAGAAGGCATTAAATCAGGTGTAAATTGAATTCTATTAAAACTTAAACCTAATGCATCTGAAATTGTATTGACTAATAACGTTTTTGCTAAACCAGGAACACCTACTAATAAGCTATGACCATTACTAAAAATGGACATTAACACATTTTTCACCACCTCATCTTGTCCAACTATAACTTTATGAATCTCTTCTTTTAGTTCTTTATATTTTACAACTAGGCTGTCTATTGCCTCAGCATCTGAATTAAAATTAATCATGTAATGTCTTTTACTTAATCTTGAAGATAATAATATAATCTGTAATTCTTGATTGAACTTGAACTTCTATACTTGAATCAACAGATTCAGCACCATTAGTTAACTCACAATCAACTTCAACTTGTTTACCAACATACTTATCCAGTTCTTCTCTCGCGTAATTACTTTGAGAGATACTTATTAAATATTTTTCTTCTTTACTTGGAACGAAAAAATAATCAAAAATTGTATTAGATACAGCTCCTTTCTTATTGACATAAGGCTTTTTTTCAATTGTACCTTTTGCCATTTGTTTTCCATAGCTCAATTTATTAGTCATGGTACAGTTAGATAACAATGTAAGCAATATACTTAATAGTAATATCTTACTTAATCCAGTCTGAAACAAAGGAACAATCTTTAAAATCATCTCCGAGTTTAATGTAAGTGTCAGCAGTTTTTTCACGTATCCAATCGTTCATACTTTTAGCTTTAATATCAGCTAGTGCCATGTTTTGAATTAATTGGTAATCATCATCTAAATTAGCTTGATGAGGATCTGTTATACTGGTTAACTTTACAAGCCTGTAAAAAGCTTTATCTCTTTTTTCTGTATAGACAGGTTTACTAATATCTCCTACTTCCATTTTATCAACAACCACAAATAAATCTTTATCTAATTCTGCCATTTCGAATTTTGAACTAGCCGTATTTTGATTATAAATTAAACCTCCTGAGAATTTAGTTTCTTCATCATCAGAAAATTCTTTAGCAGCCTCTTCAAAAGTGTAAGTCCCTTTTTCTATTAAACCATATATACTATCTAATTCTGATTTAGCTTTTATTAAGTCTTTAGTGTCTACCTCTGGAATTAACAAAATATGTCTTCCTTTGTAACGCTCACCTCTTCTCTCAAACAACTCCAATATGTGAAATCCATATTCCGTCTCAAACACTTCAGATATATCACCTTCTTTCATGCTAAATGCTGTTCTATCAAATTCTGGTACAAAAGTACCTCTATCTACCCATCCAAATTCACCTCCATTACTCCTAGATCCAGGATCTTTAGAATATAACACAGCTGTTGTTGCAAATGTTCTTTCCCCTTTTAATATAGCTTGTCTATATTCTTCAAGTTTGGCTTTAGTTTTAGCTTTTACCTCATCACTAACTTTAGGAGCTATAGTGATTTGCGATACTTGAACTTTACTTCCAACAAGTGGAATACTATCATAATTTAAACTTTTATAATATTTTCTTACCTCTTTTGGAGTAATAGCTGTATTAGCAGTAATTGAAGCTTTCATTTGATCTGCTAACATTCTGCTTTCAATCAGCTTATAAAACTCATCTTTAATTTCGACAATACTTTTACCGTAAAATTCTTCTAATTTTTCCCTGCCACCTATTTGCTGCTCAAAATACCTAATTCTATTGTCTAATTCAGCATTAACTTGATCTTCAGAAACAACTACACTATCAATCTCTGCTTGATTAACCAGTAATGCTTGAAACAATAAATCTTGATAAATTAAACATGGAGCATTATCTCCCATTGGAATATTTTCCCTCTTAGCTTGAACAATTTGTCCCTCAACTTCTGAATGAAGAATAACTTTACTTCCAACTACTCCAATAACGCCATCTATTAATTGACTAGTTTGAGAAAAAACAGAATATGTACATAGCAAAACTGCTAATAAAAAGATTACTTTTTTCATAATTTATTAATGTATCTAAAATACAACCACAAAGAAACAAAAGTATTTTATTAATGAGTGTTAATTTATTATAAAAGGTTATCTATAACTATAGCGAAACACATCATGTTAAATTTTTAATTTATTATCCGTTTTTCATTCACAATAAAACATTGTTAACTAGATTATTAAGAGTTGTTATTATGTATTTAAATACATATATTTGCAAAAAAAACATAAAAACATTAAAAATGAAAAAACAATTACTTGTAGTTGCAGCATTAATACTTGCAACATTTTCAACTGCTCAAATTCACTTCCAAGAAGGGTTTGAAGGAGGTTTACCTGGAACATGGGCTACATTTAGAGGAACTAATGGTTTAGGAACAACTGAAGATTGGCAGGTCTCAAATCCTGGTTTATTATCTGATAGTTGTATGTTTGTAAATTATGAAGGTCCATTAGCTGGCACATCTGAAGATTGGCTTGTAACCTCTCTAGTTACACTTGGAGCAACTAATAACAGACTCCGATTTTCAATGGCGCAAGACTTTACTTCTGACTGGGGAAGTTTATACAAAATAAAAGTTTCTACAACATCACAAACCTCTCATGCTTCCTTTACAACTATACAAACATATACAGAAAGTGATTTCCCTGCATCTACATGGATAACTCAAACTGTTGATTTATCAGCTTATGATGGACAATCAATTTACATTGCTTTTGTATTAGAACAAAATGATGGTGATATTTTCGCATTGGATAGCATTGTTGTTGAAACTCCAACTTGCTCAACACCTACCGGATTAACAGCATCTAGCATTACAACTAGTGGAGCTACATTAGAGTGGAATGGTTCTGATACAAGTTATCAAATTGCATATTTTCCTTATGCTGGAGCACCAAATGCAATTTTTTTAACTGCAACTGATTCTTCTTACGCATTAACAGGACTTAATTCAAACACCTATGTAACTTATTTTGTTAGAGAAATTTGTGGTAGTGGCGACACTAGTTTATGGTCCTCTGCTTATTCTTTTTCTACTTTATGTACTCCAGGATCTACTCTTCCATATGTAGAAAATTTTGATCTAGATACGTTTAGTATTTTACCATGCGGATGGGTTAGAGAAAATGGAAATGGTGACAATCAAGAATTTCGTATACTAACTGATGCTTCTGCTAACTCTGGAACTAAAGTTTTAGGTATTGCTTACAATGCTGCAGCAGCAATGAATGACTGGGTTATCTCTCCTGAATTTACCCTAACAGGTGGTGCTACATATGAAGTGAAATTATCTTACAAAACTAGTGCTTCATTTCCTGAAGATTTTTCTATATCTTATGGAGCTGGACAAACTTCGACTGGACAAACAAATTCTATAGCTACCTTTTCAACTATTACTACAGGAAGTGTATGGATAGATACTGTTCTTTCATTTACGCCAGCATCTAATGGTAACTTTTCTATTGGTATCCATGGAACTAGTACTGCAAATCAAGATTTCTTATTCTTTGATAATTTTGAGTTAGCAATGGCTACGACTACTGAAGTGGAACAAATAAATAACCTAAACGTTAATATTTACCCTAACCCAACTAATGGTCAGTTTACTATTTCTAATAAAGAAAATGAAGCAGTAAACATTATCATTAAAGATGTACAGGGGAAAATTATTAGAAACATTAACAACTTAAATGGGTTGGCTACAACAACTATTTCTATAGATAATGCATCTAAAGGAATGTACCTAGTTACTATTGAAAGTGCTAATGCGACAACAACTAAAAGGTTGATCGTTAAGTAATACGATTTTTAAACTTATTAAAAAGGCGATCAATTAATTGATCGCCTTTTTTTATTTAGGTGTTTTAAAATAAATGTATCCTGCAAAAAATAAGAGGACTACATTAGGGATCCAAACTGCTACAAAAGCATTTAACCCTGCATTTGTTGCAGCTACCGTAGTAAATCGATTAAAAACAAAATATAATGCTACAGTTCCTATTCCAATTAAAATTGTCATTCCTACCTTACTCCTAGCTGGTGAAATACTAATACAAACACCTAATAACGCTATAATTAATAACGACAAAGGATTAGATATTCTAGAATATATCTCAATCTCAATAAATGGTGTTATAGTTGACCCTTTTTGTATTTCCTTATCCCTATACGCTTTTAATTCACTCATAGTCATTGTTGAAACTACATTTGTTCTTTGTCCTAAATCGCTCATGCCAAATGAAAGCGTAGTGTCCTTTTGAGCTATTCTATTTATACTATCTCCACTAGCTAAATAATATCGTTCTAAAACTGTTTTAAGTTTCCATTTATTACCTACACTATCTCCATAAGCATAATCAGCTTTAATGCTATATATTAAGGTTTTCTTTCCTGTAGAGTCTTCAACAAATTTATCCATCCAAAAATCAGAAATAAATTCTTTTCTCTTAATATCAAATGAATTATATGATACGATTGTCCCTTTGTTAACCTCATAATGAGCTTTTCTAATAACAGATGTATAACCTGTATGAACATTCTCAAAATCTAACCGTAATTGATTTGCTCCGGGTAACACAAAAATATTAATGAAAAATGAACATAACACAATAATTCCTGTACCCATAAAAAATGGACGTAACATTCTATTAAAACTAATACCAGTACTTAATATAGCAGTTATTTCATTTCTTTGGTTCATTTTAGTGGTTACCATTACAATGGTAATAAGCGTAAACAATGGAAAGAACATATTTCCTATGTATACCGCAAAACCAGCATAATAACCAGTGGCTAAATCCAAAAAGGAAAGCTTGGCTTTAACAAAATCATCTAATTTCTCAGATATATCAAAAACTATTGCAATCGATAAAACTGAAATAATGCTAAAAAAGAATGTAGAAACAATCTTCTTAATGATATATATGTCGAGCTTAGTTATAAACAATATACTACAGTCTTGTTGCTAGTTTAACTACCATTTTCTTTTTCCAATCGGCAAAATCTCCAGCTAAAATATGTTTTCTAGCTTCTGTCACTAACCACAAATAAAATGATAAATTGTGTATGCTACATATTTGAGCTCCTAAAATCTCTTTAGAATGTAATAAGTGCCTAACATAAGCTTTTGTGTAAAAATTATCTACATAAGAAGTACCATTTGGATCTAATACTGAATGATCATTTGCCCATTTACGGTTTTTCATATTAATAAACCCCTCGCTAGTAAAAATCATTCCATTTCGAGCATTTCGAGTAGGCATAACACAGTCAAACATATCAACTCCTAGTGCTATACATTCTAAAATATTAACAGGAGTACCAACTCCCATAAGGTATCTAGGTTTAGACTGAGGTAGAATATCACATACAATTTCGGTATGCTTATACATATCTTCAGCAGGTTCCCCTACAGATAATCCACCAATGGCATTACCTTCTCTATCCATACTTGCAATAAACTCTGCAGATTGTTTTCTTAAATCGTCATACACACTTCCTTGTACAATCGGAAATAACGTTTGTTTATATCCATAATGACCATCAGTACTATCAAAACGATCACAACATCTCTTTAACCACCTATGCGTCATTTCCATAGATTGCTTTGCATAGCCATACTCACAAGGATATGGTGTACATTCATCAAATGCCATGATAATATCAGCTCCTATAACCCTTTGAATATCCATAGCATATTCTGGAGTAAAATGATGACTTGAACCATCTATATGAGATTTAAACGTTACACCATCTTCTTTAATTTTTCTTCTACCCGATAGAGAATATACTTGATAACCTCCAGAATCTGTTAAAATTGGCTTGTCCCAGCCATTAAATTTATGAAGTCCCCCAGCCGTTTTTAATATATCTAGTCCTGGTCTTAAATATAAATGGTATGTATTACCCAAAATAATCTCTGCCTTAATATCATCTTTTAACTCTCTCTGATGAACACCTTTTACTGTACCTGCAGTACCAACAGGCATAAAAATTGGCGTTTGTATTTTGCCATGATCGGTCGTTATTTCTCCTGCACGAGCCTTTGATCCTGGGTCATTTCCTTCTAGTTTAAATTCCATATAAAAATCTTGCTACTACAAATAAATGAAAAGCTTTTTCAATAACCATATCTAACTTTAGTTATTCTTTATTAAGCAATTTAAATATTAAATGCGTACTTTTAAGAGTTAACGTTTACAAAAAGCATTGGAACCAAAAAATTTTTCTGACAAAGCAAAACTAGACTATCAATTAGTTTTAAAGGCTGTTGATCATCAAGATGAGAAAGCTTATGCTCAACTTATGAGTCGATACAGAGATTCTATTTACTTCATGCTTTTAAAGATGGTTAATAACAAAGATGATGCTGAAGACCTTACTATTGAAGCATTTGGAAAAGCATTTGTAAGATTACATCAATACACTCCAAATTACGCTTTTAGTACTTGGTTATTTAGAATTGCATCTAATAACTGCATTGATTTTTTACGAAAAAAAAGAATGCAATTGCTTTCTATTGATGGTGAAGATGGTGATGACAACTCCATGATTATTGATTTAGCTTCTAAATCACTAAATCCTGAACAACATGCAATAAAAAATCAAAAAAAGGTTATCATGCATGAGGTTGTAGGCCGATTAAAACCTAGATACAAAATACTTATTGAACTTCGATATTTTAAAGAACTTTCTTATGATGAGATATCGAAAGAATTAGACATGCCTCTTGGTACCGTTAAAGCCCAACTTTACAGAGCTAGAGAAGTTTTACAAGGCATAATGAAATCTCGAATAAACAATATTTAATTTACTTTGGATTTTTCTCAAATTCCTCATTATTTTCCAGAGTTATCTCAAGAGCAACTCGATAAATTAGAGCAACTAAAAGAACTCTATGCCTATTGGAATGCACAAATAAATGTAATTAGTCGTAAAGATTTTGATAACTTTTATGAACGACATGTATTACATTCATTAGCTATCTACAAATACATGCCATTTGCAAATGGTAGCAATATACTAGATGTAGGCACTGGTGGTGGTTTTCCTGGTGTACCCCTTGCAATTGTTAACCCAGGTACACAGTTTCATTTAGTAGATTCCATTGGAAAAAAAATAAAAGTTGTTAAAGAAGTTGCTCAAGAAATAGAGCTAGAGAATTTAACTGCACAACATTGTAGAGCCGAACAAGTTAACGATCAATATGATTTTGTAGTAAGTAGAGCGGTTACCAGAATGAAACCTTTTTTGCAATGGATTTCTAAAAAAGTCCACAAGGATCATATTAACACCTTCGAAAATGGCGTTCTTGCCTTAAAGGGTGGAGATTTAAGTGCTGAACTTAGGGAAACCAAACGACATTATCGAACAACTGGTATTTCTACTTATTTTAGAGAAGAATTCTTTGAAACCAAGCAAGTTGTATACGTTAAGTTATAGGTATATTTAGTATCTTCATTTCCCAATTTTTGTATGATAGAAAAGATGAGTGAGGATTTACAATCAAATAACGAGAATAAAAAAACATTAAAAAAAATGGAAGATATGCTAAAAGGGCGTACTTCACATTATTTTGATGTCGATCAATTTCTTATGGGCGGAGATTATTTTTTAGAACAAAATAAAATTAAACAAGCTAAAGAATTATTAGCTATTGCGCTAGAACAACATCCACTTTCATCAGAATTAATGATACAGCAAGCTCAGGTTCTTGCCATGCAAGAGCGATATAATGATGCATTAAGTTTAATAGATGAGGCTGAAAATATTGACCCTAACAATAAAGATTTAATTCTTGTTAGAGCTGAAATATATAGTGGTTCTGATGAACATCAAAAAGCAATAGATTGCTACAATCAATTTATTAACGAAGCTGCTAGTGATGAGTTTTTAGATGTTATTTATAATGACTTAGCATGGGAATATGAAACCATTAACGATTACAGAAATGCATTAGAAGCGTTAAAAAAAGCCCTAATTCTTAATCCTAAGGATGATTCTTTATTATTTGAGATAGCATACTTTTATGAAGTATTAGAAGAACAAGAAGAAAGTATATCCTACTATAAAACCTACATTGACGAACACCCTTATTCATATAATGCATGGTATAATTTAGGTAACATATATAATGATTTAGAACTGTATGAAAAAGCAGTTGAGGCATTTGATTTTGCTTTGGTTATTAAAGATGATTTTGCTTCTGCTTATTTTAATAAAGGAAATGCTTATTTCCGTTTAGGAAAATATAAACAAGCCATTGAATGTTATATAGATACTTTTGAATATGAAGAAAATCAAGCAATTACCTATTCATATATTGGAGAGTCTTTTGAAAAACTAAATCAATTAGATGATGCTGAAAAAAGTTATAAAGTAGCACTAGAAATAGATTCAAAGCTTATAGATGCATTAGTTGGCATTACGATAGTAAAGGATAAACAAGAAAAAACAATAGAAGGTTTACCCTATATAGAACAGGTTACTAAATTATATCCTAATAATTTTGATGGGTGGTATATTTTAGGTGAAGTAAATGAAAAGTTAGAAAGATATGAGTCTGCTAGAACTTGTTATGAAAAGGCTTATGAAATTGCTCCAGATAATACTGATGTTATACTTACCTACTCTAATTTTATTGCCGAACAAGATTCTGTTCAAGATGCTATACATCTTATTGAACCTTCTACTTCAATTGAGGTTAAATATAGACTAGTTGCATACTATTTAATGTTAGAAAAACACGAAGAAGCTGTTGAACTTTTTGAGAATTGTTTACAGTATAAATATGATTTACATAAAAAACTACTGGAATATTATCCTCTATTAATAGAGAAACCAGCATTTGGAGCTTTAATAGAAAAATATAACTAGCTCAATACTAAATTTTATATTTTAATGTTTAAATAAAAAAAAACAATATGAAGTACACGTTACCGAGTCTATTTTTAGCTTTTATATTAATTATTAGTTGCAAAAAAAATGATCATGGAGATAATTCAGTTGATCCACAACCAACACCTAATCTTATTTTTAAGTTTAAGTTTGATTCTACTCAAGCTAGGTTAGATAATTTTGGCAATCCATCAACCGTTCCAGCTAATCATGGTGCTCAATCACCTCAATTTAATTCGATAAGTGCTCATTATGTTGAACTTGCCCCTACTCAATTTACACAATTAGGACAAGGAGAAATTTTATATAAAGGAAATGAAACTGATGCAGGTGGAGATACTGCAGTTAATTTTGACCAAGCAACTGTTGTAGCCGAAGGAGAAGTATTTAAATCTATTCCTATCAGCTCTGTTACTCCTGGTACATATGATTGGATTCGTGTATCCTTAACATATCAAAATTATGATGTAAAATTTAAAGCTTCTGGCACTATGTATACAGGTAATTTAGCTTCTTTTGTAGGATACAACACCTACATAACAAACCATACGGTTGGTGGAGAAACTGTAACAGTTAATGATAATATGCTACAAGGATACTGGGCATTTAAAGTTGCAGGAATACCTTATCCAACTATACAAGGACAAGCTCCTGCTGGCGCTACTACTGTTCCGAATCCTAATTTTGCTAACTCCCCTATTCCACAAGGAAGCTGTGTAGTTACAGGTCAATTTGCCTCTGGTTTAACCATTACTGGAAATGAAACGGAGGATATTGTCGTTACCTTATCTGTTTCTACCAATAATAGTTTTGAGTGGATAGATCAAGCAAATGATAATATTTATGAACCATCAGCTAATGATACTGTTGTAGACATGGGACTTAGAGGATTGATTCCTATTGTTGAGTAGTTTATGTCCATAATGTTTGCTTCACTATAATGTCACTTCGAGTGATTTTTAGGGGCGGAAAATCACTCGAACCGACAGGTATATTACATAAAACAATAGGACGCTTATTACGAGATTGATATTAGGAAATCAAAGTAATCTCTTTCTCGGCTTACTAGACTTTTAGATTACTTCAAATTCATTCCATTCATTTTCGTAATGACGGTTTTACTGTTTGTTTTTTTGCTTTTTACTTATTAGATACTAACTATTAATTTACAATGAATATAGTTCTCGATACTATTTTTCGTATCTCAAAATCACTCGAACCGACAGGTATATTGCATAAAACAATAGATCGTTTATTACGAGATTGACGAGAAGAAATCGAAGTAATCTACTTTTTGATTTATCAGACTTTGTGATTACTTCAAATTCATTCCATTCATTTTCGTAATGACGGTTTTGTTATTTGCTAAGTTATTGAACCTGATCGGTATAATCTATACTATCTCCAACTGCTTCTTCTGTAACGCCAACTATACAATAATCAGCTAAATCTGGGAATAGGTACTTCCCTACTTTTAACGTTAACTCATCCTGAGCTTGGTTACTAGATCGTTTTTCTTTAAACTTTATTTCCTCTTTATAAAAATCAATATCATCTTTAATATCCTCTCCTATCTCCTTCTCCGATTTTGATAGTTTAATTTTAAGGTCTTCTTCACTAATCTTTATTAGCCGTACATCTTTTACTCCTTTAGATAAAGTAGATTCAACATAATAAGCTTGTTCCTCAATATATCCTAAACAAAAAGTACTATATTGAAGCAACTCATTTAATTTACCTTTAAAGATTTTATTATCGGTTGTATTCATTCTATTAAAGCTATTTAACTTGTTAGGTATCATATACACAAACAGTTTATCGAAAGATTCTTTGTTTTTAATGTGAATCTCTGCTTCATTATAAGCTATATTGGCTTTCTTACCCGTTTTAGAATCTACATAATTTAAAGAGTTTCTATTTTGAGCGGATTCCATAACATATTGATCTACATTTTTAGCTCCTAAGGTTGATGTTCTAACTCTTAATCGCCCTCTATTAATTGTTCCTGTAGCAGTTGGCTTTTTCTTCCCTAATTGTCGATATGCTTCCCTTAAATTAATATCTAATTCTTCTTTAAATACTTTTATTTTACGATTAAACTCTTCTTTAGCTTTCTCTGAAGTTTTAGTGCTAAACTCGTTCCATAAGGTACGTTTCTTTTCTTGAAACTCATTATAGGCTTTGGCTGACTGTTGCTCTACTTCTTTTTGAGTTCTCGCAACATAATCACTTAATGTATTAGCTAATGCATCATCTACTTTTACGCCTCCTTTCCTTTGGTTGTAGAAAAATCTAAATTCTTTGGTGTGTGATTCACAAGAACTCATAGCTAATGAATCACTATACCATAATGGTTTAGCTAAATTATTGATGTAAATATTTAATACTCCATCTAAATGTGTTTCATGAATAACTTTTAACCTCTCTTCGAATTCTTTTGTAGCTAATATGGTATTATTAAACTTCTTATTCCATATGCTTTTTATTAAGGCTGGATTTATGCCTTTTGGTATGCAAGATTGAGCTTCATAAATTTTATAACCGGAATCATCTACTATTAAAGAATCTGCTTGAGCTCTAAAATTAGACTTAATATAGTTTACAGTGCCATAATCAATATACTGATGTATAGCATCAATTTCATCATTACTTACTGCTTGTCCATTCATACCTCCTACATTATATTGAATTGCTATAGCACTCATAACTCCTGCATCATATTGAGACTGAGGATTTTTTATAAAAGCATAAATATCATCTCCATTTTTCTTCCATTTTTCGAAACTTCCTTTTAAATCTGGACCGACTCCATCTTTATTTAATGCATGGCAAGCTGAACAATTTTGCTCAAATAAAACTTTTCCATCTAAATACACTATTGGTTCCTCAATTGGAGCAAATAACCTAGAATATGCATAGTATAAACTATCTGTATATGATTTTGAGTAATATTTATTATTCTCAATTTCATTTTCTTCAAGTCCCATATCATCAATATTCATTGATGTATCTCCTATGAATATTTCTTCATAAACAACCTCTTTATTTAAAACCTCAGGATATCCCTCAGGATAAAAATCAAGAGTTGTAATATCATAAGTCACTAAATCTTTATCAAATGATTTTGGGTTAATCCAGTTAATACTTCCATCTTCTTTGTATTCGCCATCAAATAACATCATCCCCTCTTTTGGGTTGATATTGGGTATATCTAGAAAAATCTCTTTTCCCTTTCTCAGTTTTAACTTTTCTCCCTGACTAAATGCTTCTAAAAAGAACATTCCGCCTGTTTCTAGTAATTCACCATTCGATAAAGTGGTTAAACCCGATTTTATGATATCATAGGTTTCAAACGCTTCTTTAATTTGAAAATCAATATTTGAAGTCACTGGATTTTCACTTTCATCTTCAAATGCATTGGCAGGTATTACTACATGCATTCCATTATTGGTTATTAATACCGTATCCTGTAAATTTTCAATTGTATAAACCTGTTTTGGAAGATATACAGTATATGACTCATTATTTAGTTTATTTAATAAAATAAATGCAGTTATTACAACTCCAATTACAATTGCTGAAACACCCAAAACTTTTAACAGCCTAGTAGTTTTATAACTTCTTTTTCCTTTTCTAATGCTTTGTTTTATTCCTAATCGTTTTGACGCTTCCATAACTAATAATTGTTTATCTACTGAAGCTCTTAAAACTGGATTAGCTTTAAGTTTAGCTTCAAATGTTTGTATTTCACTAGCTGACATTTTTCCCATCAAATAGTGTTCTATTTCCTGTATTTGGTTTAAATCTTCTCTCATGATGATTAGTTTTGAAGGTTAATGTTCTTCTTTGCTTGTTCCATGCATTTATATTTTTTGGTTCGTGCAATTCGCTCAGATGAATAACTCATCTGTTTAGCAATCTCTATCATGGAGTATTTCTTGAAATAAAACAATTGAAATATCTCTTTACATTTATTAGATATGGTTTCTAATACTGCCTCAATAGCCTTTAATTTTCTTTCTTTTTCATATACTTCTTCTAAGTCGTTTAAATGATTATCGTATAACTCAATTTCTATTGAACTATTGGATTTGTTTTGCTTCCGTAATTCATCTTTCCAAATAAATTTAGCAACACTGTATAAATAGGTGCCAACTTTTGATGTAAGCTGAAAACTAGGTTCTATGGCTTTATTGTATAATATAATAAGTGCCTCTTGAAATACATCTTCTGCATCTGCTACAGAACCACCATAAGAAATAATCATGCGTTTAATCTTTGGGAAGTCTTTGTAGCATATAGCAAAAGCTTTTTCGCTTTTATTTTCGCGTATTAATGCTATGACTTTTTGATCCTTCATAATCGTTTTTATTTCTTAATGGTGTAAATGTAAAAAGGTAACCCTTGTAATTCAAAATAACTTTTTAAATGTATAATAATTAATTATTTAAAAACAGATTTTGATATTCATCAGGATGGTAAAATAAACAAATGGCTTAGTATTAATAATGGATCTTGAGATTACTTCAAATTCGTATTCTCTCATTTTCGTAATGACGGTTTTGTTGTTTTTTACTTATTAGATACTAACTATTAATTTACTATGAATATAGTTCTCGATACTATTTTTCGTATCTCAAAATCACTCGAACCGACAGGTATATTGCATAAAACAATAGATCGTTTATTACAAGATTGACGAGAGGAAATTATAGTAATCTCTTTGTCGGCTTACAGGACTTTTAGATTACTTCAAATTCGTTTTATCTCATTTTTGTAATGACGGTTTTGTTGTTTTTTGCCTATTAGATACTAACTATTAATTTACAATGAATATAGTTCTCGATACTATTTTTCGTATCTCAAAATCAATCGAACTGACAGATTAAATTATAAGACACAAAAAAACCGCTAGTTTATACTAGCGGTTTAATGATTGTAATTTGTTAAGGTATCCCTTATGGATTATAATTTTTCTTTCTTTTTGAAATCGAATGTTTTTGTTAAATCAATTACTGAAGGAGTTGCAATACATAATGAAGAGTATGTACCAACAACTACACCAATCATTAAAGCAAATGTCATTCCTTTAATTGATTCACCTCCGAATAAGAAGATAATTAATAATACGATAAATGTAGTAACCGAAGTATTAACTGTTCTACTTAACGTAGAATTTAATGCTTTATTAATTACTTCACTAGAGTCATCTCTTCTTCTTTCTGTTAGGTATTCTCTTAATCTATCAAATACAACCACTGTATCATTAATAGAATAACCTACAACAGTTAAGATTGCCGCAATAAATGCTTGATCTATTTCCATTGAGAATGGTAATACGCCATAAAAAATAGAGAATAATGATAATACAATTAATACATCATGGAACATGGCTAATAATGCACCAAATCCAAACTGCCATTTTCTAAACCTTAATACGATATATAAGAAAATGAAGATTAATGCAATGATAACTGCAAGCATTGAATTCCATTTAAAATCTTCTGAAATCCCTGGATCTACTTGACGTGATTCTAATACTTTATACTCTCCCATGAATGCTAAGCCTTCATCCATTTTTGCCTCTACTTTAGCACTTCCATCAGGCGATTTATCATCTAACATATACTGAGTTGTTATAAGTGCTTTATACTTATTATCAATCATCTTTACTTCAGGCTTTTCACCAAAAGCTGTAGTTAATGCAGTCCTTAATTCTTTAAAATCAGCCTCTTTATCTTTAAATTCTACTTTGTAAGTTCTACCACCAGTAAATTCTACTCCCCAATCTAATCCTTTAGATACTAAAGAAGTGATTCCTCCTGCTATGATTAATCCAGAAAGAATATAAAATATTTTTCTTCTCGAAACAAATTTCCAATTAGCATTTACTAATAAGTTTTCAGTAGCTTTTGTAGAGAACGAAATCGCTTTCTTACTGTCTAACATATAACTAAAGATTAATCTTGTAATAACAAGTGCTGAGAATAAAGAAGTAAAGATACCTATGATTAACGTTATAGCGAATCCCTTAATTGGTCCTGATCCAAAATAACCTAATACTAATGCTGTTAATAATGTAGTAACGTTTGCATCTAGAATCGCAGACAATGCTTTAGAATATCCAGATTCAATAGCGGCTTTATTACTTTTCCCTAATCTTAATTCCTCTCGTATTCTTTCGAATACCAGTACATTGGCATCAACCGACATACCTATTGTAAGCACGATACCTGCAATACCTGGTAATGTTAAAGCAGCTCCTAAAGAAGCTAACGTACCAAAAATAAAGAATAAATTGGCAATAAGTGCGATATCAGCAACCATACCTCCTTTAGCGTAATAAAAAATCATATATAATAATACCACTAAAAGCGCTACTCCAAATGACCATAAACCTGTTTTAACATTTTCTGCTCCTAATGTTGGGCCTACTAATGATTCATCCACAATTTTAGCAGGGGCTGGTAAAGCACCAGCTTTAAGAATATTAGCTAAATCTTCTGCCTCTTGAATACCATTCTCTCCAGAAAAGCTTCCTCCTGTAATTTGAGTTCCTCCACCTTCAATTTTACCACTTGCAACTGGAGCTGAAAACACTTTATTGTCTAATGTTATTGCTATTCCTGTACCATCTTTAGCACTTACTTCTGTCAAATTTGCCCATGCAGTTGCTCCTGCTGATTTAAACTGTAATGATACCATAGGAGCGCTAGTAGTAGGATCAAAATCTTGTCTTGCATTACTTACCTCCTCTCCATCTAATTCTGGAACACCATTTCTAGTTTTCTTAATTAAATATAAATTGAATAATGGAATACCATCTTCCGTACTGAACGAAGATTTAGATTCCCACATAAATGCAATATCTCTACTAGGTAATGCATTCTTTATGTAATCGTAATTTAAATATTCATTTACTGTTCCAGTATCGGTTACTTTAGCATAACCTAAGATAGCTCCTTCTTGCCATTGGTTATCTTGACCTGCATATGGTCTTAACACAAAAGAAAAAGGACTTACCTTTTTATACTTCTCAAGCTCTTCATCTTCATTTGATGTAGCTTCCTGTCCTAAACCTGTATAATTAGTATCCTCTATATTAAACTCATTACTATCTGCTAACGTATCGTTAGGATTTGAAGCAACTGTTGTTTCTGCCAATGTAGTATCTGTAGAAGTTGAGTCTCCTAATGTGTCAGCAGCAGCAAGTTCTGCTTCTTTTTCTAAAGAATCTCTGTAACCTGGATACATACGATCACTTAATTCTTTATCAACAGTTTGATAAATTTCGTTACCAATAACTGTGTTTTTATATGTATGCCAAAACTCTAGTCTTGCAGTACCTTGCAACAATTTACGTGCTCTTATTTTATCTTTTACACCTGGTAAATCAATATTTAAACGACCACTTGATGCATTTTTTTGAATAGATGGTTGAGTAACTCCCAGACCATTAATTCTATTCTCTATAACAATTTGAGTTTTGTCTAATGCTTCTGTTGCTTTTATTTTTAAAATCTCAATGACTTCTTCATTTGTTTTACCCTCAAGTTTTTTACCATTTTCATCTTTTAACTTAAAAGTTGCTCCTAAATTCTCGTTAGGTGACATTTCTTTTACTTTAGCAGCAAATAATGTTATAAAGTCTTCTTTATTTCCTTTGGACTCATATTGAGCAAGAGCAGCTTCATAAGGTCTTGCAAATGAATTCTTTCTTTCGTTTCTACCAGCTAGATTCTTAACCATTTCTGGTATGGAAATTTCAAGTGCAACACTCATACCTCCCTCAAGGTCTAGTCCTTTTGCTAATTCATTCTTTTTACAATATTCGTAAGTATGACCAAAAAATGGGTATGCAGCCTGATTAGATTTTTCTAATAACCTTTGTTCTAACACAGCATTTCTGTAGTCATCAATATTAGCTGATAATGGTAAACCAGAAGAATCTTTAACTTTAAACCTGTTATTTCCTAAAGAAATAAACGTACTGTCTTGCGGTATTAAATTTACTTGCTCTTTAGCATAAGCTTCGGCCTTACTTTCTACTCCACTTGTTACCCAAGAAAAGGATAATTGATAAATACAAGCTAACGTTAATAGTACTGTGAAAGCCCAAATTACATTTCTATTTTGCATTGTTATATATTAAATTAAATACAGTTTTAGGGGTGCAAATATAGAATAACAATAAAGATAAACCAATTTTATTACGGGAATTTTACTTAAAAAAAACAAGATGATTTCATCCACTTCGTAAAACAATAAGACAGATATTATAACCAAGGGATTCCTTTTATCTTATCTCAATGAAAACCAACTACTTTACCAATGACTAATGTCTCTTTTTTATTTGGAAGAGTGTAACCCTAACTTAAAAGGAGTCATTTTATAGTTACCTAATACGTTAGCTAAGTATTGAGCTTCACTTATCCCATTTTCTCCAGCAAAACTTCCCCCTGTTATTTGTGTAGATCCACCTTCAATTCGTGCACTAGCAACAGGTGCTGAAAACACTTTATTATTAACTGTAATCGCAATTCCTGTATTATTTTGAGCACTTTGCTCCGTTATATCACCCCATATAATAGCTCCAACATTACTAAAGCGAATTGAAACCATAGGTTTAGATGTGTATGTCTCAAAATCTTGTAATGCACTTTCTACAGATGTACCATCTAATTCGGGTTTTCCACTTCTAGAGTTTTTAATTAAATATAAATTATATAATGGAACATTATCATCTGTTGAAAAAGAAGAGTTCCTTTCCCACATGAATGCTAAATCCCTAGGCAAATTATTTTTTACAACTTCGATTGCTAAAAACTCATTAACAACTGCTGTATCACTTATCTTACTATATCCTAATATTGAACCTTCTACCCATTGTTGATTATTATCAGCATAAGGATATAGTCGCGCACCTAGTGGAGATGTTTTTTCAAATTTTTCTTTTTCAGCATCAACATTTACGTATGTATCTAATCCCTTTTTAACTGAATCTCTGTACCCTGGATAAAGCATATTACTTAATACACTGTCTGCTTCTTGAAAAACTAAATTTCCTATATCTGTATTCTTATAGGTATGCCAAAAGGCTAAATCGACTTGTGCAGTCAACTCTTTTATTACATCTATTTCCTTTAACTGTGACGTTTTATTGTAATTGATATTTATTAACCTTTCATCAGCTAACCAAATTACGTCTCCCGAAACATTATTTGATTGAAGTCTGCTTTCAATTTCTTTAATTGTTTCTTTAATATCTTTTCCAAACTGCTCATTTATTGCTAACAACCCTTTACTTTTATGAGTATTAACCTTAAAAAAACCAGATAACTTTAATGAAGAATCTATAGCTGTCATATTAGTATTAAATAATTCAATAAAACTTTTCTTTCCTCCATTTTCATTGTAATCCTTAACAGTTTCTTTAAAAATTTCAGTAAAATAATTTTTTCTACTTTTTCTTCCTGCTAATTCTTTGTAATAACCCGGTTCATCAACAGATAATTTAATGTTTTTATTAAAATTACTAGAGTCAGAGGTAGTTTCACAACCTATAATGGTTACACTTAATATTAATATTGTAAATATTTTCATCTTATTCATCTATTAAAGCTCTGTGAGGTTTTAAGGTATCTCTTACAGTTATTACATCAGTTTCATTAATAACTAAATAAGCTATTACATGCTCATCATGTTCTTTGTCTACTCCTGCAACAGTATCAACAAGGCTTTCTTTTGTAGCAAACTGATTTAAATGAATTTCATGATGCAAAGCTGTTTGTTCTGCATCTGGACCATAAAAATCCCATATTACTTTTATTCTTCTCATATGGTTAAACCATTTTTATTGTACTTCATTTATTTCAACAAAGGTTAGCTAGCCTCCTTGCTAATATTTAATTTAAATTAAATATCCCATTGCTGATCCCATTCATCTAATAACCTACGATCTCTTTTGGTTGGTCTTCCTTCTCCTTTTGCTCTGTATGCTTTTTGAGCTAATTGTTTTAACCTATGCTTTTCTAGCTCTTCTTGAGGGGTTATATTGATGATGTAGTTCTCAACCAATTTAGCCCCTACCCTTTTTTCTAATAGATCTAACACTTTGTATGAAAAAAAAGTGCCTTGTTTCCTAATGGTAACTTTATCTCCTATTTTTAAATTTCTAGAAGACTTAACGATTGTATCATTTACACGTACTTTACCTTCTTTACAAGATGTTGTTGCTAATGTTCTTGTTTTAAACAACCTTACCGACCATAAAAACTTATCTATGCGTGCCATACGACTAAAATAATAGAAAAATAAGTATCTATTGAAGATAACTCACTTATTCTTTAAACAATTTCGATTATAAAATTGAAATTACTCGAATTGATATTTTTT
>JAHDBM010000003.1:71566-103763 GCA_020630395.1 Flavobacteriales bacterium
TATTTCTTGTCAAGAAGATTACAAAGAACGATTTGAGACACTTTTTAAAAGTAGAGCAGGCATGATTGATAACAATAAAGGTTTTAGAAACATGCATGTGTTAAAACCAAGAAAAGGGGAAGATGAGTACTTAATTGTAAGTTATTGGGATACTGAAGAGGACTTTATAAACTGGACAAGATCAGAAAGCTTTATTGAAGGACACAAAAGAGGATTTGCTGATGTAAAAAAGGCAAAAGAACAAGGTCTTGAACCACCAATGAAATCTGATTTTAAAACTTATGACATACTTACAAACTAAACTTATATGATCTTCATCATATAATTTAATCTTCTTAATTAAGATATTTGAAATATGAAAGCCAACATAAAAAATAAATCATTTTGGAAAAAAATTGGATGGGTTGGCTTTTTCTTTTTCCTTATTAAAGGATTAATATGGTGTGTGCTTTTCTATCTAGGCTATAAAAGCATCTAACTTATAGTTTCTCTAACTCAAAAGTAGGAACTCCTTTAATTCCTTGGTCATTGTAAAAGTCTACAAACCTCAACTTATAATAAAAACTATCTTTTCCCTGAATTAAATAGTTTTTATTGTCATAAACAGTGTACTTCGATTCGTCCATATCGAATACTTTCCAATCAAAACCAATAACATCTAATGTATCATTTAATGTGTAACTAGAAATATCATCAAATGTTAACCCTGAAAAATCAACATCAAATGCTTTAACAGCCTTACAAGAAGTTCTGTTAAGTAAAACCCCATTAACACTATATGCTAATGTTGGGTTAACGACATAAAACTCTTCTGTGTATTGTGTAAACAACAAATCCCAATCGGTTTTATTTGGCTCAACATCAATAACCTCTCCTCCATTATCGAAACTAAAGCATGTGTTATTTTTTGTTACATCTTTAGGTATCACTTTCGTTACTTCATCCGATCCATCTACATTAGCATACTTAATAGTATAATCACTTGAAGTTACACTAAGAATTTGCATTTTTTTTGTTCCCCTGCCTGATAAATCTGGCTTTTGACCTCTATCTACAATATAAACTTCATTAGTTGGAACATCATTAATAATCCAGTCTTTAAATGCTAAAGAATCTTCATTACCTGTTGAATGATCCCAATCATAAGTTAAATTTAAACCTGATAATGAAGTAATGGCATTAAAATCAGTTTCTCCAGTTTTTGATGCTAACATTTTGTTAGATGAATTTAATGTTACCTTATGACCTGTAGCTGTAGTTTCAAATGCTAAATCCCAAGTTATTCTATTTATTGTTCTAACAATGGCTTGGTTTGATAAACTATAAAAAATTTGCTTAGAATAATCTCCATTATTACCTGTATTTATGGCTACAGTTGTCACATCACCTCTATCGAATGGTTCGATTGGTGTTTCTTCTTTTTCACATGAAATAAAAAAAAGTAAAAAGACTATATATAATATTTTATTTTCCATTAATTGATAATGCTAATTTAATAAAAAAAGTTCTACCCCACGACACAGGCAGACTTCCTGATCCACCTGAATGAACTCCTCCTTGCAATTGACTAGATTGTATATCTTGCACATTGAATATATTCTTCACTCCAACAGTTGTTGATATTCTTTTTTTCCAGAAAAAATTAATAACGCTAGCATCCATCATTCCATAATCAGAGATTTCGAATTGAGATACATCTCCAAAATCGCTAACAGAATATCCCAATAATTTTCCTGCATACTTGTAAAATAAGCTTAACGAAGTTTGCCACTCTTCTACTTCATAGATAAAACTTGTAGTAAATTCTGGAGAATAAGAATATTTCTCTATTTCAGTATTTGTTTCTGATGCTAAATTATATCTTCCTATGTAAGAAAATCCAAATGATGTTTTATAGGTTTTATATCTAAATCCAGAATTAAAATTAATTCCTTGAGAGTAAAATTGACCAATATTAGTATACGTATACAATTGTTCTCCGGCATCAATAAGGGCTAAACTAATTTGATTATTTACTTTGTTATAAAAACCGCTTAAGCTAAAATCATAAACACCTCTTTTAATGCCTCTTTTGTATGCCATTTGAACCATGTAATTATCCGATAATTCGGCATTTAACGATTCATTACCTTGTATGTTATGATTTAAATCTACAAATAAAAAATACAGTTCCTTTAATGACGGAGATCGAAAACCTCTACCATAAGAACCTCTTAACGATAAATGTTGTGTTGCTTGATATTTAACATTCAAAGATGGTATAATTGGACTTGTATATTCTGTGTTATAGGCATAACGAATACCTGGTTTAATAATTAAATCCGTAGTAGGTCTATACTCTACACTTCCAAAAAGTGCATAATCTCCAATTTCTCTAGTATTATCAACTATCCTTTTACCTCTAGTTGTTTCTACGTTAATATCATACCCTAATTGAAAGTTTAGCTTTGAAGAATCTTTAGCAAAAGAATATGTACCTCTAGAAAAAAATAAATCAAATACACTTGTGTCTTGTAAAGCTGGGTTATCGAGTAACGTATATTCAATAGTTACTAAATCTTTTAAGAATGCTCTTTTTTCTCTTTCATAGTAATTATAACCTCCTAAAACATTAACTAATCCATAATTACCTAACTTACTATTTATAGTTATAGAGTTATCTATTCTTTTGGTATAATAATAATCATCAAAAGCTGTTTCAAAATAGGGAGATCTTGGCTCACCTCTAGCAGTTAGCTTCTCATTAAATAACTTTGATGAAAGCGCTATATCCACTTTATTAATGGTTGTTTGGTATCTTACCCCTCCAAACCATTGCTCTTTTGGTTTCCATTCTTTTACACGTGAGGTATCGAGCTGAGAATATCCATCAAAATAATTTCTTCCGATCTCTAACCCTAATGAATGTTTTTTGAATCCTATGTTTACATTACCATCAGTATTATACTGACCAATGGTTTCATAATATGCATTAGCATTAACAGCTATATTTTCTGTGTTTTTTTTAGTAATGAGGTTAATTGTTCCTGCAAGTGCATTAGTCCCATAACTAACAGAAAGTGGACCTTCAACTATTTCAACTCGCTCTATATTTGATAAATTAATTTGTGAAAGGTCTATGTTTCCATTTTGTCTTCCGATAATTGGAACTCCATCAATTAATATTTTTACATTTTCACCAGATAATCCTTGAATACTCATGGATGACCCTAAAAATTGATCTTGAGAAACCCTAATGTTCATCTCTTGCTCCATTAACTCTTGTAAATTAACAGCACCTTGAGCAAGTATCCTCTTATTATCTATAACCTTAACTTTATTAACTGATTTCACATCAGATGTGGGTGAATATTGACCAGTAACCACTAATGTATTCATTTGTATATCTCTAGGATATAATACAATTTCTTTTTGTCCAGTTTTAAGCTCCACCCACTTAGTTTGAAAGGTTGAGTGTTTAATTTTGAGTTTTGGATTTACACAACCATCATCAATCGTAAAAACACCATTAAATGTTGTAATAGCTTGTTTGGTTGAATTATCAGAGCATGTTATCGATACCCCTGCATATGGCACAGGATTACCTTTATCATCAAAAACAACTATTTCCTTTTGAGCGGAAACATCATTTAATGAAACAAACAAAAGCGCGAACAAGAAAAAAATCTTACTCACGCTTAACTTGATATTTCTTTTTACAATAATCAAAACTAGTTTTTAATAAAACGTTTTGTGATAGAATAGTTGTTTGTTTCTGTTCTCAAAAAATAAATACCGCTATTTAAATCTTCTACAGAAATAGCTCCCTCATTAAATCCTTCAACTCCACTATTACCATTAAATGACTTTACTATTTTTCCATTAACATCAAATATAGAAAATGATAATGCTCTCGCATCTTTTAATTCGTACGTTATGTTTAATACACTATGAGTTGGATTTGGATAGATACCAAAGTTCACAAAAGGTGATGACTCGTCTATACTAGCCGCAGATAATAATTCTTTTGTGAAATAAATCATACCTGTTGCGCTTCCACCAAATCCAGTAAAAACAACTTGGTATACATCTTCATTATTATCCTTGATGAAATAAGAAAGAGAATCTTCTAATTCCCACATAAATGTAGAATTATTAAATGATTTCCAATCATGACCAAGTACATTTAAAGAACTGTCAAAAGAATAACTATTCCAATTTGCTTGTGCAGTGTTAACTTCAACACCTCTAACTTCAGCAATACCCGTATTGTAATTTGAAAATCCTCCAACAACATTATAATACCCTAAAGCTCCCAAACTCTCTGAATATTTTCTAAACACCAATTCCCAATCAGCTTTTAGTGGTTCAGCATCTAATAATGAATCATTATCTATGTCATAATAAAAATGATGCTTTGAAGAATATGTAGTTCTATTATAGGTTTTAGTTACCGAAGATGAACCATCTAAATTTGCAATAACAAATGTTACTGGGCCTGATGGAGATATTGTTTTAATCCATATTTTTTTCCAAATTCCAGAAGTGGTTTTAATTATAAAAACTTTCTTCCCTACTAACAAACCTGTTCCTTGATACACACCCCATCCATAATCAGGATGCCCCGTAGCTGTAGATGTAAATACATCATTTTGCCAATCATCATTTCCATCTCTTAAAAGATTGGCTCCAACAGTATCTATAGTTGTTGATGTAAAGTTTGTCGTATCTGAATTTGAAGGCTCATAAAGTTCTGCATCAAATCCTCCATTTATTCTAATCGAAGCAGAAAATAAACTAGAAAAAAATTGCAAATCCCAATCTTGGGTATTAGATGCAGTTTTTGTTCCAGATGATAATTGATAAAAAACCTGATCAGCATAACTAGTTTGCAAAGAAATTGAATCAGATATTGCTTGAGCATTAATCGAACTAATTCCTATTAATAAGATTGAAATAGATAGTAATAATGTTTTCATTTATAGTATTTGAATGTATTTACAATACAAATATTTAACATTTAATAAATGGAAACTATGACTTGGGTCATATATTATAGTCAATCTATCATCTCGACTAATTACTCTTCTTATTTTAAGGATTTTACAGTTTAATCAATTATTAAACGGTCGATTAATTATTATAAACCCTAAAGCTACACGCTAAACTCCCATTTAAAACGGATATCTCTTTTTCTAATTCAAGGTCAATACCATCTAACGCTTCTTTATTTGAACTAATAATCGCAAGTTTAGTGTTTGGAAAATTTCTTTTAAAATTTCTTCCTATATCTTGATATAACTTATTTACACTTTCTTTATTTGATAATCGTTCGCCATAAGGAGGGTTACAAATAACCAAAGAACAACTGGCTGGCTTTTCAACTACTGAAACATCTTCTTTTTTAAATCTAATATTTCTTTTCAACTTATCGTCTAAATCAATATTATCATGAGCACAGGCTAATGATTTTGATGAAATATCACTTCCATATATCTTACTTATTTTATCTAAAATTTTAGCATTTTGAGCTTTCTCCATCTTATTCCATACGCTATGATCAAAATCCTTCATTTGCATAAAACCAAAAGATTCTCTATAATACCCACCAGGAATATTCATTGCTCTCATAGCTGCTTCAATAGCAAAAGTTCCAGACCCACAAACTGGATCTAATAAAGAAGTTTCTTTATCCCAACCAGATAAGCGTAATAAACCTGCAGCTAAAACTTCATTCAAAGGAGCTTCGTTAGTTGCTATTCGATATCCTCTTTTAAATAAAACATCTCCAGAAGTATCTAATGAAACAGAACATTTGGTTCCATTAATTTTTAAAAAAAATCTAAAATCAGGATTAACAGAATCTATGGATGGCCTTTTCCCTCTTCTCTCCTCTCTAAACCTATCTACTATAGCATCTTTCATTTTTAAGGATATATAATGAGAATGAGTAAATACATCTGATTTAACTGAATTATTGATAATAAACGTTTGCTCGACACTCATCAATTTCATCCATGAAAAACGTTTTATATTTCGGTAAAATTCATGTTCGTTTTTAGCTTCGAAAGTAAAAAGTGGTTTTAGAATAGATATAGCACACCTTAATGAATAATTTGCTAAGTACATCTCTTCTTTTGTAGCATAAAACTCTACGGCTCTATTTAAAATTCTAACTCTTTTAAGTCCTAATTCTTTCATTTCATCACCTAATGGTGATTCTAGACCAAAAAAAGTCTTCGCTATGTATCGCTCTCTTTCTTCCATTAATCTTCAATGTATTTATGCATTTCATCATCTTCTACTTCTTCATAATCAACAAAGTCATCATCATCTTTAGGAGTATTACTACCAAATAAATTCCCAACTTGATCAAATACCAATTGAACTGCAACTATACCTTTAATGAAAATGCTAATAATAAAAAAGATGCCAATAAAACCTATTATCCAACCAATAATTGGTGTAGCATATAAATTCTGTATTGTTTCAAAAAACCATTGATTAGCTACATTATCTACCATTGGCAAGTAAAACACTGAAAAACCATAAAAAGACACTGTTAAACAAGCAATTAACACATCATATTTAAGGTTATTCTTACTAAACCTAATTTCTTTCCTATTTAACTGTAAGTTAAATTGAATCATATTTTTTCTTTGTTCAATTTTACTTATCAAGTATAAAAACAAGGTGACTATACCTGTAGCTAATAAAATAATAACCCTAGATTGGTGTTCGTTCCCAAAATCTATTGTTGCCAAAGCAGTCATAGAAGCTAAAAAATAAGCTTGAGTAATTCTTAATATATATTTTTCAGTTTTTCCTACTTCTCCTATAAAAGCTCCTAACACAAAGGTAAAAAGACTCCATAAAAAATTAAATGTGATAAATACTACCCCTAAAAAGAAAGCAAACGATAACATTATTTAATTATTAATTGTGAATTACAAAAGTATGCACAAATAAGACAATATCAACTTTTAACGAATAAATGAAATGCTAATTTCCTTATTGTGGTATATTTGCGTTTATAATTTCAAACAATACAATGAATACAAGTAAAGCTTTTATATTCCTATTATTTCTCTTTAAAGTTTGTTTTAGTTTCGCAGATGAAGGTATGTGGCTTCCAAACCTTATTAAAGCATACAACTATAGTGATATGCAATCAAAGGGGCTTATGATTTCGGCTGAAGACTTATACTCAGCTAACAAAAGTAGCTTAAATGA
This sequence comes from Flavobacteriales bacterium, assembly GCA_020630395.1. Classification (GTDB taxonomy): domain Bacteria; phylum Bacteroidota; class Bacteroidia; order Flavobacteriales_D; family CAJJDF01; genus CATLPG01. The sequence continues at coordinate 78,779 of JAHDBM010000003.1, forward strand.
TGCTATTGCTCACTTTAATGGAGGCTGTACTGCAGAAGTAGTATCCAACAAAGGTCTTATTCTAACCAATCATCATTGTGGATACAGTCAAATAGCTGCACATAGTACTCCTGAAAGAGACTATTTAAAAGACGGCTTTTGGGCTATGTCATTTAACGAAGAGCTAAAATGTAATAATTTATATGTGGATTTTATAAGACAAATTGAAGATGTAACTGGTTCTATACTTACTTCAACTAATATTTCTCAAAAGGAAATTGAACAAAATATTATTAAAAGAAAAGCTGAGCTTACTTCTAATTCAAATTATCAATTAATTATTAAACCATTTAATTATGGAAAAAAATACTTCGCTTTTTTTATAGAGCGATTCACTGACATTAGATTAGTTGGAGCTCCCCCTTCTGCTGTTGGTAAATTTGGGTTTGATACAGATAATTGGGTTTGGCCAAGACATACAGGCGATTTTTCTGTGTTTCGAATATATGCCAATAAAAATAATAGAGCAGCTAGTTACAATACTAGTAACGTTCCATATAAGCCATTAAAATCAATCCCAGTTTCATTAGAAGGTGTTAAAGAAGGAGATTTCACTATGGTTTATGGATTTCCTGGTACTACTGAACAGCATTTAACTTCTTATGCTGTAGATCAAAAAATAAATCATACCAATCCTGCAAGGATACTTATGAGAGAAAAAGCTTTAGAAGTGATTAATGCTACTATGTTAGAAAGCACAGAAAAGAAGATACACCTATCATCACATCAATCATCAGTTAGTAATTATTGGAAAAAATTCAAAGGCGAAAATTTTGGGCTAAAAAAAGAGAACGCTATTGGTAAAAAAATTCAATTTGAAAAACAACTTCAAGCAAAAATTGACGCTAATCCAACTTTAACTACTAAATATGGTTCTCTACTAGAGAAAATAAAAGCACATTATGATAGTGGAAAAGATATAGAAATAGCTTTTTCTTATTATGTTGAGCTTTTCTACTCATGTTTAGGTTATGCTAGACCTAAATATATAAACCCAATTAGTCAATCACTTGCAAAAGAAAACAAAGTAGAATTTAATAATTCATTAAAAATGATGGAAAACATTTTCATCAAAGCTGCTTCGTATAATGAATATTATAAATCATTATTAAAAAATAGTATTAAACCTCTTTTAAATAATGTTGACTTAAAATATATTCCTCCATGTCTTGGAAATTCAAAAGATGAATTTCTTAATGACATTAGCAACAAAGTCAATTTATTAATGAGTGAATCATATCTAACATCCAAAGAAAAGATTGATAAATTATCTAAGGCAAAGCTTAAAAAGGCAAAGAAATTATTAAAAAAAGATGGATTCTACCAATTACTTCTTGATTTAAACACTATATGGAGCACAAAAATAATCCCAGAAATAAGAATACATAGAAGCAAAACTAATCAATTAATGAAGCAATATGTAACAGCTATAGAAGAAGCATATCCAAACAAACAAGATTGGTATGACGCCAATGGCACGTTAAGAATTTCTTACGGAGAATTGGCTGGATCAACTCCAAAAGACGGTATGGAATATAAAGCGTTTACTACAACTGATGGAATTTTACAAAAATATATACCTGGCGATAGAGAATATGATGTTCCTGAAAAGCTAATTTCATTAATAAAAGCAAAAGATTTTGGAAAATATGCTGAAGATGGTGTGATGAAAGTCTGTTTTACGGGAACCAACCATACTACTGGTGGTAACTCTGGAAGTCCAGTATTAAATAAAAAAGGACATTTAATTGGTATTAATTTCGATAGAAGCTGGGAAAGCACTATGAGTGATGTAATGTTTAGTGATAATTTATGTAGAAACATAACGGTAGATATTCGATATGTACTGTTTATTATTGATAAATATGCTGGTTGTAAAAGACTTGTTAATGAAATGACCATAATTGAAAAAGAAGATCCTTTAAAAATCAAAAGAGCTTTACTAAGTAGAGAGATAGAAATATTATCCAATATTATTGAAACTTCTCCAAAACAAGCTGACTTATATTTTAAAAGAGGAAAAGCATATTACGAACTTGGCAAATTAGATAAATCATTAGAAGACTATGAAAAATCTGTTGAGCTTAATCCTACAAATAAAGCCTATATAAAGCAAAGAGATAAGATTCAAAAGATAATAACTCAAATAAAAAGTATTAGAGAATAAGTGTTGAGTCCTAAAGAAATAGTACATAAAATGTATGACAATGATCCATTTAGCAAGTGGCTTGGTATTTCTATTGAATCTGTTTCAAAAGGTAACGTAGTATTATCTTTGAAAATAACACAGGATATGTTAAACGGTTTTGGTATTGCTCATGGAGGTATAACATATTCTCTTGCTGATAGCGCACTAGCATTTTCAGTAAATAGCAATGGAATTCAAAGTGTTTCATTAGAAACCTCTATTTCTCATACTAAACCTCTTTATCTTAATGATATCATTAAAGCAACTATAACCGAAATAAGTTTAACCAACAAAACCGGTATTTATGAGATTAAAATTCATAATCAAAAAGAAGAATTGGTTGCTTTTTTTAAAGGAATCGTATATCGAACTAGCAAAAAATGGTGAAATTTATTGTAATTTCTTGATTACATCTTGTATTGATGAAAAAGATGCTTTTGCATAAACTTCTAATTCATTAGCTGAAATCCATTTTACATCTGTAATATCTTCTTCTATTTGAGGCAACAACTTTTCATTACCATTGTATTTCATTTTATACCAAATACTTTCTTTAAGGCATAATTTATTATTCCTAGTATACGTATGATAAGTATTACAAAGCCATTTCTCTATTATTGGGTTAGATATACCACATTCTTCTTCTACTTCTCTTATAGCACCTTCCTTTTTCTTTTCATTAGCTTCAATTTTACCCTTAGGTAAATCCCATTTACCATGCCTTTTTATCATTAATAGCTCATTTTTATTGTTAAAAACAGCACCTCCTCCAGCCGTAACAACTGTAAAATTATTCTTTAAGTACTTTTTTAACTTTTTTGTTGAAGAAAAATTAACAATAACAGGCATGCTTGATTTTGAGCACAATAGAATTAACTCTTCTATATCTAGCGGTTCTACAATATTTACTTCCGAAAAAAATAACGCTTCATTAACATTAAAAATTAAGTAAAACACGTTATCATCTATAAAAACTTTATACATTTGCGAGCTATGATTTTAAACCAACATACTGCATCAAAGGTAGCAGAATTTTTGCTCCAAATAAAAGCCGTAAAATTAAATGTTCAAGAGCCATTTACTTGGGCTTCTGGAATTAAATCTCCTATTTATTGTGATAATCGTGTTATTCTTTCTTATCCGAAAATAAGAACGTTTATTAGGCAACAAATGGTAGATGTAATACAGGAAGGTTTTGGAAAACCAGATGTAATTGCTGGTATAGCTACCGGAGGCATACCTGTTGGAGCACTTATTGCGCATGAATTAGAATTACCATTTGCTTATATTAGATCCAAAGCCAAAGGACATGGTCTTCAAAATATGATCGAAGGAATCATAAATCCTGGTCAAAATGTAATTTTAATTGAAGATTTAATCTCTACTGGTGGTAGTTCATTGAAAGCTGTTGATGCAGTTAAAGAAAATGGAGCACATGTTAAAGGGGTAATTTCTATTTTTGATTATGGTTTTAATATCGCTAAAGAGAATTTTAAACATCATGAATGCGCATATCTTTCTCTTTCTAATTTTCAAGTACTAGCGCAAGTAGCTAAAGAAAAACAATACATTACAGAACAAGATTACGAATACCTAATAGATTGGCATCAACAAAAAGTTTAAAAATTGTTGATTTTTAATATTCAAAGCATACTTTATTTAAGTATGCTTTTTTTATTTTCAACAATTCAATAACAATCATGAGCAAAACTACAATTAAATCAACTAATTTTTCTTTCGACAATCAAGTGTCCTTTTACAAAGGCAAAGTAAGAGATGTATACAATATCAACAATAAACATATTGTATTAGTTACTAGCGATAGAATTTCTGCCTTTGATGTAGTTTTACCCAAAGGAATACCAAGTAAAGGTGGACTTTTAACTGGAATTGCAATAAAATTCCTTAACGAGACACAAGACATTGTCCCTAATTGGTTTATTACTAGTCCACATCCAAATGTTAGTATTGGTCATTTTTGCGAACCATTTAAAGTAGAAATGGTTATTAGAGGATATTTAGCTGGACATGCTTGGAGAGAATATAAAGCAGGAAAACGTATGATATGTGGTGTTTCTCTACCAGATGGTCTTAAACAAAACGACAAACTCCCTAACCCTATCATAACTCCTTCTACAAAAGCTGAGGATGGTTTACATGATGAGGATATATCTCGAGAAGAAATTTTAACAAAAGGAATAGTTTCTAAAGAAGATTATGAACTTTTAGAGCAATACACCTATAGTTTATTTAAAAGAGGTACTGAAATAGCGGATAAACAAGGATTAATTTTAGTTGACACAAAATATGAGTTTGGCAAAAAAAACAATAAAGTCTATTTAATAGACGAAATCCATACACCAGATTCTTCTCGATATTTTTATAAAGATGGATATCAATTAAGGCAAGATACAGGTGAAGATCAAAAACAACTATCGAAAGAGTTTGTTCGAGAATGGCTTATCGAAAATGGATTTCAAGGAAAGGAGGGACAACAAATACCTGAAATGACAGATGATTTTGTTAACATGGTTACCGCTAGATATACTGAGTTATATGAAAAAATAACAGGAGATTCTTTTACTTTACCAAAAAATTACAACACAATAGATATTGAAGCAATTACTCAAAAAGCACTAAACCAATTACAATAAATTTTGTATTTGTCCACCTAGAGCTTTAAATAATTGTTTCCACCCATTTTCATCTTTATTTTTAAAGCTAATAGTAAATTCTGTATGCTTTAAATTTGAGTTACCTTTTGCAAAAGATATTACTTCTATTATATCTTGAACATCTTCAGGAACATCATCCATTGATCCCAATACATTCTCCATATCAACATAAAATGAAACCGGCAAATCTTTTTGTTCAATTGACGCATAATTATCTGGTAACGAAACCTCTGTTGCAAAAGCCGTTAACGAATCTGAAGACACTACTAATTCATGTTTATTCAAGTTTACAAACATTACATCTTTTTGTTCTTCAACCTCTCTTGAAATATCAGTTCCAAATTTCGTGTAAGTCCTATTAATTTTTTCTGAAAACTTCCATCCATTATCACTTACTCTAACAAATTCAGGCATAGTATCCATCATTGCTTTTACAATATTCATATCGTTTACAGCTACAACTGCTTTAAATGAAACTGGTATATCCTTATTGTCTATTAATCCAAAAGACATAGCCATATCGCTTCCCATGGCACTAACTAATTCTTCTGCCATTTTTTTACTTGCTACATCTCCTCTCATTTCTTTATCAAGTTGCTCTAGTAACATGTTTTTAAGCTGATCTTTTTCCATAGACATACTTAACCAACCAATTGCATGCTTAGTCATGGCTTTCTCAAATAGTTCTTTAGATACTCCTTTTTCATCTAATACATTATATTTTGAATTCAATAATTTATCCATGCCATAACCATTAACTTCAAAATCTACTCTACCCTTTTCTCCATTCAAAGTAATTAAACTGCTTGCCCCTTTTAAATATTCTTTAGCTTCTTCATCCATCTTTACTCCTTGATCATCAAAACTTAGCTTATCAGCATAAACAAGCATAACCATGTCCTTATTGCTAGTCAATACATCACTAATTTCTTTTGTTAAAGGTGCACTAGAAGCATTAGACAAATTACCTAGAATAACTTCTAGTTTGTCTTTAGAATTTACTCCTGGTTTTATTCCTCCTACAGCAATACCAATAGCATCATTCCATGCTATTGAAAAATCATCCGAACCAAATTCGTTATAAATCATAGTAAAGCCACCAATAGTTTGAGTTTCTCCACTAGTCATTTCTTCGATTTTATTTTTAAAGTTATCAGCTGAATTAATATCAAACGTAGTAATTAAAAACTCTTGTTCATTTTTTGCATTAGCAGTTAATACAAATGATTTTTCTGAAAAAATATTCATCCCCCATTCAGTAGAATCAAGTAATTTTCCTGTAAATAATTTAATCCATCCAAATTCTTTCCAAAAATCACCTTTGTCTATTATTTGCTGGATATTAATTTTTCCTACTGCAGCAATATTAGATTCATTTTTTATAATATTTTCTAATGGAGCATCCTTAGATCCGCAAGATGATAGCGTTAATATTATCCCTAATAATACAGCACTTCCCAATACACTTATTCGATTCATCATTTTCTTTCTTTTAGAAATATTTTTTACTAAACTAAAATAATACATCCCCCAAATAAGAGCATGTTAAAGAATGTTAAACCTTTAACTAATTTTTACTACCTCTTACTAAAAACGAAGAATTGAAAAACTACATAAAGCTTTAAATATATTCACTCATATATTTATAATAAAAATCCTTTAGGGATTAATTTGTTAATAAAACAGATAAAGAAAGACAACTAGAAAACATTCTTTTTCGTAAAATCGTTAAGTAAATAAGAAATTGTTACATGCACGGAATAGAACCATACTTTAATTGGAGAGGATTATATATAGCCTCAGAAGATTACCGTTCACCTTTTTTTGAAAGGGAATACAGTGAATTTGAGTTCACTAATCGTGTCTATAATTTCTTACTTCATCCTCAATGGGATGATTTTGGATCTCCTACTCTATTCATTAAAATTATTTATGCCGATTATGAAAAAGGTATAGCCATAATAGAAATGATTGGAGAATGGAATGATTGTATCCACAATGATATCATGTCTTTAAAGAGAGATATTCTAGACCTGCTAATACCCGAAGGAATTGATAAATTCATCCTAATTGGTGAGAATGTTTTAAATTTTCATGGATCTGATGATTGTTACTACGAAGAATGGTTTGATGACATTGAAGATGGATGGATTGTTTTATTAAATTTTCATGACCATGTATTGGAAGAAATGTCTAATGATAGCTTAGACAACTACCTTATTTATGGTGGGGATTTTGATGCATTAGATTGGCGTACCTATAAACCTCAACAATTATTTGTATTAATTAATGATAAGGTACAAAATCGATTTTCTACCCCACTACTTTCTTAAATTGTTTTACATGAAATTACACTACATTACTTCTTTAATTTTCATCCTTATTTTAATGAGTTGTGAGAATAAAACTATTCAAGAATCAGTTAATACAAATCAAGGTTTTGGACCTGATGAAGAACTTGAAATAACACAACAAGTGATAGAAGATAACACCTCACAAAATGAAGTTATACATACAAATTCACTCACTGATTCATTTACTTTAGTAGAGATTCCTGATGATGCTTCTTGTTTTACATACAAGATTTTAAATTCAAAAAACAAAGAAGTTAGTTTACCTAAATATGTTAAAGAAGGGTTGGATTGTCCTGCACTCTTAAGCTTAGAAGAAAATCGTTTCTTATATTATTGGACTGATAATGTATATCGTTATGATTTAAATGAAAAGAAAAACGTAAAATTATTTACTCCATTCAAAGGAATTGATGGCATTAGCAATCCAGTAATTAACGGTAATTTAGCTTTATTTCAAATAATCAATCAAAATGGAGTTGGAGGATATAATGATATTTGTAGACTATTATTACTTGATCTTACTTATATAAATGATATCAAAAAACGAAAATTTGATAGACCTGTAAACTTTTCTTGTGGTGGAATTTGCTCTGGAATACCATACGAAGATTTTGGTATTAAAAATCAAGAAACTATTTGGTTTAAGCGAAACATCAATTACGAAGAAAATCCTGGTGCAATAATTGAAATTAATTTAAATAAAAAAAATCGATTAACTGAATTTAACCTATTCATTGAAAAATTTAGAGATTATGCCATAAATAACAACACAAAAGCGTTTGCTAAGCTAAATCACTCTAGCTATGAAATGAAAGATTTATTATTAACCTCTTTAACTGATAAAGAAGGATTAGTACACAGGAAAACCTCATACAATAAAGAAACTATGCAGTATGAATACGAAATATACTTTAAAGGAGAATCAGAAGATGGATATGACTTTGAAAGTGGTATATACTATTATTTTACTTACAGTAAGGAAAACAACAGCTTTTACTTAATTGATATGCTTGCAGCTGGATAGCTTAAGAAGTTAAGTAAGCCAAACCTCCACCAGTTACTATTAATAAAAGTTTTAAAAAATTAAACTTATGACTTTCATCCGATTCAAATAATATGGTGGTTGATATGTGTAAAAACATCCCTAGCACTACAGCTAAAATACAATCAAAAAAGTCTACATAATCTACTAATTGCTCACTGTATATTTCTCCTATAAACGTTCCTAAAGGAGCCATTAGGGCAAACACTAACAACCATAAAAAACTTCTTAATATTGGCAATTTAGCTTTTAAAAACATGCTCATTAATGCTATAGAGATAGGAAACTTATGCATCAAAATACCAAATAACAATGAATGATCGTTATGATCATTATGGAGATCATGAGAATGGAGCTCATGATGAAGTTCATGATGCATTTCCCTTACAAGAGGAAATCCCTCTAATAAAGAATGAATACATAAACTAATCATAATAACAATTGGGAAAGATTTTTTAACGTTTCCATGGACGTGAATGTGACCATGTTCTATGCCTTGAGAGAAAAACTCTAAAAAAAGTTGAACTAAAAACCCCAACAACACAAATATTCCTATTTTATTAACAGATGATGCATATACTTCTGGAATAATATGCATAACAGAAGTAGCTAATAAAAAAGCTCCACTAAAAGCTAAAATATACTTTAACCCTTTATCAATTTTATTCTTTACCCCTAATACTATAGCTCCTCCCAAAAGAACTACTAAAATTAATGATATGTAAGTTATATATGACAATTATTTATTTTGATGCAATGATAATTAAACGATCTGATGTTTGTTCATTAAACTCATTTAATTTATAGTCTCCAAAGGTATGAATCATATTTAAATTAGCTTTTTCGAATAAACTTTTCATTTCTTCTAAAAAAATACCTTGAACTTTTTCAGTGTAATTATAATCCTCACCCTCGGCTGTAAAGCGAATATTCTTTTTTATAAAGCCATCATCAACAAATCGTTTAATATGAAAAATGATTCCATCAACCTCTTTAACTTCATCTGGCACAAGATTTTTGATAACCTTATGTGCATTCATAAAATCTAATACAAACACTCCACTTTCTTTTAAACTGCTGTTTACAGATGAAAGCATTTTCACATTATCTTCTGCATCATTAAAATAACCAAAACTGGTAAACATGCTAAAAATGTAATCATAAGCATTAGAATGATACACCTCTCTCATATCATGAACATCAAATAGTAAGTTCTCTTGCTCATATTGTTTTGCCGTATCAATGCTATTAGCTGCTAGATCGACCCCTGTGACGTTATACCCCTTTTTATGCAAAAATACTGAGTGTCTTCCTGCTCCACATGCTAAATCAAGAATAGAAGCATCTTTTTCTGGTTTTAGAAAATCAATTAAATTATCGATAAAAAATTCAGCTTCTGTAAAGTCTCTATTTTTATATAGTATATGATAATACTCACTATCAAACCACTCAGCAAACCATTCTTTTTTCTTCATTATTTTAATACTGATGTTTTATTCAAAAGAAACTTAAAAACTATAAAAGATCCTAATGCTACTCCTCCCCATATACCTGCATCATTCCATTCTTTAAAAACCATTTTACCAATAAAAAACAAAATTGAATAAGTCATTATTACCCCTATAATCCAACATGCTAATGTAACAACAACACCCCCTTGCCTATATTCACTTTCATTTAATTGATCAATAACATCATTATTTATTGTATTACTGTCTTTATCAAAATTCCATGCTCCATCTGGTCTAACTCTTTGGTAAAAAGAGTTTAGCACTTCTACTGAAGTTGGTTTAGTAACAAAAGTAGCTACTAACCAACAAACTGTAGTAAATCCTGTAGTAAACAGTAAAATTCCTTCGTTTTCTATAAAAGTATTTTTTCCATTTATATCATACATTGGAGATATTAAAAATTTGGCAATACAAAAACCAATGATAGGTGCTAAAGTAGCTGTTAATTCACTCCATATATTAATCCTCCACCAATACCATCTTAATATTAATACTGCTCCTAATCCAGCTGAAGACGCAATTAAAAACCGTGCTGCTCCATCTATAGTATCTATTGAAATTGTAGAAATCACAGATACTAACATGATGATAATAGTCATCCATCTACCAACACCAACTAGCTTTTTTTCATCATTTCCCTTCCAAAAATTTCGCTTATATAAATCATTTGTTAAATAACTTGCTCCCCAATTTAATTGGGTAGAAATAGTACTCATATAAGCCCCTAAAAAAGCTGTAAACAATAGTCCTTTTAATCCCATTGGCATAAAATCATTCATTGCCATGACAAAACCATTTCCTGCATTTTCTGATGTTAATTCTGGATATGCTACTAAAGCGCATAAACCAACAATAATCCATGGCCATGGTCTTAAACAATAATGTGCTATTTGAAAAAACAAAGTAGCGTAAACAGAATCTTTCTCAGTCTTTGCACTCATCATTCTTTGTGCAACATAGCCTCCTCCTCCTGGTTCTGCTCCAGGATACCAACTAGACCACCATTGTACTCCAATAAAAGAAATGAATGCTAACACAGGTAAAGCAAAGGTTCCTACAGAATTATCTGAACTAAATGATGGAAAAAAATCAAATCTCCACTCTGGCAATTTCTCTTTTAAGCCATCTATCCCTCCAACCTGTTCCGAATTTACCATTATAAAAGCCAAAATAATGCAACCAACCATAGCAAGAACAAATTGTAATGCATCAGTAATTGCTACACCCAACAAACCAGACATTGTACTATAAATAGCTGTCAAAGCCATTAATCCTAAAACAATTAATAAAGCAGTTTCGAACTCAAATCCAAAAAATATCATGATAATTTTTATCATAGCTGCATTAACCCATCCAATAATCACAGCATTAAAGAAAGCACCTAAATACAAAGCTTTAAAACCTCTAAAATATTTTACAATTTTGCCCGAATAACGAATCTCTAAAAATTCTAATTCAGTTAACACGTTTGCTCTACGCCATAATCTAGCAAAAAAGAAGGTTGTAAATATCCCTCCTATTAGCATATTCCACCAAAGCCAATTTCCTGAAACTCCATGCTTATGTATTACCTCTGCAACCCACAAAGGCGTATCGGCCGCAAATGTTGTAGCAACCATAGATATACCAGCAATATACCAAGGTAGGTTTCTCCCTGCTAAAAAAAAATCAGCTAAACCTCCACTAGCCTTATTCTTGAATCGAAAGCCAATGTATAAACTAATACCCAAAAAAATGGCTACAATAAGCCAGTCTAATAATTCAAAATTCATCTATGCTTTCTTTCTTCCAAAATATCCCATCATAAACCCACCAGTAAAAAACATAATTAAACTGTATACAGCTGGTACAATTAACATATCTGGAGTAGAATTAGGAATTAGTGTTTCAATAATTAATATAGCCAGTGTACCATTTTGAATACCCGATTCTATTGAAATGGTTATCGCTCGTTCTCTTTTTAACTTAAACATCTTAGCTAAACCAAAACCAAGTCCCATAGTAATTACATTTAGTGTTAAAGCCAAAACCCCTGCTTGCTCAAAATATCCCGCTATATGTTGACGCTCACGTAATACAATGGCTGCAATTATCGCTACAAATATAATGATAGAGGCTATTCTCACTGGCTTATCAGCTTTTAAAGCAAATTCATTTTTATATCGTTTTATTAACATACCAATCCCAACCGGAACCAAAATAATTAAGAATAAAGCTCCTATAGTTTTATCTAACGGCAACCTTACATCTGTTGCATTACCCATAAACGTCTCTAAACCATAATTGACTATTAAAGGAATTGTAAAAATAGTTACGATAGAACTTATTGCTGTTAATGTTACCGATAAAGCAGTATCTCCTTTAGCAACATGAGTAATTAAATTAGAAGTTGCTCCTCCAGGACAAGCAGCTATTACAACTAAACCAACAGCCAAACCTCCCTCTAAACCAAAAACCTGCAACAATGCAAAAGCGATTATAGGCAATAAAATTAATTGATTAAATACTCCCAACACAACAGCTTTTGGGAAAGCCAATACTCGCTTAAAATCTTGTATGGTTAACGACAAGCCCATTCCTAGCATGATTAGTGCCAATGCTGCTGGCAATACTACCTCTTTTAAAATATTAACTTCTTCTACTGGTGCTGGCATAATAAAATGTTTTAATTTGCGTAAAAATATGGTTTAGCATACAAACTAAAAAATATGATTGAATAGAATATTAATTCAACACCTTATTTTACACTATTCTATAACAGACTTTATTATATTTGCGACAATAACAACATCTATATGTTTAAAAAGATCATTTCAAATAAAATTTTAAAAAATCTATTCTTCGCAGGAACACTAGCAATATTAATTATTGTAATTGTTTTATGGTGGTTAAAATTTTATACTAATCATGGTGAAAAAATTGAAACTCCTAATTTTATTGGATTACAAATAAACGAAGCCCAGCAACTAGCAAAAGAAAAAGATTTAGTGCTCGTTATTGATTCTGTATTTAGCAGCAGTGCACCAAAAGGAAGCATCTTGCTACAAAACCCTATCGGTCATTCAGACTCAACAAACTCATGGGTTAAACCACAAAGAAAAATATATCTATCTGCAGTGAGAAAAAGTGTACAAATGTTTCCTCTTCCAGAAATAGATGCTTCAGAAATGGTTGTTATTCCAAGACTACTGGGGAAATTTGATATTGAAAAAATATATATTGAAGGTTCTGCTAATGCACATGTAAAGAAAATTGAATATAACGGCAAAAAAGTTTTTAAGGATGATCTATTACCAAGAGGCGCCAAAATAAAAGTGTTTATTGAGAAAAAAACACTAAGCAAACCTGTTTCAGTTCCAAATTTAGTAGGTCTTACAATAAATGAGGCTAATTTAAAGTTAACAGATAAAGGATTGGGCATAATAACTATTTATAATAACTGTGTTACACAAATAGATTCAACTAATGGAATTATTAGTCAACAAACTCCTGAGTTTAGAGAAGGTGGTGGAGCTAAAATTCTTGAGGGCGAAGATATAGTTGTACAAATTAACTGTACTAGTGAATCACAATAAAATACACCTATGAAAACGTTTCTTTTTTTATGTCTTGTTTTGATATCATTTCAATCTCAAGCACAAGAAATGCTATCTCCATTATTTTCTAATGCAGATATTATTTCTAAAAATCCAATCAATGTATCTAGAACTATCGATCAAGATTACATCTATGCAATAGATACCATTCATCTTCCTTTTAAGGATGATTTTTCTAAAGACTTATTTAAAAAATACAATGCAACTCCTAATGATGCCAATGTATCGGATACGCTATTTCATACTATCTTTATAGGTGGTGTGCCAGATGTAGATACCGCAGCCTACATGAATGACACTACCATACGTGTAGAAATAACTAAAAACTTAGCTGATAGTTTAATCTACGACACATTTAATCAACCTTCGATAACCATTACACATTGTGATTTAGATGTTTACCCTGTTGTTTGTATAACGAAAACGGTTTGGCCAGCAACTACCATTATAGACTCTATGTTTACTGCTACATCTCCTGATGGTATATACCCTATTACGCCTGCTGATATCATCCAAGATTCAGCACAAGTGTACTTTGTAGAAGCAACTGATACTATATCAAGATGGGTAGATAATTTTGCATATTTAAACAGCTCATATCCTATAAATCCACCAACAATTGGTGTTGCAACATTAGATGGACTAAATGACAAAGGATATCCCTATGACTTTTCTACCGCTTTTACTTATGGTATTGCAGATTATTTAACATCAAAACCAATATTCCTTGGTAGAGATGAAAACAATTCTCCATATGGAATTGCAGATTCTGTTTACCTTAGTTTTTATTATCAACCACAGGGTCTAGGTAACTCACCAGAAACTGCTGACTCTTTAGTATTGCAATTTTGGTCGCCAATTGATAATCAATGGTATTCCATGTGGAGAAGTGGCGGATTAATTTTAGATAGTAATTTTGCCAAAGACACAGGGTTTAGAAAAGTATTAGTTCCAGTAAAAAACAATAAATTCTTTGCTGATGGTTTTCAATTTAGGTTTTTAAATTATGCTTCATTATCTGGAAGCTTCGATCATTGGAATATAGATTACGTTTACTTAGAAGAAGCAAGGTTCGCAAATGATACGATTCATGATGATGTTGCCTTTGTTGAACCTGTATTATCTTTATTAAAGGATTATACAGCTATACCCTGGAAACATTATGCATGGGATGTTAATGGCTTTGTCGTAGATTCTGTTTTAACTAAACAAAAAAACATTAGTAATTCAGCCAAACTAATGAGTAACTTCAACTTAGATGTTATTTACAATCAATCGATTATTCAAACAATAAATAATCCTAACACACCCAATTCATTTCCACAAGTTCCTTTTACCACTCAATTTGACATTGGAAATGGAGGTTTTTATTTTGACACCTTACTAAATGATACTTGTGCTACATTTGAATTAAAATTTAGGCATTTAACCACTCCTGATGTATGTAGAAATAATGACACCATTTCTTTTATTCAAGAGTTTAGTGATTATTACGCCTATGATGATGGAACTGCTGAAGCAGCTTACGGAGTTCAAGGAGTTGGTGGTATAAATCCGAAAATAGCTAGTAAATTCGAATTATTAAATGGAGACTCTATAAAAGGGGTAAACATTCATTTTTCTCCATCAGCTAATGACCGAAGTAGCACACTAATTATTATGACAATATGGGAAGAAGGATCTGGAGGAAAACCTGGAGCAATATTACATGAAGACATTTCATTTTCTACCCCAAAGTATAACCTTGGCACGAATGGTTTTTTTAAATACCAGTTCGATTCTGTAGTATATATTCCTAGTGGAACATATTTTGTAGGATGGCAACAAACTACTATAGATGTCATTAATGTTGGGTACGACTTAAATATTAATAATGATGCTAATACCTACTATAACAGTAATGGTACATGGTCTCAGTCAGGTTTTGGAGGAACTATGATGATTAGACCAACTTTTGTATATGACAAAGATTACATCATAGGGATAGATGAATCTTTATCGAATAATGATTTTTCAGTATATCCAAATCCAACTCAAGATTATTTTTATCTAAAAGGAAATACCGCTACTCCTTTAACATTCCAATTAATGGATGTCAATGGCAAAATATTACAACAAGGAATTTATCAAGACGGCATTAATATTGAAGGATATGAAAATGGACTTTATATGTTAAGATTAACCAACCAAGATTCGAAGAGTATTTCTTTTCAAAAAGTAATTAAAAACTAGCAATGACGACTGAACACGTTAACGAAGACGAACTTTTTGAGCATCATAATATCATTGCCGATCCAGGTCAAGAAGCATTAAGAATAGATAAATTTTTAATGGATCGTATTCCTAATACAACAAGAAACAAAATTCAAGATGCAGCTAAACAAGGGTATGTTTGGGTGAATAATAAAACAGTTAAACCTAACTATAAAGTTAAAGGCGGAGATGAAATATCAGTGAAAATGCCTTATCCGGTTAGAGAAATTGAATTAATTCCAGAAAACATTCCATTAGATATAGTATATGAGGATGATGATGTTATCGTAATAAATAAACCAATGAACATGGTAGTTCATCCTGGTTATGGAAACTATACAGGCACTCTTGTTAATGCATTAATCTATCATTTTGGTAATCTCCCCAAAAGACCAGATTATGCTGATAGACCCGGAATTGTACACAGACTAGATAAAAACACTACTGGTTTAATGATTGCAGCCAAAACTGAACATGCTTTGGCTCATTTATCTAAACAATTCAAAGACCGAACTACTTCTAGAATATATTATGCCTTAGTATGGGGAAATGTTAAGGAAGATGAAGGTAGAATTGAAGGATATATTGGCCGTTCTTTAAAAAACAGAAAAGTAATGACTGTATTTCCTGATGAAGATTATGGAAAACATGCTATTACTAATTATAAAGTACTTAAGCGTTTAGGTTATACTACACTTATTCAATGTAAACTCGAAACAGGAAGAACTCACCAAATTAGAGTGCACTTAAAGCATATTGGTCATCCTTTATTTAATGATAATGAATATGGTGGAGATAAAATCTTAAAGGGCACTACTTTTACAAAGTATAAACAATATGTGCAAAATTGCTTTAAAATTATACCTAGACAAGCACTTCACGCTAAATCTTTAGGCTTTGATCATCCAGTAACCGGAGAAAGACTTCAATTTGAATCAGAATTGCCCGAAGATTTTAAAACGGTATTGGACAAATGGGAAAAATATGCTGAAAACTCTCTGAATTACAATTAATATAGCATAAAACGTTCATTTTTAAAAAAGAAATACTATATTCGTCCCGTATTATTAACCTTATTATTTAAAAGAATGAAAATCAAATTTTTATCAATTATTGCAGCTGCAGGTTTATTAGTTGCTTGTGGGCCATCTCAAGAAGATGCTAGTGCTTTAGAAAATGCACTTAACGATTTACAAGAAAACATGACTGAAGCTGTTGAAGAAGCTACAGAGAATGTAACTGAAACTGTAACTGAGACAACAGAAGGTATTGTTGATTCTGCAACAACTGTTGTTACTGAAGGTGCTGAAAACTTAGTTGAAGAAGGTAAAGAAAAAGCAACTGAAGTTATTGAAGACGTTACAGGTCACTAAGATAATTCAAATCTGATATTAAAAAGCACAATAATCAACTCGATCATTGTGCTTTTTTTATTCAAATATAAATAACAAAAAAACAAAACAAATGAAATTAAAAATTGCTGTAATAGCATTAGCTGGTGTAATTTTATCATCATGTGGTGGTGGTAACCCAGAAGACGTAGTTAAAGAATTTTATGCTGCACTAGAAAGTAAAGACTTTGACAAAGCTAAATCATTAGCTACTGATGAGTCTGCTCAAGTTATCGATTTAATGGCGAAAGCTCCAGATATGGGACAAAACGATAGTAAATTAGAAAAAGTTGAGTGTAATGTTACTGGAGAAACTGCAGTATGTAAATGTTACGAAGAAGGTGCTGAAGAAGCTGAAGACATGAAAATGAAGAAAGAAGACGGAGCATGGAAAGTTAGCATGTCTAAAACAGATATGATGGAAGGTGCTATGGATGGCTTAGGTGACATGGATATGGATAACGTTATGGAAAATGTTGATGCTGGCCTAGAACAACTTGAAGGTGCAGGAGACAAAATAAACCAAGCTTTAGAAGATGTTGAAGGATTAGGTGATGAATTAGAAGAAAAGCTTGATGATGCTATGAATAAATTAGATGCTGAATTAGAAAAAGTTAAATAATTTTATCTTGCATAAGATTTTTATCTTATTTATAATCCTCATTTCTGCTTGTACAAGTAGAAATGAGGATTTTTCTTTATCAAAAGAGAAAACAGTATATAAAATTCCTCAACATATAATGGACTCACTAAAAGGTGGAGAAATTATTCTAAGAAAAGGAAGAGGTTTTTTAAGTGAAGTTATTGTTGAATTAACTGGGGAAGATCTTCAATATTCACATGCAGGTATTATCATAAAAAGTGATACATCTTTATTTATTATACATACGCTAAGTAATGAGGTTTCTAATATTGATGGTGTACAAACATCATCTATCCCACACTTTTTAGAAGATGTATCTGATTCTAGTTTGTGCATTTTAAAACCTAACGTATCCCCTACTCAACAGCTTCTAATTCAAAAATCTGCATTAAACTACTTAAAAGAACAAGCTCCTTTTGATTACGCCTTTAATAATGAAACTAAAGATAAACTTCACTGCATGGAGCTAGTTCATGATGTTATCTTAACTGGAATAAACAAAGAGCTTATTATACCAACCAAAAAAATAGGAGTTTCCTTTTACCCTTTTTCAACTTTTTTTAACACACCTAATTTTGAAATTTTATATGAAATGAAACCTCATTCTAAACATTTTAAGATTAAGTAATAAGTGTTTCATTGGAAAACCCAAAAGGTTAATTTATATTTACTAATCTAAATACATTTACATTGGAAGATTTACATATATCGATAGTTGTCCCTCTTTATAATGAAGAGGAATCGTTACCTGAATTATTAGAATGGATTAATCGAGTATGCTCTGCAAATTCTTTTAATTATGAAGTCGTTATGGTTGATGATGGTAGTAAAGATAAATCTTGGCAAATTGTAGAAGAATTAAAAATAAAATATCCTCAAGTAAGAGGCATTAAATTTAGACGTAACTATGGTAAATCTGCAGCTTTAAATGAAGCTTTTGGAGCTACTAAAGGAGATGTAGTAATCACTATGGATGCAGATCTACAAGATAGTCCTGATGAAATACCAGAGTTATATAAAATGATAAAAGAAGATGGATTTGACATTGTTTCTGGATGGAAAAAAGAACGTCATGATCCATTATCAAAAACAATCCCTACAAAGTTATACAATGGTGTAACAAGAATATTTAGTGGTATTAAACTACACGATATGAACTGTGGGTTAAAAGCATATAAAAGTGATGTAGTAAAATCTATTGAAATCTTTGGTGAAATGCACAGATACATTCCTGTTATTGCAAAAGGTGCTGGTTTCGATAAAATAGGTGAAAAAGTAGTACAACATCAAGAAAGAAAATATGGTGTGTCAAAATTTGGATTAAACCGATTTGTTAACGGTTTTTTAGATCTATTTACCATCACATTTATTACTCGCTTTGGAAAAAAGCCTATGCACTTTTTTGGTCTAATTGGCACTTTATTTTTTATTGTAGGATTTAGCATCTTCTTGTGGCTAGGAATTGAGAAGCTATTTATCAATACTACTGCTAAATTATTAGCCGATAATACTTGGTTCTTTTTTGCTTTAACTGCAATGATTATAGGGACACAATTATTCTTAACTGGATTTATAGCTGAACTTATTTCAAGAAATTCAGCTAATCGAAATCAATACTTGGTTGAAAAAGAGATATAATATTGGTTTATTATCTATGATAAATTTTCCATAATTTATTTTATATGTGATCCCTACATAGTATACTTTGTGTAATCTCAACTATCATTGTATTATATGATAGTTTTATGTTTTCTAAAGTTCAACTAACATAATTGAACTATCTTCTTAAATTGATGAAACATAATAAGTGTAAAAAAAATGAATTACACTTCGATAACATTTATTGTACAAGCATTTATTTTGAATTCATATTAATGTAACTTCAAAATATTTCCTTAAATCAATTCCATCTAGCTTTAATAATTAATCAACATTTCTATTTTAAAACAAAAAAGCCGAAGTAAAACTTCGGCTTTTTCAATATCATATAAAATTGTCTTACTTTTTGAAAGACATTTTCTCTTTAATTCTTGCAGATTTACCAGTTCTTGCTCTTTGGTAAAAGATTCTTGCTCTTCTAACTCTACCTTTTCTAATTACTTCAATTTTTTCTATAAATGGAGAAGCAACAGGAATAATTCTTTCAACACCTACAGTCCCACTCATTTTTCTAATGGTAAATGTTTCGGTTGTTCCTTGTCCTCTTCTTTGAATAACAACACCTTGAAATTTCTGTAATCTTTCTTTAGATCCCTCTTTAATTTTGTATGTAACTGCTATAGTATCACCAGCTCCAAAATCTGGAAGGTCTTGTACTTCAACTAAATCTTTTTGTATTGCTCTTACGAAATCCATATTATAAAATTTTACTCCTTTCTTTTAAGGACTGCAATATTAATAAATATTTTTTATTCTAACACCTTTTTAACCTCAAAAAACCACATTACACATCAAATAATGGCAAAGTATTTATATTTCTTCACTATCTAATAAATCTGGTCTTCTATTTTTAGTCCGTTCAAGAGCCTTTTCATATCTCCATTTTTCAATTTCTTTAAGATTACCCGACAATAAAACATCAGGCACTTTCATACCGTTAAAATCAGCAGGTCTAGTATATACTGGTGGAGCTAATAAATCATCTTGAAAAGAATCAGTTAAAGCAGATGTTTCATCATTTAAAACTCCTGGTATTAATCTAATAATCGCATCCGAAACTACTGCAGCAGCTAATTCACCTCCCGACAACACATAATCTCCAATAGAAATTTCTTTAGTAATATACTGCTCTCTTAATCGCTCATCTACTCCTTTATAATGGCCACATAAAATCATTATGTTTTTTTTCATGGATAATTGATTAGCTTCTTTTTGATTAAATCTAACTCCGTCAGGAGTCATATATAAAATCTCATCATACCCTCTTTCCCCTTTTAATTTTTCTATACAATCTGCTATAGGTTGTATTTGCATCACCATTCCAGCTCCTCCACCAAATGCATAATCGTCAACACTTTTTTGCTTATTAGCTGCATAATCTCTTATGTTGTGAATATGAACTTCTACCAATTCTTTAGTTTGCGCTCGTTTTAAAATTGAGTCATTAAAAGGACCTTCAAGTAATTTTGGTAAAATAGTAAGAATATCTATACGCATACTGTCTTATATTAGTATACAAAAATAAGGTAATCGTTTAAGATATAAATAGAATAATATTCTTTTTATGTAACAACCATTATCTTTAAGAAAAAAAGCTATGATTCTATATAATGTAACCATCAATATTGACGAAACCGTTCATGAAGAATGGTTACAATGGATGAAAGAAGTTCACATACCAGATGTAATGAATACTGGATTATTTATTGAAAATAAAATATGTCGTATCCATGCAGAAGAAAAAGGCGGAAGAGCATACTCCATTCAATATATATTAAATTCAATTGAAGATTACAATGAGTATCAAAAAAAATATGCCCCTGCTTTACAACAGGAGCACACTGTAAAATACAATGGTAAATTTGCAGCTTTTAGAACAATCTTAGAAATTGTTCATGAAGTTAAAAACTAAGCCTTAAAAAGAGGGCGATCTTGCATTAAAGCATTAACTTTTCCTTTGATAGAGTTGAGCTTTGTTTCATTATCTTTATTCATTAGGGCATCATCAATTAATGTAACGATTTCACCTATTTCTGCTTCTCCAATTCCTCTTGTTGTTATTGCTGGAGTTCCAATTCTAATACCAGATGTTACAAATGGTGATTTATCATCAAAAGGAACCATATTTTTATTTACAGTAATATCTGCCTTACCCAATGCAGCCTCAGCCTCTTTACCTGTTATATCCTTATTTCTTAAATCTATTAACATAGAATGATTATCTGTGCCTCCTGAAATTATCTGGTAACCCCTATTAACTAATTCATTAGCCATAACAGATGCATTTTCTATTACTTGTTTACCATAGGATTCGAAACTATTATTGAGTGCTTCTCCAAAAGCAACTGCTTTTGATGCAATTACATGCTCTAATGGACCTCCTTGTGTGCCCGGAAAAACTCCAGAATCTAATAAAGCTGACATCTTTCTAATATTACCTTTAGGTGTAGTAATTCTCCAAGGATTTTCAAAATCTTCTCCCATCATAATCACACCTCCCCTAGGACCTCTTAATGTCTTGTGAGTAGTTGTTGTTACTATATGGCAATGCTTTATAGGATCATTTAACAACCCTTTGGCTATTAATCCGGCTGGGTGTGATATATCAGCAAGTAATAATGCATTTACTTGATTAGCTATTTTTCTTAATCGCTCATAATCCCAATCCCTAGAATATGCAGAAGCTCCGCAAATAATTAATTTTGGCTTTTCAATTTGAGCCTTTTTTTCAACTTTGTCATAGTCTATTAATCCTGTTTCTTTTTCAACTCCATAAAAAGAAGGCAAGTATAATTTACCTGAAAAGTTTACTGTAGATCCATGAGTTAAATGTCCTCCATGAGATAAATCGAAACCTAAAATTTTATCCCCTGGTTTAAGTGTAGCCAACATAACAGCTGCATTTGCCTGTGCGCCAGAATGTGGTTGCACATTGGCCCATTGAGCTCCAAAAAGTTCTTTTAGTCTATCTATAGCTAACTGTTCTACTTGATCTACTACTTCACAACCTCCATAATATCTTTTATTTGGTAAGCCTTCAGCATATTTATTAGTTAAAACAGACCCCATAGCTTGCATAACTTGGTCACTTACAAAGTTTTCTGAAGCTATCAATTCTATTCCTCTTAATTGTCTTTGTTTTTCCTCTTCAATTAACGAAAATACCTGCTTATCCATGTTTTTATTTTTGATATCTAAATGTATAAAATGTTTTAATCAACTCAATTAAAAAACAAAACATTTTAAAAAGCGTTATTGTCTATTAAAAAGTTTTATTTTTACACATACTTAATTCCTTCATGATAAATAGATTATTTCACATTTCATTACTTAGCATAACTATGCTATTATATTCTACTTATGGTTTTAACCAAAAAGTTGGGTTAGTTATGAGTGGTGGTGGTGCTGCTGGAATGGCTCATGTTGGTGTAATTAAGGCTTTAGAAGAAAACGGTATACCTGTGGATTATATCACAGGAACATCAGCTGGTGCATTAGTAGGTAGTTATTACGCAATTGGTTATTCACCAGCACAATTAGAAGCGTTAGTTAAATCTCCTAAAATGCTAGATATGGCTAAAGGTAGATTAGAAAATGAATTCACTTATTTTTTTAAAGAAAAAGAGAAAGTTCCTTCTATTGTTAACTTTAATTTTGATGAAAATTTCACACTCACTAAAGTTCTTCCTTTAAACGTAACCGATCCTTCTTTAATAGATTTTTCTTTTATAGAAAATCAAACCATAGCCTGTGAAATGGCTGATGGTAATTTCGACAGTCTTTTCATTCCATACAGATGTATTGCATCTGATATAGATTTTAATGCAGCAAAAGTATTTAGAAAAGGAGCTTTATCTCAAGCTGTAAGGGCGTCAATGACTTTCCCTTTTTATTTACCAGGTGCAATTATTGATGGAAAAATATATTTTGATGGAGGGTTGTATAATAATTTTCCTGCAGATGTTATGTATGATGAATTCATGCCAGATGTTATTATAGGTAGCTCTGTTACTGGAGTAAGAAACAAACCTAAAAATGACGATATTCTTACTCAAGTTAGAAGTATGCTCCAAAGTAAATCAGATTTTACTTTAAAGTGTGATGAAGGAATTATTATTAATCCACCTGTTAGATATTCAATAGGCACATTTGATTTTGAGCTAAGAGAAGAAGCTATGCAAGCTGGATATGATGAAACCATGAAGATGATGGATTCTATAAAAAAACTAGTTAGCAGAAGAATAGACACCAACTACTCAAAAAGAAGAACAAATTATTTTAAAAATACGCGACAAGAGATCATAATTGACAACATTGAAGTTAATGGGGTGACTAAAAAAGAAGAAAAATACATTAGGAGTGTTTTGAAAGATAGAAACAGAGATGTTTCTTTAGCAAACCTTAAGCCAAGGTATTTCAAATTGATTTTAGATGATAAGATTAAATTTATATTTCCTGTTATCACAAAAAATCTCAACAATAATAAATACACACTTAGTATAGACGTACAAAAAAAACCGGTCTATGACTTAAGAATTGGAGGTAATTTTTCATCACGATCTGTTAATACAGGCTATGTTGGATTTGATTATAAATTAATTGAACGTTATTTTTCTATCACTACATCTGCTAACTCTTACTTCGGAAGGTTTTACAGTAGCTTAGATTTATCTGCTAGGATTGATTTTCCTTTAGATTTACCTTTTTATATTGAGCCACACGCTACCTTAAACAGATGGGATTATTATAGAAGTTTTTCTACTTTCTTTGAAGATACCAAACCCTCTTTTTTAATTAAAAACGAAGCATTTTTTGGAGGAAGCATAGGCATCCCTGCTGGTAATAACGGTAGAATAAAATTTAATTATAAAAATGGATTCTTAAACAATGAATATTATCAAACTGATCAATTTTTATCAGTTGATACTGCTGATAGGACCGAATTTTATTTTGATCATTTTTCTGCTGAAGTAGAACATAATACATTAGACGGTCTATACCTTTCTAAAAGAGGAAGTCAATTTAAAGCTTCTGCTAGTTATATAACTGGAGGTGAGATTAACTATGCTGGATCAACCTCTTCATTACCAACAGATACCCTTACAAGAGTTGGACATGATTATTTTTTATTTAAAGCTAGATTTGAAAAATATTTAGATGTCTCCACTAAATATAAATTAGGATTTGAGCTTGAAGGAGTTCACTCAACTCAAGATTTCTTCAACAACTATACTTCAACAGCATTAATTTCCCCTCAATATGAACCAACTCAAGAATCAAGAACGTTATTTCAAAGTGATTATGCTGCTCACACATATTTAGCTGGTGGAATCAAAAATGTAATTCCTATACTTCCTTCTTTTGACCTTAGATTAGAAGGGTATTTATTCCAACCTTATCGTAATATTTTAAGTGATGCCAATAAAAAAGCAACATATTCAAACTCATTTGAAGAAACTAAAAGGCATTACACTCTTTCAAGCGCATTGGTATTTAATTCTCCTATTGGACCAGCAGCATTAAGAGTTAATTACATGGACCACAGACAAGATAAATGGTCTTTCATGTTTAATTTCAATTACACTATATTTAATAGAAAAGCCTTAAGCTGGTAATTCAACAATTACCTGTTAG
>JAHDBM010000003.1:103863-114470 GCA_020630395.1 Flavobacteriales bacterium
CAAGGCATACTTGAAAGTGGTAGTGGGAATAGTAGACTCGCTAAAAAAGGAAATAATCATTTTGGTATTAAATGCCATTCATCTTGGACTGGCAAAAAAATTTTTAAAGATGATGATAAAAAAAATGAGTGTTTTAGAAAGTATTCATCTGCCAAAGAGTCTTTTAAAGATCATTCTCTTTTTTTAAAGAAAAAAAGGTATGCTCCTTTATTCACATTAGATTTAACTGATTATAAAGGATGGGCTAAAGGACTTAAAAAAGCTGGTTATGCTACAAATCCCAAATACCCACAATTACTTATAAACCTCATAGAAAAATATGGCTTAAATGAATATGACAAAGGAACACAGCCATTAATTGTCGATCATATTGAAAAAGAAAATGACACAATTAAAAATAAAGAAAATGGTACTCCTGTTGTAACAACTATAATTATTGGAAATAAGCATCAAATTAAAACGTCCACTAATAATGTTAGTTACATAATTGCTCGAGAAGGAGATAATGTGAATAGTATTTGTAAAGAATTTGATATGCGACCTTGGCAAATATATCGCTATAATGATTTAAAAAAGAAAGCTATTATTTATTCTGGTGACATTATTTATTTAAAACCCAAAAGATGGAAAGCTAAGCAAGAGTTTCATATTGTAAAAGATGGAGAAACTATGCATTCAATTTCTCAAAAACATGCAATTAAACTAAAGAAATTATACAAAAAGAATAGAATGTTACCCGGAACTCAGCCATTACCTGGAGAGAAATTAAACCTTAGACAAAAAAAGAGAATCTTTTAATTAAGCTCTCTTTTATCTATAAACAGTTCAAAAGAAACAGTTAAATTCTCATTAAGGTTTTGTTCAAATTTTTCTAGCTTATTGAAGTAATTATTTAGTCCATTCTGAACACTCCAATCTGTTGAACAGTTAGTACTTCCATGTGTAAAACATTTACTGCTAAAATTGATTTTAATCTCTGATTTATTTTCATTTTTATTATAGATATAACTATTGTTCGTTATATCCTTCCTAACTCCGGTTTCATTTTCTTCGGCATACATATAGCCTAATAATATTAACGTGTTATTTGGGTCAATTTCTAGCCCATTATTCCCTTCAATTAGTGTTAGTATATTCTGCAGTTTAAACGAATTAAAATAAGTATCATCAAAATGAAGTCTAATTTTATTACTTATATGCTCGACTCTTAAGTCTGTTAATTTATCTTGAAAAAAGATCTCTCCATCTTCTTCAGAATATATTTTAAAAGACAAATAAGACTTAATAGCATTATCAATAGGCAAATCAGATAATAATTCATCATTCATATTATCTTTTGAGCAAGACATTAATATTATAAAGAAAAAAGAAAGTAAACCTAACGTTTTCATGATGTTTTATTTTGTTATTAAACTAAAAGTATAAAAACATCAAATCAGATAAGATAAGTATCTGTGAATATCATTTGAACAGTCGAAAACTTACCATAAGGCGTATAATAACCATTGTGAAAATTAAAATAAAAGAGTTAGAATGATAAAATGAACTATTATAAGGTTAAAATACATTTTCATAACCTATTCATTCCTTTAACAGCAAGATCATAATTTGGTTCTAATTCCAATACTTTTTTATATTCTTTTTTTGCTTCTTCCTCATTGCCTAATTCTTCATAACACAATCCTCTATTGTATCTTGCTGGAACATAATTATTATTTAAGGAAATTGCCTTGTCAAATAAGCTAATAGCCACATTTAATAATGAATCATTTTTTTCTTTATGGTTATTATCATAACACAAATCTAAATGCGTTCTACCTTTATCGAAATAAGCAACTTCAAATGTTTCATCAATTGAAATAATACTATCAAAACATTCAATGGCTTCAATAAATTGATTATGGTCTCTATAGCTTAATGCTAACAATCTCCATGCCTCTATGCTATTAGGCTTTATACTTATAGCCGATTTAAAATAATCTAAAGCTAAAGGATTATTTAATCTATCATGCAAAACACCTTGATTAAGATATGCATCAAAGTAATCAGGATTTCTCTCGATAGCTGTTTGATATGATGAAGCGGCTAAATCAAACTTTTCTTGAGATTCATACCACATTCCCTTTAAAAAATAGGGTTCAGCCATGTATTGGTTAATTTTTAATGCTTTATTAATTAACGCTATTGATTTATCATAGTTTGGCTTGGCTAAGTTAATGTAAGCTAGTTTAAGATATGGACTTGCATAAGTAGAATCTAACTCAATAGCATGTTCAAAAAATGGTACAGCCATCTCCACTTGCCCTGTTTTTAATAAAACAGCTCCTTTAGTATAAGCTACTTCTGCAATATTTGGATTTATTTTTAATGCTCTATCGGCATCTTTCTTTGCATTTTCTATTTGCCCCTCTTGTAAAAAGTAATTAGCCCTATTAATGTAAACAGTATAATTATTAGGTTGTGCTATAATAGCTTCATTTAACTCCTCAATTTTAGATTTAGTTAGTGTTATGTTTTCTGAGTCAACTTTAATTTCATCAATTGGCTTTTCTACTTCATTATTGCAAGAAATAAAAGAAAATATTATAATAAAAATGCTATATCGTGTACTCATAATTGTGATTAAAATATATATTGAAAAATACCTTGACTACTAAGATTCAAAAATAGTTTTTATGTTAATACTATAAAAATAAAAAATGCTCCCAAAAGGAGCATTTAATTTTATTCAATGGATTAACCAAACTATTTAACGGCTAAACCTGTTCATTTTTAGCCTTTAATTCAGCTTTTATTTTATTTTCTAACTCGTCCATTAACTCAGGATTATCATTAATTAATTCTTTCACAGAATCTCTACCCTGCCCTAATTTAGTTTCTCCATAACTAAACCAAGAACCACTTTTATTCACAATATTCATCTCTACTGCTAGATCTAATATTTCTCCACATTTAGATATACCTGATCCATACATAATATCAAATTCTGCTTTTCTAAATGGTGGAGCAACTTTATTCTTTACAATTTTAACTCTCGTTCTATTACCAAGAACTTCATCTCCTCCTTTAATTTGAGTAGATCTACGAATATCTATACGAACTGATGCATAAAATTTAAGTGCATTACCTCCAGTTGTTGTTTCTGGATTACCAAACATAACCCCTATTTTCTCTCTTAACTGATTAATAAAAATACACGTACAATTTGCTTTGTTTATAGAAGCAGTTAATTTTCTTAATGCCTTAGACATTAAACGAGCTTGAAGCCCCATTTGAGAATCTCCCATTTCACCTTCAATCTCTGCTTTTGGAGTAAGAGCAGCAACTGAATCTACAATTAATAAATCAATAGCTCCTGAACGAATTAAATTATCTGCAATTTCTAATGCTTGCTCTCCATTATCTGGTTGTGCAATAATTAAATTGTCAGTATCTACTCCTAATGCTTTTGCATAAGTTGGATCAAAAGCATGCTCAGCATCAATAAAAGCACAAATTCCTCCTTGTTTTTGACACTCGGCAATTGCATGAATAGTTAAAGTAGTTTTTCCTGAAGATTCTGGTCCATAAATCTCTACTATTCTACCTTTAGGATATCCGCCTATTCCTAAAGCTAAATCCATGGTAAGCGAACCAGTAGGAATAACATCTACATCTGCTACTACCCTATCCCCTAATTTCATTACAGCCCCTTTACCATATGTTTTATCCATACGATCCATAGTAGCTTGTAACGCTTTTAACTTGTCTTTATTAATTTCTTTTGTTGCAGTAGCCATAATTATTTTAGTATTTGTGCTGTATGATCTTTCGTTTTAACTTTTTCTATAATTTCTTCAATAACCCCATTTTCATCTATTACAAAGGTAGTTCTATGAATTCCATCATATTCCTTTCCCATAAATTTTTTAGGCCCCCATACACCAAAATCATTAATGATTTTTTTGTCTTCATCAACTAATAATGGGAATGGAAGTTCATATTTATCAACAAACTTAACATGACTCTTAGTAGAATCTGCACTAACACCAAACACCTTATAATTAGCCTTAAGCAAAGCATCATAATTATCTTTTAAATTGCATGCTTGAGCTGTACAACCTGGAGTATTATCTTTTGGGTAAAAATAGATCACCACCTTAGAGCCCTTAAAATCAGCTGAAGTAACTCTATTACCTTTATGATCTAGTGCATCAACTGCTGGTGCTTTATCTCCTATCTTTAAATGTTTCATTACTGAGTTTTAAATTTTAAACAAAGCTAACTCAAATAGCCTTTGCTTTTAATTATGAAACAAATATATTATCAACAGGTATCAATTAAAAAATATTAATTGATCCAAATTAGATCAATTGTAATTTAGACAACAAAAACCCGTGTTGCACCAACACCATAACCACCTACATGGTCGTCCATATATTCCAATTTAGGGTAACTATTTAATATATACCTTACCTCTGCTTTGAGTTTTCCAGTACCTATACCATGAACAATTATGAATTCTCTTATACCTCTTTTTAAATATCCATCAATTTTTTTTCTGCAATAATCTGTTTGAAACATCACAATTTCATGATTACTCATGTGCTTGTGAGTATCTAATAAATTCTCCATGTGCAAATCTGCAACTGGTATATGCTTATTCTTCTTTGTAGTATTCTTCTTTTTGTCTATCCTATCATCTTTATAAAAGTCAACCTCAATATCCTTGTATTTATTATCTTCAACCAATACAATTTCTCTTGAAGAACATCTCCTATCAAAACCATGCTCATCTTCAACAATCAAAATATTATCTGATATTATTTCCTTAATAACAGCTTCAAAATTTTCATCTATGAATGACACCTTATCTCCTATTTTAAAACTCATAATTAACATGTAACTATCATAAAAATAACACATTAACTGTTTCTGTTTAACAGAAATTCATTAATTTGCACTTAACAACATTAAACTAAAGTAAGATGATTAAAGTTTTAATTCTAACAACAATAGCATTATTTATTGTTGAGACTAACAAAATAGAGGGGGTTAAAACAAGATGGAGTGGCAGTGATGCTTGGAAAGAATGGAAGATAGACCTAAAGGATGGAACTGGATCTTACAAAACAAGATGGAGCGGTAGTGACGCGTGGAAAGAATGGAAAGTTGAGTTACCTAATAGCTCTGGGAATATAAAAACAAGATGGAGTGGCAGTGATGCATGGAAAGAATGGAAGTTTACTATAGGAGATGTTTCAGGAACTGTTAAAACTAGGTGGAGTTTTGATGCTTGGAAAGAATGGAAATTAAATGACGGAAAAAATGATATTACTATAAAAACAAGATGGAGCAGTGATGCATGGAAAGAATGGAAAATAACCAGTAGTAGTGGAGATATGAATGTTAAAACGAGATACAGTAGTGATGCTTGGAAAGATTGGAAAATTGATGACAATATGGAAGCCCCATTAGAGACTAAATCAGTTGCTGTATTTATTTGTGTTTACATGGGATATGTACAACATGATAGTTAATTACTAAAAAAATATCCACTGTATACAGTGGATATTACTAATAATTAGGCCTAGTATAAAGCTTAACATCAGGTATATCTCTACTCTTTACCTTTACCAAATGCCTTTGATGAATTATCTCCTCTATACGGCCTTTATCTTTGTCATACCAGGTACAAATAACAAAATTTTTATCGGTATGCCAACCTACTAAACTATTATATAATTTGGCATAGCGTTGGATAGTCATTACAACATTTCCATTTTTACGAACAACTTTGTTACCTGGTTTTAATCCTTTAAAATCCATAACAATATTATTTATAAATTAACACTAAACCTTTTATAGGTTTTAAACTACATCAATTCTTCTAAATGATTTTTCTTTCCATTCTTTAGATTTGGGTAGTGTTACACATAGAACACCATTATTATATTTCGCTTTAATTCCTTTAACATCTATTACCCCATCTGATAAAGAAAAAGATCGTTCAAAGCTTTGGTAATTATATTCTTTCAATGTGAATTTTCCATTTATTTCATCACTTTCATTTTCCTTGTGTGCTCTAACAATTAAACTATTATTCTCAATTGTTAGGTTAAAATCTTTCTTACTCATTCCCGGAGCTGCAATGCTCATTTCATAAGCATGATCCTTTTCTAGAATATTAACTTTTGGATGAAAAAACCCTGTTGAGTTCCTATCCTTTTGAAACAAATCTCTAGTGAAAAAATCATCAAAAAATGTAGGTAATTGATTATTTACAGAATCTTCGGTTGCTTTTACAATTGTTTTCATTTTTAACTTGTTTTAGATTAATATTAAATTCTACATTAAATACAACAAACTAAATGCCAACTATATAGAAAGATGATATTTTGACAGAAAATTCTTAAATACTGTTAAAAAAAATGAAAAAAAATCATTTTAAAACTGAAAATATTACAGTTATTTTGAAACAAATGACTCACAATCATACATGAAATCACATTTTTTATACATCATCTCATATAAAATTAAATTAGATGCTAAAGCAACCTGAGAATAATTTTGTGATGCATTTTTAAATCCTGCATATTCGTTTTGCCACATTAATTGTATTAACGGCATACCCCCTTCTTTTGGTTTCAAATGTTGAAGTAAAGCTCCTACATTTCCTGCTCCAGCATGATAAATATGCAATACAACTAGCTTAAACCATAAGTCAGTTTCTTTAAATTCAATTCCTTGATTCTTCAATATTTTCCTTGCCATAGGTACGCATGATTTCCCTATCAATTTTGATGCAGCTATAGCTGATTTATCAAAGTCTTTTCGCTCATCTTTATATTTATTGACTTTGAGTCCATATTTTCTAGCTACTCGTTTCATTAATTGAAATGGACCAAGTGCCCCTGCATTAGAAAACTGATCTAACTTACCAGGACTTTCAATCAATAAAATAGATTGTGCATAAAAAGGATCTACATCTTGTTGTCTAAAAATTTCTATACCTCTAGAAATAGATGGCAAAACCTTCTCAAACTGATAAAAATGATTTTTTCCTGAGGTTACATATATTTTCTCTAAACTATCTAGACCATATAGTGCTCTAATACTATCTTTAAAAGCTTCTTTAGATTCTTTATCATCTTTCCAATTCTCCATTAAAATTTCTGATAGAATTTGCCTAGTTCTCGCAACATTTACCATTCCAACTTCGGGTGAAGAAGCCATAACTTTTTGCCAAAAGGTGGGTTGTGCTAGTAAATGCCAACCGCTATCATATAATTGATCTTCTTCTACAAACATATAGGTATTTGTATCATCAAGTACAAACACATCCAAAATTCTAGTTTGTGAATAAGTTGTTACCGCAAAAATGAGGCTAATGAATATGATAATTAATTGTTTCAAAAAAAATACTTTAATACCTAAACGCAACTATACCGAAAATTGTGCGCATTAACAAAAGTATAAGAGAATTAATATTAGTAGAATTTTTAATTTCATGAATGTTAACTTGTTTCTATTGCAAAAAAATCCTTTTTCGAACGAATATATTTTTAACCAAACCTTATATAAAAAACCGCAACCTAAAATTGACAAAAGAGTAAAAATACTTACAAAAAACTATAGAAATTGAAAGGTGCGAAAGCTGTTTTAACCTACATCATAGTGCCAATAGACCTGCACTTATTTTTGGTACTGTTATATTTGTAATAACAACTTTAATCTATGATTATTTAATCTTGAATCTATTCATGGCTGTATTATGTGGACTTGGAACTGAAGTTTTAGCTTTATTTTTACATATTGGTATTGTGTATAGGACAAAACTTAGAATAAGAATAAGAAAAATAAAAGATCAAAACGAAACCAAAGGACATCCAAAAGCAGATGATCTATTAAAAAATGAGTGGAATTATATTAAGACTTAAGACTATATTATTGATCTAAAAAACCATTTCATCTTCACATTTATTATATTTGGTTAACGATATCTAACTCGATTAATCAACTATGGAAAATATAGCTCCTTATAAACCACAACATAAAATACGAATAGTTACCGCAGCCTCACTTTTTGATGGACATGATGCTGCTATTAATATCATGAGAAGAATTATCCAATCTACGGGTTGTGAGGTTATTCATTTAGGACATGATCGTAGCGTAGAGGAAATAGTAAACTGTGCGATTGAAGAAGATGTTCAAGCTATTGCAATGACATCATACCAAGGTGGACACATGGAGTACCTTAAATACATGTATGATCTACTGAAAGAAAAAGGAGCTGGACATATAAAAGTATTTGCTGGTGGTGGTGGAACTATTTTACCAGAAGAAATTAAAGAGCTTCATGCTCATGGAATTGCTCGTGTATATCATCCAGATGATGGAAGAGCTATGGGGTTACAAGGCATGATTAATGATTTAGTACAACAGTGTGATTTTCCTCTTGGTCAAAACCTTAATGGAGAAGTAAATCATTTAAAAGATAAACATGTTCCTTCTATTGCTAAACTGATTAGTGCTGCTGAGAATTTCCCAACTGAGTCTCAAGATGAATTAAATCAAGTGCATGAAATGGCTGCTAAGGTAGACACTCCTGTTCTTGGAATAACAGGTACTGGTGGTGCAGGAAAATCATCTTTAGTTGATGAATTAGTTAGACGTTTTTTAATTGATTTCACAGATAAAAATATAGCAATTGTATCTGTTGATCCTTCTAAACGAAAAACAGGTGGAGCTTTATTAGGAGATCGTATTCGTATGAATGCAATCAAGAACAAAAGGGTTTATATGCGTTCTTTGGCTACACGCCAGAGTAATTTAGCATTAAGTAAGCATGTATCAGAGGCTTTAGATATTTTAAAAGCTGCTGATTATGATTTAATCATTTTAGAAACATCTGGTATTGGTCAATCGGATACTGAGATTATGGATCACTCGGACGTATCGTTATACGTAATGACTCCAGAATTTGGTGCAGCTACCCAATTAGAAAAAATTGATATGCTTGATTTTGCTGATCTTGTTGCTATCAATAAATTTGATAAAAGAGGAGCATTAGACGCTATTCGTGATGTAAAAAAGCAATACATGCGAAACCATCAATTGTGGGATGTTAACCAAGATGATTTACCCGTTTTCGGAACAATTGCTTCTCAGTTTAATGATCCTGGAATGAATCAACTGTATAAATCTATAATGGATAAAATAGTTGAAAAAACTGAAGCTAAAGAATTAACTTCTAGTTTTAGTATCACAGATGAAATGAGTGAGAAGATATACATCATCCCTCCTGCTCGTTCTCGTTATCTATCAGAAATTTCTGAAAATAACAGAGCATATGATGAATGGGAGCAAGCACAAGTTAAAGTTGCTCAAAAATTATATAGCCTTCATAAATCAATAGAAATTGTAACGGAGCAAGAGGTTAAATTACTTGAAAACGATATTGAAGTTGATGAAACATCTATTTCTGCTGATAAAAAAGAATTCTATGAATTATTAAAGGCTGAGTTTCAAACGCAAAAAAAAGACTTAGATCCTTATAACTTGGAAAAAATAATCAACTGGAAAAACGTTCAGAAAAAATATACTGACCCTGTTTTTACGTTTAAAGTAAGAGATAAGGAAATTAATATTGATACACATACCAAGTCATTATCTCATAGTGACATTCCGAAAATTGCACTTCCTAAATACGAAGCTTGGGGAGATTTATTAAAGTGGATGTTACAAGAAAACGTACCAGGAGAATTTCCATATACATCAGGATTATATCCATTTAAACGTACAGGTGAAGATCCAACAAGAATGTTTGCCGGAGAAGGTGGTCCCGAAAGAACCAACAGAAGATTCCACTATGTGAGTTTAGGTATGCCAGCTAAACGTTTATCTACAGCTTTTGATTCTGTTACCTTATACGGACATGACCCAGCAATTAGGCCAGACATCTATGGGAAAGTTGGAAACTCTGGGGTATCTATTTGCTGCTTAGATGATGCAAAGAAATTATACTCTGGTTTTGATTTAAGTCATCCAATGACTTCTGTTTCTATGACGATTAATGGTCCTGCTCCTATGTTATTAGGGTTCTTTATGAATGCAGCAATTGATCAAAATTGTGAGAAATACATTAAAGAAAACAGATTAGAAAAGGATATTGAAGCAAAAATTGCTACCATATACAAAAAGAAAGGAGTTGAAAGACCCGCATACCAAGGTGACTTACCAGAAGGTAATGACGGTTTAGGTTTGATGTTATTAGGTGTAACGGGAGACCAAGTTTTACCTGCTGATGTATATGAGCAAATAAAAAACGAAACCTTACGTCAAGTTAGAGGTACCGTACAAGCTGATATTTTAAAAGAAGACCAAGCGCAAAATACCTGTATTTTCTCAACTGAATTTGCCTTGCGTTTAATGGGAGATGTGCAGGAATATTTTATCGATAACGGAGTAAGAAATTTCTATTCAGTATCCATATCAGGATACCACATTGCAGAAGCTGGAGCAAATCCAATTTCGCAATTAGCCTTTACCCTTGCCAATGGATTTACGTATGTAGAGTATTATTTAAGCAGAGGAATGGACATTAACAAATTTGGTCCTAACCT
>JAHDBM010000003.1:114570-117623 GCA_020630395.1 Flavobacteriales bacterium
AGGAATATGTAAAAAGCTTCGCTTTTAGATTACTAGATATTTAGATTCTTGGACTGTTATACTTTATGTTTACTTTGCTGGTTCTCGATAAAATTTTTCGTGCCTCATAATCACTCGAACTGACAAGTAAAAACATACAACAAAACCGCTAGTCACTTCGAGTGGTTTAGTGATGAAGTGAAACGAGATCAGTAAATTGTATCGAGAAGTAATTCCGTACCACATGAAAACTTATTTTGTCTACATATTACTCTGTTATGATGGGACTTACTACACAGGCATTACTTCAGATATTATCAAAAGAATTAAAGAACATAGTAATGGGAAACACATAGATTCTTACACCTACAATAGACGTCCAGTAAAATTAGCATTCTTGTGTGAATTCTCTGATGTAAAACTTGCTATTGCTAAAGAAAAGCAAATAAAAAAATGGTCAAAGAAAAAGAAGGAAGCATTAATTAATAATGCTTTTGAAGGCTTACCTAATTTGGCCAAGAAGAGTTTTCGTAATGAATAAGTTCTCAATACTATTTTCCTCCATTACCATTTCGAAAAATCACTCGAACTGACAAATGAAGAAAGTAAAACAACAAACTGTCACTTCGAGTGGTTTATTTGTTGAATGACAATGAAACAATTAAATTGTATCGAGAATTAAATCAATATTTAATGAAAAGATGTTCCTCCGAATAAGTTCTCGATACAATTTTTCGTACCTCAAAATCACTCAAACTGACAAATGAAAAACATACTACAAAAA
Source organism: Flavobacteriales bacterium (assembly GCA_020630395.1). Lineage (GTDB taxonomy): Bacteria > Bacteroidota > Bacteroidia > Flavobacteriales_D > CAJJDF01 > CATLPG01. Next base: position 115,334 of record JAHDBM010000003.1, read on the forward strand.
CTCTAGTCACTTCGAGTGGTTTATTGATGTAGTGAAACGAAATCAGTAAATTGTATCGAGAAGTAAGAAGAATCAGCTAAAAATCACCCTCAGAAATTAAAGATACCATATTCCTAAAGGTGTATAGACCAATTAAAATAAACATCCGCTTTACCCCTATCTTAATTTTTTGTCCTTCTCCTGCTTGCTTTAACACTAATAAAACCAAAATAAAACCAAGTATACTTTTAATTAAATCAGCTAGTGGGGTGTTCGCTACAGAAAAATTAATTCCATTAAATAGCATCTGCATCAATACTAATAATCCAAAAAACAAAAACAACCCTCTAAAATCTTTATTCTTATCCCTAAACACCCTAACTAAAAGAAATATCGCAAATAATAAGACTGTAAAATTTCTAGCCAACATAAAATATGTAGGGCCATTTGTCATTTGTAATACTCCAAACAACATGTAGGTTAAACTAAGACCAAATAAAAATTTAATAGGCGAATATTGAGAAAAAGGGGTAGCAAACACAAATATCATAGCAATTGCAGCAGTACCTAAATCCATATATTCTAATGGAAACATGAACTTTCCGTGAGTAAAGAAAAAGGAAAGACCTACTGCTAAAATAGTCAGTACAAAGATCATAAATAACTTAACATCCCATTTCATAAAAATCTAGAATTAATAACTTTCTCGCTAAATTACAAAAATGTAACTTAGTACTATAATTACTATTATGACACATCCAACATACCCTCATTTATTTGAACCTCTTGACTTAGGTTTTACCACCCTAAAAAACCGAGCTATTATGGGTTCTATGCATACAGGACTAGAAGAAGAGAAAGGTGGTTATGAGCGTATGGCTGCTTATTTTGGAGAACGAGCCGAAGGTGGTGTAGGACTTATTGTAACTGGTGGTATAGCACCTAATCGAGCTGGATGGACTGCTCCATTTTCTAGTAAAATGACAAGCAAAAGTGAAGCCGAAAAACATAAAGTAATAACAAAAGCTGTTCACGATCATGATGGTAAAATTTGTATGCAAATATTACACTCTGGAAGATATGGTTATCATCCTTTAGCTGTAGCTCCAAGTAGAATTAAATCTCCTATTAGTCCTTTTAAACCTTGGAAACTATCCAATAGAGGCGTAAAAAAGACTATTCGCCATTTTGTTAGAGCTGCAACCCTAGCTCAATATGCAAATTATGACGGAGTAGAAATTATGGGTTCTGAAGGGTACCTTATTAATGAATTTGTATCGGCAAAAACCAATAAAAGAACTGACCAATGGGGAGGATCTTTTGAAAACAGAATTAAATTTCCGTTAGAAATCATCAGAGAAACTCGAAAAGCGGTTGGAGAAAACTTCATCCTTATTTTTAGACTTTCTATGCTAGATTTAGTTGAAGGTGGAAACACATGGGATGAAACTGTATTATTTGCCAAAGAAATTGAAAAAGCTGGTGCTACTATTATTAACACAGGAATTGGCTGGCATGAAGCTAGAATACCAACTATAGGAACTATGGTACCTAGAGCAGCATTTAGTTGGGTTACTAAAAAAATGATGGGAGAAGTATCTATTCCTTTAATTACTACAAATAGAATCAACCATCCTGAGATTGCTGAAAAAGTTTTAGCCGATAAACATGCCGATATGGTTTCTATGGCTCGTCCTTTTTTAGCTGACCCTGCTATCATAAATAAATCTAAAGATGGAAAAGAAGATGAAATAAATACCTGCATTGCTTGTAATCAGGCTTGTTTAGATCATGTTTTTCAACAAAAAACATCTAGTTGCCTTGTTAATCCTAGAGCATGTCATGAAACTTTATTAAAAATTGAACCTACTAAGCATGTTAAAAATATTGCTGTTGTTGGTGCCGGTCCTGCTGGATTATCAGCTGCAACTACAGCCGCTCAAAGAGGACATCATGTAACATTATTTGAAGCTCAAGCCGATATAGGAGGGCAATTTAATTTAGCTAAAATAATACCAGGAAAAGAAGAGTTTCATGAAACTATTCGATATTATAAAAAACAACTAGAAATAACAGGGGTAAGTTTAAAACTTAATACTAAAGTTTCTGCTAATGATTTAACCGATTTTGATGAAGTTATTATTTCTTCAGGAATAGTTCCTAGAAAACTAAAAATGGAAGGAATTGATAACGATAAAGTATTGAGTTATGAAGATGTTTTAAAGCATAACAAACCTGTAGGGAAGAAAGTAGCTATTATTGGTGCTGGAGGTATAGGTTTTGATGTTGCTGAATATTTAACACATGAAGG
>JAHDBM010000003.1:117723-128802 GCA_020630395.1 Flavobacteriales bacterium
GCTAGTGCTATAGATGCAAAACGTGCTATAAAAGAAGGTTTAGAGGTAGCAATTGCTATATAATCTGAGATGATTAAACCACTATTTTAACACATTATACCTGCCACCAAATTTATAATCAAGTATATCATAATTGATGTTTACCTCATCTATTATGATTTGTAAATTAACAACATTAACTTATAAAAATAGCCAGCTAATAGAATTAGCTGGCTATTACATTTATAATCGACTCTGATTATTGTCTAATAAACCTTAAAATACCTCTGTTAGATCGTATTAAATAAGTACCAGGGTCAAGTTCTATAATATCTAATATGTTCTTATCTTGAAAAGATAAATGAACTTTACCTGAGAAATCAAGTACCTCTCCCGAAATTTTTTCGTTAAAATTAATTACATCTCCTTTTACAGGGTTTGGAAAAATAGAAATTTTATCTTCTGTCGGTATTCTTTCTACGCTAGATGTATTAGCTGGGGTATACGATCCTGCCAATGGACTTCCTTTAATGTCTCCATATCTACTTAATCCTTGACTAGAATCTACAGTGGCACTATCTCCTTGGTAACCTATAGTACTTGAAATAGGATCAGTTGTAGATCTGTTAATACCTGGTGTAGCTTTTGATCCCCAAACAGTTAAACTTGAACTAAAATCATGACTATATTCTAGGAAGGTTGCTATACCATTTACTTCATCATTAGCATAAGCAACACTCCAAATCACATTCCCACTATTGTCCTTCAAAATAATTTCGTCTGCTCCATTTGCTAAAGCATAATTATCAATATCAACAACACCACTATTTGCTATCCCACCAAACCAGTTAAACTCCATACTATCTTTATTGATTGCTAACACTAAGTATGTATTGGGTTGCATAATTAAACTAGTAGAAGAAACAGTTGTAGAATCTGTGTCCTCATCTATTAATCTCCAATTCATTAAATCAACCGAAGTATTAGAATAGTTATATAATTCTATCCATTCGTTATCCGCATCATTAGTAATCGGATTATTCATAAACTCTGTTACAGCTATTTGAGCTGAACCAGATAATGTTAAGATAAATACGCTTGTAAAAAGTAATATTTTATTCATATATACCGAATTAAGTTAAAATTTAAAACACGAATATATAAAAAAACAAATGGCTATCAATTTGATAGCCATTTAACATATTAACAATATTATGTTGTTATTTTATCAAAACCAATTGTTTTGTGATAATTGATTCATTTGTTTCAATAACGACTATGTAGTTTCCAGCTTTTAAATCATTTGTATTAACATTAAAATTATCTGTATTAACATTATTGATTGTATTAACTACTGCGCCTAAAGAATTTAAAATAGTAATAGATGAAAATGACTCAGTTCCTTTAACTGTAAATACTTCATTCGCAGGGTTAGGATATAACATAACTGAGTTTTCATCAATACTTGAAATGCCAGTAGTTTGAGTAACAATATCATTTAACGAGCATGGCAATAACTGGTATCCTTCAGTAAATGGATTTGAGTTATCGAATTGTCCTCCCCAACCACTAATGTTAAATGTTCCTGTTGGAACTGGAGTTCCAAAAATATTAACATCAGCATCAATACGAACTAATAAAGTATCTGCACCACCTGTAGTAACTTCAACATTAAATCCAGAACCACTATTCGTCCATGCTGCAGTATCAACAATATGCACATTTTGTAATTCAACATATTTATTTTCTGTTGATTCATCTAAAGTAGTAACAACTGTTGCTGTTAACAGTGGATTAGCTGCAGAAATTAACATTATACTATCTGGGCTAAGCTGAAGTAAACCATTGTACTGTACAACTTCACCTTTAATTACTATTGAATCACCAACTCCAACATTATAACTATCTACATCAACAAAAGAAAACACTCTAATACCTTCTCCATTACTATTAGCAAAAGGAAAATCGTAACCTGGTGATCTAAAATTACCACAATGAACAATACCTCCTAGTTCTACATTAAGACCTACTGAGTCACCAATACCAGTAATTGGATCAGCATTATTTATTTCGTCAATAGTTCTTGATACATATACAACCGCAGGTGGTGTAACACAGACATTTGCCATACCTGGTGTACCATACAAAATATCAATACCAGTTGTTCCATTAACTCCTACAGAATCAAAATTAATTCCCCAGTTTACACCATCATTATTATCAGTAGTAGGACTACATAATTGTAATGCGTGACCATCACCATCTGCCTCAATAGGCCAAGGAGCTGCATCATCATACGAAACAGAATCTACAAGTACGCTAGATCCATCTTTAAGCGTAATATACTCACCAGAATTACTCAAATTACCTGTCCATATAAAATCAGCATCAAAGCCATATGCATCTCTAAAAGTGGCTGAATCTTTTGCTACAACATAGTAAGCACCAGCTGGCATTAATGTACCTGTAAATGTTATGTTACCTCCATTGTCAGCTAACGTATAGCCTGATATATTAGTTACAGAAGAACCTGCATTAAATAACTCTACATATTCTTCATTTTCTCCTGATCCAGGAATATTATACATTATCTCGTTAATCACAATTTGTGAGTTGACAGTGAAACTAGCTCCAATAAAAAGTGAAGCAGCAAAAAGTAATTTTTTAATCATAATAATTTTAATTTATTTACCGTAAAAGTATTCAAAATACTAATGGTAATTTTTTATTTCTATGTTAAATAAACATTAATAAAAAAAGCCGAATACATATTCGGCTTTTAATTTAGTTTTATGTGCTTAACATTACTTCATGTGCTTAAGGTTTACTCCATATAAAATAATAAAAACTAAGCCAAAAAACCCTCCAAGTAGACTCCCACTTAACATTAACATATTATCTCCTACTAAATAAACTGGTATACCAACATAAGCTATTAAAGAAGCAACATACAAGAAAAAACCTACTTTAAGCTGCTTAAACATTAGAACAGCTGCAACAATACAAGTAATACCACATAATACTGCCACCAAATTTAATGTTTTTCCATATTCAATAGCTAATGGAATAATATCGATAGCAGAATCCATAATATTAGCAGCAAACTGCTCTCCTGGATTAGAAGAATCTATATTATTTAGCATCATTTCTTTTTGATCTTCTAATAAATCCTGCTGTGATATTAACTGTGCCATTTTACTATCAAACGTTAAGTATTGATAAAGCCCCATCATAAAATCTATAAACCCACTATATATCCATGTTAGAATACATAAAACAGTTATAAAAACAGGCCTAGGACCTTTATCTATTGAAACTTGTTCATCTATTAAGTCATTATTCCATTCAGTCTCCATTATTCTTCTTTTAATTTATTTATTTTAAAATAGTGTTGCTTGCCCATCATCTTCTACAGATGCCGGACCTCCTTTATCATCATTATCATCATCTTGACCCTCATCTTCTTTTGGTTTTTCTTCTTTAGTAGGTTCTTCTACTACAGGCTCATAAGGAATAGGATCTAACGGTTCGATTTGTTTTACTTTATATTGAGTTAACCTATTACCTAATGCTTTTAGTCCTTTAACAGCAATAAACTCCTCTATGTTAACTTCTTCATCCTCTCTATCGTTTGTTCTTTTATCAAAAGAAATATTAACAACAGGTTTCCAATCCGTTAACACTAACTCCAGATGAGATTTTTCATGTTCTGTAATAAAAGAAACTTTTTTATCACTAGGTTCAACTATAAATCGTTTTACGTAGTAATTATCTTTTTCTCCATCCCAATAAATAGCAGATAACGGTTTTTCAGGGTTCCATTTTTCTATGTGGATCATGTCTTCTGGAAAGTGAATCGATAAATCGAAATGATGCAAACGATATTCACCACTTTGCATAATCGTTAAAATCTTATCTTCTCCTTTAAATTCTCCTAATAACTCCCCTCTTTCATCCGTATTAATTTTACCTACAATATCGTCATACCATATTTTAAGAGCGGCTAATGTTGATCCACCTACTTCTTTTTGAATAACCTTACTGATTAAGTTTTTGGTTACTCTATTCCCTTTACTCATTCTACCTTTTACTAATAGATCTGCAAAGTTAATGTCTATTTTTAGTTTTTTAAGGTGTGGTCTTGGTCTTAATTGAACTTGTACCGTTTCCATTTCTCCATTAGGATTTGCACTAAAATAATGCACTTTTGAGCCTTTAGTTCCCTTTGTTAAATCATACTCTTTATCCCGTGTAATACTTTTTACATTAAAGCGCTTCATGTATGCATCCCCCTTGGTACCATCTTGATAAATCATGTGGTATATAGTTCGCTCATCTCCTTTTTTCCATACTGCAATATGCGCAATACCTTTACCAAAGAAATGTTTATCGGTAACTTTACTTACCATCATTACTCCATCTTCCCTAAACACAATAATGTCATCTATATCAGAGCAATCTTCAACAAATTCATCTTTCTTTAAACCATATCCAGCAAAACCTTCTTCTCTGTTTACGTATAGCTTTTTGTTCGATACAATAACACTGGCTTTGTTTACAGAATCAAAGGTTCTAATTTCTGTCCTTCTCTCTTTACCTGCTCCGTATTTCTTTTTTAGATTTTTAAAATAATCAATTGCGTATTCTATAAGATTTGCTAAATGATTATTAACCTCTGCAATTTGTTCTTCTAAACTAGCTATGTAATTATCTGCTTTATCGGCATCATGCTTGGTAATTCTTCGCATTTTAATTTCAAGCAATCGCTTTACATCATCATCTGTAACTTCTCGTATTAAATGTTCAATATGAGGTTTAAGCAACTCATGTGTTACTTCAATAGCTTCCTCATAAGTTCTACCGTCAAACTCAATGTATATTTTTTGTTCAATAAAAATTTTCTCTAATGAAGAAAAATGCCATTGTTCATTAAGCTCTCTGAGTTTAATTTCGAGTTCGAGTTTTAATAAATCTACTGTTTGTTCAGTATTTCGTTTTAAAATCTCGTTTACATTAGTAAATATAGGGGTATCTCCATCAATGATACAGGCATTTGGAGATATCGATATTTCACAATCGCTAAATGCATACAAAGCATCTATGGTTTTATCTGGGGATATTCCAGATGGAAGATGAATGACAATCTCCACTTCGGAAGCTGTATTGTCTTCTATTTTCTTAACCTTTAGTTTTCCTTTATCATTAGCCTTAAGAATAGAGTCTATTAATTTACTGGTATCGGTTCCGAAAGGAATTTCATTGATAACTAACGTTTTGTTATCCTGCTTTTTAATTTTTGCTCTTAGTCTTACCTTACCTCCTCTTTCTCCGGCATTATAATTAGAAAAATCTGCCATTCCTCCATTTAGAAAATCTGGAAGAATATTTGGCCTTTTTCCTTGTAATACTTTTATAGCATTATCGATTAGCTCAATAAAATTATGAGATAATATTTTAGTTGATAACCCTACTGCAATTCCTTCTCCACCTTGAGCAAGTAATAATGGAAATTTTACTGGAAGATCAACAGGCTCATTGTTACGACCATCATAAGACTTAGTCCATTCGGTAGTTTTTGGATTAAATACGACTTCATTTCCAAATTTAGATAGCCTTGCCTCAATATATCTTGCTGCTGCGGCTCTATCTCCTGTTAATGTATTTCCCCAGTTACCCTGGCAATCAATCAATAAATCTTTTTGTCCAAGTTGAACTAATGCATCTCCGATAGAAGCATCACCATGCGGGTGATATTTCATGGTATTACCTATGATGTTGGCTACTTTGTTGTAACGTCCATCATCCATTTCTTTCATGGAATGCAAAATTCTTCTTTGTACGGGCTTTAATCCATCTTTAATGGATGGAACAGCTCGTTCTAGAATTACATATGATGCATAATCCAAGAACCAATCTTTGTACATTCCCCTAACCGAAATGATACTTCCTTCGTCCTTCCCGTTTTCTTCTTGAGGATTATCGTTCGTTTCTTCTGGTTCGTTATTTTCGTCAAGTTCTTCTGACATACATTATTGGTATTTTATTACTTGGATTTTTTTGATTCGTTAAAATACCCATTTTCTAAAAACTTAAGCTCATAAGTTTCTGTTTTTTGTTCAACCTCAGTTGTTAATATGTAGATAGTATTATCTTTTTTAGACACTGATGTCTTGTAAAGCTCTCCTTCATATTTATAATGCTCATAGAATACTACATATTCAATAAACTCATAATGTTCATTAACTGAAACACAATTCAAAGCCCATGCATCAAGATTGTTATAATAACTAGGCATGATTAAATAATCTACTTTTGGATTGCTATCTTTTAATTTTCCCATAACACCACTTGTATACCCAACACTGCTAATCATTTGCTCTACAATACCGCCTGGATAACTCATGTTTTCAACATCAAACCCATTATATAACTCAATTAATTCAGGATCAGCTAAACTATTATACGTTTTTAATGAGGCTCTTTCTTTTTTTGTTAAGATTGATTCGTGTTGGTTTTCTTCTTCCTCTATGATTGAGACTTCATTTTTCTTTTTAATTAAAGTGTCAATTTCAATTATAATATCAGCATTTATTACTGAATCTATTAAAATTATATTGGATGTAGAGTCAATATCTGACACAACTGAATCTATTTCTCTACTTATATCATTATTCTGCTCTAACTCTTTTTCTACTTGACTATTCGTACAACTGAAAAAAGACAACATAACTATACAGATACTTAGTACTCTCATAACTACTTAACAGATATTCCAAAATGCGTATAAATTGGTCGCTCAATACCTTCGCTATCAGCAGGACGATTAACTAAACCGTTTACTTCTTTTACATACATGCAACTCGATCCGCCTTGATCGCACGCCATCACATTATAAGCCCCTATTTTATGTAACATTGCTGCACATTCTTGATAACTTAACCCTAAGCTGTAGTTAGGTCTTTTACCATCCACAACCATAATGTATAACTTCTTGCCACTCTTATCTATTCCTAATATTGTTCTTGGATAAGGTCGCTCTTCTTCTTGCTCACATACTTCTCCATTCAACAAAATATCGAACCTACCCCAAATCGTATTGTATTTTTCAGGAGTATTAGCCGTATCTACTATTTTTTCTTCAAAATATTTAGCTTGATTATTCTCTGAGAACGATAAAAATGGTCGTTTATCGGAATCTTCTTGCAAATACGCTTTTCCATTAATAATATAATTACCTGTCCATTCTCCAAGAGTTGCATCCATAGACATAGAATTACCCGCTTCTCCATTTACGGCAACATTACAATTATACTTTTTTGCAAACTCACTCGTCAATGTTTTTTTACTTAAATCATTTGAAAGATGCACTTTTAAAGTTGGATATGTTAAATCAACTACTGCTATGTATGCCTTAGCTAAAGGTGAATTGTTTTTTGAAAACAACACCAATTGAGTAGCAGCATTTGTTTTACGAGATTGAACTACTGCATCTGCTGGAAACACTTCTAATATCTTTTTTTCATCCACTAAATTTGCCCCCATATCCATAGTTGCACCTCCCAACATAGAATTGTGATACTTTTCATTAGCTTCGTTAATCTCACTACTGAGGTTCGCTATTTTTTTATCTACAATTAAAACAGAAACAAAGAATAACAAGAATAAAATAAACGTAGTATTCCATTTTGCCTTTCGTTTTTTAACTCTAGCATAAATCAACTTAACAACTACTACGAATACTAAAAAACCAAGAATTATAAAAAATATTGGCAATTCGAATAAGCGCATAAAAGCTGCACTTAAGCTATCAATAAGGTAATTAAAACTATCACTCATAGTTGTCGGCTAAAATAAAAATCTAAATATGTTAATCGTTTAGAAATGTAATGTTTCATAATTACTATTTCTTGCTCAAAGGTATTGTAATCATAATAAAAATGAGAGGCTGCTGGCCATTTTTCGAAATTTTGTTCAATTTCGCTCCCCATTTCATTTTTATACTGCTGTATTTTTGCAAATAGAGTTTCTTCAGAGATTAACTTTAAATCCCTAAGTTCTTTCCACCTTTTAGCTATTCTTAGTTTATAGCCTTCAACATCTTCATTATATAACCTATCTAGCAACATATTTCTTTGCCAAATACTTTCTGTGTAAAATAGATTTAACTCATTATCAGCATCTCTACCATAGGTATGATCGTAATCCCATGGAGCTATTTTAAATTTGGCTTTATCACGTTCTCTGTATAAATAAAAATTCTTTATAACACCATCTCCATTATTACTAAACATTAACAACAGATGCCAATCCATAATATTGGCTATATCAAATTGGTCAATGGCCATTTTATTAAACTCTTCTTTTGTTCCAATTAACATTATTCTTCTTAAAGAATCCATATATGAATTAAAATCAAATTCCTCTATTTCAGGTGATTTTTGATGGTAATAATTGTTCTTTTCTTCTTCTAAAATAGTATCTCTTCTAAATACATTACAATCTTTAAAAATACATCCTCCATTATTTTCTTCTACTGCTAATTTTTTACTTCCTAATTTTTCCATTAGCAGGTATATCCCATCATACGAATCGTTATATGAAACTGTAATATATTCGCATAATGCTGTTTTATATGTAGAATTAAATGACTGAAATAGCTCATAATTTAACCTGTGCCTCATAAGCGTTTTATCTATGTAAGAAGCATTTAGAATCCAAGTTCTGTAAGCATTATTATTCCCTTCTTGAAGCGCTAAATTACTATCAAACTTAAACGTATATGATTTTTTGTAAAACCGTTTTGATCCACCTCCTCTATGCTTCATTTTTCCATGAAGCGTATCCCCTTCAAGCACAATAAAAGCAGGAGTCTTTTTATCAGCCCTTAGTTCTTTATTATAAACATTAAATTGTCTTAATGCAGATGATTTATTTTCCTTAAATGAAAAAAGGAGCAGCAATAAAAAGAAAAAATAAAAAAGAACTCTATACTTCATCTACAACATCTTCTTCGAGACGTAAATTCTCAATGATAAATTTTTGTCGGTCTGGTGTGTTTTTACCCATGTAAAAACTTAACAAATCAGCAACTAAAGAATCTTTACTAATTAAAACAGGCTCTAATCGAATATCATCTCCAATAAAATGTTTAAACTCATTAGGAGAAATCTCTCCTAATCCTTTAAATCGAGTTATTTCTGGATTTTTACCCAATTTGGCTATTGCAGCTTTTCGTTCTTCATCACTGTAGCAATAAATTGTTTCTTTTTTGTTTCTAACTCTAAATAAAGGTGTTTGTAAAATATAAACATGTCCGTTTTTAACAAGATCTGGGAAGAATTGTAAAAAGAATGTAAGCAACAGCAGTCGTATATGCATACCATCTACATCCGCATCAGTCGCTATAACCACATTGTTATACCTTAAATCTTCAATATCATCTTCTATGTTTAGTGCTGCTTGGACTAGATTAAACTCTTCATTTTCGTAAACAACTTTTTTAGTTAACCCATACGAATTAAGAGGTTTCCCTCTAAGACTAAACACAGCTTGTGTATTTACATCACGAGATTTTGTGATTGAACCACTTGCTGAATCTCCCTCCGTTATAAAAAGGGTAGTATCTAAATGTCGATCATTCTTTTTATCGTTATAATGAATCCTGCAATCTCTTAACTTTTTATTATGAAGACTTGCCTTTTTCGCCCTATCCTTGGCTAGTTTTCTAATTCCAGAAAGCTCCTTACGCTCTTTCTCAGATTGTTTAATCTTTTTTTCTAGTGCTTCAGCTACTTCTGGATTTCTATGTAAAAAGTTATCTAATTTTTCTTTTAAAAAGTCAGATACAAATGCATTCATAGACTTACCGCCTGGTTCAATTTCATTAGAACCAAGTTTCGTTTTTGTTTGAGACTCAAAAACAGGCTCCATTACTTTAACACTAATAGCAGCAACTATAGATGCTCGTACATCAACTGCTTCATAATTTTTATTAAAAAACTCTCTTACAACTTTTACATAAGCCGATCTAAAAGCAGCTTGATGAGTACCTCCTTGGGTTGTGTGTTGACCATTTACAAAACTATAGTACTCTTCACCATATTGTCTTGCATGGGTAATTGCTACTTCTATATCCTCACCTTTAATATGTATAATAGGATAAAGTGGTTCATTATCCATATTATTTTGAAGTAAGTCTAACAACCCATTTTTAGAGAAAAAACGCGTTCCATTAAACCAAATGCTTAAACCTGGATTCAAGTAACAATAATTCCATATCATTTTCTCTATGTAGGGAAAACGATAATTGTAGTTTTTAAACACCTCCGTATCTGCTCTAAAACTAACAAAAGTACCATTGGGCTTATCTGTATCAGCAATTTCATTATCCTCTACTATATTCCCTTGATTAAATACAGCTCTTTTATATTTTCCTTCTCTATATGCTTCTAAAGTAAAATTTGAAGACAAGGCGTTTACTGCTTTTGTACCTACTCCATTTAATCCTACAGATTTTTTAAATGCTTTAGAATCATATTTTGCACCCGTATTAATTTTAGAAACACTATCTACTGCTTTTCCCAAAGGAATCCCCCTACCATAATCTCGAATAGAAACTATACCCTCCTTAACTTTGATTTCAATTTTTTTACCAAAGCCCATCACAAACTCATCAATACAGTTATCTACAACTTCCTTGATAAGTATATATATACCATCATCAGCAGAAGAACCATCTCCTAACTTACCTATATACATTCCTGGTCTAAGCCTAATATGCTCTTTCCAGTCTAGGGTTCTTATACTATCCTCATTATAATTACTTTGTTCTGCCATTGATTGATAATAAAATCATTTTTATGAATTACTTTGAATATACTATTATCATTAATTATTTACAATGCCTATTTAAACTATTTATTAACTATGAAATATTCATTAATAATATGTTGATTCATAAATTAATACAGCCACCCACACCTCAGAAAAGTAAAAATCACTATATTTAATCAAAATATATACAACCTTATGAAAAAATTATTACTCTCAATCACTTTACTAGCTACTGCTAGTTTTAGTTTTTCTCAGTATTATTACAAC
>JAHDBM010000035.1:0-5812 GCA_020630395.1 Flavobacteriales bacterium
TTACCCTATTTTTTCAAGAGCTTCTTCCCAAGAATTCATTTTAGTGTCTAATTCTTCTTTTTTCTTAGCATATTTATCAAGCACTTTTTGTGCAGCTTCAGCATCACTATAGTCTAAAGAAGTAACCTCAGTATCTAGTTTTTTTAATTCGTTTTCTAGTTTACTAATATCCCTTTCAAGGTTCTTAACTTTATTTTCTAGTTTTTTCTTCTCTTTGTTTGCTAGATATTCATCTTTATTTGATGAACTTTTATTAGTTTCTTTTACTTCTTCATTTTTTTTGATCGCAGATTCATATAACACAATAGATTCTTTCTTTTTACGATCTAAAAATGATTGTACATCTTCATGATGAATGCTAACTCTTTTATCTTTTATTTCGAATAATCTGTTAGTGAGCTTATCGAGAAAATCTCTGTCGTGAGAAACAACCAATAAGGTTCCGTCATATTTAAGTAGCGCATCTTTTAATACGTTTTTAGACTTTATATCTAAATGATTTGTAGGCTCATCAAGAATTAAAAAATTATGAGGTTCTAATAGGAGTTTACAAAGCGCAAGCCTTGTTTTTTCTCCACCTGATAGGACTTTTACCTTTTTATCTTGATCTTCCCCACTAAATAAAAAAGATCCTAAAATATTTCTAACGTTTTTTCTTACATCACCTACTGCTTTATCATCTATGGTTTCAAAAACGGTTTTATTACCATCTAGATTTTCAGCTTCATCTTGGGCAAAATATCCTACAGATACATTATGACCTAATTCAAACTCTCCGTCTTGATAAGGTTCATCACCAACTATTAATTTTATCAAGGTAGATTTACCTAAACCATTTTTACCAATTAAAGCAATTCTATCATGTGCATTAATCATAATGTCAGCTTTTTCTAGAATTGTTTTTTCAGGAAATGTTTTGGTAACTGCATTAAATTTTGCTACAACCTTACCTGATCTTGGTGCAGGAGGAAAACTAAATTTTAATTTACTATTATCTACATCATCAACTTCAATAATATCGAGTTTATCTAATTTTTTAATCAATGATTGAGCAAATGCAGCTTTATTTTTTTTAGCCCTAAACTTATCAATAAGAATTTTAGTATCCTTAATATATTTGTCTTGATTTTTAGCTGCGGCTTGTTGTTGTTCCAGTTCTTCAGCTCTTACAGTTTGGTATTTGGAGTAAGAGAATTTATAGTCATAAATTTTACCAGCATTAATCTCTATTGTTCTGTTGGTAACATAATCAAGAAAAGCACGATCATGAGATATTAGCACAACAGCTCCATTATAGTTTTTTAAAAAGGTTTCTAACCATTGAATAGACTCAATATCTAGGTGGTTTGTTGGCTCATCAAGAAGCATTACATCTGGTTGTTGTAATAAAATTTTACAAAGTTCAACACGCATTTTCCATCCTCCGCTAAATTCTCCCATAGGACGCTCAATATCTTTTTTATCAAACCCCAATCCTGCTAAATATTTTTCTATATTTTCTCTAACATTAAATCCTCCTTGAATACTAAACTGTTCGTTAAAATCATTTAAATCTTCAATAAGTTTCATGTAACTATCACTCTCATAATCGGTTCGAGTTGAAAGTTGTTCGTTTATGTTTGCTATGTTTTCTTCTAATTCTACAATCTTGGTGTTTGCAGCTTCTACTTCATCAATTATCCTTGCAGAATCATTATGTTTCATTTCTTGCGGGAGGTAACCAATGGTTGTTCCTTTTTGCATGGATATATTGCCATTAGTAGGTTGTTGTAAACCAATAATAGCTTTGAGCATAGTGGATTTTCCAGCACCATTTTTACCAA
The DNA here is from genome assembly GCA_020630395.1 of Flavobacteriales bacterium. Lineage (GTDB taxonomy): Bacteria > Bacteroidota > Bacteroidia > Flavobacteriales_D > CAJJDF01 > CATLPG01. Next base: position 1,824 of record JAHDBM010000035.1, read on the forward strand.
CTAACCCAATACGATCTTTTTTATCGATCATATAGGAGACTTGGTCGAAAAGTTCTTTTCCACCTAAAAATATAGAGAGATTGTTTACAGATAGCATATCAACAAGATAAAAAAAAGACCTAACTAAGTAGGTCTTTTATTAAAATATTATTTAAGAGCATTATTGAACGATAAACTTTCTAGAAATAGTTGTTCCTTTATTGTTAAGGTTAAGTGTATATATACCTTTCGCCAATGAAGAGATATTTATAGTTTGGGTGTTTTTACCAGAAATTATTGTTGTTTCTTTTCGAATTATTTCTTGACCAATAGCATTAACAATTGTTAACGATTTAGTTGAGTTTTCGGTAGCATTAAGCTCAAAATATATAATATCATTAGAGGTAGGGTTGGGATATACTTTTAGAGAATTTTCTAATGTTTGTTCATTAATATTGGTTGTAGTGCAGTTTAGATTAATAGAGTCTAAGTAAACTTGACACGTATCATAACTTACTAAATAGTAATGCCAACCTGACCCAGAATAGGCATGAGAAACAGGATTTCCTGTTGCAGTAGTTCCATCAAGAAAATCCCAATATGGTTGTGCTCCAGCAGATATTGGTAAATTAGAAGCAGTAAAATCAACTAAGCAATTTCCTCTGTCATTAGGAGTTACAACTAGTCCGCAATTATTGGTTGATGTACTTGAACAATCTGCTGTTACCGTTTTGCTAGAACCACAAGTACTCCAATTTTCATCAAGAGTAACAACATAAGTTCCAGAGCTAGGGAAAGTATGAAAACCACTATAGTTACCACTAGTTATAGTGTCTTGTGTTCCGTCTCCGAAATTAAATACGACATGTGGTGTACCTGTTGTTTGGTAACTGTAGTAGTATGTGCAACCAGATACGTTATTGAAGTTAAAAGCGCATTGAGAATAGTATTGAGAAATTGTTCCCAAAAGCAATAAAGAGAGTAGTAGTTTTTTCATCATATGATTGAATTTGATTAATTGTACTAAAGTACTAAATAATATCTAAGGGTGATTTAAAGATAATTTTAAAATAAAAATCTAGCTCCACTCTTTTGTAGAGATATATTCAATCGATTCTTTAATTAATTGTTTTAAAACAGTAAGATCAACATCTTCTAGTTTATTAATGTATAAACAAGATTTACCAATTTTATGTTTTCCTAATTGTTTTAATAATTCATCATATCTTGAAAATCCAGACATGATATACAATGTTAAGTTTTGTTTTCTAGGTGAGAATCCAGTGCAAAACCAATCGCCCTCTCTACCTGTCTTGTATTTGTAGTGATAAGTGCCAAATCCTACTATACTACCACCCCACATAATTGCCTCTTCATTTGTTACCTCTTTAAATAGTGTTAATAGGGCCAATGAGTCAGTTTTCTTTTTTTCTGGTTCAATAGTGTTTAAAAAGTCTATAACTTTACCATCATTAGGTTTAGTTTTTAATTCGCTCATGATAAATAGTGTTTTGCTAAAACGAGATCTTTTTGAGTTGTTATTTTAATGTTCTCTTCATTTCCATCTACCAAATGGACAGTATTAAATTTCTGCTCATATACTGAAGCATCATCAGTAAATATAGCATCATAATTGGTGTTGTACGCTTGTTTTATTGCTTTAATATTAAAGTATTGAGGAGTTTGAACAGCTTTATAATTAGCTCTGTTAACAGCTATGCTATTTACCTCTTTGAGCTCTCTAATAGAATCAACTACTGGAACAACTGGAATGACTCCAGTATGATTTCCTATGCTATTAACACAATTTTTTATAGTTTTTAAGTTAACTAAAGGACGAACAGCATCATGAATCCCAACTATACCATCTTTATTAATATGAGATAAAGCATTTTTTACGGTATGAAACCGTTCCTCACCTGCTAATGAAATGGTATGATTAAATAGAAGATTAGTTTTTTTTAGCTCATTTTCCCATAAAGATATCATGTCTTCTTGCAAAGCAATAATGAAATGTATAGAACCATCAAAAGCCAAGAATTTTTCAATTGTATGAAAAATAATTGGCTTTTGATTAATAGGTATAAACTGTTTAGGAAGTGAAGCATTCATTCGTTTACCACTTCCTCCAGCAACTATTATTACATAATGCGTCATGCTGTTAAAACAAGACTTTTATATGATTAGCATAGCGTCACCATAAGAGTAAAAACGATACTTTTCTTTAACCGCTTGCTCATAAGCTTCCATTACTAAGTCATAGCCTCCAAAAGCACATACCATCATTAATAAGGTAGAGTGTGGAGTATGAAAGTTTGTAATTAATGCATTAGGGATACTAAACTCATAAGGAGGAAAAATAAATTTGTTTGTCCATCCATCAAAAGGCTTTAACGTTCTATCAGTAGATACTGATGATTCAACACTTCTTACAGATGTTGTTCCAACTGCACAAACTCTTTTTTTCTTGGCTTTACCTTCATTAACAAGATCAGCACATGATTGTGGTACAATCACTCTTTCTGATCCCATTTTGTGTTTCGTTAAATCTTCTACTTCAACAGGTTGAAAAGTTCCAAGACCAACATGTAGTGTGCACTCAGCAAAGTTTACCCCTTTAATTTCTAACCTTTTCATTAATTGTTTACTAAAGTGAAGTCCAGCTGTTGGTGCTGCAACTGCACCTTCGTGCTTAGCAAAAATGGTTTGGTATCTTTCTTCATCAGCAGGTTCAACCTCTCTTTTAATATATTTTGGAAGAGGAGTATGGCCTAACTCACGAATTTTATCTTTAAATTCTTCATAAGTTCCTTCAAATAAGAAACGTAATGTTCTTCCTCTTGATGTTGTATTGTCAATTACCTCTGCAACTAATGACTCATCTTCACCAAAATAAAGCTTGTTTCCAATTCTTATTTTTCTTGCAGGATCAACTAGTACATCCCAAAGTAAAGATTCTCTATTTAATTCTCTTAATAAGAAAACCTCAATTTTAGCACCTGTTTTTTCTTTATTTCCATACATCCTTGCAGGAAATACTTTGGTGTTATTCATGATCATCACATCTTGATCATCAAAATAATCAATTACGTCTTTGAAGATTTTATGTTCTATGGTTCCTTTTTCTCTGTCAAGTACCATTAATCTTGATTCGTCACGGTTATCTGCCGGATATTCTGATAATAGTTCAGGTGGAAGTTCAAATCCAAATTGTGATAATTTCATAAAGTATGATTGTTTGAGACATCAAAAATAGCATTTTTGTAAGAATTGACCTTACTTTTTATGCATTGATTGTACTATTGTTTATTAAGTCTATTGCATCTTCAATAGATAAAGCATTTTCTATGGTGTAATCTCCTATTTTTGTGCGGGTTAAAGCAGAAAGATGGGACCCGTTATTTAATCGTTTTCCAAAGTCACTTGCAATTGATCGTATATATGTGCCTTTACTACAAGTAATTCGAAAGTGAATTTCGGGCAAATTAATGCTGGTAATTTCAAATTCGTAGATGTTTACTCGAGCAGTTCGCATTTTAACTTCTTCTCCTTTTCTAGCATAATCATAAGCTCGTTTTCCATCTATTTTTTTGGCAGAATATATTGGAGGGATTTGATCTTGTTCTCCAATAAATGATTGAGCAGTGTTTAAAATATCTTTTTCTGATATGGATGAAATATCAAACGTTTGATCAATTTCAGTTTCTAAATCAAAAGATGGTCTAGTACTACCAATAATAATGGTTCCAGTATATTCTTTTGGCATAGCTTGAATGGTAGATATTGTCTTGGTTTTTTTTCCTGCACATAAAATAAGAAGACCAGTTGCTAATGGATCTAATGTTCCAGCATGACCAATTTTATAGCGTTTTTTTCCTGTTTTTTTTGAAAAAGGATATTTAAGCTTTTTAACAACTCCAAAGGAAGTCCAGGTTAATGGTTTGTTGATAAGAAGCACACTCCCTTCTTCAAAATTAATGGTATTCATATTTACATTAACGAATAAATGA
>JAHDBM010000035.1:5912-17197 GCA_020630395.1 Flavobacteriales bacterium
GAGATTGTAGCTCCTGATCTTGAAATACCAGGTAAAATTGCAATAGCTTGAGAAATTCCAATGATAATAGCTTGGAATACACCAACTTCTTTGTTGGTTGTTTTAGCTTTATCGGCTATAAAAAGGATTAAACCAGTAAGAATTAGAAATATTCCTACATAGATTATTTTTCCTGCAAAAAAGGTTTCAATAATATCATCATATAATACACCAACAATAGCAGCTGGTATCATGGAAGCAATAATAGCGATAGAAAATTTTAGCTCTTTATTATTTTTAAACTGAAATAGTCCTTTGAAAATTTGAGCAAGTTCTTTTCTGAAAATATAACAAGTACTTAGTGCTGTTGCAAAATGTAAAACAACAGTCATAGTCATGGTGCTTTTAACTTCTGAGCCAAAGAATGCTTTAGCTAATTCAATATGACCGCTACTACTAACTGGTAAAAATTCAGTTAGTCCTTGAATAATACCAAGAATAATGGCTTCTAGAAATTCCATTTTAGATAAAAAGGTGAATTAGTTGTCTAAATCTAAAATAATATCTTCTTTATCAGGGGCTTCTAAATTTACAGACTTGTCTTTTTTCATTATACCAATAACTATTATAACATAACCTAAAATTACAGTTATAGGAGCAAGCGTAATTCTTCTTGCGCTAAATACTTCAGGGTTCCATTTAGTTGGGTCTTCTGATCCACCTCCAGACATTAACATAAAACCTATTGCTACTACTGCTACACCAGCAATCATAATGATGTAGTTTAATTTAGTGAACGAAATATTATTTTTCATGATGTAAATATATTAAAAACGATATAGTTTATCTAGACTTAGTTTAAGGTATTTACTAACCGAAAAGGAAGTTGATACAAAACTAATTAAAATGCCAAGTATTATTGCTCCTCCAAACATGAGCAAATTTTGATTTAAGTTGTTTGGAGAAAAAATAATTTCCTTAAAAAAATTGTCGTATTGTCCAATTAAAAAGCTGCCACCTATAAACAATCCAATAGCAATTAAACCAGCAAGGAAACCTTGAAAAACAGCATTGTTAATAAAAGGCTTTTTTATAAAACTATGCTTAGCTCCAACCATTTGCATGGTTCTAATTAAAAATCTTTTTGAAAAAATTGCGAGTCTAATGGTGTTATTTATTAAGATAACGGCTATAGTGATTAGTAACGCACATAAAATAAGGAAGTACAACATGTATTTGTAAAAATTTTCATTAATACTTTTAAATTGTGCTTTGTTATAATAAATTTCCATAACATCTTTTTCGTAAGATGCTAAAAGTTCTTTTTCAAGGGTTTGAATTTTTTCAAGAGTCGCGAAATCACCTTTAACAGTTATGTTAATACTATTGTATAAGGGATTTCCTTCTGCAATATCTTCAGCAAAATCACCTCCAACTTCATCTTTTATTATTTCCCAAGCTTTTTCCTTAGGAACATAATTAACCGAATTAATTTCAGGTTTTAACGCTAAGTCTTTTTCAATTTGTTGGATAGTACTTTTGTTAGTAATATCCCTAAAGAACATATCTATTTCTATTTGTTCCTTATACTTATCAAAAAGTTTATTAGATTGAATAAAGACACTGCCAAATATGAGAAGCAGAAACAAAATAAGCGCAAGACTTATCGTTACATATACAGAAGTAGTTTTAAACTTATTTTTTTTTACTTTGCTCATTCAAGGGCAAATATAATAATATTGTTGTACTACATGTAAAAGTGGAGCAGTATTGGTATATAAATTTGGATTATTTAACAGTTTAAATATGAATTTAAAGGATAAAATACGTCTAGTGAAATCTAAACATGATGTAGAACAACTAGGTAAAAATATCAAAGATTTAACTGGTACAGAGGAGTTGATAACTATCATGAAGGATGATGTGTTTGTAGCTAGAAAGGCTGCATGGGTTTTAAATCATTCATTTGATAATGGAAATAGATTTATAAAAGACTATGCTGAGCAATTAACCAGTATATTAAAACTAACAAACGATCATGCTCTTAAACGAAATATATTAAGGGTTTTTCAATTCATAGAGATCCCTACTGATCAAGAGAGTGAGGTTGTTGATTTATGTTTTTCAATTGTTGTAAACGATAAAGAGAAAGTAGCTGCTAGAGCATTTGGTTTAACAGTTTTACACAATTTAACTATTAAATATAAAGAATTAAAAAATGAATTGATTTTTGCATGCGAAGAAGTAATAAAATCAAATTCTTCAGGTTTGAGTTATAGAGCAAAGAAAATATTAAAAAGTATTAGTTGAGAATAGGTATTTTTTGTACCTTGAAATATAGTATAAATTATGTCAAAACAAGCAATTAAAATATTAGCATTTGTTTTTTTAACGACATGTATGATTTCTTGCAGTGATTCTATAGTTGAAGAACCTTTAAGTGATAAGCATGGTGGTAATTTGTTTGTAGAAACGTATGTAAAGTTAAAACATAACAATGAATCTATTAGTCCAAAAAGTATGGGGGAGAGCGCTTATGTTTACATGTATCAATCTACATATGAAACGTTAACCCGTATAAATCCTAGCACATGTAAGTTAGAGCCTTTTCTAGCTAAAAGTTGGGAGTCTTTTGATAATGGTAGAAGGTTTAGGTTTTTATTAAATACTACTATAGAGTTTCATGATAATCAAGGTTTTTTATCGGCTCAAGATGTAAAAAGATGCTTCGATTCGGTTTGTGCAAATAATGGGAGAAGTGTAGGTTACGGTCAAATTGAACATATAATTAAAGGCATTAAACAATACAAGGAATCACTACTTTCTGGAAAGAAAGATAGCCAAGGTGTTTCAGGAGTTAAAATTGTAAATGATTCTGTGATAGAGTTTGAACTACAAAAACCTTTTATGCCGTTTCCAAGCTTACTAACAGAAATAGGGTTTGCTATATACAAAGAAAACAATTCTAAAAATGCAATAGGTACGGGGCCATTTTATATTGATACAGTTCTCAATGATAAGATGATTATGCAAAGAAATCCTAACTATTGGAGATTTGATGATAGTGGTTTTAGATTACCATATTTAGATCAAATTACCTTTGTTAGTACTTATTCAATAAAAAATGCATCTTTAGTATCTTTAGAAGATAGATTAAATCTTTTTGTTAAAGATAGTTTGCATGTCATAAAAGCTGTAAGAACTGATGATATAGGCACAATAATGACTGTGTTAAGAGAAGAAAACGACCTAGATTTTGATTACGAAAGTATAGACTATTCACGTTTATTTGGACTAGCATTTAATACAAATAATCCTCCATTTGATAATATATACGTTAGAAAAGCTATGGAGACTGCTTTTAATGCCGAACTTTATGTAGATTCTGTAAGAAATGGTGAAGGGTGGCCAGCAAATTATGGAATTGTCCCTCCTAGTTTAACAAACTATGAAGATACAGTTAGAGTAAGAACGTTTAATATTTTAAAAGCAAAGGAATATTTGTCAAAAGCAGGCTATCCAAATGGAGTAGGTTTCCCTGAAATAGAATTATTAGCTGTTTATGATAATATTAAAGATCCTAAAAAGAAAAAATTAAGAACAAAGCAAAGTTATGATGCGCTTAAAATGATCTGCGAAAACCTAAATATAACCTTTAAGGTTAAAGAATATGATAGATATTATAGATTAATGGAAGATACTTGGAGAGGAAAATTTCATGTTTCACCTTTAATATACACCTCTAAATATCCAAGTGCAGTTAGCTACTTAAATATTTTTAATGTTAAAATAGATCCCTCAGATAAATTAAAATTAATAGAGCATGACAATATCATGTTTTATAGAGATAGTGTTTTTGATTCCTACTATGAACAAGCATTGGCCGAAGAAGATGAAAATTTAAGACAGAAAAAGTTTTTGAAAGCAGAAAGAAGAATGCTTGATCAAGTTCCAATTTTACCTATATCATATTTCGAGTTAAATAGAATAGTAAGCAATAATATAGAAGATTTAAGCCCAATGAATAATTTAGGGTTAGAAGATTATTCAACAACATATTTTAAAAAATAATGAATAAACAAAAAGAAGGAGATATCATCATATCAGTAGATACTGATGAAAATAAAATTCCAAAAACGATTAAGTGGAGCGCAAATGATGCCGATATAGTTAATAAAGAATGTAAAGCAATGTTTTTAGCTATGTGGGATAAAGAAGATAAACAAGCTCTTAGAATGGATCTGTGGACAGGAGAGATGATGGTAGATGAAATGAAAATGTTTTTTTATCAAACATTAATGTCTATGGCCGATAATTTTAAAAGAGCTACAGGTGAAGAGGCAATAGTAGAAGATTTAAAAGATTATTGTGCTCATTTTGCCGATAAAATGAAACTAGAACAAATGGCATAAAAAAAGGGAATCAATTTTTGATTCCCTTTTTTTGTTATTGTACTGTGAGCATAACCTTATGCTCTTCAATTATTTTTCGAAGGTTAATAAGTGCATATCGCATTCTACCAAGAGCAGTATTAATACTTATGTTTTTCATTTCAGCAATATCTTTAAAGCTCATTTCTTTAAAATGCCTTAGAAATACAATTTCTCTTTGTTCGTCAGGTAGATGATCTAACAACTTAGTAACATCATTTTTTATTTGATCGTCTATCATTTGATCTTCTACATTGTTTTCTTCAATTTTTACTAGAGAGAAAATATCAAAATCATCATCTTCTGATTTTGAAGTAGTTTGACCTACAGTAGGCATCTTCTTTTGTTTTCTAAATTGATCAATCGCAAGATTATGAGCAATTCTCATTGCCCAAGGTAAAAATTTACCTTCCTCGTTATACTTTCCTTTTTTTAAGGTTTTAATAATCTTAAAAAAAGCATCCTGAAAAACATCTTCGGCTAATTTTCTATTTTTTAATAAAGACATTAAATAACTGAATATTCTGTCCTTATACCTTCCTAGTAAAATTTCAAATGCTACTTCGTTCCCTGCTAAATATTGCTTAACTAAAACCTGATCTGTTGATGATTTATTTGCTTCCATAGTGCTACTCTTTTAGTTTGTAAATACTAATTTTTCTTTTTATTGTCGAGTAGAGTTATACTATAGGCGTTAAATTATTTTTGGTTTGTATATTGAGTGTTAACGTAAAAAAAAATAAAATGTTTTATAAATATTAAATTTTATGCCTAAAAATATAAATTAACTCTGCTCTTTGCTTTTAATTAACTAATTTTAACATCCAATTTTTTTTATTCTCACTATAGTTAATTCAAACTTCATGCCAAAAACAGAAAAAACAACTAGGCACAAGGTAATTCATATAAAAGGAGCAAAAGTCCATAACCTAAAAAATGTAGAGTTAGAGATACCTAAGAACAAATTAGTTGTTGTTACAGGGTTGTCAGGTTCAGGTAAATCATCTCTTGCTTTTGATACACTTTATGCAGAAGGTCAAAGAAGATATGTGGAGAGTATGTCCTCATATGCCAGGCAATTTTTAGGGAGACTAGAAAAACCAGAAGTAGATTTTATTAAAGGAATTTCTCCGGCCATAGCAATAGAGCAAAAAGTAACCTCTAGGAATGCAAGATCTACTGTTGGAACTTCAACTGAAGTTTATGATTACATGAAACTCTTGTTTGCAAGAATAGGAAAAACATATTCCCCAATTTCTGGTAAAGAAGTAAAAAAAGATACACCAGCTGATGTGTTGTCTTTTATCAATAGTAAAGAGGAAGGAAAAAAGCTTTTAATATTAGCTCCTTATGAAATAAAAGATAAAACTAAAGTAATTAATTACATACAGCAATTAAAAGAAGAGGGATATAATAGAATTAAAGTTGATGAAAACATTAGTCGAATAGATGACGTGTTAAAAAGTAACCTAAAAGATTTTACAAGTTTATTTATCGTTATTGATAGAGCAATAGTTAAAAAAGAAGATGTAGAAAATGATGCCAGACTTAGCGAATCTGTTCACAATTGTTTTGAAATAGGAAATGGTAATTGTACAATAGAGTTTATTGATGATGAGAAAAAAGATTTTTCTACTCGTTTCGAATTAGATGGAATGGAATTTTCTCAACCTCATGAACATTTTTTTAGTTTTAATAATCCTTTAGGAGCTTGTCCAACATGTCAAGGTTATGGTAAGACCATAGGTATAGATGAAGATTTAGTTATTCCGAATAGAAACCTTTCTGTTTATGAAGGAGCAATAGCATGTTGGAAAGGAGAACAAATGGGGAAATGGAAAGAAGATTTAGTAAATAACGCACATCATTTTGATTTTCCAGTTCACACTCCGGTTTATGATTTGACTAAAGAAAAGTTAAGTTTAATATGGAATGGAAATAAATATTTCGAAGGATTAACAAGCTTTTTTAAACATGTAGAAAGTCAGTCGTATAAAATTCAATACCGAATAATGTTAAGTAGGTACAGAGGAAAAACAACCTGTACAAAATGTAACGGAACACGATTAAGAGATGAGGCTTCTTACATAAAGATCGCTAATAAATCAATTGGAGATTTAGTGGATATATCAATTGATAAGTGTTATGAGTTTTTCTCAACAATATCCCTATCTAAGCGAGAAGAAACGATAGCAAAAAGGATATTAAAAGAAATTATTTCTAGATTATCTTTTTTACAAGATGTTGGATTGTCTTATCTAACCCTAAATAGATTATCAGCAACATTATCGGGAGGAGAATCACAAAGAATAAATTTAGCTACATCTTTAGGGAGTAGTTTGGTTGGGTCTATGTATATACTAGATGAACCAAGTATAGGGCTTCATTCAAAGGATACCGAGCGATTAATTAAGGTATTAAAAAGCTTAAGAGATATTGGTAATACAGTTATTGTGGTAGAACATGATGAAGATATTATGCGAGAAGCAGATGTTATAATTGATATGGGGCCAATGGCAGGAACACATGGGGGGGAGGTTGTTTTTAAAGGTGTTCACAAAGAATTATTAACTGCAAAAAAAAGTTTAACTGCAAAATACCTTACCGGTAAAGAGCAAATAAATCAACCTCAAGAGAAAAAAGAATGGGAAAAAAGTATCCAGTTTTTAGGATGTAGAGAAAATAATCTAAAAAACATAGATGTAACAATACCATTAGAGGTTTTCACATGTATTACTGGTGTTAGTGGAAGTGGAAAAAGTACATTGGTAAAACAAATAGTATATCCGGCATTAAAAAAACTAAAAGGAGGTTATGCTAATAAGACAGGTGATTTTAAAAAAATAGAAGGGGCTATAGATGCCATAGAAGAGATCGAATACATAGATCAAAATCCAATAGGTAAATCTTCTCGATCAAACCCTGCAACTTATGTTAAAGCATATGATGATATAAGAACAGTCTTTACATCTTTACCTGCATCTAAAGCTAATGGATATAAACCCAAGCATTTTTCTTTTAATACAGAAGGAGGAAGATGTGAAACATGTAAAGGAGATGGATCAATTACGATAAATATGCAGTTTATGGCAGATGTAGTATTGGTTTGTAATGAATGTCAAGGGAAAAGATTTAAAGATGAAGTATTAGAAGTTAAACTGAAGAACAAAACAATTTATGATGTTTTAAATTTAACGATAGATGATGCATTACTGTTTTTTAACGAAGTAGAAGGAAAACAAAGCGACAAAATTGTTCAAAAATTATTACCTCTGCAAAAAGTTGGTTTGGGATACCTTAAAATGGGACAATCATCAAATACATTATCAGGAGGAGAAGCTCAAAGGGTCAAATTAGCTTCTTTTTTAGGAAAGCAAAATAACATTAAAAAAACCATGTTTATTTTTGATGAACCAACAACAGGTTTACATTTCCATGATATTAAGAAACTGTTAGAAGCATTTTATGCTTTAGTAAATAAAGGCCATACATTGGTTGTAATTGAGCATAATATGGATGTTGTAAAATGTGCCGACTGGCTTATAGATCTGGGTCCAGAGGGTGGAGAAAATGGAGGGCAAGTTATGTTTAACGGACTTCCTTCAGGTTTAGCAAACGACCCCAAATCTTTAACAGGTCACTTTTTAAATCAAAAAATGTTGCTTTCTTATTTGTAAAATAGCAACCTTTTATTTGTAATATGCGTATATAAAAATAGAACCAGTAGAAACCTATGAATAAACTCTACATATTAATATTTTTTTCACTTTGTTACCTCACATCAACTTATGCACAAGTTGACTTTAGTGGGTATAATGAAGCTGATATTTTAGAAGCAGAACACACGTTTCATCACTTTAATGAGTCGTTTGATTTTGATGCAAGAATATCAGATATAACTCCGTCTTATGTACAGTCTGATTTAGATAAAGAGCTTTTTAAAGATTTTGTTAAAACTCAATTACCAAACAAAGGACAACTTTTAAAAGATTTAATTGATAAAACCAAAACGCTAGATCAAATAAAAGGGATTTATCAAAGCAATATAGAATCAATTAAAATTAGTAACAATACACAGTCAAATTTTAACACATTTAAGGTCCAAGCAAATCAAATGTCACGACAAGGATGGCAAGCATTTTCAAGAACAGCAGGTCAAGCATGTGTAAATATAGATTTCGAAACAGGAGACTGGACTGGTTGGGAAGTTGAAACAGGTAGGTCATGTACAGGGGGGTATTTAGATTGTTACCAAAATCCAACACCAGGAACTAACCTAGGAGATCCAGCTAATTTAAGACAGCACCTTATTGTTGGTGCTGGAGTAGACCCTGATATCGCAGCATTAAGTACCCTAAGTCCATTTGGAGGAACATCATCTTTAAGATTAGGTAATGATGCAGCAGGTTACGGAGCTGAAAAAATAAGACATACTTTCCTAGTAACTCCTAATAAATACATTTTTACTTATGCATATGCTGTTGTACTTCAAGACCCAGGACATCCATTAGATTATCAGCCATTTTTCACGATTAATATTTTTGATTCTAATAACAATGCTTTAGCTGATTCTTGTACGAAATATAACGTGGCAGCTGGTCAAGGAAATCCTGGTTTTCAAACCCAAGGAGGATACGAATGGAAAGATTGGTCTCAAATATCAGTAGATTTATCTGCCTATATAGGTCAAAACATGACAGTTGAATTTACTACTTCTGATTGTGATTATGGTGGTCACTTGGGTAGAGCTTACATTGATGCTACTTGTGATGCGCCAGAAATGACATTAATACCAGATTGTGATGGTATGATATTAGAAGCCCCAGGTGGATACCATAAATATGAATGGAGAGATGCAGTATCTAATACTTTAATTGATACTACACGTCAAATTTTAATCTCGGGCCCAGGATCGTTCACATGTGATTTAATTTCAGAGAATGGATGTAGTGTTCAAATAGATACTATATTATCAACAATTTATGCAAAGCTAAATCACTTTAATATTGTTGAAGATGTTGCTTGTTATGGTGATACAACAGGGAGAATTACGGTTAATGTATTTGGAGGTGTGCCACCTTATCAATATAGTATCGATAATGGAACTACATTTACTACTAATAGAGTTTTTGGAGGATTAGCAGCTGGAACATATACTATTTTAGTTACAGATAGTTATGGTTGTACGGATACTTCCTTCAATCATACAGTTAATGAGCCACCACCATTAATATTAGATTTAACCACTATTAATGTTTCTTGTCCAGGTGCTTGTAACGGAAGTGCTATAGCTTCACCCTCTGGAGGTACACCAGCCTCATTTGGATATTGGTATAGTTGGGATGGTTCGCAAAACGTAACCAGTAACTCAATTGCTGGCTTGTGTGCTGGTGTTCATACTGTTTTGGTTACAGATGATAATGGATGTACTGTAGATTCTACATTTAATATTGTTGAGCCATTACCACTTACAATAGATAGTATAACAGTTGTTGATGAATTGTGTTACAATTCATGCCAAGGAGCTATTACTATAAATCATAGTACAGCCGCTTTATATAGTATAGATGGTGGTAATACATATCAAACTACTGGTAGTTATACTGGGTTATGTGCAGCTGCTAGTCCATATTTTATTGCAATACAAGATACAGCAGGGTGTATAGCTAGAGATACAGTTGTTATTAATCAACCACCTCAAATTACGATACAATCGAGTAATGATACCTTAATTTGTTATGGAACTTCAGTTAATCTAAATGCTAATGCTGTTGGAGGTACTGGGGCGTTTACTTATACATGGTATGTAGGAACTTCTCAAGTATTTGTTGGTAATCCGTATCCAGCTTCACCAATAAGCCTTACTACTTATACAGTAATAGCAACTGATGCCAATGGTTGTCAAATATTAGATAATGTTGTCGTTAATGTATTGCCTCCATTAAGTGTAACAGCTTATGATGATACTGCTATTTGTGAAGGAGATAGTGTAAATTTAACTTCTATTGGAACAGGAGGAAATGGAAACTATACTTATAATTGGAATAATGGAGGAGGTCCAGGACAAAATATAACCGTTTATCCAACTGTTACTACTGTATATACAGTTACATTATCTGATGGATGCACTGTTCCTGATGCTCAAGACTCAGTAAGAATTATTGTATACCCACTACCAGATGTTAATTTTATGGTAGACACTACCGAAGGGTGTGTGCCTACTGAAATTCATTTTACAAATTTAACACCTCCTGCATCTGTAGGTTCGTGCCTTTGGGATTTTGGTGATGGCGCTCAAACATCTATCTGTGGTCAGGTTTATCATACTTATGATGATACTGGCAGATATGATGTTAGGTTAACGATCACATCACCTCAAGGGTGTGTTTCAGATTCATTATCACCAGGTCTGATTTGGATTCATCCAAATCCTATAGCTGATTTTGATGCAATACCACCAATAAGAGATATTTGGAATACTGAAATAGAGTTTGTTAATCAATCTATACTTAATGACTTTAACTACTGGACTTTTGATTTATTTGGAACATCAAATAATATAGATACTACCATGATATTTCCAGATGATAGAGGAGGTAGGTATAATATATGTTTAGAGGTTCAAACGATTTATAATTGTATTGATAGGATTTGCAAACCAGTAATTATAGAAGATCGCTCATATCTACATGTTCCTAACGCATTTACACCTGATGGAGATGGTAAAAATGACTTTTTCTTTCCTACGCTTGTAGGAATTAGTGAAGAAAATTTTACGTTCTATGTTTTTAATAGATGGGGAGATTTAATTTTTCAAACCGATAGAGTAGAAACAAAATGGGACGGAACATTTAAAGGTGCTGATGCTCAACAAGA
>JAHDBM010000035.1:17297-20381 GCA_020630395.1 Flavobacteriales bacterium
TAGAGTCCATTCCTAAGAAAAAGTTAAAAAAGGCATTGGATAAAATTTGTCCAGAGGCTAAAGAAAACCTTAGTCTTTTACTTAACTAATTGTAATCCCTATATAATTTTGTTCTTGATGAATTGAATATTTGTATATTTATCTTCAATCAATTTAAGAAATAAACTATGCCGTTTTATCATAAGCTAGGTAGAATTCCAGAAAAGAGACATACTCAATTTAGAAAAGAAAATGGAGAGCTGTTTCATGAACAATTGTTTGGAACTATAGGTTTTGATGGGATGTCATCTTTGCTTTACCATAATCACCCGCCTACTCAAGTAAAAGAAATAAAAGGGAGTAAAGATATCTCTCCGGAAATAGCTCAGCATAAAAGTTTACAAGCAAAAAGTTTTACAGGTTTTAATGTTAAGCCTACTAAAGATTATTTAGAGAGTAGGGTTCCAGTATTGGTAAATAATGATTGTCATATTTCATTAGCAGCACCTTTAGCTTCGCAAGAGGATTATTTTTACAAAAATACAGATGCTGATGAAGTGTTGTTTATCCATAAAGGATCAGGCAAATTAAAAACATTAGTAGGTAATATTGATTTTGAATATGGAGATTACTTGGT
Source organism: Flavobacteriales bacterium (assembly GCA_020630395.1). GTDB lineage: Bacteria > Bacteroidota > Bacteroidia > Flavobacteriales_D > CAJJDF01 > CATLPG01. The sequence continues at coordinate 17,914 of JAHDBM010000035.1, forward strand.
AATTCCTAGAGGAATGATATACCAAATAACATTTAATGATGAGGATAATAGGTTATTTATAGTGGAAAGTTTTCATCCAATATATACACCAAAAAGATATAGAAATTGGTTTGGCCAATTATTAGAGCATTCTCCATTTTGTGAGCGAGACATTAGACCGCCAAGTGAACTAGAAACGCATGATGAACAAGGAGATTTTTTAATTAAAATAAAGAAAGAAGGGATATTATACGATTATATCTATGCCTCACATCCTTTTGATGTTGAAGGGTGGGACGGATATAATTTTCCATATGCATTTTCAATTCATGATTTCGAACCAATAACAGGTCGAGTTCATCAACCTCCACCAGTTCATCAAACATTTGAAACTTCAGCATTTGTAATTTGTTCATTTGTACCTAGACTGTATGATTATCATCCTAAAAGCATACCAGCACCCTATAATCATAGTAATATTGATTCTGATGAAGTGTTATATTATGTAGATGGTGACTTTATGAGTAGGAATAACATTGAAAAAGGTCAAATTACGTTACACCCGGGAGGCATACCTCATGGACCTCATCCGGGAACTTATGAAGGTAGTATAGGTAAAAAGGAAACATTAGAGCTAGCCGTTATGGTAGATACCTTTAAACCATTAAAAGTAACTAAACAAGCGTTAGAAATTGAAGCAAAGGGCTATCATAAATCTTGGATACATTAATTTCTACTGATGAATAATGTAGAAAATAGAATAAAGAGAAAAGAACGATCTGTAATATTAGTTAAAAAATGGAATAGTTTTTAGTAATGGGAGATATACAAAGACATAATTATAAAAACCTTAAAATTTGGCAATTAGGATTAGAAATTTCTTTTGAAGTTTCTGATATAATTATTCAGTTTCCTAAACACGAAAGATATGATTTAAGTTCTCAAATTAGTAGATGTTCTGTTTCAATGCCAAGTAATGTTGCAGAGGGGTCTGCAAGAACTAATAAGTCTTTTTCTCACTTTTTGGATATTTCTCTTGGTTCTTCATTTGAATTAATTACACAACTTTATATTGCTAATCATAGGAAATACATTGATAAAAAAACGTTAGAAACATTATTGAGTAAAATAACCGAATTTCAAAAAATGACAATGGGATTTCAGAATGGATTATAAAGAGTCTTGGCTCTATATTCTTTATTCATATCTCTAAATAAAACGAGCAAGAATGACTAAAATAAAAAACGTAGAATACGGATTAGAAAAAATATTTGAAGGAGCTCAAGATTTCCTTCCATTATTAGGAACCGATTATGTGGAGTTTATAGTGGGCAATGCAAAACAAGCAGCACACTTTTATAAAACTGCATTTGGTTTTCAATCTTATGCTTACAAAGGATTAGAAACAGGTTGTAAAGATTATGCTTCGTATGTGCTTAAGCAAGATAAAATTAGAATTGTGTTAACTACCCCTCTCAAAGAAGATTCATGGATGAATGAGCATATGGCTAAGCATGGAGATGGGGTAAAGGTTGTAGCACTTTGGGTAGATGATGCAAAAAAATCTTGGGAAGAAACCACAAAAAGAGGTGCTAAATCTTATATGGAACCTATGGTCGAGAAAGATCAACATGGAGAAGTAGTAAGATCAGGTATATACACGTATGGAGAAACAGTTCATATGTTTGTTGAAAGAAAGAATTACAAAGGTGAGTTTTTACCTGGTTATGAAAAATGGGAATCCGATTATAACCCTGAACCAACTGGACTTAAATTTATCGATCACATGGTAGGTAATGTAGGTTGGAATGAAATGAATATTTGGGTAAAGTGGTATGAAGATGTAATGGGATTTGTAAACTTTTTATCGTTTGATGATAAACAAATTACAACTGAGTATTCTGCTCTTATGAGTAAAGTGATGAGTAATGGAAATGGAAGAATTAAATTTCCAATTAACGAACCTGCTGAAGGAATTAAAAAATCTCAAATAGAGGAATATTTAGATTTTTATGGGGGGCCTGGAGTACAACACATAGCCATAGCAACTGATGATATTATTGATACGGTTAGTAAGCTTCGATCAAGAGGAGTAGAATTTTTATCTACACCTCCAGAGGAATATTATAAAGCTGTTCCTGGGCGATTAGAAACCTTTAGCCATGAATTAAAAGAAGATATTAAAAAGTTAATGTCATTAGGTATTATGATAGATGCTGATGAAGAAGGGTATTTACTACAAATTTTCACAAAGCCTGTTGAAGATAGGCCTACATTGTTTTTTGAGATTATTCAAAGAATGGGTGCAAGAGGTTTTGGAGCAGGTAACTTTAAAGCTTTATTCGAGTCAATCGAAAGAGAACAGGCTAAAAGGGGAACTTTATAAATAAGGATATTATTTTATAAAAATTAAAAGACACCAATTAGTTGATGTCTTTTTTTGTTTAATTTGATTAGGCTGAATCCCAAATTTAAAAATGTGATGGTAA
>JAHDBM010000035.1:20481-33124 GCA_020630395.1 Flavobacteriales bacterium
CTTTTTTTGTTTAATTTGATTAGGCTGAATCCCAAATTTAAAAATGTGATGGTAACTCTTTTTTCCATCCATTAAAACAGAAACCGTATAATTTATGCCGTCCTTGTTTTTTGTATTGTAATTAAAAGCACCACCAGTAGTAGTTTTTTTGCAACTATACGTACCATCAATTTTCGTTAAACTAGATAGAAGTTTTTCATATTCAACTTTAGTGGCTACTTTGTTTTCAATTTTATATTCGTCTTTACTATCTACTTTACCCATAGCTACTTGAGAATAAGAATTAATATAGAACAAACTGCCAAGGATTAACAATGATGTCTTCTTCATAGGTCATTAATTAAATGGAATTGCTAGTTCAAGTCCTGTTTCTTTAGTGAAATTTTCCTTCCAATCTTTACCATATATGGTATTCATATATTTTAAAGATTGATTGTTCTTTTTATGAACTTTCTTTTGTAGTTCTTTCGTAATTTCACATCCTGCAACTCTGCTAATAATAAATCCATATGCTTCAGTTATAGAATTAGCTTCGTCAATATAACCATCAGGAGCTAATTCCCCATAAACTTGAAACTCTATTAATGCAACTTCATCAATAATATAAATTGGAACATCATTTTTAAATAAGCTTTCATTATTTGTTGGTGTAAATGCAAAAAATAAACTGGTAAATAGAATTAAAAATGTACTAGTCATAATTATTGTTTAATTGTATATACACACTTACGTTAAAAAAGTTCAAATAAATAGCTTAATCCATTTATACATGAAATTGGAATATTATCTTTGCACAAAGATTTTATATTATGGATAGAAGAGTTAGAGTACGTTTTGCGCCAAGTCCAACAGGACCTTTACATATTGGAGGAGTGAGAACTGCTTTGTATAACTACTTGTTTGCAAAAAAGCATGGCGGAGATTTTATTTTAAGAATAGAAGATACAGATCAAACTCGATTTGTAAAAGGAGCAGAAGAATATATCCAAGAATCTTTAAAATGGTGCGGTATTGAGCCTAATGAAGGACAAGGATATGGAGGTGATTTAGGGCCTTATGTTCAATCAGAGCGTAAGCCAATGTATCGTCAATATGTAGATCAATTAATAGAAGCTGATAAAGCGTATTATGCTTTTGATACTGCTGAAGAATTAAATGAGCAAAGGGAGAATGCCAAAAAACAAGGACTACCAGGATGGCAATATAATGCAGTAACGCGTCAGTATTTAAAAAACTCTACCAGTTTATCTGCAGATGAAGTTCAAGAAAAATTATATGCAGGAGAACCCTATGTTGTAAGAATAAAATTACCAAGAAATGAGGAAGTAAGATTTCATGACGAAATTAGAGGTTGGGTTGTCGTAAATACGGCAAATATGGATGATAAAGTCTTATTTAAATCAGATGGAATGCCAACTTATCATATGGCGAATATTGTAGATGACCATTTAATGAAAATTTCTCATGTTATTAGAGGAGAAGAATGGCTGCCATCAGCACCTTTACATGTTTTGTTATATAAATATTTAGGATGGGAGGATACAGCTCCAAAATTTGCTCATTTACCATTAATTTTAAAACCAGATGGCAATGGTAAATTAAGTAAAAGAGATGGAGATCGTTTAGGATTTCCAGTTTTCCCTTTACAATGGACTGATCCAAAAACAGGAGATATATCTTCTGGGTATAGAGAAAATGGATATTTTGCTGATGCTTTTGTAAATATGTTAGCCTTTTTAGGATGGAATCCAGGAACGCCTCAAGAAATATTTAGTTTAGAAGAGCTTTGCGAAGCTTTTACACTAGAAAGAGTTGGAAAATCAGGTTCTAAATTTGATCCAGATAAAACAAAGTGGTTTAACCAACAGTATTTAAGAGAAAAATCAGGGGCTGAACTAGCTGAGTTAATTAAACCGCAAATTGGAGCAGATGTTTCAGATGAATTTTTGGCTGGAGTATGCGAATTGATGAAAGAGAGAGCGTCTTTTACTCATGAATTATTAGCTGATAATTATTTCTTTGAAACACCATCCGAATTTGATGAGAAAACAATTCGTAAAAAATGGAAAGAACATACGCCTCAAATTATAGAAGAGCTTACTGCTAAGTATGAGTCACTTAATAATTGGACTTCAGCAGAAATTGAAAAAACATTTAAAGATTTTTTAACTGAAAAGGAATTAGGTATGGGAGCTGTTCTTCCTAATTTTAGAGTATTAGTTACAGGAAAAGGTATGGGACCTTCTATGTTTCAAATATCAGAATTACTGGGAAAAGAAGAAGTTATAAAAAGGTTGAAATCTGGAATTGAAAAATTAGTTCAAGCCTAGATGAGAATATTAATTTTAATCTGTTTTTTTGCAGCAAGTTGTAATACAACAACTAGTGAAACAAATGATTATAATACTCATGATGTTATCGAAAAGGATAGTATACCTTTTATTGATAAAGGTGAACACAATACGATTCTAAACCCAATTACAAATAAATTAGTTGAAGTAACATCATTTCCGTACAAAGATTCTATATCATATCATGATGATAATAAATCCATTGTTTTAACAAAACAGGATTGGATAGATTTTGAATATAGTACTATTGAAGATTATAATATTAGTTTTCAATATGCTAGTTATGGGTATTTTTACACTAATGACCAGCTATACTTATTAATTTCTAGAGATTATACAGAAGAAACTATTCATTGGTTATGTGCCGTAGATGAAAATTTACACTTGATAGATCATCTTATGATTGCTTATGATAATTCTGAAGGATTTTATGCTTGCAATAGTGAAATCCAAATGAATAATTATTTAAAAATTATCAATAACTCATATGAGTTTGATAAGAATGAGACAAAAAAGTATAAATTTTTTAATAATGAATTTACTTTAATGGATTAATTTCTTAATCTCTCATTAACAATATTTAACACTGTTTAGTTAACAAATTATTAACTTTCTTTACAATAATATATCCTTCTTAGCGTACTTTAGTTGAATGCAAAATAAAAAAGATATGTTAGAGCTAAGTAAAACTATTCTAAAGAGAATTAGCTTTGATAAAAAGCTATTTAAAAAAGAATTAAGAAAGTCTTTAAACTGGATTAAGCCAGATGAAAAAACACTATTAAAAGTATGGTGTTTAGCTCAATTCGGGCATCTATATAAAGACGTTATTCTAGAAACTTTTGAAGCATAAAAAAAGACCTTGATTTCTCAAGGTCTTTTTATTGTTTATCATTTTGTATTACTGAATAACAATTTTCTTTAAACTTGTTTTTCCATTAACATTCATTTTAACAAAATATACACCATTTGTTAAAGCATTCTTTTGTATCATGTAACTGTGATTATTGTGTTCAGTTAAAGATGTAGTCGGCAAGATTGTTTCAACTTCTTTACCAACCATATCGATTAAGACAATGCTTACATTAGCAGCAGATTTTAATTGAAAATCAATTGTAGCACTTTCATTAAAAGGATTAGGGTAGATATTTATATTTGCAACTTCTTCAATTTCGTTAATAGAAACTACACTATTTATGTTTATATCATCAATGTAAATATTGTTACCACCATTATTAGTAACCTTAAACATATACCTAAAGTTTGGTTCAAAATAAGATGAACTTATATTAACAGTATGGTAATTCCAGTCACTATTACCGGATGGAACAAAAGGTGAATTTGTAGTAGAAGATGAAGGAATTAAAGCTCTAGCAATAACCCATGTTTTTCCGCAATCTTTAGAGAATAATAATTGTACACTCTCAGCCCCTGTAGATGATTTTCTAGCATATGCATATCGATAACTTAAAGAAGCAGAAGACATACCAAGTAAATTAACGGTATTACTAGATAGTTCACTTACAGTCCCTACCTCATTATCAAAGTTATTGATGTAAACTGATCTAGAACCACTATAAGAAGCGCTATTGGTGTGTTGCCAATCATTATTTGCGTTAGTATTTGTGTTCCACCAATAATCAAATCCTAGTGTATCTTCAAAACCTCTAGTAAAAGGAGGTAGTTTTCCATAATAACCTAAAACTCTCATATAATTGTTTTTAGTAACTGTAATATTACCACTAGCATTTGTTACTTTAAGGGTAACATCAAAAGATCCATTTATAGCATACGTTACAGTTGGATTTTTGGCTGTTGAAGTGGAAGGTGTACCGCCTTGAAATGTCCAATTCCAAGAAGTCGCATTGTGATAAGAATCATCAAAAAACTGAACAGGATCGTTATCGCATACAACAAGTTGATCTGAGCTAAAATCAGCTTTACACAAAACATCAGAAAATATGCCTGTAGCTGCATGGTTAGCAGCACTAGTAACATTACTTCTTCCTCCAATAGGGGAAGTTGCAGCAGCTCTCATTTTATTACTTTGCCCATTAGTAAACATGTGATTAGGACAATATGAATAATCCATAATATTCTCAACATTATCTAAACTACCACAGGTAGATCCATTAACATTACAGCTCGTCCAGCCAATAGTGTTAGGAGTATCAGTTATACCATCATCAGAACTACAGTTAGAAGATAATCCAGGATTGTTAGATCCGCCCCAAGGATGATCTAAATTTAACCAATGTCCGGCTTCGTGAGCAGTAGTTGCATTTTCATTAGGAAATTGAGATGTACCAATAGTACCTACATAATTGTGTAAGATAAAAATTCCGTTTTCCATCCCTGTAAACCATGGTTGCGTAGTATAACCAGCAGCCCCTCCAATTGTTTTACTAACAAAAATGTTCATGTACTTATTCCCGGGAAAGTCTCCGTGAGCTGCTCTAACAGCATTTGCGACACCACTAGAGTTACCAGTATGATTTGTTAAAGACGAAAAAGTTCGTGTTATTCCACTAAAACAAGTACCGTCATTCTTTTTCTGAGCCAAAATAAATTCAATCTCAACATCAGCAGCTCTAGCTCTAAAAGTAGGGTGAACAGATGAAACCGAAGAGTTAAGTTTATTAAACATATTATTTAATTGCTCTAAGTCACTTTTAACTTGAGCATCTGTAATGTTTTCAATGCCTCCTTCATGTAATATGTGATATACAACAGGTATATAATATACTGTAGCCCTATTTGTTTGTTGTGAAACATTAAGTGCATGCTGATCTTGTATTGCTTTAACAGAATCTAATTTAAGTTGAAAAGAAGGATCATTTGCTAATTGATCATATATAGCTTGATTATAGTTACAGTATATAGTTGGTGTTTGTTGTGATTTTCCATGATTAGAAATTCCAAATATTAATAATAAAATAAAGGAAAAACATATAGTATATTTCATAATAGGTTGATTTAGTTATTAGTATCTAGATAATACAATAGCTACTATCGTAAATATAGCGATTTACTTACAAAAATACAGGCTAAATTATTTTATGGCATTTTATAACTTTGTAACCGTTTAATAATTAGCTTGTCCGGTTACAAGTTAAAAATAAGGGTTTAAATTATAATAAATGAATGTTATTTTGTAATTTTGCAATCTTAACTACCCATTAAATAACTATGGCAAGCAAAAATCAAACAGTAGAAGATAAGTTACGTGCATTATACACATTGCAGTTAATTGATTCAAGTATAGATCGAATTAAAACAATAAGAGGAGAACTTCCTATTGAAGTAATGGATTTAGAAGATGAACTTGAAGGGCTAAATACACGAAAAGGTAAGATTGATGAAGAAATGGCGGAGGTTGAAAAATCAATTTCTGATAAAAAGCATTTAATAGAAGAGTGCAAAGCTGCTATTAAAAAATATGAAGCGCAACAAGCTAAGGTCAGAAACAACAGAGAGTTTGATGCACTATCCAAAGAAATTGAATTTCAAGAATTAGAAATTCAATTAAGTGAAAAAAGGATTAAAGAGTTCAAGGCTCAAATAGAAAATAAAAAAGAAGTTTTAAATTTATCGTTAAGCAACATAGAAGAAAAACAAGCTCTTCTAGATCAAAAGAAACAAGAATTAGATGAGATTGTTGCTGAAACACAAAAAGAAGAAGAAATTTTAGCAAAACAATCTGCTAAAGAAGGGAAAAAAATAGAAGACCGTTTATTAACAGCTTATAAAAGAATTCGTTCTGGGGCTAAAAATGGATTAGCTGTTGTTCCTGTTGAAAGAGGTGCTTCAGGAGGTTCATTCATTAGTATACCGCCACAAAGACAATTAGATATTGCTGCTAGAAAAAAGATTATTGTAGATGAGCATAGTGGGAGAATATTAGTTGATAAAGATCTTGCTGATGAACTGAACGAAAAGGTTCAAAAAATGATTAAAAAGTTATTAAAATAAACAATATTTAACAAAATGAATTATAGGGCTAACTCGAACAAGTTAGCCCTTTTTTTTATATTCGCTAAAAATCTTTTTGTGGGACAAAAACTAGCACATTTTATTCTTAATAATCGTATCTATATACTTATAGGTATAGTCTTACTTACTGCCTTTATGGGGTATAAAGGAAAAGATGTTGAGCTTGCATATCAAATGCCAAGATTATTACCTAGTGATCATAAAGATATAATTGCTTATGAAGAGTTTAAAGGACTCTTTGGTTTAGATGGTTTTCAGGTAGTTATTGGAGTTCAAGATGATGAGTTTTTTACTAAAGAAAAATATGAGACTTGGAAAAAAATGGGCGATAAGTTCATGGATCATCCAAGTGTAGATTCTGTTTACTCTGAGGCAAATTTATACATCATTAAGAAAAACGATTCTTTAAAAAGATTTGAATTAGATAATATACCGGGCGATAAGGCATTAACTCAACATGGAGTTGATAGTATTAAAAACACAATACGGTCTTACCCATTTTATGAAAGTACGATATACAATGATTCATCACATTTTCATGTGATGTTATTAATGGTTAATGTTGATTATTTTAACTCAAATAAACGAGGAGAATTTTCGAAAGAGATTACACAACTTACAAAAGAATTTGAGGGTGTTTATAAAAGTGAATTTTACTTAACAGGTTTACCTTTTATAAGAGCCTCCAACATGAGGAATATTAAATCAGAGCTAAAAATCTTCTTGTTTTTATCGCTTTTAGCAACCATATTGGTGTTATTCTTCTTTTTTAGATCATTTAATGTTATTGTTGTTGCTGTTCTTATTGTGGGAATAGGAGTTGTTTTTTCTATGGGTATTTTAGGTGTTTTAGAGTATAAAATATCTGCAATAATGGGGCTTTTGCCTCCACTAATTATTGTGATAGGAATACCTAATTGTGTATACTTAATTAATAAATACCAGCAAGTATTTTTAGAAACTCGAGATAAAGAACTTGCCCTTAAAACAGTAATTGTTAAAATAGGACATATTACATTATTAACTAATGCAACAACTGCTTTTGGCTTAGGGACATTTATCTTCACAGATACTCCTATGCTTATTGAGTTTGGTATTACAGCATCAATATGTATCCTGTTGTTATTTGGAATAACAGTTTTACTTGTTCCAATTTTATTTAGCTTTTTACCAGAGCCTAAAGACAGACAAACAAAACATTTAGAAAAAGGATGGTTAGCTAAATTTTTAGAGTTGTTAAATCATTTAGTGAGTAACAAACGCAAATTGATATACATAACGACTGTTATAGTTATTGCGTTTAGTATATATGGAGCAATGCAATTACAGGCAACCGGTAGAATGATAGATGATCTTCCTAATGGTCAAAAACCTAAAAATGATTTAGTATTTTTTCAAGATAATTTATCTGGTGTTATGCCTTTTGAGCTTTTGTTAGATGTTAAGAAAAAAGGAAAATATCAAAAAAGTTCAGTTCTTAAAAAGATAGATAGCGTTCAAAGATATCTAGAAACTTATCCTGAAATACAAAAAACCATTTCAATGGTTGATGCATTAAAATTTGTTAATCAAGCGTTTTATAATGGGAACCCAGATAAATATCAATTGCCAAAAGGAAGAGATAAAGCATATATTAAAAAATACATTAAGAAAAATAAATCAGGAGGTTCATTATCTATGTCTTCTTATATAGATAGTACTGGGACTAAGACAAGAATATCAACTCAAGTTGAGGATTTTGGTATCGCAAGATTAGATAGTCTTTTATTAAAAGCACAGCCAGAAATAGATAATATTCTTAATCCTGATAAAGTACTTGTTTCAAATGTATTGGCTAAGATGAAGTTTGAAAATTCCTCAATAGAGAGAGATCTGTTCCTATTGGATTCATTAATAACTGAATTTGGCTATATAGAGAGTAGTTATATAGCGGCATTAAAAGATTCTGGAGAAAACGAGCTAGCTGAACAATGGTATGATGAAGGCATGGATTATGAAAAGGCATTACAAATGGGTAAGACTCAATTAGAGAGAGTCATTGATCAGACCTATATTGATAGTAAAATAACCGGATTTATTGTTCCATTTACAAAAGGAACAAAATATTTAATATTTAACCTTTTTATAAGCCTTTTAATTGCAATTATTGGAATTTCAATATTAATGTCCTTCTTATTTAGGTCGTTTTGGATGGTTGTTATAACTATCGTTACTAATTTAATACCATTAGTATTTACTGCTGGGATAATGGGGTATTTTGGTGTTTCATTAAAGCCTAGTACTATATTGGTGTTTAGTATTTCACTAGGTATAGCTGTAGATGATGCTATACATTATTTAGCAAAGTATAAGCAAGAATTAAAAGCTTCTGGAGGAAATGTTAAAGTTGCTGTTTATGCAGCACTGAGAGAAACAGGTATAAGTATGTTGTATACTTCTATTATTTTATTCTTTGGGTTCTCTATCTTTATGGCGTCCAGTTACGGAGGTACTCAAGCTTTAGGGTTATTAATTTCTGTTACATTACTTATAGCCATGTTAAGTAACTTAGTGCTACTACCATCACTTTTATTGGCCTTTTCTGGTAGAATAGAAAAAAAATAATGTCTTTTTATACCTTTATTTAAGGTCCGTAATTTTTTGTGATCGATTTTTACTATCTCAAATAATTTCCTGTTTTTTTTATAAAAAATCAAGATTTAAAGTAATGTGAAAATTGTAGTTATTTATCACTTTTAAAATAAAGTTTAAAACAATATTTGTTGTAAACATATTTAATACGTATCTTTAGCCAAACAAGTATTATGAAACGCAAAGACTTTATTAGGAAATCAATTTTGGCAACAAGTGCAATAGCTGCAGCTAAACTAGTTAAAGGTGAAGTAAAAAAAGATAAGATTACTAAACAAGTTGGCTTTAATCATTTACCAATTATGGAAACAAAAACATCAACAACAGTATTACATAAAGCAAATACGAGAGGACATGCTAATCATGGATGGTTAAATTCATATCATTCATTTAGTTTTGCAAACTATTATAACCCAGATAGAATGAATTTTGGAGTTTTAAGAGTGCTAAATGATGATCAAGTATCATCTGGTATGGGATTTGGAGAACACCCTCATGATAATATGGAAATTATTTCTATACCTCTTGAAGGAGCCTTGGAGCATAAAGACAGTATGGGAAACAATGGAGTTATAAAATCCGGAGATATTCAAGTTATGAGTGCAGGAACAGGGATTAGGCATAGCGAATTCAATCAAAGTAAAGAATTTGATGTTCGATTTTTACAAATATGGCTGATGCCTAACCAAAAAAATGTAGGTCCAAGGTACGATCAAATTGAAATAGGAGAATTAAAAAAAGAGAATGAATTATATCAAATACTTTCACCTAATAAGGAAGATCAAGGTGTTTGGATTCATCAAAACGCATGGTTTTATAAAGGAGAATTTAATAAAGAAGTAATGGTTAATCATAAGATTAATAACGCTAACAATGGATTTTATGTGTTTGTTATTGAAGGACAAGTAACAATAAACAATCAATTGCTAGAAAAAAGAGATGGTTATGGTCTGTGGGATACAACATCATTAGAAATAAAAGCAAAAAAAGGAACTAACATCTTGTTGATGGAAGTACCAATGAAATAAAAAATTTAAAAAAATGGAATTAATAAAAAACTTAAACTGGCGATATGCCACTAAACAATTTGATCCAACTAAAAAAATATCACAAGATCAATTACTACAATTACAAGAAGCAATAAGATTATCTGCTTCGTCATACGGATTACAAGCATATAAGGTCATTATAGTAAAAGATAAAGAAACAAAAGAACAGCTTTTACCAGCATGTTTTAATCAACAACAAATTGTCGACTCAAGTGAGGTTTTTGTTTTTTGTAATTATGTTCATGTAAATGATGATCATATAGATGCTTATGTAAAGGCTATTAGTGAAATCAGAAATATCCCTAATGAAAACCTTAGTGGTTTTGGAGATTATATGAAAACAACTATTGGACAATTTACAGACGATCAAGTAAACGTGTGGACGGCTAAACAAACATATATAGCATTAGGAAATCTACTTGCAGCAGCTGGTGAACTTAAGATAGATTCATGCCCTATGGAAGGTTTTGACTCTCAAAAAGTAAATGAAATTTTAGATTTATCAAGTAAAAACCTAAATGCTGCAGTAATTTGCCCAGTAGGCTATCGATCAAATAAAGATCAAAATGCATCATTAGCCAAAGTTCGTAAAACGACCGAAGAGCTATTTACTGTAATTTAAATTAAATCTGTCTAATGTAATATTCATAATTAACTTGTAGTTGCTATTTAGTTATGACTTTGGCACAATGTTTGGTTTGATAAAGCAAAACATACGTCATGAAAAATATTACTTTACTCTTATTTATTGCCTTATCTGTTTCGGCAATGTCCATTAATAAACGCTTTATTAGGTCTATAGATCGTGTGGAGTTAGATTTTCAAAAAAACAAAATTTGGAGAGGAAATACCATCACGATTAATTTAGATGTGATTTTAAATGACGGAACAATTCATTCTACGTTAGATTCTAGAAAAGTAAACATGAAAGATTTTGAGTTCTCTTTTGCAGGAGATGGAGAAATCATCAAGAGAAAGAAAAGAGCCGTAACTGTTAGGTTTAATAAAGAACTTACTTCAGATTTATCATATATAACAGCTACTCTAAAAAGAGATGATACGCATAATTATATGTACAAGTTAGATATTAAAGATTATAGGAATAAAGTATCAGCAATTGAGATTATCTCAAATAAAAGAAAGATATACCCAAATAATACGTTTAAAATTAATGTTCAAAGTTGGTTAACAACTAGTGAAACCTCTACAACAGGAGGGAACGAGCCTAAATTGTATTATGACGATTTTGATTATTCAGTATCAGGATGTGGGACATTAACAGGTAGTAATGGAGTTGTAAGAATTACGGACGGTTTTACTCCATCTAATAATGAGTTAACTGTAACTGCAACTTTAAAGGCAGATCCTTCTATAACGTTTACCAAGAAATATATTAAACATTATAATGTTGCATATAGCCTAATTTTTTCAGGTTCTTGGGGAAGTTCGGGTGATGATGCAAGATGCATATCAGGTCAAAATGGTGATGATGGAAGAGATCATGATGCTAGAAGTATAGATGGTGAAAATGGCGAACATGGAAGAAATGGTGCTCACGGATATATTGGTCAAAGAGGAGAAGATGGAGAAAACCTAAATGTATACCTAGAAGTATTAAGTGAAAAAGAAGATCAAATTATTCTTAAAGCTCAAGTTGTAGATGAATTAGGAAGAACATTTACACGATACATTGGAACTGAAGGAAAACTTTGGTTAGATGTTTCTGGTGGTAATGGAGGTAGAGGAGGTGATGGTTACAGAGGTGGTGACGGAGGAGATGGTGGAGATGGCAGTACAGAAGAAACTGATAAAGTCGATAATAGAGGATATGGTGGAGATGGAGGCCATGGAGGTAACGGAGGTTTTGGAGCCCCTGGAGGTGATGGAGGTAACGGAGGTAGAATTACTGTTTTTTACACACAAGAAGCACAAGCTTATATTAATGTTATAACTGCTGATGTTCAAGGAGGAGATGGTGCTAGAGGTGGTTGTGGTGCTAGAGGTGGTAGCGGAGGAGACGAAGGAGATGGCGGTCTTGGTGATGGAAAAGATGGAGAAGATGGTGTTAAAGGTAGAGACGGAGATAGAGGACGAGATGGAGCCTCAGGTTATATAGATTACGTATTATGGAAATAAAAAAAGCCCTCAATTGAGGGCTTTTTTGTTGGTGTATACTAATTAAGTCACATTCAAATAACTGTCAGTTCTAATGATTTTGATTGAAAATCGAAATTGTATAGAGGACTTTTGGTTTTTAAACCTCTTCCTCCATCATTTCATATTCTTCAATACTAGGACACGTGCAAATTAAATTACGATCTCCAAAAGCATTATCCACTCTACTCACATGAGCCCAATATTTAAATTCCTTTAAGTAATCCATAGGCATAGTAGCTTCTTTTCTAGAATATGGGAAGTTCCAATCATCCGCAAGTACATCAGCTTGAATATGTGGGGCGTTTTGAATAAGGTTATTTTCTTTATCAAATAGTCCTTTTGCGATATCTTCAATTTCCTTGCGAATATTAATCATGGCATCAGCAAAACGATCTAGTTCTTCTTTCGATTCACTTTCAGTAGGCTCTACCATTAATGTTCCTGCAACAGGAAATGATACAG
>JAHDBM010000106.1 GCA_020630395.1 Flavobacteriales bacterium
CTGACGACCTTTGGGTTATGAGCCCAACGAGCTACCAACTGCTCTACCCCGCGATATTGGATTGCAAATATATATACTGTATCTTTGTAAACCAAATTTATCTAATAAAATGTCGCACAAAGCAGGTTTTGTAAATATTATAGGAAGTCCTAATGTTGGTAAGTCTACGTTAATGAACAACTTAGTAGGAGAACGTATGTCTATCATTACTTCTAAACATCAAACAACTCGCCATAGAATTATGGGAATTGTAAATGGAGAAGACTTTCAAATTGTGTATTCTGATACTCCTGGAGTACTAGAACCGAAGTATAAATTGCACGAAAAAATGATGAATTTTGTAACGAGTTCATTAAAAGATGCTGATATTATATTATTAGTAACTGACATTTTCGAGAACACCTTAAATCATCAAGGCACATTAGATAAAATAAAGCAAATGAACTTACCTATTTTTGTGCTAATCAATAAAATTGATTTAGCTAAAGATATGGATCAAGTTGTAGCTAAAGTGGAATTATGGGGAAAAGAACTACCTCAAGCTGAAATTTTACCAATATCTGCTTTAACAAAATTGAATATAGATTTTATTATTCAAAAGATTAAAGAGCTGTTACCAGCTTCCCCTCCATTTTTCGATAAAGAAGATCTTACCGATAAACCAATGCGCTTTTTTATCTCGGAAATTATTAGAGAAAAAATTCTAATGACTTACAACAAAGAGGTTCCTTATTCGGTAGAGGTTGTGGTAGAAGAATATAAAGTTGAGCCAAATATCGTGAAGATTCGAGCTCTTATAATTGCGAATAGAGAATCTCAAAAAGGGATTATAATCGGACATCAAGGAAGTAAACTAACTGAGGTTGGTACAGCAGCCAGAAAAGACATTGAAACCTTTATCGATAAAAAAGTATTCTTAGATCTTTTTGTAAAAGTAGACAAGGATTGGAAAGGAAATGACAATAAACTTAAGAAATATGGCTATGTTTAGCCTCTCTTAGCGAAAACAAAACATTAAAATGTCAAATATAGTAGCCATTGTAGGCCGACCAAACGTAGGAAAATCCACCTTATTTAATCGATTAACAGGTGAGCGTAAAGCCATTGTTGAAGAAATGAGTGGTGTTACTCGTGATCGACATTACGGAAAATCACATTGGAACGGAAAGGAATTTTCTATTATCGACACAGGTGGCTATGTTAAAGGTAGTGATGACATATTTGAAGAAGAAATAAGAAAACAAGTCCATCTTGCTATCGAAGAATGTGATGTTATCTTGTTTATGGTTGACGTTCAAGTAGGTATTACTGATCTAGATTCTGAAGTGGCTAAAATTCTTAGAAAAATAAAAAAGAATGTTTTTGTAGTTGCAAATAAAGTTGACTCTACAAACTTAGAGTTGCAGAGTGCTGAATTTTATAGTTTAGGGTTAGGTGATGTATACAACTTATCCTCTATTAGTGGAAGTGGCACAGGTGACTTACTAGATGCTGTTGTTGGTGCATTTAAAGAAAAACCTGAAGAGGAAGAAGAAGAAGGTGTTCCTAGGTTTACAATTGTTGGAAAACCTAATGTTGGAAAATCTTCCCTACTTAACTCTCTAATGGGAGAAGAACGAAACATTGTAACCAATATATCAGGAACTACAAGAGATACGATTAATACACGATACACTTCTTATGGTTTTGATTTTTATTTAGTAGATACGGCTGGTATTCGTAAACGTTCTAAAATGGATGGGAGTGTAGAATTTTACTCTACCTTAAGATCGGTTAGGGCTATTGAAAACTCTGATGTATGTATTTTTATGATAGATGCTGAAGATGGTATTACCCATCAAGATTTAAGTGTTTACCATATCATTAAAAAGAATAATAAAGGAGTTGTTGTTTTGGTTAATAAATGGGATTTAATTGAAGATAAAGAAACTAATACTGTTAAAGAAATGACCGAATTAGTTAAAAACAGACTTGCTCCATTTAAAGATGTACCTGTAGTATTTACCTCAGCTTTAACTAAACAAAGAATTTTTAAAGCACTTGAAAAAGCTGTTGATGTTCATAAAAATAGAACACAAAAAATTAAAACCAGTGAGCTAAACGAAGTTATGCTTCCAATTTTTCAAGAAACTCCTCCACCTGCATTAAAAGGAAAGTATATTAAAATTAAGTTTATAACTCAATTACCTACCCATGCTCCTACATTTGCAATATTTTGTAATTTACCACAATATGTAAAAGATCCTTACAAACGATTTGTGGAAAATAAATTGCGATCAATATATAATTTTGAGGGAGTACCTATTAATATTTTCTTTAGGAAAAAGTAAATGATTAACTATTCACATCCTTCACCAGAAAGGACGTATCCACCATTTTTTCGAGTTACTGTTAACCCATTAGTTAACGACAATACTTCAATATTTTGATCTAGATTCTTTGTGGTTAAATCGCCCGTAAATTTACAGTTAGATAACGCTTTATTATTTAACTCTACTTCGATACCATAATTAACTTTAAGATCTTCGGTAATTGTTCTTAGTGAAGTATTATCATACGTAAATACGCCTTTTTGCCATGCAAAATCATTTGCTCCAACTGGCATTTTTATAATACCTAATGTAGTTAACGTTCCCTTTTCTCCTGCTCTAAATACTTCTTTTTCCTCTCCATTGGAAAAGGATACTTTACCCGATTTAACTACCAATTTATCTTCAGTTTGATTTGGCATTGATCTTACACTAAATGAAGTTCCTAAAACTTTCGTTTCGCTTCGTTTAGTTTTAATAATAAAAGGCTTGCTTGGATTTGACTTTACATCAAAAAATGCTTCTCCAGTTAATTCTAGCATTCTATTTTCTTTGTTATAACTCTTAGTAAAGCTTAACTCACTTCCTTTATTTAACCATATTTCACTTCCATCAGGAAGTTTATGAAATTCAACATCAGTTTGAGCGGTTAAAATGGTAACCTCTTCGTTATTCAATAAAAAATTAAGTACAGTACCTATAGCGGCAATACCTATAAAAACAGCTGCAATAAGACCTATATTGAGTTTTCGTTTCTTTTTATGTAAAGATACTACTGGTGTATCAATTATGTTTTGGACTTTATTCCAAGCTAAAGCAACATCTGGTTCTATAGTAGAGCCATTTCCTGTCATATCCCAAGCCGAAACAGCCGCTAGATACTCATCCTTATTGGTATCACTTTCGTTTATCCAAGCATCTAGCTGAGCTCTTTCTTCTTTAGAAAGTTCTCCGCTTAATTCTTTTGCTATTAAATCCCAGTGCTCCATTTATTATTATCAAAGATACAGTTTCATTTTAATTTAATCCATTATGGATTTTAATTTTCCCAATACTTATATCACTTTTTTAATATGTTATTAATTACAATTTAAATTGAAATTCTCCATTTTCAATAAAATCAATAGATTGATTTTCATCTGTTTCTTTTACACTTCCAAAAAATGTTCCTTTTAGTATTCCAGAATCTTTATCATAAGATTTTACAGTAAATTTTAAAGGAACAGACCTATCATCATCATTTGGCTTATATGTTACAATATTTGACTCTTGTGAAATTCCGTTCTGTTTAATTATCTCTAAGTATACAGATGTATCAATTGATGAGATTCCTGATGTTAACTCTGCCTCCTTATACCCAAAATGTAAATTCAAAAAACTCTCGATATTATCATCCACATCCAATACCTCAAAACTATTAGGATTCATTAAATATGATTCATTTTCTTTATGAACTACATGTATGTTTTTATAATCATATTTTTTTCCATTCATTTCAAAAGAGATATAAGAAATAGATAATGGTTTTTCTTTGCTACAAGATGACATAACTAAAGCAAGACTTAATCCTAATAGTATTACTAATTGTTTCATTTTTTTTGTTTTGTTTATTAACTTATTATTAAGACAATCCAAAAAAGGATTACCCCTATTCTATTTTTCTTTTTTTGTATCTATTTTAAATACGAGTCCAACTCCTGCACTTATACCTCTGATATTTAATGCTATATTATTATTTAAAATGTAGTTAAGGTCTTCTTCTATTTCACTGTCTTCATTGCTGACACTAAATTCCTTTAATCGTATTCTATGAATATCGTATCCTAAACTGATATAAAACCCTGCATTTTTAGCTAATAAGAAATTCAATTTTAGTCGAGATTTAAATCCTGTCCCTCCTACTTTAACTTTTAAACTTTCTCCTATAAATCCTAGATCCAATGGGTTAAACCAAATTTTATTTGGTGTTAAGGAAGCCTCCATACTAAATCGGTTGGCATTTATTAAATAGAGGTTTATATTGACCCCTAATGTTTTTGACTTAGCCCTAACTAAAGAAGGACCAGCTACCACATTAAAACTTGTAGGAGTATATTGCAGTCCTAGTGAGATTGGTTTTGCTATACCAATATTTAACTCAAAAGGTTTATAAGTATTTATTGTTGCTATTCCTACTGGAATTTCTCCAGATATTGCCGAATTCGGAAACAAACTAATAGTGGGGACTCCTGTCCCGATATAAACTCCAGCTCCTCCAGTAATAGTTCCAATTGAATTGGTTTGTGCATTGGATATGTTTGTTGAAAATCCTATCCATACAAACATTAAAATCATTGTTGTTTTCATCTTTTTCTCTTTTATTTAATTTAAAGACAGATGAAAAAACAAATACCCCTATTACAAATTACTTTATTTTAAATCGATAGGTAATATAGGGGGTAAAATCTGTAAATATTTGTGGTGTTGTCCAACTAAAAGAAACCCAGTATTTATTAGTTGACTTAATAATATCATAACCCGAAAAGTTTTTTGTGGTTAATAAATTTTGAACTCCTATCACCCAAGTTCGTTCGCCCCACTTTTTTTCTTTATTAAAAACAAGTTCTAAGTTTATTATATTTCTAGTTGGATAACGTAGTATTATTCCTTCTATTAATTGTTGACTTGTAACCTCAACTACTTTAAAAGGATTTACATTGTTTACTACATTCGTATCTAAATGAGTTTGATTTTGATATTTTATTCGTACTGGTCTTCCTGTCATCATTTGGTATGTGGCACTCATAGAAAACTTTTTAGTAAACTTATAATGTAACATTGTATTTAACACATGTCTTCTATCATAAGCTGCAGGATAATTTTCACCATCAAATAATTCATTAAATCGTTTAGTGCTAGCAGACCAGCTATAACTTGACCAGCCTGATAATCGCCCCCTTTTTTCTATCATAAATTCTAACCCATAGCTATTCCCTCTTCCTGTTAATGCGTTAGATTCAATACCAAAGAATAGTTGCTCAATATTACTAGATAAAACATTTTTCTCCTTGCTTTGCTTCTTATAATAAGCCTCTACCGAAAAAGGATACTGTTTTAACATTCTATTACTGTATCCCAAAGCAAAGTGATTCCCATTAATTGCAGGAAAATCAGGGTTTGTAGCTTGCCAAACCTCAGATCCATATATATCTTGGGTTATGCTAAACGGTATAAGGTGCATATACTGAGATATACGAGAATATGATAATGTTAATTTTTGCTTTAAATCAGGGGTATATGTTATAAATAACCTAGGATCAAAACTATTTAACAAATCGAATCCTGTATTAGAAGTATCTCCTGCTATATATACAATATTGTTAAACCCAGCATTGACTAAAATATTTTTTGTTATGTTTCTCTTTGCTTCAAAATACAATGAGTTTTCAGCAAATACTCT
>JAHDBM010000107.1 GCA_020630395.1 Flavobacteriales bacterium
GTAACGTAAAATTAATCAATAATTAAGAGATTAAAGAGGAAATTTTAGGTAAAACACTTCCACTTTTTTCTTTAATAATATGTCCCTTTTTGTAGTGACTAAGCCTTTCAGCAAATGGATTATCATTTATATTAATATCAACAATAGTAATTTCGTTATTGATGGCTATGTCAAATACTTGATTAGGTAGGTTTGTTGCAGCTGAAGTTCCAATAGTAAATAAAATATCGGTATTAATGGCTCGTTCTAAAACACTATGTAGTCTATAATATTCTTCATTGTAATATTCATCAAACCAAAGTACATGTGGTCTTGTTTTAGAATTACAACTAGGACACTTTAATAAAGCTAACTCTTCTTTTGATAAAGAGTGTTTATGATTTCTATTCGATAATGATGTTGGAATTTCGTGCAGCTTATTTGAACATTCGTTATAACACCTCATAAAGGTTAGGTCTCCATGAATAGGGAAATAATTTTTAATAGAACTACCAGCACGTATATTCAAACCATCTACATTTTGAGATATAAGAGAGAATTGGTCTGTTAATTTTTGTTCAATTTCTACTAGTGCATAATGACCTGGATTTGGTTTAGCTACAGAACAGGTATTAATGCGGTATAAATACCATTTCCAAACTTCATTAAAATGAGCGTTAAACATGCGTTTAGTAGCCATTTCTTGAGGATGATAGTGTGCTGATTCAATGGTCCAATATCCCTCAGGGCCTCTAAAAGTTGGAATATTACTTTCAGCTGACAGTCCCGCTCCAATTAAAAAAGTAAAGTGTTTATTTGAAGAAGCATATTGTAGAATTATTTCTTGTAATTGTTGATTAATCATGCTTATTCGAAATAACTGTCAAAAGGTTCTTTAACTGGTAAAACTCCTCTTATGATATAGTCATAATCGAACTCAAAATAATATGCTTTCTCGTCTTTATTTTTTACTCGAACAAACATGTTGTAACCATCTGGTAAAGTTGAGTTTGAATCAAGTTTTATTGGGGTTATTTTGCTGTATGTTAATTCTGAGAATTCAACATCAACTATGGTATTTAAGTGTTTTGATGCTTGATTTTGTGCTATATACACAGTATCGTACATTCCTGTTTTTCTCATACATTCTACTACAGATAAAACGGTACTAAATGCAGCTTTTTTATCGTCTAATTCATTCAAGTAGAGGTTTTCTAAGTATTGGTATGTTTTATTGTTATCTGGGTGGTTTAAGGGTTTGTTTTTATAAAGAGCATATTTTCTATAGTAGTGGTAATAATTATCATGCTCTTCATCAGTTAATTCATACGTTAAGATGTTGTCAATGTCTTTTACCTTTCCATCAGGATATAAGGTAAATAGGGTATGGTATAAAATTTCTTCTTTAAACGGCTCACGTATAACAAAAAAATGATCCATTTCGTAAGTTGGGAATAGTTTATTAGATCGAATTTTTTTTAATTTCTCTTTCATTTGAAGGTCATAAAGATCGGTTAAGCTATCATTTAGTTTACCTCTTCTTTGTAAACTATCTACTGCATGTTTTAATGAGTCTAACGATATAATTTCTGAAGGAGTTATTTTAACTAAATCGCCAAAATAATAAGCTTTGTAAGATTTATCCTTAAACTGTTCAGTTAAATATTTACTGATCGCATCTTCAGCTTTTTCTCCTGGTGTTTTTTGAGAAAAACTGATTGCTGATAGTAAATTAAGTGTTAGTATTAATAGTATAAGTTTCATTGTTTGTAAATATGTAATCAATAATTTTACTGCAAAAATTATTCCAATGTTTAACCGAAAAGTTCCTTAAAAGTAAAAGATTGATCCATTCTAACTCCTTTTTCGGTATGTTTTACTGTGCAACATTCATTATAATAATCATGTTCAAAAAATAAAATATAATCTTCATCAGCTGCAAGGTTTAAAAAGGTTTCCTTTTCCTTTAGGGTTTGTAATGGTCTTGTATCATATCCAATAACATAAGCTAATGGAATATGAGCAGCTGCAGGAAGTAAATCTGCCACAAAAACAATCGTTTTTCCTTTATATTTTATTCTAGGTAACATTTGACTTTCGGTATGTCCATCTACAAAAATCACATCTATATTAGGTAAAGCATTATGTTGATAATCATCAATGCGATCAATAAATTTTAATTGCCCATTTTCCTTAATAGGCATCATGTTTTCTGTAAGAAAAGAAGCTTTTTCTCTGGCATTAGGTTCAATAGCCCATTTCCAATGATTTTCATTACTCCAATAAGTTGCATTTTTAAAAACAGTTTCTAATTTAGTTCTACTATTATCTGTCCATTTAACTCCGCCACCTACATGGTCAAAGTGTAGGTGAGTTAGAAAGACATCTGTAATGTCATCAAGTCCAAAACCTAGTGCTTCTATTGATGTTTTTAGCGTTTGATCTCCAAATAAATAATAATAACTAAAGAATTTTTCACTTTGTTTATCTCCTACACCAGTGTCAATTAATATTAAACGATCTCCATCTTCTATAAGCATACACCTCATAGACCAATTGCACATGTTATTATTATCGGCAGGATTAGTTTTACTCCATATAGATTTTGGAACAACACCAAACATAGCGCCTCCGTCTAATTTAAAGTTTCCTGTGTGTATTGGATATATTTTCATAAGTGATAATTGTTGTCCGTTATGGACTTTTATTTAACATTTTTTAGGCTTTACGAGTAGGGTTAATTGTAAGAAACTCTACTAATAACCGTATTTTTAGTTAAGCGTTATGTAAATTTAAATAATCTTATCATTATCTAAATTATGATAAGACAAAATATAATAAATTCATTATGAAAACGAAATTGCTATTAACAATATTAGTTGCTGGGTTACTGTATTCATGTAATCAAAAAAAAGTAGTTACGGACAAAAAGCAGGAGCAAGTTAAAGAAGAGGTTATAATTGAATTAACAGAAGAAATTTCAACAAATAAGCTAGATAAGGAGTATAAAGATTATACAGAAAATGATTGGAAAGCTGTTTTAACAGATGATGAATTTAACGTTTTAAGAAAAAAAGGAACTGAAAGGCCTTTTACAGGGAGCTTGCTTGCTAATAAAGATGAAGGAGTATATGTATGTGCTGGTTGTAAAACCTCATTATTTTTATCAGAAACTAAGTTTAAATCGGGTACAGGATGGCCATCTTTTTACGATTTTATTGAAGGGAATGTTGAAAATGTTAAAGATGAATCGTATGGCATGAGTAGGATTGAGGTTGTATGCAACACGTGTAAAGGACACTTAGGTCATGTATTTGAAGATGGACCGGCACCAACTGGTTTGAGGTATTGTATTAATTCTGTTTCATTAAATTTTAAAGCTGATTAAGTTGACGTTTGAAGTGTTAGTTGAGTCAATTAAATATGGGTTAAGTGGTAAACTTCCTGGAAGTGATGCTCATTTAAAAATGACTCCATATCGTAAGTTGACTGATTCTATACCCGAAAATAGGAGGGAAGGTGCTGTTTTATTAATGCTTTATAAGAAGAATGGTTCGCCTTATTTTGTGTTAACTGAACGAAAGGAGTATGATGGAGTGCATAGCAGACAGATGAGTTTTCCTGGAGGAAAGATTGAACAAGGAGATTTATCTCCAAAACAGGCTGCTCTTAGAGAGACTAACGAAGAAGTAGGTGTTGATATAACGAAAATAGAAGTTTTAGGTAGGCTTACAACATTATACATACCTCCAAGCAATTTTTTGGTACATCCTTATATTGGAATATATGATGGTAAGCCTTCTTTTGTGAAAGAAGAGTATGAGGTAGAAGAAATAGTAGAGGTTCCATTAGCAGCATTATTAAATGAAGAAAATAAAAGAGAAACACTTGTAGACGTTAGGATGAAGATGAAATTAAAAACACCATACTTCCATTTAGAAGATAAAATAGTTTGGGGTGCAACAGCAGCTATATTGTCGGAATTCAAGGATATGATTAAAAATATTGAGAATAATTAAAAAAAGAAATAACTTTTAATTATCTTCACTAGCGCCTTTTGTTACAGGTGTTAAAGTAAAAATTCACTAATAAAATTTAAGAATAAAGATGAGCGAAACAGCTAAGCTAATTTTAGGGGATGAAACATTCGAATTACCAGTATTCGAAGGATCAGAAAAAGAAAAAGGAATTGATATTACAAAGTTAAGAGCCACTACAGGTGGATATGTAACATTAGATTCAGGATATAAGAATACTGGTGCTACAACAAGTGCTATTACGTTTTTAGATGGTGAAAAAGGAATTTTACGTTACAGAGGGTATAGTATTGAAGAGTTAGCTGATAAAGCAAGTTTTTTAGAAGTAGCTTATTTGTTAATTGAAGGAGAACTTCCTACAAAAGATCAATTAGATAAATTTAAGCACAGTATTGAGCATCATACTATGGTAGCTGAAGATATGAGAAAATTTTACCAAGCATTTCCTCATGAAGCACATCCAATGGCAGTTTTAGGTTCATTGGTAAGTTCTTTATCTACGTTTTACC
Source organism: Flavobacteriales bacterium (assembly GCA_020630395.1). GTDB lineage: Bacteria > Bacteroidota > Bacteroidia > Flavobacteriales_D > CAJJDF01 > CATLPG01. The sequence continues at coordinate 4,526 of JAHDBM010000107.1, forward strand.
CAGAATCTCAAAACCCAAATAGATCTAAAGAAGATGTTGATTTAACAATTCATAGATTAATTGCAAAGTTACCAACTCTTGCAGCATGGACGTATAAAAATTCTGTTCGTCATCCAGTTGTTTATCCTAATAATAATTTAGAATATTCTGAGAATTTTTTAAGAATGATGTTTTCAGTACCAGCAGAAGAATATAAAGTTGATCCAGTAATTGCATCAGCTTTAAACAAATTATTAATCTTACACGCAGATCACGAGCAAAATTGTTCTACATCAACTGTAAGAATTGTAGGTTCTTCTCAAGCAAATTTATATGCTTCAGTTTCTGCAGGTATTTCTGCACTTTGGGGGCCATTACATGGTGGTGCAAACCAAGCTGTAATTGAAATGTTAGAAGCTATAAAAGCTGATGGTGGAGACACAGAAAAGTGGTTAGCTAAAGCAAAAGACAAAAATGATCCATTCAGATTAATGGGCTTTGGTCATAGAGTTTATAAGAACTTTGATCCTAGAGCAACTATCATTAAAAAGGCATGTGATGAAGTATTAGATAAACTAGGAATTGATGATCCAATTCTTGATATTGCTAAGAAAATGGAGCAAGCTGCATTAAATGATCCTTATTTTAAAGACAGAAATTTATATCCTAATGTAGATTTTTATTCTGGAATTATATACAGAGCAATAGGAATACCAACTGAAATGTTTACTGTTATGTTTGCTATGGGTAGATTACCAGGTTGGATAGCACAATGGAAAGAAATGTTAGATCAAAAACAACCAATTGGTCGTCCAAGACAAATATACACTGGAGCTAACGCCAGATCTTTTGTAGATATAGCAAATAGATAAGAATTATATTTAAAATAATTGAAAAGAGGAAGTGTTAACTTCCTCTTTTTTTATACAGTGAATGTTAAGCTTTTTCAAGTATAATGTTAAAGTTAATGGTATGTTCATGTTCAGAAATCTTATTCATTTCAAGAATTCTATTTGAGGCATTTGGATTAGATGCCCATGGATCATTATCAATTGAGGTGTCGTTTTTAAAATAGATTTGAGATATCAGTTC
>JAHDBM010000036.1 GCA_020630395.1 Flavobacteriales bacterium
AAAAAATCAATTATGAAAAAATCATTACTCTTAATTTTACTTTCATTTCCTCTATCTAGAGCATTTTCTCAAAATGTATTCATACCTGATACTGAATTTAAAAGTCGTTTACTCTCTAGATCTGCAATAAACACAAACAGTGACTCAGAAATACAAGTTTCTGAAGCTATTGCATTTACTGGAGACATTATTGAACATGACTATTATGTTGGCAGAGGTCCAATAGCTGATTTTACAGGAATAGAAGCTTTTGTTAACGTTAAAAAAATAGACGTTAGAGGACATGGGGCTAATGCTATTAACATATCTCAAAACACGGAATTAGTTGAATTCAATGCATCATCAAATAATTTTTCTATTCTTGATGTATCTCAAAATACAAAACTTAAATTTCTTTATGTGGGTGGTTCCAATTTAGACTCTATAGATTTATCCAATAACTTATTATTAGAGAAATTATCACTTCATAATAATAATATTGATTCGATTGATGTTAATATCTTGACTCAAATAAATCAATTAATCTTAAGCAATAATAATTTAACTAGTTTAAACGTCAGCAACTTAACTTTATTGGAATACTTTGATTTTTCTGAAAACGCAATATCATCTATTGATGTAACAAATGCAACCCTATTAAAATCTGCATATTTTGATAAAACATCCTTAACTAGTTTAGACTTAAGCCAAAATGTAAATTTAGAAACACTAAATGCTGGCTATACTAATTTTACAACATTAGATTGCTCAGCAGCTACTAATTTGCAATATCTAACCTTAACATCTTCTGATGTTGTATCATTAAATGTAAATGGCTTAAATAGATTAAAAAAACTTATTAATTAATTTCTCTGACATTTTAACTCTTGATCTATCAAATAATGATTCCTTAGAAAGATTATTTGTAAACTCTACTCCTATTCAACAATTAAATATACAAAATGGAAGTAATACTTTAATCACTGCGTTTAATAGTACTTCTACTTCTTCCTTAACCTGTATTAAAGTAGATAATATTGCTTATTCTACAACTAACTGGACAAATAAAGACAGTCAAAATTATTTTGATATTACTTGCAATACAACTAATATCAGTGAAAATAAACTTAACAATATAAAGATTTACCCAAATCCTTCTGAATTAACATATCTTTCATTTGAAAATATTGAACCTAATACTAGTTTAGGTATATTCGATTTATCTGGAAAACATATCTATTCTATTTCTAATATTACCAATAATACAATAGATATATCAAATATTACTAGTGGAACTTACATGCTTATATTTGAACATAATAACATGAGAAAATCTAAAAAATTTGTAAAATTATAATAACTATAAGGGGGGGGGGATTTATGACTCCCCTTTCAATTTATAAGGCACTATAAATTAATCCTATAAATTGGTAACCTGAATAACACCTCCACTAACTGATATTTTAACATTGTTATCGTTAGCTTCATCTTTTAAAATCACACCAGAATCAGCTTTTTGAGGGAGTTTCCCTCCATATAATATCGTTTCATCTCCTGCCAAACCTGCTTCATTATTATCAAATACACAATGGGCAGGTACACTTGTCTCAAAAGAATATCCTCTTCCAAAATTTTGAGCTCCAGTGAATGTGTATTTAGCTGCGGAAGGAAAGGTTTGATCTGTTGCAACACCAGCTGAACGGTTCATAGTAAGAGTGGTAACAAAAGTATCGTTTTCATCATAAATATCTACTGTACCTTCATACAAAGAAACAAATGATATATGTTGAGCTCTATTAGGCAATACAAAGTGTTGTGCCATCAAAGTAGATGGTAGCCAATTTGTCCCATTATTACCATCTTGATCTGCTGAATTTGCTCCAGATATAATACCATCAGCAACTAACTTAGCCCCCCCTTCAAAACCATAACTTAAGTAAGGTGCACCAGCATATTTTAATTGCCATGCAGCTCCAGGTGAAACCACATTAGACTCAGAAGTTCCATCTCTATATTTTATAGTTACATTGGTATTGGGATATAATGCTGAAATCCATGAGCCAGAAGTACCTCCATTACAACAATCTGTATTCCACCATATTAACTCTGAGGAAACAGGGGAAATTGGTTTAGCATCACTGGTACTATCTCCACCAATGTACCACAGAGCTACTAACTGATCAGATTCAATATAATATTCTGCTATTGCATCTAATCCAACATCACCAACCGATTGAGCTGGAACAGTTAAACTATCATAGGGAACACCATTTTTCTCTACCCTAACATAAGCATCTACATCAAACGAAATAACAAATAAACGTGCATTATCAGCAACACTAGCTTGACGTATTACATAGTTAAAGAACTCTCTGCCAGCAAATGCTAGGGACGGCCAAGCAACTGTACCAAAGGCATTAGAGACAACTGTTTCTCCATAAAGACTATATATCCTATCTCCTTGATCTGCATTAAAAGTAAATATTTCATGTTTATCTAACTTAGTTAGAAAAGAGTATGATGTTTGTCCATTTCTTTGAATATAAACAATATTTCCATCAGCATAACTCACAACATTTGTTGATATACTTGCTCCAATAGGGCAAACTTTAATAGATTTAGCACTTTCTCCGTTTTCAGCATTTAGTTTTGCAAACAAAATATCATCTAACTCATTAGCTAAAGATGTAATATCATTTGGAGATCCAAAATTTTTCCTATAAATACCATAGTATTCTTCACTTCCGGTTGTAGTGTCAATACAAATAATCTCTAAATAATTTGTAATTGAGGAATCATATTCACCTTGAATAATCGTGAGTTCCGAGGGAAATGTAGCAATGAAGTTATTTCCTATAATTTCTAAAAATGAAATATGTCCCAAATTTGGATTTAAAAAGGTAAAAAGTGTGTCTTGTGTTAAGTTTTGAGTATAAATTGAATAATTAGGAGTAAAATCTACAGTAGTATCTACCAGTAGTTTTTTAAAATATTTATAACGCAAAGGTGATAAATCTACTAGACTTGTATCTAAATATCCATAGATATTTAAAGTATCTCTATAAAAAAAAGCTGTATCAATACCATTTCCTAGTTGGATTAATTTACCATGCGTTAGTCCAATGTAATAATCTTCATTAATAGTATCTAAATATAAGTCTCCTTCGTTAGCTGTTCTTGAAGTATTTATGGTCGTTATTTGAGCTGGAGTATAAAACTGAGCATAGCCAATACTACAAATACTAATTAATATGATAATTAAATTTCTCACAGTGTTTCTACCATTATAACTCCTCCAGACACATATATTCTAACAAAATCTCCAGTAGCTTCATCTATTAAAATAATTCCATTTTCAGCATTATCAATTTTACCTCCTAATAAAATAGTTTCATCACCAGCAAATCCTGCTTCATTGTTATCGTAAACACAATTTGCTCTTACTGTACTTTCAAAAGAATATCCAATGCCATTACCTCCGGGCAAGTTGTATTTTACTGCTGCGGGATAGGTTTGATCGGTACCTACTCTGGTTAGATTAAATGTTGTTACTAGTGTATGCGTTTCATCATATACTTTAATTCTTCCCTCAAACTTAGAAACAAATGAAATATGTTGTGCTCTAGTTGGCAACACAAAATGTTGTGCAGCAATATCTGGTAAAAACCATGCAGTTCCATTACCCCCATCTGCATCAGCAGTATTTCCAGCTGATATAATACCATCTGCTCTTATTATTGCTCCTCCAGGTGTTCCATATTGACGATATGTAGCTCCTCCATCTTTAGCTACAAATGGAGTTCCTGGATTTACTGTAGCTGTTTCTGACGTTCCATCTTGATATTTAATCTCTATATCTGTATTTGGATATAAGGCAGAAACCCTTGGTGTTGTAGAGGCATTAGCAGATGTATTCCACCATAATAATTCACTTGAAATTGGAGGTATTGGCCTTGCATCACTGGTAGCATCATTTCCAACATACCACAATGCTATTAGTTGATCTGACTTAATATAAAATTCTGCAACATCATCTAAATCAACTTCTAATACACTATTAGCTGGTATTACAACTGTAGAATATGCAACACCATTTTTTTCTATACTCACATTTGTTTGTACTGGAAAAGAAATCAAGTATAACTTAGCAGGGTTACCTGGAGTTGCTGCTCTTGCAACATACGTGAAAAATTCTTTACCTGCTATTGCTATTGATGGCCATGCAACAGTACCAAAAGCATTTGAAACTACTGCATCTCCATACAAGCTGTATATCCTGTCACCTTGGTTAGCCGTAAATGTAAATGTTTCGTGTTTATCTAACCTTGCTAACGTGTCGTAATTGGTTTGTCCATTTCTTCTAATGTAAACAACATTACCATCAGCATAGCTACTAACATTTGTAGAAATATTGGCTCCAACTGGACAAACTTTAATCGTTTTAGCACCATCACCATCCTCTGCTAAAAATTTAGCTCTTAAAATCTCATCAAATTCCTCTGCAATTCTTGGCGCATCATCTATTCCTCCAAATTGTTCATGAAAATACACTAAAAATCTTTCGCTACCTGCTGTACTATCCACACAAATAATTTCAATATAATTTACTGCAATTGCTTGATAGCTACCTTGTACTATAACAAATTCAGGAGTGAAAGCTGCTGAAAAAGGTCCTTGAGATGTTAAATAAATCCTATGGCCCATTACAGGATTTTTAAATCCGAAAATTTCATTTTTAGTTAACGTATACTCAAAGTAAGATAAGTCTTTGGTAAAGTCTAAAGCTGTATCAGAGTATGTATCGTCTCGAGTATATTTATACCTTAAAGTATCCATATTAATAGGAAAACTATCATTATAGGTATTAATATTTAATGTATCTCCTTCTAAAAATGCAGTATCAATTCCATTTCCTATTCTAGCTACTTTACCATGTGACAAGCCAATATTAATGTTATTATTAAGCGTATCCATGTATAAATCACCCTCATTTGCAGCCCTTGTTGAGTTAATGGTATTTATTTGTGGTGTAGTATTATATTGTCCATAAGAAATGGAAAATAGCAACAATACAACTAATAAAATTAAATTATTCATATCATTAATTTACAAAAAAACTACCTAATAAGTGTAATATTACCTTTCTCAAAGTAGGTTTCTTTATCTATACAAGTGGCTTCTAGGTAATAAACAAATACTGCAGGATCACATTCTCTACCTTTAAATTTACCATCCCAGCCTATATTTTGATCTTCTGTTTCGAAAACCTTTTCTCCCCATCTATGAAAAATGGACAATTTCATTTCTCTTAAATTATTTCCTCTTACAAAAACCTTGTCATTTTTACCATCTCCATCAGGTGTAAATGCATTTGGAACATAAACATCTGGAGGGCCACAAATAACATCTCTTACATAAATAGTTACAGTATCTGTTCTTACACATCCAGAATCTGAAACTCTTAAAATATAACGTGTAGTTGTTGTTGGAGATGCTATTGGATGTTGAATGTTTGCATCATCTAATGATGATGATGGTGACCAATTATATGTATAGCTATTTGGTAACGCATGTAAGTTAACACTTGCTCCTTCAGGAATTGTATCTAAATCGGCAGTAGCAGAAACCACTAATGATGGCAATGGAGAGACATACATTCTAATAGAATCTTTAATTATACAACCTGTTGAACTAGTAGCTGTTAATACAAACCAAGTTGTACCATTTGGAGCAACAGTTATTGTATTTGTTCCATCTCCTGATACTATTTCTAGGTCTGGCTCCCAATCGTAAGTCAATGAACCTCCAGTATTATTAATAACTGAAACAGTTACTGTATCACCTAAACAAATTCCACTTGGTCCAACTAATTGGATTTGATCTCCTAATACATCCACAAAAACTGTATCTACATCATAACAACCATTTCTCTCTGCCCTAACATAATAGGTTGTTGGGGCACCAGGTACAACTGTAATTACAGAATCTCCTGTAGGGTTTAATGTATCTGTAAAGCCTGGATTAGATGACCATTGCGTAAAATTAGATGTTCCTCCACTAGTACTAGTTAATGTTATAGCAGATGTATTATCACATACAATGGTATCATTAGGTCCAATTAAATTTATATCCGTTACAAAAACAGTTTGATATACAGTATCTGTACATACTCCATTTGATATTAATAATGTATAATTAATAGTTGTAAGAGGTGATGCTATTGGATTAGATACGGTTGTATCGCTTAACCCAGCTGCTGGTGTCCATCTATACGTAATACCCGGCAAACTTAACGGTAAAATTCCAATTTGTGTAAATCCATTTTCACAAATACTATCAGTTAGTAGACTCCATGATGAATCAGATAATACGGTAACTTGCTTTTGAATAGTATCAGCAAAATTACATGTGTTGGTATCTGCAACTGCTAATGTAACCGTATAGGTACCTGCCACTGAATAGACATGAAATGGATCTCTTAAAGTAGATGTATTACCATCTCCAAAATCCCAATGAAAAGCAGTTCCTCTTAGGCTAAGGTTAGTAAAAAAAGTAGTGTCGGGCATACACACAACTGGTGTTGCATCAAAATCTGCTAAGGTAATAGGAAGGTTAAAATCGAACTTAAATACCCCATTATTACAGCTATTATTATTGACAGCTGAAACTGCTCCAGGACTAGGTTCTATTGGAAAATCTGAATTACCTCCACAACCTGCACAAACAGATTGATACATTCTTCCATTTCTATCGAATCTACTGGTTCCTCCATCAACATGCTCAGCACTAACACTTCCTCCAAAATAAGAACCATAATGAATATTAGAGGCATCTGCCTCTAGCACCATTAAATAAAAATCACTCCCATCTGTGGTAGATTGATATGCACCTGGCGTAATATCCATTCCCGTAGTAGGAATCGAATTATTTACCGTAGCAAAATTATTGGTTGTACCTCCCCATCCAGAAAGATATATTTTACTACAAACATCAACCAAAAAAGCAGTTGGAGAAATATTAGGAGCTCCCCCACCCGATCCAAAAACAGTTGACCATACAACAGAATCTAATTGAGGTGTTAATTTTGTTACAAACTGACCACTATTTAAAGTTGAATAAGCTGCATTTTGAATAAAGTGTGTCCCCGTTTTTTCTGTTTGTCCAAAAATATGTACGCTATCTTTTCTATCTAATTCAATAAAATAAGCTTGATCGTAAGAATCTGACCCAAAATAGGTAGAGTATAAAATTGACGTTCCTGTTTGATCTAATTGAGTGACAAATCCATCACACCTTCCTCCTTGATTGGCTGTATATAAAGCTCCGGCTGTTGTTGTAAAATCTGTAGAAACAGTTCCTCCTGTTACATAAGGATTATCATTTCTATCTAATGCCAATGAATAAACAGCATCATTATTAGATCCACCCAAATATGAACTCCAAATAAGTGTAGTTAACTTATTATCCATTTTAAACACACACCCATCTAGTTCTCCTCCACCATAAGTAGTTTGAACAGCTCCTGGTGTTACAGGAAAATCATTTGATCGAGTACAACTAACTACATATATATTATTATTTTTATCTATTTCTATTTCTCCTCTAACTTCATCAGCATAATTATATCGTATATCAACTGTTGGTGTATAATTTAAACCATCATTAGCTGTACCTCCTACTAATGTACTTGCCAACAAACTATCTCCAGGTTCACTTAAACGAATAACAAAAATATCTGAACCATTAATAAAATTAACACCTAATCCATTTTGCAAATTAGTTGGTGTTCCTCCTGCAAAAGTAGAATCATAACATCCAGTGGTGTAAGGCCAGTCTAACGAACTAGTGGTTCCGTAAACAAATAACTCATTTGCACTGTTCACAATCATACTGTGTGGTAATTCATCACTACTACCACCTACATAAGTAGAATACACCATGAATGTACCTGTTGTATCATATTTAGATATAGCTACATCTACTATCCCTCCATTAAACGATAAATCATAAGCTCCTGTAGTTGTAGGATATGATGATCCAAAGGCTGTACTACCAGAATATAAAAATCCATATCTATCAAATGTAGCTGTGTATCCGAAATTATTCGAAAAAGAACCTGAATAAGTAGAAAACATTAATGTTGGATCAATTATTAATTCTTTTGACCTATCATAACCATTAGGAAAATTAAATGTTACCGTATTTTCTTTCAACACATAATTACATTGAACTTCTACTTCTTTACCCTCTATTACTTGATATGCATAAGGCTTTTGTTCAGTAACTTGATTAACTGATGTTTTAATAATTAACTTTTTGTTTCTAATCGAAATATCTTCAATTCCTTTATATTCCATTTTAATCCCAAACGGATTAGCATTTGGTGCTACGATAAAATCATATTTTAATTGTCCTTCTTTCGTATAATAAGCTAAATCAATTCCTTTATATAAGTCTTTGTACCTCACATTTTCATATCCATATGCACGAGAGGCCCATTTAGATTTATCATTTCCTATAAAGTAATTATAAAACTCACTGGTCTTATTTGATGTATCAAAGTTTGACTTATGCATCTTAATATATCGATCTTCAATAAAAGGCTCATAAATTCTACCTTGTTTACTACCGTCTTTAGCAGCATGAACTACTCTTTCTTTAAAACTAACAGTATAATTATGACATTTTAATTTATCAAAATCTTTTTTATACGCTTTATGATGATGAGCATCTACATAATCTTCAAACATATCAGCATCATAAAAGTCATATCTAATTCCAAACTTTTCTATGTATAAAAATCCTCCTTTAACATCAGCCTTATAGTGAACAAAATCATTCCACTGACCTTTGTTTTCAATGAATTTAAAGCCATTTACTTTTTGGCTGTAAGAAGTAAAACAGGCTAGTGTTAATAAATAAGTTATGTATTTAAGCATCCTAAGTTTAAATTAGCTATTTGAATATACGAATCTAAACCCAATAAAGTTGGCAAATAAGCACTTTAAAAATATTTGTTTAATACTAGTAATTACTCTATTTACATTCAATAATATAGGTAATTCCCAATTGCTAAATGGAGATAGTTTTTTATCCGTAAAATCTGGAATATTAAATCTTAATAACTACTCTCAAAGAAATGCCATAGGTATTAACCTTGATATCATGGTTACTGATAATGTAGGTATACATTATGATTTTTTAATTGGAGAAAAGCATTTTCATGGACCAGCAGCTCCAATTGGTGGTGGTATTGTTATGGGATGGATGCTAGAAAACAGTAATGAATTTTGGGGACCTTTTGTAATAGGAGTATTACTTTCTGTAATTCCTGAAGGAGTAAGTTATAATATTAATTTAAATCCAACTATTAGTCTATCTCCTTATGTAAGTCCTTTACAATTCGATTACATAAGAAATGCAGATAGACCAACCGGAACTGATTCTTTTGTTGGTTGTGGATTAGGATTTAAAACAAATCTTTTACTTTTAGAAAAAAAAATAAGAATCGCTCCTTTTGGAGAATATAAAATGCATTACCATAGAAATAAAAATGCTGGTTGGTTTGCTGGTATAGCATTAGGCTGGAATTTTAACCGACAAGTTGAAGAAGAATTTGAATTTGAATAATAAGTATATAATTAAAATAAAAGTATATGAAAAGTGCTAAAATAGCAGGTATTGGATATTACGTTCCAGAACAAGTAGTTAAGAATGATGATCTTGCTCGTCATATGGATACCAATGATGAATGGATTCAAGAGCGAACTGGAATTAAAGAACGTAGATATGCAAAAAAACATGAAGAAACGAATAGTTCTTTGGCTGCAAAAGCATCTAGAATAGCGATAGAAAGAGCTGGGATTGAAGTTAATGAAATAGATTTTATAGTATACGCTACATTAAGTCCAGACTATTTTTTTCCTGGATGTGGCGTATTATTACAAAGAGAATTAGGAATTACCAATACAGAAATTGGAGCTATTGATATTAGAAACCAATGTTCTGGTTTTATTTATGCACTATCAGTAGCCGATCAGTTTATAAAAACTGGAATGTATAAGAATGTTTTAGTTGTAGGATCTGAAGTACACTCATACGGATTAGATTTCTCTACAAGAGGAAGGGGCGTTTCTGTTATATTTGGAGATGGTGCTGGTGCAGTAGTAATGCAACCAACTGAAAAAGAAGGACAAGGTGTATTAACTACTAAACTTCATTCTGATGGTAGCCAAGCTGAGCATTTAGCTTACATTAACCCAGGTTGTCATGGCGGATATCATGATAAAGAAAATATTGACCGATATGGATATGGTGATGAAGAATTTGGTGGTGCATTCTTAACTCAAAAAATGATTGATGAAGAAGATTATTTTCCTAATATGAATGGGCAACATGTATTTAAATATGCGGTTACGAAATTTCCAAAAGTAATTATGGAAGCTCTTGCAGATCAAGGAAAAACTACTGAAGACATTGACATGTTAATTCCTCATCAAGCTAACTTGAGAATAAGTCAATTTGTTCAAAAAACACTTAAATTACCTAACGAAAAAGTATATAATAACATTCAGAAATATGGTAATACCACTGCAGCCTCAATTCCAATTGCTTTATGCGAAGCATGGGAAGAAGGGAAAATTAAAGAAGGTGATTTAGTGTGTTTAGCTGCTTTTGGTAGTGGTTTTACTTGGGCATCAGCTTTAATTAGATGGTAGTCGGCTGTTAAACGGCATTCATTTTTAATGATTCTATGAATCATTAATACAGAAAAGGATTTTCTTATATGAAAATCCTTTTTTATTTATAAGCATTACTTTTGTATTCATGTTTAACGAAGAAAACTTTAGAGAATTAGTTGTGGTGCTTATTAGCACACCTCTTTATATGTTGTTTATTGGCCTAGAGATATTTCTAAGCAATAAGCAAAACAAGGGGTTTTATACTGTTAAAGATACCATCTCAAACGTTTACCTTATGCTTTTAAACATGGGGTTAGATGTGCTTTTAAGAACGTTCGTATTCTTTATTTTAATATTCTTTTACAATTATAGATTAGTAGAAGTTGAAAATATTTATCTCTATTGGATTTTACTATTCTTTTTTGAAGACTTCATGTATTATTGGCTCCATAGAATAGATCATGTTACTAGACTCTTTTGGGCTATACATGTTACACACCACTCTTCTTCTCACTTTAATTTAACTACTGGCTTCAGATCATCAGTATTTCAACCACTTTATAGGTTTATTTATTTTATACCCATTGCATTATGTGGATTTCATCCTTTAGATATTTTATTGATGTACTCAGCTACACAGATATATGGAATATTAGTTCATACTCAAATGGTAAATAAAATGGGAATACTTGAATATATTTTAGTAACTCCATCTCATCATAGGGTTCACCATGCAAGCAATACCCCTTTTCTTGATAAAAACATGGGTATGATTCTTATTATTTGGGACAAATTATTTGGAACATTCGAAAGTGAAGATGCTTGTGAAGAGCAAATAGAATACGGCTTAACATCTAAGCAAGAACTTAACATGCCTATTGAAGTGGTAACGCATGAATGGAAACAACTTGGCAATGATATTAAACAAACCAAAGGGTTTCTTAATAAATTAAAATTATTATTTGCGCCTCCAGGCTGGATGGCTAATGATAATTCTAAAACTAGTAAAGCTTTACAAAAAGTATATTGGAATAAAAGAAAAACACATGAATAAATCTTTAGTCTTTATTTTTATTACTGTACTTGTTGATGTAATAGGAATAGCCATTATTATACCTGTAATACCTGATATCATTAAAGGATTAACAGGGGAAGGTATAAGTGAAGCTGCCACTTATGGAGGGTTATTGGCAGGAAGTTATGCACTAATGCAGTTTTTGTTTTCTCCTGTTCTTGGTGAATTGAGCGACCGATACGGGAGGCGACCAATTTTGCTTATTTCATTACTCGGATTAGGAATTGACTACATCTTTTTTGCTTTTGCTCCCACTGTTATTTGGCTATTTGTTGGGAGATTTATCGCAGGAATTTTTGGCGCAAGCTTTTCCGTAGCAAATGCTTATATAGCAGATATTAGTACGAAAGAAAATAAAGCGAAAAATTTTGGATTAATTGGTGTTGCTTTTGGTGTTGGTTTTATGATAGGACCTGTAATTGGTGGATTATTAGGGAAGTTTGGAACTGAAGTTCCTTTCTTGTTTTCTGCTGGATTAACGCTTCTTAACTTTATGTTTGGATTATTTTTTATCCCTGAATCATTACCTAAAGAAAAAAGAAGAAAAGTAAACTTCAAAAAAATGATTCCTTTCGTATCTATTGGTGCGCTTAGTAAACATAAATACCTATTTGGTTTAATTATTGCCTTTATTCTTGCAAATCTTGCAGGACAAGTAATGCCATCTACTTGGTCGTACTTTACCATGGAAAATTATGGATGGGAGGAACTTGATGTTGGTATTAGTCTAGGAGTTGTTGGCTTATTAGTAGGAATAGTTCAAGGTGGTTTAATAGGTTGGGTTGTAAAAAAGTATGGTAATAAAAAAGTAATACTTGCAGGTTTTACGCTTTGGACAATTGGTATGATTCTCTTTAGTTTTGCCTATAACCAATGGTTGTTATTTGCTTTCTTACCCACCTATATATTAGGTGGAATTGCAGGGCCAACTTTACAAGGTGTTATATCTAATCAAGTACCAGAGAATGAACAAGGTAATTTACAAGGCGCATTAACTAGTATGAATAGCTTAACATCTATAATTGGACCTTTAATATTTTCATTTACGTTTACTTACTTTACAAAAGACGAAGCTCCAACTTATTTTCCAGGAGCTGCATTTGCACTTGGTGCTGTTATTTTAATTGTGGCGACACTAATCGCTTATTTTTCTATAATTAATAAAAAATTGTAAAATATATAGTAAAATAATCTGTTAAAACAATGATGAAAAAGCTCCTCATTATATCTCTGTTAGGAATTTCTTGGATTAATCTCTCAAATCCATACAAATCATTTTTTACATCAGATTATGATCGCGCAATTGGTATTTTAGAGGATAATGCCATTCATTTTTATCATATCTGTAGTGAAACAAATATAGATTCTAAAATTGCGAGGTCTATTATATTCCCTGAAGTTATAAGGTTTAATACTCTTCAAAATTTTCTAGAAGAAAAAGCATTAGAGCTATTATATATAGATAAAGGAACTGATGCAGTTGATTTTTCAATTGGTTATTTTCAAATGAAACCAAGCTTTATTGAAACATTAGAACAAGATATTAAAACAGATAGTGTATTAAATAATAAGTATCATAAATTAAATCTTTTTACATCATCTAATCCAAAAAAAATAAGAAAAGAAAGACTAGAAAGACTTCAAAATATTGATTGGCAAATAACGTATTTATGTGCTTTAATAGATATTTTAACCGATAAATACAATCAAGACCACAAAAGTAAAAAAGAGCAAGTAATACTGTTTGGATCTGCCTATAATTATGGGTTTAAATCTTCAAAAAAGAACATTGAAAATTGGTCTAAAGTAAAAGCTTTTCCTTATGGGAGAGATTATACTGGAAAGCAATTTACTTATAGCGAAATAGCCCTACATTATTTTTTAAAGCAATAGATCAAGAGACCTATTCATGTTTTTTTATTACATTTGTATAAATTATTAAGTAAGTAAATATGAAATTCCCTACTAAAGGATTACCAAAAGAAGAAGTACTAGCAAAAATTAAAAAGAAAAAAGAACATGATTTCGATTGGAAATCAGGTAAAATATTTTGCTCTGTATATGATGGTGGCGAAGAAGCACAAGAAGTAGTAAAGGAAGCATATTCATATTATTTAACTGAAAATCCAGTAGATCCTACTCTTTTTCCAAGCCTTAGAGATATGGAAACAGAAGTGGTAGCCATGTCTGCAGAAATTTTAAGAGGAGATGAAGCGGTTGGTTCACTAACTACAGGTGGTACTGAGAGCATATTGTTAGCGATAAAAACAGCTAAAAATAGAGCTAAAGTATTAAAGCCTCATCTTAAAGAATTTGAAGTAATTCTACCTTACACTGTACACTCTGCATTTTTTAAAGCATGTGATTACTTTGATGTAAAACCTGTAATCACAAAATTAACAGGTGATTATAAAGCTGATGCAAATGCAATAAAAGAGGCTATTACCGATAATACTATTTTAATTACAGCTTCTGCCCCATCTTATGTGTTTGGTGTTGTAGATCCTATAGAAGAAATTGGTAAAATAGCCGAAGAACATGACCTACCTTTTCATGTAGATGCCTGTATTGGAGGTATAGTACTTTCTTTTGCAAGATTAGGAGGTGAAAAAGTGCCTGATTTTGATTTTTCAATCCCAGGAGTAACGTCAATTTCTATGGATTGGCACAAATATGGTTATGCTGCAAAAGGATGCTCTGTCTTATTACATAAAAATAAAGAGTATAGAAGATTTCAATTTTTCGTTTGTACAGAATGGTCAGGTTATACGCTTGTAAACTCCACTATTTTAAGTACTAAATCTGGAGGGCCAATTGCAGGTTGCTGGGCGGCTATACATCACTTTGGAATGGAAGGTTACATCCAATTATCAAAAGATCAATTAGAGACTACAAGACGATTTATCGAAGGAATTAATGCTATTGAAGATTTAGAAGTTATGGGTAAACCAGAGTCTTCTCTCCTATCGTTTACTAGTGACAAATTGAGTATTTATGATTTAATGGACGAAATGGTAGAAAGAGGCTGGCATTTACAGTTTCAATTATCTAACGAATATTCTAAATCTAACTTGCACCTTACGGTTGCTAGAGCTCATAAAGATTTGGTAGATGATTTACTAAAAGACTTGTCAGAAGCTGTAGCTAAAGTAAAAAAGAAAGGATTCCTTAAAAAAGCTGGCACAAAAGCTACTGTTAAAACCGTATCTGCTTTAGCAAAAAACATGTCTCCAGAAAATTTTGAAAAACTAGGAAAACTATTGGGATTCTCTAACGGTAAAGTACCTGATAAATTAGCTTTAGTAAATGAAATTATGGATGTACTACCAGAAGAAACAGTAAAAAACACCTTATTAGAGTACTTTAACGATTTCTATACATACTCTGAAGAGAGGTAGTTTTTTAATTAAATAATCTTTCGACTCCGCTCAAGATGACAAATTTATTAATGTTATACTAAGCGGAGTTTTTTTATATATTTTTACTTGTTGTATTTACAATTAAAATGAAAGAAGACTTAAAACAATCTATTATTAAAACAATAGAATCAATTCATGATCGAATTGGTGAAACTGTAATTATTAAAGACTGGATTTGCACTAATGGTAGAACTTATGATAGGCATCAAACTCGCTATGGTAAAATTATCTTAAAGATTGATGAATTTTCAGTACGTATGAGTGGAGCAATAGCTACTATTGGCAATAAAAATCAATATATAGAATTTAAAACTGACTGCATACAGTATATTGAAAAAAATGATAAAGCATTAGTAATAGAAATCAACTTGAGTAATACAGTTTGGAGAAGAATAGAAATAAGTGAACACCATATATCTTAATAACCATCTAATTAGTTGATTAAAAATAATTTAGTTAATATTAATTATAACTAAATCTAACCGTTAACGAGTAATTCCTTCCTGGAACAGGTCTGTTGGCCACAACATGGTATGGTTCATCAAAGATGTTCTTAGCAGCTAAATTAAGTTCAACTGCATATTTTTTAATAAACAATTTAGAGCTTAGCATAATATTAGCAGGCATATATCCTGGTAAATAAATAGAATTAGTTGCATCAATGTATACTCTTGATGTAAACTGCTGTGACGCACTAATTGTTACATAATCAGTAACAACCTTAGCATTTATATTTAATTTATGTTTGGGCACATAAATTAATTGTTTACCCACTGAAAGATCATTTCCTATTTCAGAAACTTTAACAATAGAATTTGTATATGCATAATCTAATCCCATAAAACAATCAACATTTAATTGTTTTACAGTTCTTTTATAATCAAATGATGCTTCTATCCCAGAATTTTCAACCGATTTAATGTTCTGTGGAGACCAAAAATTACCCAATCCAGGAACCCACTGAATCCAATTATCTATCTTACCATAAAAACCGTTAAGTTTAAAAGTATAATTAGGTAATTTACCCTCAAAGCCCAATTCTCCACTATAGCCCTCTTCCGGTAGTAAATTAATATTCCCCCCAGTTCTCCAATACAAATCATTTAGAGTAGGATACCTAAAATTCTTGGCAAATGAGGTTTTAAATGTAAATCGATCATCATAATTCTTCAACCTATATAATAATCCAACAGCATACGTAAATGGAGTATAATCTGTATCAATAACTGCCTGCCTTAGCATAATGTTATATCCTACCCTCTTCATCACATGCTCCCATTTAGTCATTATTGCATATTCTTGTCTTATTATTTTTTTATCTTCAAAACCATCAGAATTAGCTATACTATTATTTGCCGTAATATTAGCCACCAACCATTTTCCCTTTCTTAAGTTTAGCTTTGTGATTAACTGTGGTTGGATAGATATAGTTTGAGCTTTAGAAATTAATCCAGATGAAGAATCTTTATAAATCGAATTTTCTACAAAATATCCTAACTTAGGATTTAGCAATAGCCTGTTGTTAAATAATCCATCTCTTTTGTAATCAATTTGTGACCTAAAATGTTCATCCCATTGAGATTCTCCTTTATAAGAAGCCCCAATTATAGTAGGTAAATTTCTTCTACTATTAAAATAAAATGCAGTTGCATTAAACCTATTCCTACGCTTAATAAAGCCTAATTGATATTGAAGCCCCTCCTGTACTACTTCATTATTTTGCTGTTTTACCTTGGGTCTATCTGCTTTAGATAAATCAATAAACTTAAAATCATTTACCCCTGTAGATCGGTATAGTTTAACTTGATTAGTGAAATTTTGCTTGCTATTTGTCCAATTTAGTTTAGCTGCTGTTGTATAATTACCAAAACTTGCAACTTCTTGCATTATTTCAGTTGAAAGTCCAACCTTAAAATTACTTCTATTGTTAATTTGTATACTTCCTCCCAAACCGCCACTACCATCTACCATGCTACTATGTCCATAATGTAATTGAACTTCATCATTAAAAAATGTAGGAAACAAAGACAAATCTGATTGTCCTAATGTTGGGGCATTAACTAAAAAACCATTCCAATAAAGTTGTGTTTGACTAGCTCCAGTGCCTCTAAACGATATAGAATTTAATTGTCCTTTTCCATAATCTTTAATATAGAGTGTGGAATTACGAGTTAACACATCTCCTAAACTACTTGATATATCATCATAAATTTCTTCTTGAAGAATCTTTTTCTTGAATGAAATTGGAACATCAACATTAGCAGTTACTGTAAATAAATTTAATGATATAGAAGTATTATTTGTTTGGCTATTTAATAATAGAGAGCTACATAAAAACCAAATACAAATACTATTTCTTAATAAATCTTTTAATAATAAACTCATTATCATGTTTTACATTAGCAAAATAAACACCTGGAGACAAACCAGATACATCAATAGATTGTTCTTGAGACTTAGAAACAAGAAGTCCTTGCGTATTAATAATGATCACCTCATCAAACTCACCTATTATATTTAGCGTATTAATGGAAGGATTTGGATACAATCTAATCGTATTAGCAACTTCTTCATCAATAGAAGTAGCTGGATTAAGATGTATTGCAGCAATTGCATCTAAATCAAATCCTCCAGATTCATAAGGTGTAGGAAACGGATCGTTTACATAAACCGAATCAGTTAAAAAATGTAACCTGTTCTTATCTCCTATTGCATCAACAATTCGTATTTGAGTAATAGCATTTTTATCAATTGAAGGATTAAATCTTAAATCACTGAGATCAAATGGTGTTCCATAAAACACTTCATATTTACCTGCTAAATTGTGAATATGAGTTGGATCAGATGCCCCAAATGGTCCAATTTGGGTAGTTCTAGGGTCTGTGTAATCATAATCAAATCTATCCCAAGCAACTCCATCTGATGTTACATAAACATAAGCTAATTCTAAAAATGTTGGATCAAATGCATTTTCATAAATCACAAAATCTGCTCCAGCTCCGTCATAAATTGTACCATCAAATTGTATTGTTGCCACTCCACTATCTCCCAAAGAAACTGTTTTACCATCTGCAATAGCAAGAGCATCACTATCTACTCCCTGTGATGCGTAACCTAATTGTGCACTATCTATATGTTTCAGTCCTCTAATCACATGACAACTTGAAGCCCAACTAACAATAATTGAAGAGTCTTTATGAATAGCTGTAGTACCCGTTTGACCTGCTGCTGGTGCATATATACCTTGACCAACACTTAACTTAACAAATGAAACTAAAAATGCTACAATAACAACTTTCATGATAATGAGATATAAAAAAAGGAAGATTCCATAAATTATCTTCATGAAATCTTCCTTTTCGTTCTACTTTACTACTGCTTTATAATTTGCTTGCTAGACACAACACCATTATTATCAACTAATTGAACTATATACACACCCTTGGTTAGAATAGTAAAATCAACAACTGATTTTTCACCTGTTAATGCAATATTTGAAGCAACTAATTGCCCATTAGAAGTAATAATATTCATTCTTAAATTTTCTTTACTATCAATCTCAATATTTAAATAATCTACAGTAGGATTAGGATAAACATTCCAATTTACAGCTGTTTTTTCAGCTATTGAACCTGTGTTATCAACATAAGCCTCTAAGTTATCTAAACAAAAATAAGCGGGTGTTCTCATTCCAAATGTGGGGTGATTATCAGATGAAGTAACTTTAAAAGTAAGTTGAAGAACAGGTCCATTTGCAGAAAACGAACTTAAATCTACATAAGTCCAATCTTTAACGATATAATCTAATGAATCGTTAGCAAAACGATAATCAGCTAAATAAAAATTAACAGAATCGCCTCCATCATCATAAATAGTTAACAAGCACCAATCTTCTCCATTAGTTCCATCTGCTACTGTATCTCCAGGAGCTAAAGTATCTCCAAATTTCTTAGCATAACTATCTCCGTTAAGCATAGATAGATAGGCGTAAGTAGTATTGTTAACCCAAACACCAATCAATGAATCAGAAGATGCACTTCTTATGGGAAATATATAGTCTATTGTTGGTAAAGCCGTATATCCAACATAACCAACTGCATATACAGTTGAATTAAAAACTCCCTCTCCTGCTATACAACTATATTGATTTGTAAATCCTGGTGTTGTAGTATCTGTCATAGAAGAATAAGAAAAACCATCCCACGAATTAAAATTGGTATCATAATTATTAATAAATTGGAATCTGTAAGAAGGTCCTTCTGAAAACCCTCCGCTTAAATCTGACCCGTTCCAAAAGGTATCTACTTGTGTTAATAACGATTCAAATTTAATCGTATCTAATGTAATTTGTGACTTAACTGTATATCCAGTTAACAACATGATTAACCCTAAAAAGTAATTTTTTTTCATTTTTTCATTTTTTGCCACAAAGTAGCGGTTTATATTATATATTTAATTTTAAAATTTGTAAACGGGAAAAGAAAAAAGACAATAGGATACAGTAAACCTATTTTTAACTTCCTTCTGTTTTTATCCCGAAAACAATTGGCTTATATTGTATTTGGCAGGTCTCCTGACTTACTCCTTACTTGTTTGCCTTCCCATTAATTAACAGTGGCATTGTTTAACAAGCATGTAAAGCTTACAGTTGCGGGAACAGTTTTGGTCTTTCACCAAATTCCCTTTTAATTTGACCCTAATGACAATAGGATCAAAACCAATTACGTTACAAAGATACAACAATAAATATTATCTTCGATTTTAATTTAATTCTTTATGATTCGTATTCCTTTTATCGCTTTTATATTACTTCTTTTTTCATGCGAAACAACAAAACAAACAACTGATAAAGAACCTAATAACACAAAAGACAATTTAAACGATAGTATCCCTTCTAAAACTGTAGATACTGATGATTACTTTGACGAAGGATACAATACACTTAATACTGAAATTTTTTATGATGAAATAAAAACTGTTTTAGCGCATAAAAAGAATTGGGATTTAAGTGAATCAACTATGATGTTAAACGGGAATGATACTCTTGTTTTTTCTTTTGATGAATTAACTAGTGACTTAGGTAGTTATTATTACACCATAATGCATTGTAATGCCGACTGGACAAAATCTGATTTAATTGAAAGTGAATATATAGATGGATTTTTTCAAGACTTTATTTCAAACTTTAAATACTCTTTTAATACGCTAACTCAATACATACACTATCAAGTAGAAATTCCTAATAAAAACATGAAGCCTACTAAATCGGGGAATTATATTTTTAAAGTATATAATGACAATAACCCAGATGATGTAGTACTTACTAAACGTTTCATGATATATGAAAATATTATTGAAACAGAAGCTATTGCCAACCGTCCTTCAATTATTGATGATAGAGATGATAAGCAAGAAATTGATTTTAGCATTAATATTGGTGAAATGGTTGTTAATAATTTATATACCGATTTAAAGGTAGTTGTAATGCAAAATAACAGATGGGATAATGCCATTACAGATTTAAAACCTCTATTTATAAGGGGAGGTTTATTAAATTATGATTACAACAAAGAGAATGTTTTTAATGGTTTAAATGAATATCGTTTTTTAAATACGAGAACATTGCGATACAGAGGTCAAAAAGTAAAACTTATTGAACAAGAAAACAAAAGCACTAATGTGTTTTTATTTAAAGAAGAAAAAAGAACCTACAAAAATCACATTACCTATCAAGATTTAAATGGAGGATTTAAAATTAATATACAAGAAGGTATTGATAGTCGTGTTGAAGCCGATTATGCCAATGTATACTTTTCTATTGAATCTCCTACACCCGATTTAAATGGAGATGTATATGTTTTTGGAGGAATTAGCAACTATAATTTTGAAGATCGTTTTAAAATGCGATACAACTCTGCTACAAAAGCTTTTGAATGTAATACCTTACTTAAACAAGGATATTACGATTATCATTACTTAGTTAAACGACCAGGTGGCGAAGTAGATATTCCCTTTTTTGAAGGAAATCATTTTGAAACGATTAATAACTATACTATTATAACGTATTTAAGGGATCAAAAACAAGACTATGATCGTATTATTGGGTATCATAGCTTTATGAGTAATGCCAATTAACTCCACAAAACAGATGTTTAATAAAACAATTCACATTGGAGAAAACATAGGGAAATGGCACGTTATAACATTACCTCCAGATTCTTTTTTTATGGAATATTTCTATAAATCACTAGAATATTTTAAAAACAAAAAGAATGTCTTAAACTTATACCGATACAAAGGTTTCAACAGTAAAGAAGTAAAGAAATCTTACTATGTTAGAAAATATGATTTAATAGAAAAATCATTAAAAAATATTGATTGTTTAATAATTGATTCTTTACCAACTAATGACGAGCATAGAAATAAGTATTATAATCTTATAGAAAACAATTTGAACAATCTATATGTAATTCATATTATAGCTCCATCAAATTATGATATAACAACACACAGTAAAATGATCATTTTTGATTTTGCAAATAGACTAAATGATGATAAGAGTGTTCTATTGAAAAATTGGGATCAATAATCCTCATACAACAAATACTGTTTCCTCATCTTTTGATACTCCACTAAATCAGCACTCCATGTTTCTTTTAGCTCTTTTGGATTAAGCCCTTTTTCAATTCCTTTTCTAAGCTTATCGGTTCCAGCTAATAAATCAAAAAAAGAGGCTCTATTAATAAAGTCCTCTTTATTAGAGGACGACTCATATAAACTACATATCCAAAAAAGGTATAATTCTTTAATATCTTTCATATAATATTTACCAAACACACTTACATCATAACCAATACAGGTTTTATTTTCATGCTTGGGGCTCATTGCCCCAACTTTGGCTTTTGGCATAAAATTATACGTTCCACTATCAACATCTGGCGATCCAAAAATTTGGAAAGGTTTATCCGTTCCTCTACCCACGCTTATACTTGTTCCTTCAAAAAAACATAATGAAGGATACAAATACACTGAAGCCATATTAGGTAAATTTGGAGATGGCGCTACCGGAAGTTTATATAGATCTTTATGTGAATAGTTTAAACATTTCACAACATCTAATTGTTTAAGTTTAGGTTTAATCCAACCTTCTTCGTTAATCATATTAGCCAACTCTCCCACTGTTAAACCATGTACCACAGGTATGGGGTGCATTCCAACAAACGACTTAAACTGTTTCTCTAATATAGGACCATCAACATAAAATCCATTAGGGTTAGGTCGATCCAGCACTATAAGTTCCTTTTTTTGTTCAGCACAGACTTCCATAACATAATGCATGGTAGATATATAGGTATAAAACCTAGCTCCTACATCTTGTAAATCAAATATTAGAATATCGATATCTTTTAAATCGGCTTTAGTTGGCTTTTTGTGCTTTCCATACAAAGAAACAATTGGTAATCCTGTTTTATCATCTATACTAGAATTAACTTTTTCACCAGCACTCGCCTTTCCTCTAAAGCCATGCTCTGGCGAAAAAACGTTAACAATCGTTACTCCTTTATTTAATAAAACATCTACTAAATGCTCATTCCCATTATTAACAACTGTTGTTTGGTTGGCTACAATAGCTACTCTTTTTCCCTTTAATTTAGGTAAATACGCATCATATTGCTCTGCTCCTAATGTAATGGAGTCATTGTAAACAATAGAGTTTGTATCAGTAACCAATATATTATCCTGCATGGTTTGCTGAGATAGTACAGAACCTATTCCCAAAAAGAATACAAAAGAAAAGAACCTTACATTTTTAAAAATCATATTGAACACCTATTTTTACTTTACACTACACAAATGTAAACCCGATTATAACGTATAAACTATTGAGCAGTAAATTTATTTCAAAAAAGTTAATTAAAGAGCTAAGGTCGGGAAACAAATTTTCTAAACCTATTATTCGAGTATCGGTAATCAGTATTGCTATTAGTATACTGGTTATGATTGTATCGATATCCATTGTAAAAGGATTTCAAAATGAAATTAAAAATAAAGTTGTAAATTTTAGTTCTCATATTCAAGTTACTGCAGGAGGCACAAACTATTCTTTTGAATCCTCTCCAATTATTAAAGATGAAACTTTCATCAAAAATTCAGAACACTACCCTGAAATTAACCATGTTCAAACTTTTGCAACCAAACCTGGCTTAATTCAATCTAAAGCCGATACTCAATTCCTTACAGATGATAAAATAAAAGTAATACGAGACATAGAAGGTATTATTTTTAAAGGTTTAGATCACGATTTTAATTGGGATTTTATGGTTGAAAGGCTAGTAGAAGGCGCCCCTTTTACTGTAAAAGAAAATAAATTAAACGATAGCATTTTAATTTCTAAATACCTCAGTAAAAAGCTAAAACTTAATCTTCATGACCCAATTGCTTGCTACTTTCTTAAAGATAATGGTACGAGTACAAAGAAATTTATAGTTGCTGGTATTTACGAAACAGGCTTAGAAGAATTTGATAAACAATTTACATTTATTGATATAAAACATGTCCAAAAGCTTAATGGCTGGGGAGTGCAAGCAAGTCTGTTTCTTAATGAAAACTTCAAAAACAATAAACTTACCATTGAAGCTAGAGTTGCTGGAGGAAACGGAAATAACAAATATAATTGGGGAGATGTATACTCAAATTCAAACTCAATCTCAATCTCTCCTACTCGAGATACAACAATATATCTAGCAACTAGAGATTACATAAAAAGTAATGTTGATTTTAGCTTAATACCTAACAACATACCCGATAGTGCATGGCTAAACATTAAAATTGATGGACCGCTAACTATTACTAATGGAGAATTTGAATATGAAGCTATTAATAATACGGTAAGAAGGTACACTTCAGGAGAAACAACCATTACCACTACTCTTTCTTCTACTGGTGGGAGTATGAAGTATTACGTAGGAGGTTATGAAGTGTTTATTAATAATAACTCTACTTTTAAATATGATATTAATAAGCATTCTGTAACTAATGGTTATAGATATTTAAAAGAAAGCTTACAAGGTGGCATTAATAAATTCAATAACAATCTTGACGAAGCCGAAAAAATTCTATACGAAGAAGCTGACCCTCTCCTAAAAATTACCAAAATAACCTCTAGGTATCAAGAAATTTTTGGTTGGCTATCCATTTTAGACACCAATGTATTTGTCATTATTATACTCATGATTATGGTTTCTATAATCAATATTATTTCGCTAATACTAGTACTCATCATTGAAAGAAGTAACATGATTGGCCTACTAAAATCATTTGGAGCAGAAAATATTACTATACAAAGAATATTTATTTCACTTGGGAGTCACATTATGATTAGAGGATTGATTATTGGCAATGTAGTTGCATATCTTCTTATTTACCTTCAAAGCACCTTTGGCTTCATCAAATTACCGCAAGAAAATTACTATTTGTCTACTGTTCCCATGAGTGTTGAACCACTACATTTTTTATTGGTAAATGGAATTACTATCGTGTGTTGTTTTCTAATATTAATGCTTACAAGTTTATTTATTGCAAAAATAAACCCCATTAAGGTTATTAAATTCGAATGATAGTAGTGTAAATTATATATCAAATCACCACTTTAACTATTTTTTAGCGTAAACAACATGCTAAATAAAACAAGTTGGGGCACATAATAAGGGTTAACCCAATTTTAACTTAAGGAATTCGTAGTATTCATCCTTACTTTTTTATATTCGTGTTTTACTAAACATTACAATCATTAAATGGCACACAAAATAAAATTTGGAACGGACGGATGGAGAGCTATCATAGCAAAAGAATTTACAGTAGAAAATGTAGCAAGAGTATCATTAGCTACTGCTAAATGGGTTAAACAAAATTTCCCTAACAACCCTTCAATAGCTGTAGGACATGATTGTCGTTTTGCTGGTGAATTATTTGCTGAAACTGCTGCTAAGGTTTTCCTTTCAGAAGGTATTGAAGTTATTTTAGCAAAAGGATTCGTAAGCACACCTATGGTATCTTATGTAACTGTACATGAAAAATGTTCATTAGGTGTTGTATTAACCGCAAGTCATAACCCTCCAAGTTATAACGGGTATAAATTAAAAGGAAGCTTTGGCGGACCGTTAAGTCCAACTGATGTTCAAGCAGTTGAAGACATTATACCAAACGAAAGTAACTTTAATATTGATGAAGTAAACTTAAGTGATTTCGAAAAATCTGGATTGCTTAAATATTATGATATGGAAAGCTTATATGTTAAAGCTATCGAAGATAATTTTGATTTAGATGCTATAAAAAACTCAGGATTAACGTTTGCATATGACGCCATGTATGGTGCAGGCCAAAATGTATTAAAAAGAGTACTTCCAGATACCGTTTTATTGCATTGTGAACAAAACCCATCTTTTATGGGGCAAGCTCCAGAGCCTTTGCACAAAAACTTACTTGAATTTTCAAATCTTATTAAAACTAGAGGTGATATTGCAAGTGGATTAGCAACTGATGGTGATGCTGATAGAATTGGTCTTTATGATGGAAAAGGAAACTTTGTAGATTCTCATCATATCATGTTATTATTACTTAATTACTTACACAAATTTAAAGGCTTAACTGGTAAAGTAGTTACTGCAGCTTCCTCTACTCCTAGACTTGGTATACTAGCCGAAAAATTTGGATTAGACTTTGAAGTAGTTAAAATTGGATTTAAATATATTGCAGGAATTATTTTAGAAGAAGATGTTTTAATTGGCGGAGAAGAATCTGGAGGAATTGCTATTAAAGGACATATACCAGAAAGAGATGGTATATGGATGGGACTGGTAATTTGGGAGTTTATGGCTAAATCTGGAAAAAGTGTTGAACAACTGATAGAAGAAGTATATGAACTTGTTGGTTCTTTCAAATACCAAAGAGATGATTTACACATTACCAATAGTCTAAAAGAAGAAATCATGGCTAATTGTAAAGATGGAAAATATCAAGCTTTTGGAGATTATAAAGTAACTAAAATAGATACAACAGATGGTTATAAATACTTCTTCGATAACAATGAATGGTTAATGATTAGAGCATCTGGAACAGAACCAGTACTAAGAACTTATGCAGAAAGTTCTGACTTAGCAGGTGCTCAAAAAATATTAAAAGCATGTAAAGAAACTATTGGCGCATAGGCACAATAAGTTTATCTTAACTTATATTTAATAGCTCTTGATTGTTTCATCAAGAGCTATTTTATTTTTCATAAAACTCAACTAATTTTTCATTTAGTTTCTCAACTACTTCTTCGGTAGTTAAGGTGGTTAAAATCATAGGATGATACCTTTGATAAAATGGGAAAGGTTTTTCCAAAACAGTTAAGTTTTTATCCATTATATAAAGACTTTTAACCGATAAATTAGAACCTCCTTGATAGTCTTTCTTGGTCGACAATCCTTTTTTCTTATTCTTTACAGCTACACTATCCGAAATTTCATAATCATAATTTTTAGGCAAATCTCCTATAGCTGCAATAAAAAATCCATTTGTATCTAACGTTAATGATACTTGCTCAAGAGAATCATTAAAAAATGTTACAGAGTTTAATTTTCCTTTTTTAATACTATCAGAAAAATGACTGTAGAAAAATAGTTTTTTTCCAAACTTATATTGGTTAAAAGCTTTTATAATTTCTTTATTCGTTTCTTCTTGTTGCTTTTTATAATAAGCTGCTTTTTTAGGGTATCCTTTCTCTTTCAATAGTTCAATGATCTGTTTTTTTGATGATAACCTAACCAATAACGTACCTCCTTTTAAATTAACTATTTGATTTTTAGCAATAGATTTTCGCTCTTTTCTATTTTGACCGAAACTAAAACTGAATACACAAATAAGCATTATTAATAGTATCTCTTTCATCTCTAAATATTATATACAATTAATTTAACATTTTAATTCTTCATTAAAAAATTACTTATATAAAGGGTACTTTTCGAACAATTAACGGTAATATAACACTATAAATCAAAATCATAGAATTCAAATATAAATCAACATCCATATTAAATCAAAGATGTAGAAATATGATATTGATTATAAATAAATGCATCTCATCCTTAAAAAAAGGTATTTCATAGATGTTACCTGTAAATAGTGTATAATATAATGTTGATTAATTATATTTATTCTGATTAAACAGAATTAAAATCACCTATGAAACATCTATTATTATTCATCATACTTATCGCTATTTCATTTTCTGGTAACTCACAAAGCGTAGGTATTGGAACTATTACTCCTTCTCATTATTTTCATGTAGTTCCTCCAACTGGTACTGGAGACCCAATTAGAATTGAAGGCTTACAAGGATACTCTGCTGAAACTGATGTATTAGTTGTTGATCCTACTACTGGTGTAATTCGTTACATGCCGCTCGGCAGTATTCTGCTTGGAAATGATACGATCTTTTTTAACGATACAAGTTATACTCTAATAAGAGATAGTTTATTAACAGATTCTAATTTTTTAGATAGCTTAATTTTGGTTATTGCAGATAGTATTGACACTGATATTGATAGTATGACGTTTGCTAACGACACATTATACTTATATGAAGACAATCAAATCTTAAAAACATATTTAAATCCATCATTAGATACCAACTTAGTTGATAGCCTAATTATAAATCAATCTGACACCCTCTACTCTATTATTAGTGACTCTGCTCTTAATGATACCCTTTGGATTAAGCAATTAGATAGCTTGCTTAATATATATGGTGATACTATATTTTTTAATGACTCTTCTTATACTATAATAAGAGACAGTTTATTAAAAGATTCTGTTTTTTTAGATAGTCTAATTGGCTTATTGAGAGATAGTATAAACACAGATGATCAAAACATAGATTCAGTAACTATAAATGGGACAATATTAACTGTTTATATTGAAGATGGCACCTCTGCAAATGTTAATATTGTTAATTCTGTTGATAGCCTAATTTTTGATAAATCAGACTCTTTATATACCTACATAACTGATTCTAGTCTTAATGATACCATGTGGGTTAAAAAATTAGATAGTCTACTAGGTATTTATGGAGATACCATATACTTTAATGACACTTCATATACTTTAACTAGAGATAGCTTATTACAAGATTCTTTGTTTATAGATAGCTTAATCAGTTTAATTGGAGATAGTATTAATACAGACGATCAAAATATAGATTCGGTTACGCTTAACGGAACAATAATTAATGTATATATTGAAGATGGCACATCTGCAAGTGTTGATCTTCAACCAATTATTGATAGTGCAATAAACAATACACCTGCTGGATCTGACGATCAAGATCTTACTTTATCACCTGGTACAGCAACTACCTCTATTATTGACATTGAATCATCAACATCAAACATAACCATACGTGAAGGATTAGGAATACAATTAACTGAAGCCGGAAATACTCTAACAATTACCGGAGATCAAGACATAGACTCAGTAACTTTAAATGGAACTGATTTAACTGTGTATATTGAAAATGGAGCATCTTCTCTTGTAGATCTACAACCTATAATTGATAGTGCTATCGCTAATACTCCTGCAGGAAGTGATGACCAAAATATTGATTCAGTAACGTTAAACGGAACAGATTTAGAAGTTTATATAGAAAACGGAAGTTCTTCTCTTGTAGATCTACAGCCTATAATAGATAGTGCTATAGCCAATACCCCTGCAGGAAGTGATGATCAAAACATAGATTCTGTAACACTAAATGGAACTGATTTAGCTGTATATATCGAAAATGGCACATCATCATTAGTGGATTTACAACCTATAATAGATAGTGCTATTGCAAATGCTTCTTCAGGTACTGATGATCAAAATTTAACTTCAGCCACTTTATCTGGAACTACACTAACTATAAATATTGAAAATGGAAACCCAGTAAATGTAAACTTACAACCTATAATTGATAGTGCCTTAGCAAATCAAGATACAACTGATAACGACTGGGATGTAAATCCTAACGGAACAGGATTAGAAGGTAATCCAGGCACAAATGTTGCTTCGGGAACAAATGCTGTTGCAGCTGGTGATGGAAATACTGCATCAGGAAACTACGCTACTGCTTTTGGTCAAAATAATAATGCAACTGGTTTGGCATCTTCTGTTTTTGGCAGAGATAATGATGCAACTGGGTTAGTTAGTACAATATCTGGAGGAAGTAATAATAATTCTACAAATCAAGGTACTGTAATTGGAGGAGGAGCGGCTAATAATGCAACTGGATCCTACTCTACAATTGCTGGCGGTAGAAACAACAGAGCTTCAAATACAAATACTATTGTTGCTGGTGGATGGAGAAACCAAGCAAGTGGATTAAGCTCCTCTGTTGTTGGTGGTGAAGATGATACTGCTACTGGTGATTTTAGTTTTTTAGGAGGTGGTGAGCAAAATGATGCAAACGGGACGTATTCTACGGTAGCTGGCGGATCATTAAATAGAACCACTGGAGATTATTCTGTTATATCAGGTGGTAGTGGGAATAGAACTATTGGCAACTATTCTGTTGTAAGTGGAGGAAGAAGAGATACAGCATATTCTTATGGAGAGTGGATTGGAGGATTATACTCTACTGGATATGCAGCAAATTCTACAACAGCTTTTAATGCAAATGATAGACTATTTGTAGTTGGTAATGGAACATCAGCAGCAGCTCGTTCAAATGCATTAACATTATTTAAAAATGGTAGTCTTGAAATTAATGAAGAGTATACCCTCCCAAATACTGACGGTACAGCAAACCAAGTTTTACAAACAGATGGTGCAGGTAATGTTTCTTGGGCCAACTCTACAGGAGGTGCTGATAATTGGGGATCACAAGTTGTTATTACTTCTGGAGCTAATATTGCTGGAAATGGTACAGCAGGTAGCCCATTATCTGTTACTGGAGATGGTACTGGTACTGATGATCAAAATTTAACATCAGCTACGTTACTAGGTACCACATTAACAGTAGATATTGAAAACGGAAATCCTGTTAATGTTAATTTACAACCTATAGTTGATAGTGCTGTAGCTAACTCATCTGGTGGTGCAGATAGCGACTGGAATATTAATGGTAATGGAACTGGATTAGAAGGTAATCCTGGAACAAATGTCGCCTCAGGAACAAACTCTATTGCTGCAGGTCAAAGTATTGCAAGTGGGAATTATGCAGTTGCTTTTGGACAAGGCTCTGAAGCTACTGGATTGTGGTCAGGAGTTACAAGTGGATTAAGCGATACAGCATCTGGTCAAAATGCTTTTGTAGGTGGTGGTTCAGGAAATCACGCTTCAGGAAGTAACTCCACTATTACAGGAGGTGCAAACAACAAAGTAACAAGTAATTTCGGAACAGTAACTGGTGGCTCTCAAAATATTGTAACTAGTGTTTTTTCTACAATTAATGGAGGTAATAACAATAGTGTTTCTGGACAATTTTCAACAATTGGTGGAGGTTTTAACAATATTGCATCAAATCAATTCACGTTTGTTGGTGGTGGTGAAGACAATACTGCTAGCGGTAATAATTCATTAATAATTGCTGGAGATGACAATACAGCTAGCGGAGTATTCTCAAGTATAATCGGAGGATTAGAAAATGAAGCTACTGGAAACAACTCATTAATATTAGGCGGTCAATTTAATCAAGCAAATGGGGATTACTCATTAACATTTGGACTAAGAGACACTGCCAATGGCGCAAACAGCATTACCTTAGGACATGGGTTAACATCACCTTCTTATGGAGAAGTTGCTTTGGGTTACTACAATACTAAATATACACCAGTTAGTCCAGGAGTTGCAAACCCAAATGACAGATTACTTGTTGTAGGTAATGGAGCTTTAGCAACCCCTTCTAATGGTTTAGTTTTATATAAAGATGGTAGTCTTGAAATTAATGAAGAGTATACACTACCTAATACAGATGGAACTGCTAATCAAGTATTGCGTACTGATGGTGCTGGTAATGTATCATGGAGAACAATTTTATCTGGTGGAACAGATGATCAAAGAATTGATAACTTTTCATTATCAGGTACAACTCTATCATTAGAAGTAGAAAATGATGGGCAACCTGCTCAGACTATTAATTTGCAACCGATTATTGACAGTGCCACTAATTGTCAAGAAATGTACCTACAAATTAGTGAACTGATTAATGTGTCATCTGATCTATACATTCCAGAAAATGCAGAGGTTATTAGTGTTTTTGGAGGTGTAAATGTTACAAGTGTTCCTTCATCAACTTATAATTTTGAAGTAATTGATGCTATTAGTAGCACATCTTTATATAATAATGACATTCCTGGTGGCACCAATAATATAGCTATTAGTCCCCCTCCAGCTCCTTTTGATAATACTTTAGCAGGAGCAGTATATAGGTTATCAGTAAATGGTCCTACTGGAAGTGTTGGTCAACCTAGCAGATGGGGAGGAACAATAAAACTTAAAGTCTGTAATTAAAAAATTATTTATTTAATAAATTAACACCTAGGTAAATTACTTAGGTGTTTTTTTGCATTATACATATTGACATGCATTTCAATATGCCATAACTGCATTTAAACTAAATAAGGCTAACATTTGTTAGCACTTAATAAATAATTCAATATATTTGATTAAGCATCAAAATATTATCATTATGAAAAAACTCATACTCCCTTTTTTATTAGTTATTATCTCTTTTATTGGTAATTCCCAAAGTGTTGGTGTTGGTACTGTTAC
>JAHDBM010000037.1:0-24854 GCA_020630395.1 Flavobacteriales bacterium
CATCTACATAGTACAGTACACTATCGTTTAATTGATTCCAAAAGGTTACCGTTTCCATACTATCTATCATAGCAGCAACATTTATAATAGCAGTATCGCCTCTTTCATCAATGTAGGAAATGGTACTATCTGAATTGTAAATGACGGTTAAAGTTTCTAGACTATCTACCATAGACTTTGCATCAACAACCCATTTATTACCTGCCTCGAAAAGATATATCGTATCTCCAAACCAATACATGGTATCTATTAGCTCATTTGTAGAGTCTAAATCTTCCAAGTAAACAGAAAAACTTTTACCATCCTCAAACAAAATCAAGCTATCTTGAGGCGTTAAAATTAAACTATCAACATCAGAATCAATTAAGGATTTCAAAGAGTCAATCCAAGGTTGATTAGCGAATAAAGTATCTGCATTATGATATATAAAAGTCCTTAAGCTATCTCTAAATCCAGGATCAGTAAATAATGTATCATTATTATTTAACATTACATCAATAATGATACTATCCAAATTACCATTAACAATTTGCCTTAACCTGCTTAGTGTAATGTATCGAACAACACCTTGATCCGCTCCATTCACATCCCAAACTAAGAATGTTGTATCATCAAAATTATACGGTTGTAACCCTTCAATTCGAAGAGGATCTGGGTTAGGATTTCCAATATTAGGAACAATATGGAATGTGTGGGATGGTGTTGCTGTACCAACTCCAATACCATTTTGTGCAAAAACTTTTGATCCGATTATCAAAAAAACGAACAATCCAACAAAAGCTAACCCCTTTATCAACAGTTTGTTAATAACTTTATTTAGCATACTATATTTTTTAAAAGCCTTTTATATCAATACTTACAACCGGTTAAGATAATCAATGACAATCTTTTCTCCAATTAAAATCATTAAAATTGTTAATAACTCTATTGGTCTAATTCAAATAATCCTAACTAATCATAAATAAGTTAAGTAATTTTTCACTCTCATGCCTTAATTAACAAATATTTCACATTCATAAACACTTTTACCACTTTAAAAAACACTTTTTAATGGTTAAGGTGCGAAATTACGCTTGTGAAATTCATTTACAACTGTTTATCTTACGTGAAATAAGCATCAAAGGTTAACTATTATATATTTAGCTTGTAAACTAAAACATAAAAAGAGATGCCACTTAACTATTTACATGTAGTAATAAGAATGATTTTAATTATATTCAAATTATGAAAACAGTATTAATTTTTCTCTCATTCTTTTTTATATTCATTTTTCATTCATGTTCTGTTAAAACAGAAAAAAACTTTAAGAATGATAACAAAAAAACTACACATACAAAAAATGACATTCGAAACGGATACTACGAATCTCATTATGACAATGGCCAACTATGGTCTACATCAGAATATAAGCACGGGAAAAGACATGGAAAAACTACCTCTTATTATCCCAATGGTAAATTAAGGTACATGGGATTTTACAAAGACAATAAAAAATCTGGCCAATGGTTTTTTTACCGAGAAGATGGAAGTTTTGAAAAAGAAATAAACTACGAATCTCATCCATGATAAATAACAACATTACTTCCAAACTTCCAAATGTTGGCACAACTATCTTCACAAAGATGTCTAGCCTGGCAAACAAAGAAGGTGCCATTAATTTATCTCAAGGATTTCCAAATTTTCCAATAGACAATAAAATATCCGATCTTGTATCTAAATTTATGGTAAAGGGGTATAATCAATATGCCCCTATGGCAGGAGATATTGATTTGAGACAATCTATTGCAAATCAAATTCACACAAATTATTCATGTAACGTTAATCCAGATAATGAAATAACGATAACTGCTGGTGCTACACAAGCCATATTTACTGCTTTAGCATCTATTATTAACAAAGAAGATGAGGTTATTTACTTTACTCCTGCCTATGATTGTTATGCTCCAACTATTGAACTATTTGGTGGAGTATCAATTGAAATTCCATTAAGATCTCCTCACTTTTCTATTGACTGGGAACAAGTAAAATGTAAGATTTCAAGTAAAACTAAACTTATTATCATAAACACACCTCATAATCCAACTGGCAGTGTTTTACGCAAAGACGACCTTAAAGAATTAGAAAAGATTATATCTCAAAATGATCTATATGTGTTAAGTGATGAAGTGTATGAGCATATTACTTTCGATAATGAACCACATTGCTCTGTATTATCCTCTGAAATATTGTATAACAAATCTTTTGTAACATTTTCTTTTGGAAAAAGCCTTCATGTTACTGGATGGAAATTAGGTTATTGTATTGCTCCTCCCTATCTCATGAAAGAATTCAGAAAGGTTCATCAATTTAATGTGTTTTCATGCAATACCCCAATGCAAAAAGCTATTGCAGAATATATAAACAAGGAACATCCTTTTGAACAAGTTAAAAGCTTATACCAAGAAAAAAGAGACTTGTTTAACAACCTCTTAAAAGATTCTAGTTTCACTATCGTTCCATCTAAAGGCACTTATTTTCAATTGTTGGGATATAAAAATATTACTAATGAATTAGATACTGAATTTGCCATAAGGCTGACCAAAGAAATTGGTGTTGCCTCTATTCCAATATCTGTATTTTATGGAGACAAACAAGATGACAAACTCTTAAGATTTTGTTTTGCTAAAACCGAAGAAACCTTAATTGAAGCCGCAAAAAGATTATGCACGATTTAATCATTACAACAATACAAGCTGATCTTGTTTGGGAAAACATAGAGGTAAACCTAACTAATTTTGACGCTCAACTAGAAGGGTTAACTCAGTCTGATATTATAGTCCTTCCAGAAATGTTTACTACTGGATTCACAATGAACACCATAAAACATGCAACCAACATGAAAGGAAAGGATATTCAATGGATGATTGCAAAAGCAAAACAAACAAATGCAGTTATCATTGGATCATTAATCATTAAAGAACAGAACAACTACTACAATAGATTAATTGTAGCTAAGCCAAATGGAGAACTTCTCCATTATGATAAACGCCATTTATTTAGAATGGCAAATGAGCATCAACATTTTTCATCAGGAAGTAACAAACTAATATTTGAGTATAAGGGATGGAATATCTGTCCGTTAATTTGTTATGATCTTCGATTTCCTGTATGGTCAAGAAACGACTCAACAATTGATCTTTACATATACGTAGCCAACTGGCCAAAAGCAAGAATATCTGCATGGACAAAATTATTATATGCGAGAGCAATAGAGAACTTAGCTTATGTAATTGGTGTTAATAGGATTGGTGTAGATGGCAAGGATATCTCTTATGCTGGTGGGTCAAAAATTATTGATTATAAGGGAGATATAATTAATGAACACCCAGACAACATGATCTCAACAATTACATCTATTCTTTCTAAAAAAACATTAACTGATTTTAGATTAAAATTTGCTGCGCATTTAGATGCAGATAATTTTGAAATTAAATAGATAACAACTCTAACAATATATCGCTTAGAATAATTTAAGTTACTACCTTTAAGCAACCATTTATGTTTCGATTATGAGAATTATTCTCTTTACAGGAAAAGGAGGAGTTGGAAAAACTACTACAGCTGCTGCTACGGCTTTAAAAATAGCTAGACAAGGATACAAAACATTAGTAGTTTCTACTGATCCAGCACATAGCTTATCTGATGCCCTTAACGTAGAACTCCAGCCAGAGCCTATTGAAATTGAAGAAAATTTATGGGGACAAGAGTTTGATGTGTATTATTCCATGAAAAAATACTGGGATAATATGCGGCAATTAATGCTTGCTTTATTCAAATTTAGAGGAATGAAACGAGTTGTTGCCGAAGAATTATCGGTTCTTCCTGGAATGGAGGAAGGTGCAGCATTTTTATGGATTGAAAAATACTACAGAGACAAAACTTTTGATGTACTTATTATTGATAGCGCACCTACTGGAGAAACACTTACGCTACTTAGCTTACCACAAGTAATGAAATCTTGGTTAACAAGAGCATTCCCTGGTCAAAAATTTGCCATTAAAACTGTTGGTGGTATTATGAGAAGAACTGCCGGAATACCACTAGATAAAGGCTATGAAGAATTAGAAATTTTATTTGACAAACTCCAAAAAGTTCAAGAAATTTTAGTTGATCCCGAAATTTGCTCAATCAGGATTGTAGCCAATCCAGAACGAATGGTAATTCAAGAAGCCAAAAGAGCTTACACCTACCTGCAACTTTATGGATATAATGTTGATGGAATTATTGTGAATAGAATTTTACCCGAAACAGAAACTAAATTGTTTGGAAATTATATTGCAGCTCAAAAAAAATACTTAGAAGAAATTAACGATAGCTTCTCACCTGTCCCTATTTTTAAAGTAAATCATCAAGGGCAAGAAGTATTTGGCTTAGATCTACTGGAGAATATTGGAACAAGTATATATAGCAAACAAGATCCTTCCGAAATTTTTCATAAAGAAAAACCATATTTAATAGAAGAAATTAATAATGGGTTTGAAATAAAGATCAAACTTCCTTTTTTAGAAAACCAAGAGTATTCTTTAAATAAGTTTGGTGATGAATTGGTCATTAATATTGGTAATCAAAGACGTAACTTATTCTTGCCAAAATTTGCAAACTTCATGGAAATAAAAAATCATTCGTACAATGATGAATGGCTTATTATTATGCTAGAAAAAAGCAATTAATGCTTATTTTTTACTATTAATAGCACTGATAAGCCCAGTAATAGAAGTCCAAAAAACAACAATCCGTAAAACACTACAAGAGATGTTGAATATTGCCTGTAATCAATGACTTTAGGATTGTTTTTTAAATAAACAATATTAATATAGCTGCTATCATAGTATTTACTATTATCACACCCAAAAAGCGTTACAGAAGAAGATATGTTACTACCAATTGAAGACACCCTAGTATCATTAGTAAAGAACATTACATCAATATAGTATTTTTTATCTGTACACTTTCCTCCTATGCTTTCATTTACAGATATAATCTTAGCCCTAGCATCAATCCCTTCACTTTGAAAATCTCTAAAATCAGATAATTCTACATAAGCTCCATAAAAAAATCCTAACGCACCAATAAAACCAATTATTACAACAATTCTATTCAACTTACTTTCGCTTCAATACAGCTTCAGTAGCTACCACTACATCTTTAATTCCCAAGCCATATTTTTCCATTAATTGATCTGGAGTACCACTTTCTCCAAACATATCGTTAACTGCAACAAATTCTTGAGGAGTAGGAATTGTTCTACACAATAAACTAGACACACTTTCACCTAATCCTCCTGCTATTTGATGCTCTTCGGCTGTTACAATACATTTTGTTTTCATTACCGATTCTAGTATAATTTCTTCATCTAACGGCTTAATAGTATGAATATTAATCACCTCAGCAGAGATCCCCTTAACCTCTAATTCTTTAGCTGCCTCAAGAGCTTTCCATACTAAATGCCCTGTTGCAACTATTGTTACATCTTTTCCTTCTACTAATTTAATTCCTTTACCTATTTCAAAAGGCATATCCTCTGGAATAAAAATTGGCACTTTAGGTCTTCCAAAACGTAAATAAACAGGTCCTTCATAATCAGCAATAGCTAATGTAGCTGCCTTTGTTTGATTATAATCACAAGGATTAATCACTACCATATGCGGCAGCATTTTCATCATACCTACATCTTCTAGCACTTGATGAGTTGCTCCGTCTTCACCTAATGTTAACCCTGCATGAGAAGCACATATTTTTACATTTTTTTCACTGTAAGCAATAGATTGTCTAACTTGATCATACACTCTACTTGTAGAAAAATTAGCAAACGTTCCTGTAAACGGTATCTTCCCTCCTATTGTTAAGCCAGCTGCCATACCCATCATATTAGCCTCTGCAATACCAACTTGAAAAAATCGATCAGGAAAAGCATCCTTAAAAGCGTTCATCTTTAATGAACCTGTAAGGTCGGCACATAGTGCAACTACATCTTCATTTTGCTGTCCTAATTCATATAATGCATCTCCAAAACCTGAACGCGTGTCTTTGTTTCCTAATACTGGATATTCTTTCATTAAACAAGGTGTTTATTTATTTTCAAAAATAAGCACCTTTTTTGGGATGACATAACCATAAATCAGAATGATATGAACAATTAATATTTGACAGATTAAAACGTGTGTTTTTTAACTAAAATTGTTAATTTTACAACATGAGGTTATGTTTAATATTTTCTGTAACAATTCTTAGTCTATATGTAAGCGCAAGCAATATAATCATTAATAATTCAACAAATTATTTAGATGGAAACACAACTCTTATTTCTCCAGGAGACACTTTATTTATTCAGGGTGGAACTAGAAACGGACTAGATATTAGAAACATTAATGGATCAATTACTAATCCAATTGTAATAATCAATAAAGATTCAGTTTGTAACATCATAAGCTCTTCTAATTTTGGACTAAAGATTGTTAACTCAAAGCATGTTAAATTAATTGGAAACGGTACTAGTAACCAATACGGCTTCAAAATAACATCTACCGACATTGGCATCCAATATACAGGCGGCTGGTCAAATACCTCTGGTTCTAGTGATATTGAAATACAACAAGTAGAAATATACAATTGCTATACTGGAATATTAGGCAAAAGCATTAATGATCGAAGTTCATTCATTCAAAAAAATTCAATTATTGCAAATTCTTATTTTCATCATATAGACAGAGAAGCCATATATTTAGGTAGCTCCTTTTATCACAACTCTAATGACCATCTTTTATCTGGCGTATGGGTATATAACAATATTGTTGATAGTACTGGTTGGGATGGAATTCAGATTGGTAGTGCTACAGATAGTTGCTGGGTGTTTAATAACCATATAATGAATGATAGTTATTTAAAAACAGGTTCCCAAATGAGTGGTATAATGCTTAATCCAGGAAGTAAATGCGATTGCTATAATAACTTTATTAAAAATGGTAAAGGACCAGGTATATTTGACCAAGGTTTAGGAGAAAATAATATTTACAATAATGTAATTATTAACGCGGGAGTTGATGGAGACAGCACTGCTCCAAGAGGTGGTGACGGAATTGCAATTTGGGGAGTTAATAGACCATATAGCACGGGAAACTCTATTTATGTTTTTCATAATACTATTGTCAGCCCAATGAATAATGGAATCACCTTTGCATACGACCCAAGCACTCAAGGAAATCAAAGTATTATTTCTAATAATATTATTATCAATCCTAAAGGAAAAGCATACCATGGAACAACTAGTAATAATTCATTTATTGAAGCTTACCTAAATGCCTCCTACACCAATACAGGCAATTACACAAATCATATTTTAAGTAATCCAAAATTTGTTAACTCTTCTATGGATAGTTTTTACCTTCAGCCTTCTTCCCCAGTTATCAACACTGGGAGTAATCTA
Source organism: Flavobacteriales bacterium (assembly GCA_020630395.1). Taxonomy (GTDB): domain Bacteria; phylum Bacteroidota; class Bacteroidia; order Flavobacteriales_D; family CAJJDF01; genus CATLPG01. Next base: position 7,463 of record JAHDBM010000037.1, read on the forward strand.
TTTTTAACAGAGCAACAATATGATAAAGACAGCACAATAAGAAACTTAACTTACATTACCCCTGGAGCTTATCACTCTAAAATCAACACTACCAATATAATAAGCAACAGATATAATTATAATTTTTATTTCGATAAACACAGTAAAATTCTAACGGTTTTTAACTTAAAAGAAAGTGATTTGATAAATGTGTATAATCTTACTGGACAAAAAATACACTTTAACAAAATAAACCAAACCAACATAAGATTAGCTCACGAAAACCAAAGAATTATAATCGTAAATATTAATGGCACAGCTTTCAAAGTGCCTGTTTGGGAATATTAAAGAACAACTGAGGTAGTTGCATTAGTGGCTATCCTAAATTCTTTAGTAACAGTATAAGCTGAAGTCTTTTTTCTATCTGGACGATAAACCATGATATAATTCCCAGGCTGTAAGGAGATTAAATGATCTAAACTTTCATTGTTCAAATTGCAAACCCACTCTCTTTCCTTTTTATCAGCTGTAAAAATAGCTGCTTGTCCAAAAGACGGAAAACTTGCGCTTAATTTTCCACTTTGAGGGATTTCAATTCGCTTAGTTTTACTTTGATCTATTTTAACATCTTTCATTATAATCCTGGGTAAGGATAAAATTTCTATATCATACCTTCCTACCAAATACTTATCAATAGAATTCATCCTTTGACTATTAAGCGTTTTCCCTTCTCCTTTTTGTTTAATAACACAACTTATATCTGTGTAAGCTGTGTACGCCCCCATAATCCTCAGCTCTAATTTACCTTGAGGAGCATCTCCTATTGCTATATTATGTTCTCCAGGTGTTAATTTTACATCTTCTATTGTTACCTCAGGAGTGGTATGAACAATTATATCATACGTGTAAAGCGGACTTATCGTTAACGTATCTGGTTTTTGATAATTATCTAATGTATGCATAAATGTATACATAATTTTACCGCTCTTTTTATCTTTAAAACTCATAGTAACATCAGTTTCCTTAGGCTGCTTTTTAATGTTATTTAGCTTTACTTGTAGAGTGGTATTGTTTAACGCCTCACTCATTACCACCTTCATAACACTTTTAAAAGATTCCTCTGTCATAGCATCATAAGCTTTACCTATACATTTAAAATCTTTTAAAGACTCCATATCCATTGCAATACCAATAACATAAGGACGTACCTCTATTCCTTTTTCTCGTAACATTTTAGCAACAGCACATGGATCTTCATCACAAGCCTCAATACCATCAGTAACCAAAATAATAACGTCTCTACAATTTTCTCTAGGCGGAAAATCATCACCTGCTTGCAGCAATGATCTGGCTATAGGTGTTGTTCCTTTAGGTTCTAAAGAACTAATTTTTGTTTTTATTTTAGAAAAATTATCCTTTGCAAATGGCACTTCTAGCTTAGTATCATTACAATCTTGCTGACCTGGACGAATTTTAGTTTGATGCCCATACATTCTAAGCGCTACTTCTAAATTAGGTATCTCCTTAAGCTGATCCATAGTTTCATACATCAACTTTTTTGCAACCTCAATTTTTCGATCACTTTGCCATTCACCAAACATACTGTTTGACCCATCAAAAATGAATAAAATCCTAGTTGTTGTTTTTGCTGATGATTGTGATAATCCTAATCCAGCACACAAAATCAATGCTAGCGTTAAAAATTGTTTATGAAATAACCTCATATCTTTTTTACATTGTCTCCTTAATAGGTAAAACAAGTTTAATGCCTTTTTGTTGTTATCTTAAAGCATTAACAAAATCTTAATAGTCTCCAAGGGTCTCTGCATTTTGAGACAAAGCATCAGCTAACTGCTCATCATTTGGTGCTGACCCATGCCATTTATGCGTTCCCATCATAAAATCAACTCCAGCTCCCATTTCAGTTTTAAGCAAAATCACTACCGGTTTTCCTTTCCCAGTTCTAGACTTAGCATCATTTAAAACATTAATTACGGCTTGCATATCATTTCCTTTTTCCTCAACTATTACATCCCATCCAAAAGACTTCCATTTCCCCTCTAGGTCTCCTAATGATAAAACATCTTCTAAATCACCATCAATTTGTCTGCCGTTATAATCTACCGTAGCAATAAGATTATCTACTTTATTACCTGCAGCATAAATTGCAGCCTCCCAAATTTGTCCTTCCTGTAATTCTCCATCCCCGTGCAGGGTATATACTAATTTATCTTCTCCATTTAATTTTTTAGCTAAAGCAGCTCCAGCTCCTACTGATAAACCTTGACCTAATGAACCACTTGCAATTCTAATTCCTGGCAATCCTTCTTCAGTTGCAGGGTGTCCTTGTAATCTTGAATCTAATTTTCTAAAGGTAGCTAATTCCGAAACCTCAAAATACCCAGTTCTTGCCAGAACACTATACCAAACTGGAGATATATGACCGTTTGATAAGAAAAATAAGTCTTCATCAATACCATCCATATCAAAATCAGTATTGTGGTTTAAAATTTCTTTGTAAAGCGCAATAAAAAACTCTACACAACCAAGAGATCCTCCTGGATGACCAGAGTTATTTGCGTGTACCATTCTTACAATATCTCTTCTAACTTGAGAAGCTAATGATTCTAATTCTGCGATTGATGCCATATTATATAGAAAGTTATAATTGAATTATTAAATTTTTACCAAAGATAATTTTTTAAAAATTGAGTTTGCAAAACAATAAAACGAGTTATTAACGTTTTAGTAAACAAATCTCCCAATCCTATGATCTAAATTTTACTTAACCAAAAAGTAAAATAAAAAAAGTAATTGTCCCTGTTTTAATCTTATTAAGTGTAAATATTGCTGCACAAGAGAAAACAAAGTCTAACGATAAATTTGAATTTGGTTTTCGATTGGGGGTTACACAATCGCCAGTTAACTCAACAAAAACAGATGGGATTAATATAAATAAACTTACCAATAAATCTTTAACAAGTTTTGTTGTCGGCCCAGAAATGAATTATACATTTTCAAACAAGTTTCAGTTAAACAATGTTTTAAACCTTGCTTTTCATGAAAACAAATTTAACTATGAATTCATAAACAATACAAATACAACTTATTACCTAAGAAATGTTTCTGTAGAATTATCTCCTCAACTCAAATTCAATCCATTATCAACTAAACTTAAAAATTCTCCTTATATAGTTTTCGGTCCTAATTACAGAGTTTTCTTAGCAGAACAAAACTCAACAGGGATAAAGCAACAAAACTTCGCGTTTAATTTTGGCATTGGGTTGGACAGACGAACAGAATTTTTCATTTTTGCTCCAGAAATTAAGTACACTTTAGGGTTAATGGAATCCGTTTTTTCTCCGGAGCCAAGCATCAACACAACATTTAAGCTACATACGATTTCACTATTATTTAATTTTAGAGGATAATCATATTGAATAGCTATTAATAAAAGTGGTATATTTAATCACTTTTATTGATTCTTAATTAACATAAAAAAGAATGTCTATTCAAATACAAGGGGTAACCAAATTATACGGAGAACAAAAAGCGTTAAACAATGTTTCTTTTACTGCTAACAAAGGAGAAATAATGGGTTTTTTAGGTCCAAATGGAGCAGGTAAATCTACTTTAATGAAAATTATCACCTGCTATTTGAAACCAGATAATGGCACAATAACAGTAAATGGACATGACATAATTGAAGACCCATTAGCAGTTAGAAAAATAATTGGATACCTCCCTGAGCACAATCCCCTATACCATGAAATGTATGTAAAAGAATATCTTCATTTTATTGCAGGTATTCATAAATTAAAGCATAAAAAACAAAGAGTTTCATCTGTTATTGAAACAGTTGGATTAGAGTTAGAACAGAAAAAAAGAATTGGAGCTCTATCTAAGGGATACAAACAAAGAGTTGGACTGGCACAAGCATTAATTCACGACCCTGAAGTTTTAATTCTAGACGAACCCACTAGTGGCTTAGACCCAAATCAGCTCGCAGATATTAGAGAAGTAATTCGAAATATTGGAAAAGAAAAAACAGTTATGTTTTCTACTCATATTATGCAAGAAGTAGAGGCTATTTGTGATAGAGTTGTTATTATTAATAGAGGTAATTTATTAGTTAATGAAAGTTCTACTGAAATATTAAATGCTCATGCAAATGAACAAATAATTATTGTAGAGTTTGACAAAGAAGTTGCCAAAAATAGTTTACGTAAAATTAATGGGTTAGCAAGAATTGAAGAGCTTGGTAACAATCAATGGAAACTTACTAGTAAAGAGCAGCAAGATTTTAGGTTAGCCATTTCTAAGTATGCAAATGAACATGAATTACTGGTATTATCTATGCAAAAACAAACTCAAAGTTTAGAAGAAGTATTTAAATCATTAACTGTAAAGTCATAATACTATATGAGCTTTGAACTTATCTCCGATTTTAAACCAACAGGTGACCAACCAAGTGCCATAAAACAACTTGTTGAAGGATTAAATAACAATACTAAACACCAAACTTTACTTGGTGTTACTGGTTCTGGTAAAACCTTCACTGCTGCTAACGTTATTAAAGAAGTAGAAAGGCCCACCCTAATTCTATCTCATAATAAAACACTAGCAGCTCAATTATATAGTGAGTTTAAAAATTTCTTCCCTAATAATCGAGTAGAATATTTTGTTTCTTATTATGATTATTATCAGCCCGAAGCATACATCCCTGTTACTGGAACCTATATCGAAAAGGACCTTTCAATTAATGAGGAGATTGAAAAATTAAGGCTTAGTACTACCTCTGCTCTACTTTCTGGGCGAAAAGACATTATTGTTATTTCATCTGTATCTTGTATTTATGGTATTGGAAATCCTTCTACATTCAAAAACGGAATTATGAAAATTTCTGTAGGAGATTTAGTATCAAGAAACTCATTCCTTTTAAATCTAGTCAGCAATCTATATTCTCGAAACCAACAAGAATTTAAAAATGGGTGTTTTAGGGTTAACGGAGACACAGTCGACATTAACTTACCTTATGGAGATGAAGCATTAAAAGTAACCTTTTGGGGAGATGAAGTAGAGAGTATTGAAACTTTTGATGCAACCAATAATTCTATTATTGAATCATTTGAAGAACATTTAATATATCCTGCAAATATCTTTCTTACTGCAAAGGAAACTATGCAAGATGCTATCCATGAAATTCAGGCAGATATGGTTGACCGAACAGAGTATTTTCGTGAAGTTGGTCAGCATTTAGAAGCAAAAAGACTTGAAGAGCGCGTAACACTTGATTTAGAAATGATTCGAGAACTTGGATATTGCTCCGGTATTGAAAATTACTCTAGGTATTTTGACAGAAGAGAACCAGGTACTAGACCATTCTGTTTAATCGATTATTTTCCAGATGATTTTTTAATGGTTATTGATGAAAGTCATGTTACAATTCCTCAAATTAGGGCTATGTACGGAGGAGATCGATCAAGAAAAAAGAATTTAGTTGAATATGGCTTTAGACTTCCAGCAGCCATGGACAATAGACCTTTAAAATTTGAAGAGTTCGAATCTTTGCTATCTGAAGTTATTTATATAAGTGCAACTCCTGCTGATTATGAGTTAGAGAAATCAGAAGGAGTTATTGCTGAACAATTAATAAGGCCCACTGGACTACTAGATCCAAAAATTGAAGTTCGTCCTAGTAAAAATCAAATAGATGATTTATTAGAAGAAGTCGATCAAAATATTAAAAAAAACGAACGAGTTCTTATCACTACGCTTACCAAAAGAATGGCTGAAGAACTTCAAAAATATTTAGAAAAACTAAGTGTTAGAAGCCGTTATATTCACTCTGATGTTGATACGCTAGATAGAATTGAAATTATTCAAGATTTACGGGCAGGCTTATATGATGTTTTAGTAGGAGTTAACTTATTAAGAGAAGGACTTGATTTACCAGAAGTATCGTTAATTGTTATACTAGATGCTGATAAAGAAGGTTTTTTACGATCAGAAAGATCATTGGTACAAACAGTAGGTAGAGCCGCTAGAAATGTTAACGGAAGGGTAATTATGTATGCAGATAAAATAACTGATTCCATGCAAAGAACCATAGATGAGACTGAAAGAAGAAGAGCCAAACAAATGGAGTACAATGAAAAACATAATATTACTCCAACAGCAATTGTTAAGAATAGCGAATCTGTTTTAGCTCAATTAAACTCTAGTAGTAGAGATGCTTATGAACTAAAAGAACATAAAAAAGTTACCATTGCTGCTGAAGAAGATCTACAATACATGACAAAGAATCAAATTGAAAAAGAAATCGAAAAAACACAAAAAAACATGGAAAAAGCTGCTAAAGATTTTGATTTTATTGAAGCTGCAAAATTTCGTGATCGCCTATTAGAACTAAAAAAAATGCAATGATAACCAACCCTTTGGTTTCAAAAATCGTATATTAACTATATATTTTACATCCTTAATTATATGTTTAAATTAAATTACCTACTTTTTATATCGTTTTTTCTTATTGCTAATAGTAATTTTTCTCAAAGTCCCTTTTGTGGAACTGAGCAAAATAGGCAACAATTAAAAAATCAATTCCCAACATGGGATGCTCAGTTCGAACAATGGCTTGCTCCTAAAGTCGAACAAGTTAAACAAGAAATGAAAAATAACAGAGGTAGCAGGGCTGTAGTGACTATACCTGTTATTGTTCACATTATACATAATGCAGGCGAAGCACCTGGGACTGGATATAATATAGATTATTCTTATATAGTATCTCAAATTGATGAAGCAAATCTTAACATGAGAGCCTTGATGGCAGATACCATTAACATTCCTCCTGCATTTAAACCATTAGAAGCAGATTGTGAAGTTGAATTTTGCTTAGCTTTAGTAGATACAAATAATGCTATTTTACCCGAAATTGGTGTAAATAGAGTTGACATTAATACAATACCCGGACAATCAGACGCAATTCATTCTGCAGGGTATGGACTTAATGATTTCGATAGTGATGTAAAACCTTACACTATTTGGGATCCAAACAGGTATTTTAATGTATGGGTATGTGAATTAGGTGGTGGTGTACTTGGCTACGCTCAATTTCCTGAAAACAGCACATTACCTGGTTTAGCTTTGCCTGGTTTAGCAACCGGTCCAACAAGTGATGGAGTAGTTATGGATTGGGAATTCATGGGAGCACCAAGTATTTCAACAAATACTGACCTTAATAATGGAAGAATATTTGCACATGAGGTTGGTCACTGGCTTGGCTTAAGACATATCTGGGGTGATGTAAATGCTCCAACATGTGGAGATGACTTTTGCGCAGATACTCCACCTCAAGACGATAATAATTCTGGAAGTTGCCCATCATACCCTCATAGACCAAACAACCAATGCGGATCTGGTACAGATGGAGAAATGTTTGGAAACTACATGGGATATGTTAATGCAGCTTGTATGAACATATTTTCATTAGACCAAAAAGCTAGAATGATAGCCGTATTAAATAATGCAGATCGTAGGGGTATTTTAGCAACCTCAAATGTTTGTCAATCTCCATTTCCTGATAATGCTGCTGTAACCGACATTATAGTTCCAAAAGACTCTTCTTGCTCCAACAATATAAGAGCAGAAATTAAATTAACCAATCAAGGTACTAACACGCTTACTTCTTGCGATATTTATTATAGTATTGATGCTGGTGTACCTGTAGTCTTCAATTGGACTGGAGCATTAGCTTCGGGTGCTTCTACCAATGTAAACCTACCTCTTTTGGTTACAACTAATGGTAACCATACCTATAATATATATATTGATTCTACAAACTTAAATGGAGCTCTTGCTGATGGTTATCCTGTAAATAATAGTATGTCTAAATCATTTTATTCTATCAATGGACATGGCGTAATATTTGACCTAACGACTGATTGTAAAGCTGATGACATATCATGGGAACTTACTGACACATTTAATAATGTAATAATCAGTGGTGGTGGATATGACCCAGGTATTAGAAACATTGTATCTGATGCTTGCTTAGATACAGGTTGTTACATCCTTAGAATTATGGATGTTGGTGGTAACGGAATGAAAGCACTTGGAGCATGTACAGCTGATGGGTTTTATAGTCTAAAAGATGTAAATACTGGATTAAACATTGCTGTCTCTAGTTCCAACCCTAACTGGGGAGATACAGTAGAACATGAATTTTGCATGGGGTACAATCCAATGTTAACACCAGATTATACGGGCTGTGACACAATATACCCTGGAGGCTCTGTTACTTTTACAGATCAAACAATATCTAACCCTGCAATAATGACTTGGTTTTGGGATTTTGGTGACGGGAATACATCTACCCAGCAAAATCCAACACATCAATACAGTACTGTTGGTAATTACAATGTTAAATTAGTTGTATCTAACCCAGCATATACTGATTCGATATTAAAATCTAACTGTGTAGTTGTAATACCTACACCTCCTGGATATTGTGATACACTTAAAAACTTTGTCGATACTGACACTATGGTCACTTATACCATCTTAGGCTCTTGGGGTTATTACCCTGGACACAATGGAGCTTTTTTAGAAGGTTTTGCTGAACCGTATAATCTTTCCGGACCTACTAATAGTATACAAAAAGTAGTGATGCCAGTTGTTCATGCACATAGTGGATCGCCAACTTCTTCTTTTGTACTTAATGTTTATGATGATAATACAGGAAGTCCAGGAGCAGTTCTCTCTAGTGACACTATCTTAATCTCAAGCCTAACAGCTGGTGCATCAAATGAAATTTCACTTAGTTATTCTCCAATTGTTACAGGTGATTTTTGGGTAGGATTTGAAATAGACTATTCTAGTGGAGATACACTAGCAGTAGCTACTGCAAATCATAGACCTGGTGCAACACAATCTACTACATTTGTTAAAGCAGGTACAACATGGCAATTGCTTAATAATTTAACTAGCTTAAATACTTCCATGGGAATAAAGGTAGTCTATACCGATATACCAGCTATTGCTAATATTACGGTTTCCGATCATCAAATTTGTGCAGGACAAACAGTAAGTTTTAATGCTGGAGCCTCATCTAATTACGATACACTAAAGTGGTTTTTTCCTGGTGGTTCACCTGCAACATCTACTAACTCTTCTCAAACTGTTACCTATGCTACATCAGGTACTTATGAAGCAATACTATACTTAGAAAACATATGCGCTATGGATAGTATTAAGGAAACTATTATTGTTGATGCTGGTGTACCTGTAGCATCTTTTACTGAAAGCTCAAGTACAATTTGTGCACAAGATACGATACATTTTGATGGCACTGCTACTACAGGAACAAACTTAGATTTATCATGGGACTTTCAAGGAGGTACACCTAACACATCACTTCAATTAAAAGATACTATAGTATATCAAACAGGTGGTACTTATAATGCAAAGCTTCTTGCTGAAAATGGTTGTGGAGCAGATAGTGTAATTAAACCTATAACAGTTAATGCATTTCCTACAACTACAGTTACTCCTTTTGACACTACTATTTGTGAAGGAAATACTGCTACATTAAATGCTAACGGAGGTACATCATATATATGGAGTGATGCCAGCATTACTAGTAGCATAACCGTAACACCTGCAACTACAACTACTTACTGGGTAACTTCTAGTAATGGTGTATGTAATGGAGATACCGCTTACTCTACTGTAAATGTAAATCCTATACCAACAATTGTTGCAAATGCATCTCCTGATACAATATGTTTAGGTTCGTTAGTTTCATTTTTCATTAATGGATCTAATGCAATTTATTACAGTTGGGATTTTGGTGACGGAAATACTTCTTCAATTCCTAACACAACACATAATTATACTGCTCCTGGATCATATACAGCTACATTAACTGGAACCTATGGAGTTTGTGACAATACCGGAACTGTAAATGTTTTAGTAAAAAACTGTACCGATATTGAAGAAGGCGAATTAGATAACTTTGTAAAAGTATATCCTAACCCAGCTAAAGATTTTCTAGTTTTAGATATTGATCTTGATCAAACATCAGATTTATCGTATCAATTAATATCCAGTACAGGATCAATTGTAATCAATGAAAAACTATCTAAAGTTAAAAAGAGAACAATAAATCTTGATTTAAATCAATTAGCATCTGGTATATACACAATGTCTATTTCAAACACTCAATCAAATACTATTAAAAGAATTGTGATTGCTAAATAATTAATTTTAATACAATGCTATGAAAAGACCAATTATTAAATTGGTCTTTTTTTATGAATATATAACTATATCGTACAAACATTATTACTAATGAAACAAACAATTTGACTTTTCATCAGTACAGTTAATGTTATAAACTATTGAATCAAATATATTGACATGAACAATATTAAAATTTAGTTCAAAAACATTCTATTACAAGTCAATAAACGTAACATTCTCTTATTAAAAATTAATATTTAAATATTAATCTAATAGGCAACCAACACAACTAATAAATCGTTTATTGGATAATCCTATTAGAAACAAAAACTATACTTATGAAATTATTCCTACTACTTTCAATTTGTATCATCTTTACTCTAAACATAGATGCACAAAACACCCAATTAAAATGTGGATTTGATGAATTACATCAAGTAAATATGCAGAATTCTAAATATCGACAAGAATTTGAAAAAAACATACAAGCTTCTAACAATAGAAGCGGAGTTAATAGAGGTACAGTGTATAAAATACCTATTGTTTTTCATGTATTGCATTTAGGTGAAGCTTATGGTGTAGGCTCTAATATTGTTGATGAACAATTAATTTCTTGTATTGATGCGCTTAATAGAGATTATAGAAGAACTGGAGCAGATGGTGGAGTTGCAAATAGTGGCCCCTTAGGTGCTGATGCTGAAATAGAATTTTGTTTAGCCAAAACAGATCCTACTGGGTTTCCAACTTCGGGTATTACGAGAACTGATGCTTCTGGTGTTCCAGGATATAGTAATTTAGGAGTTGCTTTTAGTCCCTCATCTTATAATCCTGGAGTAGATTGTATTACTTCTGGTGATGTACAAAGTATTATTACTTGGGATAAAAATAGGTATTTAAATATTTGGATAGTACACAACATACCTGATGCTGCTGGATTTGCTGGGCCTGGTTTAGGAGATATTCAAATGCATCAATATACAGGAAATTATCCTTCTGGAACTTCTCAACCTACGTTTAGCTGTTCGCCTGGAACATTAAACAGAGTTATGACACATGAATTGGGTCATTATTTAGGATTGCCACATACTCATGATAATAACAGTCCTAACACCTGTGTTGATGGAGATGGAATTGCAGATACTCCTGATGCCGTTCAATCAAGTGGTTGTGGTGCTTCTCCATGCCCTGGCGAAAATATAGAAAACTATATGACATATTATAACAGTTCATGCGCTAGCGACTTCACTCCTGGACAAATAACCGTAATGAGAAATTATTGCACTGGAACACACGCAGCTAAGGTAAACCAAACGCCAAACCTATGTGAATCTCCTTTTGCAATAAATCCTTCCATAAAAAAAATACTATATCCCGTTCCATATCCTGGAGACTCATCCTGCACAAATGACATTGTAGGAATGGCAGTAATATGTAATAATGGGTATAATGCACTTACTTCAGCTGATGTGGTGTATGATATAGATGGGATAGGTACTCAAACATATAATTGGACAGGTTTATTAATGGGTGGTGAATGTGATACGATTACATTAGCTCAAATAACCACTACCAATGGTCTGCATAATTATAACGTTACAATAGATTCTACTACAGTAAATGGAGCTTCTAATGATGATTATACAAGCGATAATTTAAAAACAGTTTCATTTGGTTCGGTTAATGGAATCCGAGTAATTGTTGACATTACTACAGATTGTAAAGCTGATGATATTTCATGGGAAATTGTTGATCCACTTGGAACAGTTCGTTTAAATGGAAGTGGATATTCACCAGGTGTTCAAAACATTATAGATGAAGCGTGTTTAGATACTGGTTGTTTTACCTTTAGAATTATTGATCTAGCCGGTAATGGGTTAAAAGCACTTGGAGCATGTCCTTCTGATGGAACTTATAAATTAACAGATTTAAATTCTGGATTAGATATTGCCGTACAGGGAGCAAATCCTAATTGGGGAGATACAGTTGAACATGATTTTTGTTTACCTTATAATCCATCTATCACTCCAGACTATAGTGGATGTGATACTATATATCCTGGGTTCTCAGTTTCATTCAATGATGCTTCAGTGTCAAACCCTCCTTTAACATCTTGGTCTTGGGATTTTGGAGATGGATCCCCGCTATCAACTCAACAAAATCCAACTCATACTTATAATACTGTAGGTAATTACACAGTTAAATTAGTAGTATCTAACCCTGCTATGTCAGATTCTATTACAAAATCAAATTGTATTGTGGTTATTCCAACACCTCCAGGATATTGTGATACACTAAGAAATTATCATGATACTGATACATTAGTTAGTTATGTACCACTAGCAGGTTGGGGTCATTATCCTGGTCATAATAGTTCTTTTGCTGAAGGCTATGCAGAACCATTTAATTTACCATTACCTTCTAATAGCATTCAAAAAGTAACACTTCCTGTAATACAGGCCCATAGTGGAACACCAACTTCTTCTTTTGTCCTAAATGTTTATGATGACAATGCAGGATTTCCTGGCGCCATTTTATCTACTGACACCATATTAATATCCTCACTAGTAGCTGGAGTTAATAATGAAATTTCCATTGGCTCACCTCCTATTTTAACCGGAGACTTTTGGGTTGGCTTTGAAGTTGACTATAGTAATGGTGATACATTAGGTATATTAACAGCTTCTCATACTGCAACAAGACCAGCTACAACTTTCTTGAAAACTGGAGGAATATGGCAAGATGCCGCTAGTGTAGTATCTTTAAATAGTTCATTAGGAATTAAAGTAGTGTATACTGATTTACCTGCAATAGGAACATATACTGTCTCTGATCATCAAATATGTGCTGGGCAAACGGTTACATATGATGCCTCTTCTGCAACAAATTACGATTCATTAACTTGGTATTTCCCAGGAGGAACACCTTCAACAAGTAAAAATCTAAATGTTACCGTAACGTATCCAACAGCAGGAACGTATGATGCTATTTTATATTTAGAGAGTATTTGTAGTAACGACAGTAATCGTACAACCATTATAGTTGATGGAGCTGCTCCTGTAGCATCATTTACAGAGTCTGCTACAACTATTTGTGCTCAAGATACTATTCATTTTGATGGAACAACTACTACAGGTACTAACCTTGCTTTAACATGGGATTATCAAGGAGGAACTCCTAATAGCTCTACACAAATAAAAGATACTATTATCTATCAACTTGGCGGAGTATATAATGCTAAGCTAGTTGCTAAAAATGGATGCGGAGCCGATAGCGTAATTAAACCAATAACAGTAAATTCATATCCTATTAATACGGTTAGCCCAATTGACACAACTATTTGCGAAGGCAATTCAGTGACTCTCGTAGCAAGTGGTGGATCATCTTACACCTGGAGTAATGCAGCTACAACTAACAGTATTAGTGTAACTCCTGCAACATCAACTACCTACTGGGTTACTTCATCCAATGGTGTGTGTAATGGAGACACTGCATATTCCACTGTTAATATTAATCCTGTTCCAATTGTAATTGCAAACGCAAACCCAGACACAATATGTTTAGGATCTCTAGTATCATTTTCTATAAACGGATCTAATGCTATTTTTTATAACTGGGATTTTGGTGATGGAAACACTTCTTCAATTCCTAATACTAACCATAACTATACAGCTCCTGGTCTATATACCGCTACATTAACAGGAATATATGGAGTTTGTGATAATACTGGAACTATAGATATTTTAGTAAAGAACTGTACTGATATTGAAGTAACAGAATTAGATCATTATATCAAAGTATATCCAAATCCAGCTAAAGACTTCTTAGTTATAAAAATGGATCTTGAACAAACTTCTGATATTAACTATCAGCTAATATCTAGCTCAGGAAGTATAGTGAGAGCTGAGTCAATAGCTAAAGTCAAGAATAAAGTTATTAATCTTAGTCTCGATCAATTTGCGTCAGGAGTTTATACCTTATCTGTATCTAACTCAAAGTCGAACATGATTAAACGAATTATTATTTCCAAATAAATAAAATATCCAACTTTAAAAGCTCCATCATAATGATGGAGCTTTTTTTTATTCAAAATATTTTGTGACGCTAATTAACAAAAAGATAATAAACACTACTAATCATATCATTATCAAGACTTGTATTGTTAATAAACTCTCCCTTATAATTAGTAACATTTTTCTATTTGTCTCGTAAAATATAATTGACTGAAACCTATTAACTATGAGAATTAGACAACTACCCTTCTTAATATTACTTTTTTCATTCTCTACATCTTTGATGTCTCAAGTTGGAAACTCAACTGTATATTTACCAGGTGTAAACACACCTTTTCAAGGTGAGCCTTGTGCTACTGACTATTTAGATAGAGAACTTCAACAAAAAGACCCCGTTTACAGAGCTAAAAGAAATGCCATAAATCTTCATACTCAACAAGTTGTTCAACAAGCAAAACTAAATAGATCTGGAGGTGTTAATAGAGGGACTGTATATACGATACCAGTTGTTGTACATGTTATGCATGAAGGAGAACCTGTAGGGACAGGAACAAATATTTCTGATGCTCAAATTCAATCTTGTGTGGCTGCACTAATAAGAGACTTTAGAAGAAACAGTGATGACGGAGGTATTGCACAATCTGGTCCTTTGGGAATTGATGCAGAAATGGAATTTTGTTTAGCTGCAAAAGACCCATCAGGAAATCCTTCAAATGGAATTACTCGTCATGATATGTCTGGAGTTCAAGGATATTTAGATAGTGGGGTTTACCATAGTGGCGGTTGGCGAAGAGATGTAGGAATTAAAACATTAGTTCAATGGGATCCGGCAAAATATATGAATGTATGGGTTGTAAACAAAATCAAGAACCTGAAAAAAGCCCATGACCCTGGATATGGTGGTGGAGTTCAAGGATATGCTACGTTTCCAGGTGGTAGTCCTAGTTCTGATGGTATAGTTCAACTTTATTCTTGTACAGGAAGTGATCCAACTGGTGCTAATGGATATAATTTATGGTCAGCAACCAATGATAATAGGGTATTTACTCATGAAATAGGTCACTATTTTAATCTTTACCATACTTTCCAAGGAGGTTCATGTGCCGCAGAAAGCTCATGTACAACTCAAGGAGATCAATGTTGTGACACCCCTCCTACTACTGTTGGAGCAGGTAATAATTGTACTTCACCACAATGTGGAGGAGCAGAGAACAAAGAAAATTATATGCAATACCAAAACGGAGCATGTGCATCAGATTTTTCTCCAGATCAAGTTGCAAGAATGAGAGCATTATTTGCTCCTGGTGGAGCTAGAGAACAACTAGCTCAAACAACCAATTGTTTATCTCCATTTCCTATTAACCCATATGTTCAAAACATACTCTATCCTGCCGACTCTTCTTGTACAAATAACATACCTGGAAAAGCTATAGTTTGCAATGGAGGTACAAGTGTTTTAACATCTTTTAATATTATATATGACATTGATGGTGTTAGCCCTCAAACATATAATTGGACGGGTAGTTTAGCTGGTAACACCTGTGATACTATTACTTTCCCTATTATCGCGACAACAAATGGCGCTCATAATTATAATGTTAGAATTGATTCTACTAATATCAATGGTTCTCAACCAGATGGATATGCTGGAGATAACTTAAAATCTAATCCATTTTATTCGATTAATGGTAATGGAGTTACAATCGATATTACTACCGACTGTAAAGCTGATGATATTTCATGGGAATTAGTAAGTTCTCCTGGTGGTGTTGTATATGCTAGCGGGAATAGTTATGGACCTGGTGTGCAAAATATTTTAGACGAAGCATGTTTAGATTCTGGTTGTTACTTATTTAAACTTTATGATGTAGGTGGTAATGGAATGAAAGCAACTGGTACTTGCCCCTCGGATGGGTCGTATGTATTAACTGATTTAATTACAGGTTTACCAATCGCTCTTAGTCCTTCTAATCCTAATTGGGGTGACTCAATTGTGCATGGGTTTTGTGTTCCTTTTAATCCAAGTTTAACAGTAGATTATACTGGATGTGATACTATTTATGAAGGAGAATCAGTTTCATTTACCGAACTATGTACAGGAATTCCTAGCCCTTATGCATGGACTTGGGATTTTGGTGATGGCTCACCTTTATCTAATTTGCCAAATCCAACTCATAATTATGCTACAGCAGGAACCTATAATGTAAAACTAGTTGCAACTAATGGATCTTTAACAGATTCTGTTACAAAAAATGGTTGTGTTGTTGTTATTCCAAGACCACCAGGTTATTGTGACACTTTACAAAATTACTCAGACACAGAAGTTTTATTGACTTATAACCTATTGGGTGGATGGGGTCATTATCCTGGTCACAACAATGCTTACATAGAAGGATATGCTGAACCGTTTAACCTTACTAATCCTTCCAATAGTATACAAAAAGTAATGTTACCAGTTGTACAAGCTCATAGTGCAACTCCTACTTCATCTTTTGTACTTAATGTTTATGATGATAATGCTGGATTTCCAGGTGCCATTTTATCTACCGATACATTACTAATATCATCTTTAACTGCAGGGTCTAACAACCTTGTATCTATTGGCTCACCTCCTGCTCTTACAGGTAATTTTTGGGTAGGTTTTGAAGTAGATTATGCTGCTGGAGATACTATTGGTATTGCTACTGCTGCACACAGTAATTCAAGAGCCGCTACTACTTTTATAAAAACAGGACCAACATGGCAAGATGCCAGTACGTTAGTAAACTTAAATTCATCAATGGGTATTAAAGTTGTATTTACTGATTTACCAGCCATTGGAACATATAGCTATTCGGATGATCATATTTGTGCTGGGCAAACTATTACATTTGATGCAAGTACTGCTTCTAATTATGATTCTTTAACTTGGTATTTTCCTGGTGGTACTCCATCAACTAGTACGAATATAAGCGTAGCCGTTACTTATCCATCCGCAGGAACCTATGACGCTATATTATATTTACAAAGTATATGTAGTAATGACAGTAATAAAACTGTTATAAGAGTTGATGCTACAGTACCAACAGTATCTTTCACTGAAAGTGCAACTTCTATATGTGAACAAGACACTATCTTTTTTACCGGAACAGCAACACCAAGTACCAATTTAACAAGCACATGGT
>JAHDBM010000037.1:24954-31409 GCA_020630395.1 Flavobacteriales bacterium
ACTATCTTTTTTACCGGAACAGCAACACCAAGTACCAATTTAACAAGCACATGGTCGTTCCCTGGAGGCACCCCAACATCTTCAACTAATAACCTAATAGAACAATCTATATTTAACACAAGCGGAGTGCATAATGTTAAACTTGCTGCGTATAATGGCTGTGGTGGCGACAGTGTTACAAAACCAATAACAGTTAACGCTTACCCTACTACTACCATAACACCTATTGACACTACCATTTGTGAAGGTACTAGCGCTACATTAACCGCAGGAGGTGGTTCAACTTATAGTTGGAGTAATAGTAGCACAAGCTCTTCTATAACAGTATCTCCTACAGTAACCACAAATTATTGGGTTACTTCTGCAAATGGAGCCTGTCCTGGAGATACAGCTTCGACTAATGTAAATGTAAATGCAGTACCAATTGTAGTTGCAAATGCTAATCCAATTGATACCGTTTGTTTAGGCTCACTTGTATCATTCTCAATGAATGGATCAAATGCTATATATTATTCTTGGGATTTTGGAGATGGTAACACTTCTTCTATACCAAATACTACTCATAATTATACCGCAGTTGGAACATATACCTCTACACTTACAGGTGTTTATGGAGTTTGCTCTAATACTAATCAAATAACTATTGTAGTGGACAGTTGTAACCCCGCTAGTGGTGGTGGAGGTGGTGGACCTATTGGTATAGATGAATCAACATTTAACCAATTAGTTAAGGTATTCCCTAATCCTGCAAATTCATTTTTAACAATAGATGCTACTGAAGCTAATGTGAGAAATATGAATATCGAAATTGTTTCTAACACTGGTCAAATAATAGAAAACATTATATTAAACAATAACAAAACTACTATTGACTTAACATATTATTCCAAAGGAATGTATCTCATTAAATTCAATATTAATAATAACATTTTCTCTAAAAGAATCGTTATACTTAAATAGACTAACAACATTTAAAGGCTTCATGACATGAAGCCTTTATTTTTTATACTATGGATAAATACATTGAACAATTTAAAAGCTTTATAAATCATTTTATAACGCCTACTAAAAACGACTATGATCTTATCCTACCGTACTTAACCCTTAAACAGTATAAAAAGAAAGAACAAGTTATTATAGCTGGAGATCAATGCAATACCCTGTACTTTATTTGTGATGGATTTCATTATATATATGAAAATCATGATGGTAACCATATCACTAAAGATTTTCTAAAAGAGAATGATTTTTTTACCGATTTCCCAAGTGTTCTAGGAGGAACAACTTCTAAGCTTAATGTATCATGTATCGAAGATTCTCATATTCTTACTTTACCTTACAACATTTTAAATGATGCCTATAAAAAATCTCATAACATAAGTGAGATAGGAAGATTAATGGTAGAAAGAGCATTTACTGAACATGTTCTTTTATCTTCTAGTAGAAAATAAACCCTTCAGAAACATATGCCTCATTTGAAAAAAACCATAGCGATATAATAAATAGGGTTCCATTGAAAATTTTAGCAAGTTTCATTGGCATTACTCCCGAATCTTTGAGCAGAATAAGAAAAAAAAGAATAGAAAAAATAAAACTTAACTAAAATCAATTTTTTTTTGAATCATAATGATGAAATTTGAACATCAAATTAAAACATTATGAACATTTATCTTTCTATTCTATTTTCATTCTTGTTAATAAATGGATTTAATCAAGACCTAACCACTTCAATAAGAGGCACCATAACTGACAAAGCATCACAAGCTCCTTTAATAGGAGTTAATGTCATCTTGATTGGTAGCGATCCTATAAAAGGAACGATTACTGATTTTAATGGTGAATTTCTTTTAAAAGATATCCCAATTGGTAGACAATCACTACAAATTAGTTTTATTGGTTATGAATCTCAAACACTAAATAATCTACTACTAAAATCAGCTAAAGAATTAGAAATCAATATTTCTTTGAGTGAAAAATTATCCGAATTAAAAGAGGTTGTTATTAAAAGTTCAGATAAACGAGACGTTATCAATAAAATGAATACCGTTAGCTCTAGAACGATATCTACTGAAGAAGCTACTCGATTTTCAGGAAGTTTGCAAGATCCAGCTAGAAT
The DNA here is from genome assembly GCA_020630395.1 of Flavobacteriales bacterium. Classification (GTDB taxonomy): domain Bacteria; phylum Bacteroidota; class Bacteroidia; order Flavobacteriales_D; family CAJJDF01; genus CATLPG01. The sequence continues at coordinate 27,071 of JAHDBM010000037.1, forward strand.
GGCTCAAAATTATGCTGGAGTTAGTGGCGCAAGTGATGATCGAAATGATATTATAATAAGAGGAAATTCTCCTCTTGGCGTATTATGGAGAATGGAAGGTATAGACATTCCTAGCCCTAATCATTTTTCTACCATTGGCACCACTGGAGGACCTATTAGCATGCTAAATATTAATAATTTAAAAAACTCAGAATTTTTAACTTCTGCATGGTCTGCCGAATATGGAAATGCACTTTCGGGGGTATTTGACCTTCAATTAAGAAAAGGAAACGCAAACAAACGAGAACACATAGCGCAAGTAGGGTTTAATGGTTTCGAATTAGGAGCTGAAGGTCCATTCTCAAAGAAAAGTAGATCTTCTTATATGGTAAACTATCGTTACTCTACCCTAGGTGTTCTTCAAGGACTAGGTGTTGATTTAGGGACTGGGGCAGCAGTCCCAGAATACCAAGACCTTACCATGAAATTAGATTTTCCAACAAAAAAAGCGGGCATATTTTCTTTATGGGGAATTGGTGGTGTTAGTTACATAAATTTCCCTCCCGATACTACAAATGATGAAAATAATTTATTTGGATCAGAAGATGAACATTCAATATTTGGTAGTAAAACAGGTGTAATAGGATTAACTCATAAGTATTTCATTAACACCAACACATTTACAAAATTAGTATTAACAGCTAACACCACTAATTCTACTGGATCGGTTGATTCGGTTGACAAAACAACAGGTAATAAAACTCCACTTAGAGCTTTTAACCGAACACTTTCTAGATATAGTTTTCATGCAAAAATAAATCAAAAAATAAATGCGAAAAATAATTGGAATGCTGGATTAATAGGAAATTTATTTGGGATGAACTTTGTAGATAGTTTAAAAGACAATGGACAATACAAACAACAAACTAAATTTACTGGTAACTCTATGCTATTTCAAGGATATGCACAATGGAAACACAGATTTAGTGAATTAACTAGTATTAATATTGGACTACATGGACAACATTTTGTACTAAGCAATACTTCTATAGTTGAACCAAGAATTGGTATTACACATCAATTAAATGAACGAAACAAAATAATTGCCGGCATTGGTCATCACAGTCAAACACAAGCGATAAATATTTACTTTCGATCTGATTTAGATGGTGATGACCCTACTGCTTTACCTAATAAAAATTTAGACTTTTCAAAAGCCATCCATACTGTGTTAGGACATGAACTATTTTTAGGAGATAATACACGGTTAAAAACAGAAATATACTACCAACATCTATACAGTATTCCTGTTGAAAATACCTATTCTTCATTTTCTATGCTTAATGAGGGAGCTAACTTTACATTACCCAACAATACCAATTTAATTAATGAGGGAACAGGCACAAATTATGGCTTAGAAATTACATTTGAACGATTTTTATCTAAAGGCTTTTATTTCCTATTCACTACTTCTCTTTTTGAGTCTAAATACACAGGAAGTGACAATATTGAGCGAAATACTGCTTTTAACAGTAATTATGTAGTCAATTTTTTAACTGGTAAGGAGTTTAATCTTACGGATAAATTTGCACTTACTTTGGATGGTAATTTAACAACAACTGGAGGCCAACCATTCACCCCTGTTAATTTAGATTTATCAAGGCAATTTGAAGTAGAAATTAGAGATCAATCTAATGCCTTTTCTGATCGTTATAAAAACTATTTTCGTTTAGACTTTAAAGTTGGATTTAGATTTAACACGAGTAAAGTTACCCATGAGTTTTCATTTGATATTCAAAATATTACAGATAATAAAAATGTGTTTTTTGAAGGATTTAATGCTAACACTGGAAATTTAGGAACCACTTACCAAAGAGGACTATTTCCAATTGCACTATACAAACTATACTTTTAAAGCAAATAATATATAGTAAACCAACCTTTCTCCTTTTTTTGTCTTACCTTACAACATAATTAAAATTAACAATGAGTAAAGGAAAAGTAAAATTTTTTGATGAAACTAAAGGATTTGGTTTTATCGTAGATAACGAAGATGGTAAAGAATACTTCGTACATGTTTCAGGTCTTGTAGACGAGATCAAAGAAGATGACGAAGTTGAATATGATCTTTCTGAAGGAAGAAAAGGACTAAATGCTGTTAACGTAAAGCAAGCATAGTTTATATAAAAACTTAATTAAAAATCCCTCAGTTTCCTGAGGGATTTTTTTGTGTCTTATATTTTCACCAACACTTATTCAATCATTTATTACACTTATTCAAACTGCCTTATATAAGTAACCCTTCTCCCCTTTCTTTGGATCAACAAACTAAATAACCGATCCATGAAAAGTAAACTGTTTATAATTATTGTCATTAGCATACTAGCTGCTCAATGCTCTAACAAAAAAAAGCTTAGTAACCCTAGCTCGTTTCAAAGTGTAATCTCTTTATACTCCAATTACAATCATTCTGCAAAAGACCCAGTAATTGTTCAGTTTATCGAAGAAGGAACTGATGATATTAAATCATCTATACCTTCAAGTGCATTTGAAATTAAACCTCATATAGATGGTAAGCTATCGTGGTCAAGTAAACACAGGATATCGTTTACACCAACTAAAAGCTTAGCCTCAAATCAAGAATATGAAGTATCAGTTCATTTAGACAAACTATTTTCTAATATACCTGATAGCTTAAAAACATTTTCATTTGCTTTTCAAACTAAACAACAACAATTAACGATTGGCGGAATTTATTTATCTCCTATACATGATTCAACTTTTAATATATCAGGAAGTATTGTTACAAATGATTTTGTGGATCAACAAGAAATAAAAACGATTGTTAATGCTAAAGTAAACAACAAGTCACAATCAATTAAATGGACCAAACCAAGCACTTATTATAATAGTAACACTCATTATTTCACGATCGAAGGTGTAAAAAGAATGAATGATCCACAATCTTTAAAAATAGCCTTAAATGGTAAAGTAAATGGAACTTATTATAAAGACAATAAATCAATTCACATACCCGCTCTTGGAGACTTTAAACTTATTAATACCGAAATAGTTCAAGAACAATCTCAGCAAATCAAATTAACATTCTCCGATTATATAGATCCTAATCAACCCATAGAAGGACTAATTTATACCGATAAAGGAAATATTGAAATTACAGTGCAAGACAATTATGCTTTAATTGATTTTAAAGACTTTATATCGGGAGAGGTTCAACTAAATATTGAGCAGGGATTGGTAAATAATCAACAACATAAAATACAGCAACCTATATCTAAAACACTTCGCTTCAACCCCATAAAACCGGGTATTCGTATTCTAGATCGTAATACTATTATTCCTTATGGGAATAATCTTCCGTTTATATTCGAATCTGTTCATTTAACAGCTGTAGATATTAAGATCACAAAAATTACTCAAAAAAACATGCTGTATTTTTTACAATATAATACACTAAATGAATCCTATAAAATGAAATATGTTGGAGAGCCCATACTGGCAAAAAAAATTGAATTAAAACCACAAAAAAATACTGCTATATGGACAAAACAACTAATCGATTTAAAACCATTGATACAAAAAGATCCTAGTGCATTATATCATGTAGAAGTTGGGTTTAGAAGATCATACAGCACCTACCCTTGTGATCAATTACTAGAAGAAAACGAAGACCCATCTACTATAGGCATACAAAAAAACGAACCGTTAACCGAAGCTAACTTTTGGTTAAAACAAGAAAGAAACTACTATTATAATTGGGAAGAACGAGATAATCCATGTCATCCAATGTACTATAGTGCAGATGATGCACCCTATTATGATAATAAAATGATAAGCACAAACATCTTGGGAAGTAACCTTGGAGTTATTGCTAAAGAGGAGAAATCAGGAGCGCTTCAAATCATTGTAAACTCAATAAAAACAACAACTCCTTTAGCAAATGTTAAAGTAGACGTTTTTAACCTTCAAAATAAGCTTCTTAAAACAGTATACACCAATGGTAATGGAATAGCTAAAACTCCAGTTTTAAAAGAGCCTTTCTTAGTTGTCGCAAGTACAGGTAAACAAAGAGGCTACTTAAAGTTAAGACATGAAGAATCTTTATCACTGAGTAGATTTAATGTTGACGGTTCCTCTAATGAGCAAGACATAAAAGGAATCTTATATGCAGAAAGAGGAGTTTGGAGGCCAGGAGATTCTATTTTTATAAATCTTATTGTTGAAGATAAATACAATAACCTTCCAAGTAACTACCCTATAGGGTTTAAATTTACCAATCCTAATGGTCAAGTTGTAGAAAAAAGAACAACTACTAAAGGACTAAACGGTCATTATACGT
>JAHDBM010000108.1 GCA_020630395.1 Flavobacteriales bacterium
GTATCGGAGCCGCTTGGTTCGAATCCCTCCTTATTGACTACGATCCTTGTAGCAATTATGGCAACTGGAACTATGTAGCAGGTATCGGTAATGACCCAAGAGAAAACCGATACTTCAATGTCCTCACCCAATCTCGTCGTTACGACCCAGATGGGCTATATATCCGCCATTGGTGTCCCGAACTCTCCCGCTTACCTTCCAGCATGATTCACGAACCTTACCTCCTCAATAAAATCGAACAAAAATATCTCAAAGTGTATATTGGAAAAGATTATCCTGATTTATGTATAGATAGTAGTAAGTGGAAAGCAAAAGTTAAAAAAAGATATTAAAATAATTGGTGCGTGTCCCATACTAAAAAAGCGCAATAGCATTTTATGCTACTGCGCTTTTTTAGTATGGGTCGGGCTATCCGTTTGTAGTTGTCTCGTACCAGCCTGTTAAGCTAACTACCAGCAGTGTCTTCCGCTGTCAGCCCTGCTAGTAGTAGCTTCACTAGGCAGCTACTTCGTCAAGCTACCACTATTATCCCTCACGCGAAGATAGTATATCTCTTGATTATAAGTTACATCTCAAAAAGATACTAATAAGATAAAAACGCTCTACAGAATATTTTCTCTTTTCAAATCAAATTTAATACTCAAAACTAAAACAAAACCAATTAACAAATATACAATTTGCCCTAAACTTAAGTTAAAAACAATAGGAGGATTAGTGCGAATGATCTCAATTAAAAAGTTAAATAACAAAGACATCAATAATATCTTTTTCCAAATATCTTTATTAAAATGAGTATTAAATCCTTTCGTATAAATAAGCAATAATACAAATAACACAAAATGAAGTATTACATCATAAAGTGGTGTGGGATGCACAGGCAAGATACTTGGTGCAGAACCATAAGAAAAAAACATACCCCATGGTAAATTAGTAGGCACACCATAACAACCATGTCCCGAAAAAAGACATCCTAATTTTGAAATACAAAAACCACCTAAAATGCTAATTGAAATAAGATTCCATATTTTTGTCCAGTCTCTTTCTATCAATTTGGCATATATTCCAAGAACAAAAAATCCCCCTACAATCCCTCCATACCAACGCCCCCCTCCTAAATCAAATAATTGCCCTATAAAATCAAAATTATTTTTTTCGACTTCTGACGCAGTTAGATAAAACTCAATAATCGCTGCAATTTTCGATGTCCAGAAACCCATTAAAACCATTAACAATGCTAATAATAATAAGCTCCCTGTAGAAAGCTTGGTATTGACTATTCTATTTTTGAAAAAATAAAAAATACCTATTCCCAGTAAAATACCACTTATTTGAAATAGCCAATACCAATCTATTTCATAACCCCATAAAACTATCTTTGGAATCATTTTATAACTTACTTCTACTATTGTGAGATAAAATTATCTCATAATAATTAACTTATTGACAGTAGATGTCTTACCGTTAACGACCTTTACAAGGTATTCTCCTGCTGGTAGGTTAGAAGTATCTAATTGATATTTATTAGCTCCTTCATATTGTACTTCACGCGTCTTTAACACAACCTTTCCATTTATATCATAAAGAATAATATCGACTTCTTCAACCTCATTATCCTCTGCATATATTTCAAGTATAACTATTTCTTGATAAGAGGGGTTAGGATAAATATGTATATCTTTATTTGCTAAACTGACTACCTTAGTATTCTGCTTCATCTCTGTTTTATAGACTCCACACTGATATTGATCTAATGCTATTAAACCCTGTTCTAGTGTTTTCCCTTCCATTACAAAGGTTATATCTTTAATGCGTAATAGTTCATCACGCATGGTGTTATTAGGCATCTCATGAACTAATTCATTCAAGAATTGGTTAAGGACTAACACATGATACTTTGTTATAAAGCTTGGAGTTTTTGTTGGAATTTCAAGACTCATAAATAGAAGCAACCATGTTGAATAAAACTTCTCCCAACTTTCTTTTAATTTAATATTACTTTTTCCTCTTTCAGTAACTAGAGAAACAATATCAGTACAAGCATGGTAAATCATCTTTCTTTTAAGTTCCTGTAAGTTACAGGATAATCCATAGGACATTTCAGATAATTTTTTACGACTTTGAGACGAAATACTCCAACTATCAACTTTTCCAATCCTACAATTATTAGGTACATTTATTGAAGGGATTATCTTAACAGTATAATCTTCTACCTCTCCATCACTAAAAACACCAACTAAAGAAGGTTCTCCTGATATTACCCCATTTCTAACAGAAACCCGCATCATAGTTTCCCCTAAAGCTACATTATCAGGTATAAAAAAAGATATAAGTAGTTCATCATTATCAAAATCTTCAGCAACAGTAACAGCATTACCAAAAGGGTTAGGATTAGTAGTACCTGGAAAACTACTATATCTACTCATCACTTCTTCTGAATCTATTTCTTTATCCTTATCAAAATCAATCCATATCTTAAAATCAATTTCATCTGGCAACCAGTCAAGCTCAAGAATAATTAAATTAACTGCAGGATATCCCCTAGCAATCTCTAAGATTTTACCACATTGAAAAGAAGAATATTTACTATTGAAGTTATCTGAATTATCTTGATCGTTAATAGTACGACTAAAGGTCAGTTTTTTGATATGATACAAACTATACTCAACACCTGTACCCGCAGCACCTACTGGCAAACAATAATCTTCTGGATTACTTAAATCAGTTCGTTCGTAGGGCACACAATTACCAGTAGTAGAATAATAAAACATTGTTTGCGCTCCTTGTTGATCATCTTCAGTCAAATCAAGTGTAATTTCAGTATCATTTGATCCAGGTGACATAACATCTTCCTCATCAATACTTCCTAGTAAGTTAGCTATTAAAGTATGACACAAACCTAAAGCATGTCCAAACTCATGAGTTATGATTTCTGCTAAAACCTTTTTATCATCAGAACCATTAATAGCTGTAAATATACTTGGGTTAATAATAATATCAGCCTCATTAACCTCATAGAAAAACCCACACCTTTCTCCGAAAACTCCAGATTGTGCTAAAGTAGTTGTATTAGCAAGGCCAGGGTTAAAATATATTTCACTTTCTCCATTAATAACTAATGCAGGATTAAAATCTACAATATCATATTCCCAATTTACGCCTGTTGCACACTTCCAACTATCCATTGCATAATTAATTGCCCCCATTAATTCACAATGATTAGCTATATCTGGATGAATTTTAAACTGAAAACTACCTGTTGAATTATCCGCTAAAATTTTTTTTCTATATTTATCATATACCATACCATTATTATAATCATAATCTACATCAGATTGTAAACAATAGGGTATATCTATAGGACCTATATTCAATATTACACTTCCATTATTTATATGTAAATCACCACTCATTAAAGCTATTTTTCTAAAATCCAAACTGCTCCCTATTTCATCTACAACATAACCACTTATTGGTATTCGAATCTCAGTTTCTGTCCAAGTTCCTTGACTTAAATCCCAGTAATCAAGCGCAATAATTGGATCTCCTATAACATTACACTCAATCCATATCTTAGGGATACTTATAGGGTTAGAAAGATTTTCAAGAGTACCTAAACATTCTCCTTCTATTACCAGTTCTGCCAACGAAGCATCTCCAACAGCAGGCACACTTATAGAATAATCATGAATAACAGGAAATGGATCATCTATGCAAGAATTATTTGTATGAATTATTTTATTTGACTCGTCCGCACTTTTTTTTTTGTAACTGGTTTCATCTCCTCTAATATCACCCCTTCTCTTCCACCTATATTTGGTTGTTTGAAAAGAAACGAATAAATATCTTTTTTGGAGTCAAAACCATAATATTTTTTAATAGCACTATTTTTTTCTTCACCTTCTAAAATTGCAATTATTGTAGCAATACCACTTGCTGGAATATTAAAGCCTAAGGGTAATTCTTTTTCATCCACATATGGTATATAACCGCGTACCTGATAATTTGTAAACGTAGGGCTAAATCTTCTATTTTTACTAACCTTATCTGTATAAGGTGTTTCGGGTGCTTTTAATATTCTTTTAGTAGGAAGGATTACATCTTTTCTTGTAATTAAAGTTGGGACTTTGTTCTTTTCATAATATGCTAAAGTCTCGGGATGTGGGTGTCCTGCATTCATATTATGAAGATATTCACTTTCCTTCTCAGAATCAGCATCATATCTTGGGTTACCATGAGAATCAATATAACGTGGGCTTGGTAACTTTACTAAATACTCTATCAAGCCAGGATTTAAATGTCCTCTAAAATCTAATTTAACATTTATTAAGTGAATTGCCCACCAAGTACCTTCTTTATCTTTAAAATATTCTTTTTCTAGAACTTCCCCATCAAAAATATGTTGGGCAGGATTTAGGACTTTTTCAACAAATAAGTCAAGTGCAACTTTTGACTTATATTTATCTTCTGTTGCCTCATTTTTTTGAGCATATAAACTCAAAGGCAATATCAATAAGCAAATACAACATTTCAAAAAAATACGTTTCATCTATTTGATTTTTAGGTTTACTTGGTTATTCAAAGCGACAAAAACAAATTTTAAAAAAAAAACTCAAACAAACAAATATTTTACAACCATAAGGTTAAAATTAAAAATATAACAATAAAACAATGATTGGCATTTCTGAAGAAAACCCATTATAAATAACTCCAATAACCCTTCAAAAATTATGTGACTCCCTTTCCCTAAAAACGTCCCAAAATCAAAATACAGTAACTCCCTTCATCAAGCCGCACATTTACAAATAATAAATATCTTTTTACCTCGTTTAATCAACAAGTACTATTCATAGTCATAAAATAGTACGCTTTTTGCTTGCGGATAACCAATATTCACCTAACACAATTATTTACATTTATGAAAAATGTATTGCTTTTATCTCTGTCTCTCGTACTATTCTCCTTTTTTACTTCTTGCCAAAAAGAAGCCATTGATACCACAGGCAGCATCTCCTTTACCGCTCCTGAATCTGGGGCATCTTTCAAAAATTTAGATGAAGTTCCTATTAATGCAGTGATTAATACCACTGATGGATTTATTTTGAGCTACCAGACAACGGTACGCTTCAATAATGGATCATTGGTATCAGAAAGCCGACGTACTGAATGCTCGAAAGATGAGGTAGTAAGTAGCGTTGCTGTCAATGATAGCTATTTAAACGACTTAGATCGCAGTAGCAAAATGTATGTGGAAATTTGTGCAGACTTATCGAATGGGACGACCTTCTGTGAAACTAGAAACTTTAGAATCGAAGACTAAGAAGTTTATTATAAAATTTTGAGAAGCTATTGCCGCAATAATGGGAAATTCCTGTTTTTGCGGCTTTTTTTTACCACAGAGGGCACAGAGATTTTTAACACAGAGGGCACAGAGATTTTTAACACAGAGGGCAC
>JAHDBM010000109.1 GCA_020630395.1 Flavobacteriales bacterium
GCTGCTCAAGCAAGAGGTAGTGTGTTAATACACCAAAAGATGTTCGAAAGTCGATTGTTTTTTACCGATAAGTTAATTGACATGGGAGCTCAAATTATATTATGTGATCCGCATAGGGCAACCGTAATTGGTTTGGATCAAAAACAGCAATTAAGAGGTATTAAAATGAGTTCTCCAGATATTAGAGCTGGTGTGTCATTATTAATAGCAGCACTCTCAGCTAATGGAACTAGTGTAATTAGTAATATTGAACAAATAGATAGAGGTTACGAGAATATTGATATTCGTTTAAATAACATTGGAGCTAGTATTAGAAGGCTTTAAATTATGTTAAAACTTGGTTAATCAAGTAATGAAAAACAACTTGGAACGATTATTGAACGTAAGTAGGTATAATTGATTTAAAAAATAAACTATGAAAAAGTCATTAACAATATTAGCAGTTGTATTATCTGCAGGTTTAATGTGGAGTTTTACCAATGCAGGTAAAATGGCAACCAAAAGCGAAAAACTTATTGTAGCTGGAGTAAATATTGGAGACAAAGCACCAGATATTGAATTAAAAGATCCAAATGGTAAAACATTAAAACTTTCTTCTTTGGAAGGAAGATATGTATTAATTGATTTTTGGGCATCTTGGTGTGGACCATGTAGAAGAGAAAATCCTAATGTAGTGAGCGCTTATAACAAGTATAATAAAGCCAAATTTAAGAAAGGGAAAGGATTTGAGATATTTAGTGTGTCCTTAGATAATAATGCAGCTAAATGGAAGGCAGCTATTAAACAAGATAAATTATCTTGGAAATATCACGTAAGTGATTTAAGAGGATGGAGTTCTGCAGCAGCAGCAAAATATAGAGTAAACTCTATTCCTCAAAGCTTTTTATTAGATCCTAACGGTAAAATCATAGCGAAGAATTTAAGAGGTATGAAACTTCATTTAGAATTAGATAAATATGTGAAGAAATTATAAAAATTTGATGTAATAATATTATTGAAGCTCAGTCGTTAATTTGGCTGAGCTTTTTTGTTTTATATGATAAAAAATAAAAAAAGAAGCATATTTTGATTCATATTCTACAGGTAAAGAATAGGATAATAAGATGTTTATTGGAGATTATTTGTCATAGTTATGTCAATTTTATTGGCTTTTTACTTGTCCCTATGTCAGTTTGACTTAATTTCGCAGATGGCAAAGAAATTGAACATCTTTAATCGATTCAATAAAAAAGGGAAAATGGAAAATCAAGAAGTTGATAAGAACGAAGAATTAGAAGAAACGCAAACATCTGGAGAAACAACCGAACAGCAAGAAGAAAAGGTTGAGAAATCAGCATTAGAAATTGCCCAAGATAAAGCAAACGAGATTAATGACAAATACCTGAGATTATACTCCGAGTTTGATAATTTTAGAAAAAGAACAGCTAAAGAAAAGATTGATATTATTACTACAGCAAATGCTGGTGTAATTAAGGAGATACTTCCAATAGTTGATGATTTTAAAAGAGCTATTGCTGCTAATAAAGAGGTAGAAGACGCTCAGTCATTAAAAGATGGATTTGAATTGATCTTTAATAAAATGTATAAAACATTAGAGGCAAAAGGGCTTAAAAAAATTGAGGCAAAAGGCGAGCAGTTTAATGCTGATATACATGAAGCATTAACTAATATACCAGCTCCTTCAGAAGATTTAAAAGGAAAAGTAGTTGATGTAGTAGAAGAAGGATATCAACTTGGAGAAAAAATTATTCGTTTCCCTAAAGTAGTAGTGGGTCAGTAGGAATTAGTTTTAGTTCATGTTAATAATTAACAGTTAGAACTTAAAGCTTGAAACTAAAAAAGCATGTCGAAAAGAGATTATTACGAAATATTAGGAGTAAGTAAAAGTGCTAGTGAGGGTGAGATAAAAAAGGCTTACAGAAAACTTGCAATAAAATATCATCCAGATAAAAATCCAGATAATACAGAGGCCGAAGAAAAATTTAAAGAAGCAGCTGAGGCTTATGAGATATTAAGTGATTCACAAAAGCGTGCCCAGTATGATCGTTTTGGTCATGCAGGTGTAGGTGGTCAAGGTGGATTTGGCGGAGGTGGAGGTATGAATATGGATGACATATTTAGCCAATTTGGTGATATTTTTGGAGGCGCATTTGGAGGCGGACAAGGTGGTGGTTTTAGCGGCTTTGGAGGCGGAGGAGGAAGAAGAACTGTAAAAGGTTCTAATTTACGTGTAAAGCTTAAATTATCGTTAGAGGATATTGTTAACGGAGTTGAGAAAAAAATTAAAGTAAATAAACTTGTTCAAGCTGAAGGAGTAGAATACAATACGTGTAGTACCTGTAATGGAAGAGGACAAGTGACTAAGGTTGTTAATAGCTTTCTTGGTCAAATGCAAACATCTCAAGCATGTCCTACTTGTAGAGGAGCAGGACAAAGCATTGCAAAAAAACCTGCCGGAGCTGATCAATACGGTATGGTAAGGAAAGAAGTCGTTATTCCTATTGAAATACCAGCTGGTGTAGAAGAAGGTATGCAATTAACCGTTAGAGGTAAAGGAAATGATGCTCCCGGAAGTGGAGTAGCAGGAGATTTATTGGTGATGATAGAGGAGGTAGAACATCCAAATTTAAAAAGAGATGGGGTTAACTTACATTACGACTTATACCTAAATTTTGCAGATGCAGCTTTAGGAACTTCTACTGAAATTCCTATTGTAGGAAGTAAAGTTAAGTTTAAAATATCTGCAGGAACACAAAGCGGAAAAATTTTAAGATTAAAAGGAAAAGGTATTCCTGAAATTAACGGATATGGAAGAGGAGATATACTCGTTCATGTAAATGTATGGGTTCCACAAAGTCTTACTAAAGAGGAAAAGAGTATATTAGAAAAAATAAAATCTGCTGATAACTTTAATCCAGATCCAAATGCTAAAGATAAAGGGTTTTTCGATAGAGTTAAAGATATGTTTAGGTAAAACGTGTTGAATATTCAATTAAATAGAGGAAAGGTTCATTGGGTGTATACAACAATGATGCTCTTCCTTTTTTTGTATGTATCAAATATTAATTTTGGTCAATTATCTGTTGAAGATTCTATAAAAACAGAGACTTTATTAAAAGAGGCATTAGGAGCGGTATATAGTTCGCCCAAAGAGAGTAAAGGACGTATTACGCAAAACCTGACTTTGGTTAAAAACAGTCCTTATTTAACTGCAAAATCATATAATTATTTAGGGATATGCTATGATGTGTTAGGAAATAACGATAGCGCAATTATTAATTACAGAAAAGCCTTAAACATAGCAAAACATAATCTGTTTAAAGGAATAGAAGGTGGAGCAAAAAATAACTTAGGGCTTATACATTGGAATAAAGCAAATTACGATAGTGCAATAATCTATTTTAATGAAAGTATAATATTATTCGAAGAATTAAATCAAACTGAAGGAGTGGCTTCTACCTTAAATAATCTAGGCTTAATATATATACAAGAAAAAAGGTATGATGAAGCACTAGAGTATCATAAAAAAGCTTTAAAAAATTATCTTAAAATTGAAAACACTAGAGGAGAAAGTGCTTCTTTAGCCAATATAGGTAACGCTTTTGCATGTATAAAGTTATATGATTCATCATTTTTGTATTTAAAAAAAGCCATTGGTTTAAAAGAGCAAATAAATGATCAATATGGGTTAGGATTATGTTATTTAAATATTGGTAAATTTTATAATGAATTAGCTAACTGCGATTCATCATTTGTTTACAATTTAAAAGCTAAAGATATATTTGAATCGTTAAATAGTAAAAATCATTTAGCACAAATATATTTGGTGCTTGCCGAAGATTATGAATGTTTTTACCAATTTAATAAAGCAGATGTATATTATGAAAAGGCAGAGAAGTTGGCAATTGAAGTGGGCAATAGATTTACATTAAATAATTTATATCGAGATCTTAATAAGAGTCACGCAAAAAGAAAAAACTGGCAAAAAGCTCATTTTTATTCCGAAAAACACAGAGAATCTAGTGATTCTATTTTTTCTGAGGAAAAATCTAAGGCAATAGCTGAAATACAAGAACGATATGAGTCGGCTAAAAAAGATAAAGAAATTGCCGATAAAGAGATGGAGCTCATAAAAGAAAAAAGCGAAAAGAAAGAGAAAGACTTTTTTTTGTTGCTATCGATTTTAGGTTCATTAGGTATGCTGGTGCTAGTTATTTCTATTTATGGAAATGCCAAAAGGAAACACAGAGAACTTAAAATGAAAGCTGAACTTGATTCTAGTAAAGAGCGATTAAGAATTTCTAGAGATTTACATGACCATATTGGTGCTGAACTTACATTAGTTAAATCTAAATTAGATCAAAGAATTTATAAGTCTAATAATAAAGAAGATAAAGAATCATTAGAAGAAATTTCTAATTATGCTAAAGTTGCAATTGATCAATTAAGAAAAACGATATGGGCAACAAAATCAGAAGAAATTACATTAGATAGCTTTGTTACTAACTTAACTAATTACATAAAGAGATACGATTATACCTACAGCATTCATCAAGAGCATGATAATAAAAGCCTTTCATCTACTGTTGCACTAAATTTGTTTAGAGTGTGTCAAGAGTCAATTAACAACTCCATTAAGTATTCATCAGGTAATAATATTGACATAACAATTAAAGAAACTCAACATCAGTTAACAATCACGCTAAAAGATAATGGTAAAGGCTTTAACATAGAAAAGGTGAAAAAAGGCTACGGATTAGAAAATATGAGTAGTCGTATGGAGGATATTGGTGGTTCATTTAATATTATACCGAGTGATAAAGGAACTATTACTACCTTAACCATTTAATTAACTTTATTATTCTTTACATTCTGTAGTATTGCTCTTTTTAAAGTTTCTTTCTTTTATCAACTAATCTATAATTTGCTCCAAGTTCTAATTGAGAGCCTTCACTTTCAGTTAATAAAGCTGGGTATAAGGCGAAACGTCCTTGTGCATCTATGCTGGGTATTATATTTCAATATGCATCAAGGTCTATGCCTAGACTAATATTTCCTCCTTTAGAATATCCAAAAGGGACACCAATATTCACTAATTTATCTGATACAAAATTAGGATTATTTTTAAATGTTTTAATAGTCATGTTTTGATATTGTCCATATTATGAAGCAATTATTAATGCAAATAGTAAACTATAATTTTTCATGATTAAACCATTTTAACAGAAATTGTCACTAATGAGTTTATTTTAAATAGAATTATATCGTATATTTT
>JAHDBM010000038.1:0-3563 GCA_020630395.1 Flavobacteriales bacterium
TGCGGCAGTCTTGAAAACTGTTGTACCGCAAGGTACCGGGGGTTCGAATCCCTCTATCTCCGCAGAAAAACAAAAAAGCCTTAGAGTTATCTAAGGCTTTTTTTATGCTTACGTAGTAATCCTATTTATCTATCATCCTCATTATTTTATTTACCTTTATTCCAAAATTTTATAACAATGACGCAGTTAATTTTATTCTTTGTTCTTAGTATTGCTTTTTCATTCTTGTGCTCTATTTTGGAAGCTGTTATCCTAAGTATCACTCCTTCATACATTAGAAAACAACAACAAGAAAATCCTACATTATACCAATCGTTAAATGAATTTAAAGATGATATTGACAAACCTTTATCAGCAATACTTACACTTAATACAATAGCTCATACAGTAGGTGCAATTGGTGTGGGTGCTCAAGCAGCTGTAGTATTTGGAAGCACAAATATGTCTATTTTTGGTTTTGAAATTGCTGCCGAATCAGTTGTGGCAACCGTTATGACACTTGCAATCCTTATTTTAAGTGAAATTATACCTAAAACATTAGGAGCAAACTATTGGAAAAAACTTACCCCTTTTACTGTTAAAACATTAAAATTACTTATTACTCTTCTTTTTCCATTAGTATGGGTGAGTCAGTTGATTACAAAAAAACTTAAAAATGAAAAAGATAAAAGCGTATTAAGCAGGGCAGATTTAATGGCGTTAACATTAGCTACAAAAGAAGATGGAAAACTAAGTACCTCTGAAACAAATGTCATTAAAAATGTACTAAACTTACCCAACAAAACAATACATGATATTATGACGCCTAGAGCTGTTTTATTTTATGCCAATGAAACAGATACAACACAAACATTAAGTGAAAACAAGAGATTTAAAGAATTCTCTAGAATTCCAGTTTTTGCGAATAATAATGAAGAAGTTATAGGAGTAGTATTAAAAAGTGAAGTGTTGTGGAAACTTGTAAATAAAGAACATGATACAGAACTTAAAGATATAACAAGACCTATCAAAACTGTATCAGAAGACACCTTACTTGCTGATTTCTTTAAAGAAAATCTTCAAGAAAAAGCCCATATATTTATTGTAAAAGATAGTTATGGAAGTATTACAGGTGTAGTTACATTAGAGGATGTATTGGAAACTATTTTAGGGTATGAAATTGTTGACGAAACTGATAAAGTTGCTGATCTTCAAAGCTTAACAAATAAACATAACGATTAATTTAATGTATCATTATGTTTACCAAAAATTTCCTGCCAACCTTTTCTATATATTATCCGTCAAATAAAGTATTAACAATTTTTATGTTTGAAATATAATTTTTCTATCATAGATTCGTTAACAGATTATTAACATTTAATTAGTTTAACTATAAGACAACTATTTTACTTTAAATCAAATAATTAAAAATAAAATTGTAACTAAATAGGGGTTTAACTCCTTTTAACTGTCAAATAGATATAACTAAAAAACAAATAACAAATGAAAAAAGTTCTTTTTATGGCATCAGCACTATTATTAGTTGCTTCGTCATGTGTAAAAAACAAAGGAGAGGTATCGTACACGTATAACAAAGCTATTGCTCAATATGATGATATTGATGCTATTAGAAATCAAAGCTTGATTGAAGCCCCAAGGGCAGTAACCAATATTAGCAAAGTTTTTTACGGAGCTGATGTAGTATTGATTGGTGAAAGAAATGAAGGGATTCACGTTATTAATAACACAAACAGAAACAGTCCTTCTAAATCGGTTTTTATTAATTTACCATACTGCAATGAGTTTTTTGTTGATGGAAATACGCTATATGCTGAATCTCATTATGATATTGTAAAAATAGACATCTCTAACACAAGTGCTCCTTCACTTATTAAAAGAGCTGAGTATGCGATTGGTGAAGCTATAAAAAATAGCGAGGGCAAAGTATTAACTGGATTTAAATACGAAATTGTAAATGAATCTTTTAAGTTAAATAGTCCAGAAGAACTTGCACTAAGAGAAGCTAATACTTTGTATTTTGATTACAGTAACAACCTTATCCCTTCAGGAAATGTACCTCCTTCATTCACTAGCACCAATGCTAAAAACAAAGGTACTATGAATAAAATGGAAGTTGCAGATAACCACCTTAATGTAATAACTGGCACCCAACTATACACCTATGATGTTAGTGGAAATGATATTGTTTCTACAAACAAACAATTTGTTGGTAATGATTTAGAAACAATTTATCACGAAAACGGAAAATTATTCATAGGGTCTAAATCATCTATGTATATATATAATAATAGTACTCCGAGTAATCCATATAAGCTGTCTCAATATGCTCATGAAATCTCGTGTGATCCTGTTTTACCTAATGGAAACATAGCATATTTAACACTACGTTCTGTTCAAAATGAAGGGTGTAATGGAACTGTTAATTTATTAAAGGTTATTGATATTTCTAATGTTGGAAACCCAACAAATCTAAATGATGTTATCATGAGAAGTCCTTATGGAATGACAATATCTAACAACCACCTTTTTATTGGTGAAGGACTAAATGGAATTACAGTTATGGATATTAATAATCCATCTAACCCAATTGAAATAACAAATAATACAAACATTCAAACATTTGATGTTATCAAGCATCCTACTGCTAGTGATGTTCTATTAGTAATTAGTAGCAATGAAATAAAACAAATAAGTTTTGATGCTTCTACTAATACTATTCAAGAGTTAAGTAATTTATCTAACTTATAATTACACTCTTCTATAGTTAACATGAACCTTATTAAATTGAATCTATTAATCCTGTTAATGCTAACAGGATTAATAGTTAATGGGCAAGTAAAAAATGGTGTTGTCTATAAGCTAAGAGGTGGGAATACATTAAAAGGAGAACTTCTCTCCTCATCTTCTTCAGTTATTAAAGTAAAATTAGTAGACAGTAGTATTCATGAAATCAATCCTGGTAGTGTAAAAAAATCCTACGGACCTGATAACATAACACTTTACGATAACGGAAGTTATAGGACAACCAATGGAGGCTCATTATACCTTTCTTGTGGATTATCATTTGACCATGTAAGTGTAAACATTACCTATAATCAAAAATTGGGACCACATTTTGAAGCTGGTATTGGATTAGGATATCATGAAAATTGGTTTGACATACCCGCTAACAATACCAACCAATGGTTTATTGTGCAAGGAACTCCTCTTTTTCTAAATGGTAAATACTTTCCTTTAAAACAAACTAGGATTAGGCCTTACATCAAAGCATCTATCGGTTTAAATAATAATTTTACTAATTGGGAAATTCTAGAAATAAATAATAAACTGATGTATGAATTAGGTTTTGGATCCACCTTCCCTATCACTAATAACATTCAATTATTTGCTGAAATAAACCAATATAGCACGCAAGCTAAAGGTATTGGCACTACATGGGATTTTGATGCAGGTACTCAATCTAATGTTAATATTAATTTCAATATTTGGATTAATCAAATTGTACCTAGAGCTGGATTATTTTTTAATTTTGCCTATTAAAGTAATTCATTTAACCTTTAATG
>JAHDBM010000038.1:3663-8175 GCA_020630395.1 Flavobacteriales bacterium
GAGCTGGATTATTTTTTAATTTTGCCTATTAAAGTAATTCATTTAACCTTTAATGCAGATAATGAAAATCAAGATTATCAATTTATACTAAAATTAACATTAATTACGAAATACATATAGATGAAAAACATTCTTAAACTGCTCATATTTTATTTCTTCTTATTTTGCCAAGTATGTGGTAATGCTCAAATTAAAAACGGAGCTGTTTTTCGCTTAGTTGGAGGAAGTTTAATTCAAGGAGAATTATTAAGTTCTAACAGTAATTTTGAAGTAAGACTAATAGACAATAGTATTTATGAGGTAAAAAAGAATAGTGTAACAAAAGCTTTTTTACCAGAAGAAATTACCTTATTTGCTAATGGAAAGTATAATTTAAAAAAAGGGTTTTTATTTTATTATTCTTCAGGTTTTGGGACTGGATTAGCTGGATTAAATCTTGCTGGCGGCTATCAATTTGGCAATCAATTTGAAGCTGGAGGAGGATTTGGATTTCACACAAATTTATTTTCGATACCTGTTGGAAATAGCATAAACACATTTTTTAATATAAACAGTTACCCCATATTTATTTCTGGTAAGTATTTTTTTCTAAAAGAAAAGTTATTAAAACCTTATGCAAAACTTTTAGTAGGACTTAACAATAATCAAACAGACTGGGGAATATCTAAGATAAATAACGGTTTTATGTTCGAAACCGGATTTGGACTAGCTTTCTCTGGAAGAAAAAAGACAAGATTTTTTACTGAAATATTACAATACAATACTAAAGTAAAAGGTATAGCATTGAGCAATCAATGGGATCCAAATACGGGAGCATCTACCAATACCGATATTAATTTTAACCTCTGGATCAATAAAATCATTATCAGATTCGGCTTGTTTATTCAAATTTTAAATTAATTTGAATCCTTAATGATATAATTGTGACTTTTTAACATTTTGTTGTTATACTATTAAAGTCTTAACTATGTTCACCCCTTTATCATTACCAACTGTTCTGTGCTTGTTGTTAAGTTTCAACATCACATCACAAATCACAAAAACCTATTCTACCACAGTAATAGATTTACCTTCAAAGAATAGGGTGATCTTACCTTCTACTTTTGGAACCTCAACACTAAGTGGAAATGGTAATTCAATACAAAATGAGCTTATTGATTCTATTTTGCTAGTTTATACAGACAATAAAAACAATCCTAATTTTAATCAAAAACGTTTGAATAAAAATAGGGTTTCACAACTTACAAAGTATTATCCTAATCTAAACATTAATTCTATCAATTTGTCGTATGTGTCTCAAACTGGATTTAACACTACTCAAGAAGCAAAGAATCTTTTTCATGGATTTGTTATTTATTTAAAGCAGAAACAAATTACTACGGTTACAAATACCAAAGCAAAGGATAGTATTACAAAAAATACAAACAGTAAAAAACATGATGTCGTTACTCCATACACGTTAGAGAAAAGTTGTAATGTGTTTTTTTCTGGCTTATTAGTATCCGATCATGCCGATAGCGACAAGACTGGAAATTGGAACACATGGAATAGCCAATTTTTTATTGAAGATGATTATAGTGAAAGCGTAAAATCTGGAAACTATCCTGATGCTAAAAAAGCATTTCCTAAAGCAAACAAAGCAACTTTTGATGGTATTGCTATTAATCAAGGCACTAGACTCATTATTTTTAAACATAAAAACTTCGAAGGTGATACCATAATCGACATAGAAGGTCCAGCTATTATCAACAACATTATATACAGAGGATATTATCCTGATAAGAAATGGCGGAAAAGAGCATATAACAAATACTATAACGATCGTTTTCCTCCATCTACTCGAAAATGGAGTAAAACCGATATGACAAAATGGGGATTAGGTTCTTTACAAATTATATGTAGTGAAGACTAGCTAGTATAAACTATAGTTTTCCTTTATCTTTAGTCTTCTAACAGAAATAAATTTTAGTTTTGAACGATATAACATATATAAATCGAGAAACTGGTAAAAAAGAACAAGAAGCGGTTCCTGCTGGAAAAACTATGCGATTTATTTATGGTTCTGTATTAGGTAAGTTATCTCTTTGGCTTTTCTTTAAAAGAAAATTTGTATCGGCTATAGGTGGCTGGTACATGAACAGTGCAACATCTAAGAAAAAAATAGCGCCATTTATTGAAGAATATAATATGGATATGACGCAATTTATTGAGCCTAAAAACGGTTTTAAACATTTTAATGATTTCTTTTATCGAAAAATTAAACCAGAAAAACGTCCCATTGGAAACGGAATAGTTTCCCCTGCTGACGGAAGAGTACTTGCTTTTAACACCATACATGACACCCAAGATTTTTTTATAAAAGGTACTGCTTTTAATCTTTCCTCTTTTTTAAATGATGAAACATTAGCAGCTAAATATAATAATGGAAGTATGTTTATTGTTAGACTAGCTCCTGTTGACTATCATAGGTACCATTTCCCAATTACAGGAATAGTATCAAAAAATCATAAAATTAATGGGGCTTATTATTCTGTATCTCCTATTGCACTTAATAAGAGCTTAAAGATATTTTGTGAAAACAAACGTGAGTTTTCTATTATAACAAACGAACAATTTGGTAATGTTTTATTTATGGATGTAGGTGCTACCATGACAGGAAGCATTATTCAAACACATGAAGAAAATTCTTTAGTATATAAAGGTAATGAAAAGGGATATTTTGCTTTTGGAGGCTCGACTATCGTATTATTATTCGAACAAAATACAATAAAATTCTCTCAAGACATTGTAACAAATACAAAAAACGGTTTTGAAACCCTATTAAAAATGGGTGAAACTATTGGTACTTCTCAAAACGAATAACAGCAATAAGGGTTAATAGTGTTTTAAACCAAATTACCATTAAAACAGGCAATACAATAAACGTTAACTTATTATACTCCCATGCACCAATAAAATCAAAATGAATCGCATGCTGTATACCTCTTGTAATACCACAACCAGGACATTCAGTATTTAATAACACCTTAGATAAGCATAACGATTTACCCGAATCAAAATAAGTAACAGGAAGTAACAACAATAAAAAAGGTATAGCCAACCAAATAACTACTAGCAATCGGTTAACTATACCTTTTAAGTTCAATTTAAATTGAATTATCTGTATCTACCAATAATGATAAATGCATGAATAATACCTGGTAATCCACAAAGTAAACACCATAAAATATTATATACAATAGGATTTGTTTCCCAATCAGTTACTAAACCAACAGCTAATGGGGGTAAGAAAATTGCTAAAATAAATAGTAAAATCATTGGATGACCATTAGAAGATGTGTCTCCAGCAGCTTTATTAGCCTTTAAAATTTTCTTAGGAGTTCTTCTAGATATGTGCTCTGTCACCTCCGAATGTTCTAATATACTAGATGAAGTTGACCTATTAACCGTTACATTATGTGATTGTTTTTTAATAGCTGGAACCGCTACTAAAGACATAGATTTAGTTGATTTAACTGTTTCTATAGCGTTAGCAGTAGCTGTTTCAATAGATGGATTAGGCTTTCTATTAGTAGTAGAAGCTAAATTTTCTTGCTCAATATATTCCTTATTTTCATTAGCACCTTTTTTGTTCCCAACATGTTGCGTTTTGTTTACATACCAACCTTTGTTGTACTTTCTTTTTTGAAACATCCCATTTTTAACTACATCATTAGATGTTGAACACGACAATAAAAAGCTAATAGCTATAGCTAATACCGTAATTTTTTTCATTTTTATTTTTTTAAATTAAAGTTGAAGTTAATGAAGTCTTTTCTAATTCAAAAAACTACAAAGCATTAGTTTTCAAAAATTGAAATCTCTTTTTATTGTTCATTTATCCTCAAATTATTTTAGTAGTAAATATAACAACTATTCTCTTTTGAAAAATGAGGAATTAACAGCCTCAATTAAGCTAACTCTTAATATTGTTTACCTTATTTCTTTTAACACTTAAAACAATGTTTAAGATGAAAAATAGTTGACTAATAATTAGCAAGCACAACCCTATATTTACAATAAGATTTAAATCATCAAAATAAGAAGCATTCTTAATTTCGTAATATGTTCTTGGCGATTTAGCCATTCCATTAAAAAGAAAAGGAACGTAAATTAATAAAAGACTAAATACTAACCCTATAAAATGAAGAAAAGATAATACCTTATTCAACAGAAAATTCCTTAACAATATATAGAATAGACCAATAAGTATTGAACATATTCCAGGAAAATAAAAAACATTAGAACTAATGACAAAATAAGTGTCATGAACTTGAATATCAATTGTTTGTTCATTATTAAACGTAAATAATGCAGTTAAACAAAACAAAATTCCTGTCACAATAAAAACCAATCCCCACCTCATAAAAAAATTATTTTTACACCTCTTCACCCCAGTGCTCTATTTCTTCTGTTGTCCATAATTCTGGGAAGAAAATTCTTTTTTGATATTTTGGATGCATGTATTTTTTC
>JAHDBM010000038.1:8275-30337 GCA_020630395.1 Flavobacteriales bacterium
CCATAATTCTGGGAAGAAAATTCTTTTTTGATATTTTGGATGCATGTATTTTTTCCAAGGACTACCGCCAGTTGCGGCTGCTGGCTTACCACTACTTTCTAAATACTTTTCGGCAGTACGATAATGCGCCATCACCCACTTAACATTAATGGTGTAATCCATATCTCGTAGTGCAGCAATAAGATCTTCATTTTGCTTATCAGCTTCACTTAAGGATTGATAGCACTTTAATACATTACGATCAAAATATTCATTCGTAAATCCAATTAATTTGTGTTTATATTTTTCTTCAAATAATCGAAGCGTATCGGCTTTTTTACCTGTTTTATGATCGCGCATTGCTCCTTGCCAATACAGCATTTCAAATTTATCTTCGATTGTCATTTCGGGAGTTAGGTCTTTTCTAAACCTATTATCTACTAAATTATCTATATCAGTAAAACACAACTCCAACATTCTGTACTGAGCCGACTGGAAACCACTTGCTGGTGTTAAAGCTGTTCTAAACTCCATATACTGAGACACCTCCATCCCATTGGTCATAATATTATATGAGCTTGTTAATACATCAAAATAACGCTTAATTCGGCCGAGTTTAGCAATAAAATAATCAACTTCTACCTCCCCTACACGTTCAGCTATTTGCTTTACTTCATGCATAACCATTTTAAACAACAATTCATTAACCTGATGATACATAATAAAAATATTCTCGTCAGGTATATCAGTTCTTGGGCTTTGCAGTGTTAATAATGTCTCAATTTGACAATATTCCCAATAGTTTATCGGCTTACTGTGATATAACCCTTCTAAATAAGTTGTTGGGTTTTGCCCTCTACTTGTATACTTTTCGTTTATCTTATCAACTAATTCTTGTTGCTTATCCATTTCAAATAGTAGTTATAAAAAACAAGGTAATAAAAAAATCCTTATTCATTTATATGCAATAGATCACAACCTTTCTTTTTTTATCTATGTTCATTTGCTTCATGTTTTATTTAGTACTTTTAAAGTGTAAATAAATGATATATGACATTAATTAAATCTATATCAGGTTTTAGAGGTACAATTGGCGGAAAACCTGGTGAAAATTTAACTCCAGTTGATGCAGTTACTTTTGCATCTGCTTATGCTCAATGGCTTAAAAAAGTAACCAATAAAGATCAATTAACAATTGTTATTGGTAGAGATGCAAGATTATCGGGCGAGATGATTAACAATATTGTTACAGGAACATTAGTTGGCATGGGGGTACAGGTAATTGACCTTGGTTTATCTACTACACCAACCGTAGAAGTTGCTGTTCCTATGGAAAATGCTGATGGTGGAATTATCTTAACTGCTAGCCACAATCCTAAACAATGGAATGCATTAAAATTATTAAATAATAAAGGAGAATTTATATCTGCAAAAGATGGAGCTGATTTGCTAGCAATTGCTGAGAAAAATGATGTTGGATTTTCTAATATAGATGCAATTGGTAGTATTTCGTATAATGACACGTACTTAGAAAAACATATCCAAGCCGTATTAGACTTACCATTAGTTGATATTGATGCTATTAAAAAAGCCAATTTTAAAGTTGTGGTAGATGCTGTTAATTCTACTGGAGGTATTTTTATTCCTGCTTTATTGGAAAAATTAGGAGTAGAAGTAATAAAACTATATTGTGATCCTACAGGTCATTTCCCTCATAATCCAGAACCTTTAAAAGAACACTTAACTGATTTATCAGAACTAGTAATTAAAGAAAAAGCGCATTTAGGTATAGTAGTAGATCCAGATGTAGATCGATTAGCGTTTGTTTGCGAAAATGGTGAAATGTTTGGAGAAGAATACACTTTAGTTGCTTGTGCTGATTATGTTTTAAAACACACTCCTGGTAATACCGTATCTAACCTATCATCTACTCGAGCATTACATGATGTTACAACTAAAAGAGGTGGTAAATACGAAGCATCTGCTGTGGGTGAGGTTAATGTTGTAGAAAAAATGAAAGCCGTTAATGCAGTTATTGGTGGAGAAGGTAACGGAGGTATTATATACCCTGAGCTTCACTACGGAAGAGATGCATTAGTAGGTATTGGTTTGTTTTTATCTCATTTAGCACATGAAAAAATATCGACTTGGGAATTGAGACAATCTTATCCTAATTATGAAATGAGCAAAAATAAAATTCAATTAACACCCGAGATAAATGTTGATGAAATTCTTCATCAAATGAAAGATGCATATAAACACGAGCAGGTAAATGATATTGATGGTGTAAAAATTGATTTTGCAAACGAATGGGTTCACTTAAGAAAATCCAATACCGAACCAATAATTCGTGTATATTCGGAAAGTAAATCGAAAGAAGATGCTGATAAAATAGCTAAACAAATTATGGACAAAGCAATGGAAATTGCTGGAATAAACTAACTCATGTCGAGACAAATTTATTTAGATAATGCCGCAACTACTCCCCTAATTCCTGAGGTAATTGATGCTATAACTGAATTTATGAAAGAAGATTTTGGAAACCCCTCTTCTACTCATGCATTTGGTCGAAAAACTAAAAACACCATAGAAAACTGTAGACGATCGGTTGCTAACCACTTTGGGGCTAAACCATCCGAAATAATTTTTACATCTGGAGCAACAGAAGCCAACAATATTATTATTGGTCATTGCATTAAAAATTTAGGCGTAAAAAGAATTATTACGTGTGAAATGGAGCATAAAGCTGTTTTAGACACAGTAAAAAACATGGCCAAAGCTCATAATATTACTGTTGACTATATAGATGTATGTCAAAAAGGAAATGCTCAATTAACCCACCTAGAAGAATTATTAAACCAAACTGAAAAAGGCAAAACATTAGTAAGCCTAATGATGGTTAATAATGAGGTAGGGAACATTTTAGATGGTAAAGCAACTGCAAAAATTTGTAACCAACATAATGCTCTATTCCATTCAGATACGGTACAATTTGTTGCTCACGATCACGTTAATTTTAGAGAATGGGGAATAGATTTTGCTACGTGTAGCGCTCATAAATTTCATGGACCAAAAGGTATTGGTTTTTTATATGCTGCCAAAGAAGCAACTATAGCTCCTTTATTACATGGCGGCTCACAAGAAAGAGGGTTTAGACCTGGAACCGAAAATACCATAGGTATTGTTGGTCTATCAAAAGCTTTGGATGTTGCCATGAGTAATCTTGAGAAAGATGTTGCTCACATGAAGCAATTAAAACATTATTTCATAGAGCAATTAAACACATACTTTTCAAATCAATACAAGGTAAATGGAGATGTAAACAAAGGACTTTGTACGATATTAAGTATAGGTTTTTCAAGAGAAATAGCAAATGAATTATTGCTTTTCTCGTTAGATCTTAAAGGAATTGCGGCTTCTGGTGGAAGTGCCTGTAACAGTGGTAGTAACCAAGGTTCACATGTATTAAGAGCAATACCTGTTGATGATAAGCCTTTTATACCTGTTCGTTTTTCATTTAGCAAGCTTAATACCAAAGAGGAAATAGATTATTGTATAGGCGTATTACAAGAACTATTAAAAAAGCCAGAATGAAAGTCCACAATCAGTAGCAATTACTTAGCAACATATTTCTAACATGAACATAACATTTCTTGGCACTGGAACTTCTCAAGGCGTACCTGTAATAGGGTGTAAATGCTCAGTATGTTCATCTACTAATCCAAAAGATAAAAGACTACGAACATCTATTATGTTTTCTTTTGATGATAAAAACATTGTGGTCGATACTGGTCCTGATTTTAGAGCGCAAATGTTAAGAGAGAATGTAAGTAATGTTCATGCTGTTCTATACACTCACGGACACAAAGACCATACAGCTGGCTTAGATGATGTTCGACCTATATGCTTTAGACATAATAAAGAAGTTGACATTTACTTAGAGCAATCTGTTTTTAATTGGTTAAAAAAAGAATTCGAGTATATTTTTAATCCTGAATTTAATTATCCAGGTATTCCTAGAATTTCAACTAATATTATTACTAGTCAACCATTTTCTATACTTGGTAAAACAATAATCCCCATAAGAGGCTATCACTACAAATTACCCGTATTAGGCTTTAGAATTGATGATGTAACGTATATCACAGATATGAGTTCAATTCCAACTGAAGAAATAGAAAAAATTAAAGGAAGTAAACTGCTTATTATTAATGCACTTCAAAAAGAAGATCATGTTTCTCATTTTAACCTATCGGAGTCTATTGAAATTGCAAAACTAATTAACGCAGAACAAACATATTTTATTCATATGAGTCATACACTTGGAGTTCATGATGACATTGAAACAGAACTACCAAAAAACATCAATCTATCGTATGACGGATTAAAGGTTACCATATAACAAACTACCGTTCATCAATTTAAAATTTCTTTTACTAAATAGATTATTAACTTTGATTAATGAATTTAATGTTTAAAATATTAGTGTTAGGATTTTTCCTTTGTTTACTTTCTTGTCAAGAAGATAATACACAAACAAAAAGTAAAAAACATGGAAGAAGTTTAACATTGGTTAAACCTATTGAAAGACTCAATAATTTTGATCCTTCTAAAATTAGAATTTCAGAAAACATTATAACGTATGGAGCCAGTCTAGAAGCACTTGTATCACTAAATCCTAAAACGTTAGTATTAGAACCGGTATTAGCCGAAGATTTTTCAATCTCAAACAACTGTAAACAAGCCACCTATAAACTTCGTAAAAATGTATATTTTCATGACTCTCCTATATTTAAAGATGGAAAAGGGAGAATGCTAAATGCTCATGATGTTAAAGCATGTTTTGACCATTTAGCTGATATCTCTAGAGAAAATGTCATCTATTTCTTCTTGTCTCAAACCATAGTAGGAGTTAAAGAATATCATAACTCTATTCGAAGTGGAAATCCGCTACCTGAAGGCATAAGTGGCGTAAAAGTTATAGAT
The DNA here is from genome assembly GCA_020630395.1 of Flavobacteriales bacterium. GTDB lineage: Bacteria > Bacteroidota > Bacteroidia > Flavobacteriales_D > CAJJDF01 > CATLPG01. The sequence goes on from JAHDBM010000038.1 coordinate 13,241, forward strand.
GATTATACAATTACTATTGATTTAATTAAGCCTGAATGTTCATTTTTTGAGCAAACAGCTAATTTAAACTTTGCTATTTATCCAAAAGAAGTATTAGGAACTTCAAATGGTTTCGATATTAAAAACTTAGTTGGCACTGGACCTTTTATATTCAATAGTAATACAGATAGTCTATTGATCTTTAAACGAAATAATAAGTATTGGAAAACGGATTCTCTTGGATATAAATTACCTTATCTAGATAGTGTTAGGTTTATTTATAAAAATCAATTAACCAACTTTAAAGACAAAATTGATTCCTACAAAAACAATAAACTAGATATTATTGAAGACATCATGGCTAGCGATCTTGATGCCATGATGGAAACAATTGGTGACGAAGAGATAGATTACGAAAGTGATGAAATATTAAATTTAACCTTAGCTGTTTTTAATTGTACCGCTCCTCCATTTAACAATAAATGGGTTAGAAAAGCATTTAGTCATGCTTTTAACAGAGAAAAAATAGTAGATTATATATATAATGGGGATAATTGGTATGGTGATTATGGCTTTACATTATCTAATCATTTTTATGAAACTCCAGTAAAATCTAATGATTACAATAAAGATTCTGCTTTATATTGTTTACAAAAAGGTGGTTTTAATAACTTTTCTGAACTTCCAGAAATAAGGATTTCCATACCAGAGGGTTTTCCCAAAATAATGTCAATTATTAGACTATTTAATGATGAAAATGGAGCGAATATCATTATCGACACCGTAAAAAAAGAAATGGGAGGCTATAGCTATGTTTACGGTCAAGCATTTAGGGGTAAGTATCAAATGATAATTGGGAGAAGGTTTTTAAGTTACCCTAGTCCCGAAAGCATGTTAAAAATGTTTTATAGTAAGTACATCCCTACTGATAAAGCCACTATGTCTTCTATTAATATATACCGATATGCTAACGATAAATTTGATAATATATTGGAGCAAAGCTTAATTGAAAAAGATAAAGCAAAAAAAGAAATTCTATTAAAAAAAGCGGAACGTATTATTTTAAATGATGCTGCGACCATTCCTTTACTTTATAAAGAGAACAATATTATTCGTCAAAAAGGATTAAAAAATGTGCCCTTATCTCCCTTAGGCGGTTATGATTACAGTATGATTTATTGGGAATAAAAATATCATCATATTAATGATCGTATTAAAAAAAATAGAATCTGTTAGTTGGAAGTATACCTTATACGAAGATAAAGACCATAATCTTTATGGTGATTTTTGTTATTCTCCTAGGTCTACTATTGACTTATCCATGATAATCAAACTATACGAAGAAGAAATAACCAAATTCAAGCTAAATCATCATTATATAGCTATCCTATCAGACAAGGTTAGGCTAAACTATAAAAACTATTTATCCAGAGCATTAAAAAGAGAAAACTTCGTTTTAAATAAAATATAAACTACCTTTTTAAAAACTGTTCGCTTATTATTCGTTCTTGAGATTTTAAAATAACTACATAAGTTCCACTTTCTAACGTAGTAACATCTATAGTTGCTCCAGAAAAAATCTTATTTTGATATAAAACAACCTTTCCTGCAATGTCTAATATTTTTAACTCTACATTATCTTCTTGAGTAAATTGAATATTTATTTGATCGTTAGCTGGATTAGGAAAAACAGTAACATCAGATGATTTTTTTTCTTCGAATATTCCTGCCCCCGATATATAAAACCCGTTAGACTCCCATATTCCTCTACCAAAAGTAGAAGCATAAACCTTACCTCCTATTTCATCTACTAAAATTTTAGTTACAACCGTATTAGGCATTCCATTAAAATAAGATGTCCATACTGGATTAAGATTATCTTTATAATAAACTCCACCATCAAGACCAATATATAAACCAGAATTTTGTTCACTGTAAGCAATACAGTTTACGGGTACATTGGGTAAAACTCCTGTTTCATTAGTCCATAAAAAACCTCCATTAGTCGTTTTATATACTTTATTTAAACCAGATGTACCAGAAAACGTAACCCACACTGTATTTTCATCATTGGGATGAACTAATACATCACTTATACTAGCTTGCCCAATCGGTAGTCCCAATGTCACATCTGTTTTAGTAGCAAAACCAGTTGTAAAATTTACATCTAACTTAAAAAGTTCATTTGCATCTGCTGCATATACTATTGAAGGATTACTTTTAGAACGAGCCAATACTTTAATACTACTATTGGTTAAAGATGTTGTTACTTTTACAAAATTATTGCCACTATCTTTTGATAACCACAAATTCATATGCCCAACCAAAATCGTATCTAATTCATCTGATGCTAAAATAGGTGTTTCCCATGCAGCCGCCTCTAAACTAGTTGATTGACCAAAAATTGTTGTATTCGATATACCTCCATCTAATGTTTTATAGAAACTACCATTTTGAGTAGAAAAAATAAAATGATTGGCATTAGATTGATCAATTAATGATTTAAAACCATCAGCTCCAAAAACATTAGTCCAGCTGCTATTATGTTTAAATGTACCGTTATCTTGTGATCCTAATGTTAAAATAGATGCATTAGGCTTGTAAATATCAAAATCATATACCTCTGTAATCTCTAATCCTTGAGATAGATTTAACCAGGTATAGCCTAAATCATTTGATTTAAAAATGCCCCCATCACTTCCACAGAATAAGGATGATCCATAATATTTTAAATAATGAATATCAGCATGTGTATATTCATTTGTTGTTACAAACGGCAAATACCAATGACTAAGATTAATCCATGTTTTACCTGTATCAACAGATTTCCAAACGTTAATACCTCCTACTATAATTTCGGCAGGGTTATTAGGGTTAACTTCTAGTGCTAAATCATAGTCTCCTTGGCCTCCAACACCTCCACCATTAGATGTATTATCAAGTATATTAGGGGTTGTTGACATTACTTTCCATGTTGTGCCCCCATCTTTTGATAAACATACTCCTCCAAAAGATTTATTCCCTTTTGCTGTAAGGGCATATACATAATTAGGATGTTGTACAGAAGTATTAAGTTCTATTCTGGATGAACCACTTATAGGAAACCCTATCATAGGTAAAAAGGTTTGCCCACTATCTATTGATTTACTTATATCAGATCCATTTGTAGCATATATAATTGATGGGTCACTAGGCTTTAACCTAATATTATATAGTGGTGTTGAATTTAATTTTAACCATGTAACTCCATTATCTAATGAACGGTACATGCCATTATTAGTTGAGCAATAAATTAAATTGGAGTTATTTGGATCCATTTCAATAAATCCAACTTTGGTATTAGATGCATCAGAAAAAGGTTGTGTTAAAGTCCATGTTGCTCCGGCATCAGTTGACCTATATAAACCAATAGACTTTCTAAAGCTATTATTATCTCCTGTTGCAAAAATAATAACAGAGGGGTTTACAGGGTCAATTACAATATCTGAAGTTTCTAAAATGGGTAACTCATCAGTTAAAGGAAGCCAATTTGTCCCTCCATTTGTTGTTTTCCAAATACCTCCACCTGATGTTGCAACATATATAATTTGAGCATTGGTAGGATGAACAGCTATTGAATTCACTCTTCCATTACCTGGATTATATCCTTCAGATAAATTACTCCATGTATCAGGTCCTAAAGGCATCCAGTGATCGCTTCTATTATTAGATCTATTTTGAAATCTATTATCTAAGCTATATTGCTTTATTTCACCAGATGGATATACTCGATCCTCTAAAAAGTGTTCTAATCGTTTAAAATGCTTGTATCCATATTGGCGATATTCATTTTGATGAGGTAAATCGTCATAAAATGCTTGCTGAACATCATAAAAATTAGCGTTATCTACTTCTAATAACGTTTTCCATCTCTGAGAAATTCCTAAAAATGGAATCAATAACAATCCCCATACAAATATTACCTTCATATCATTTTAACTCTCTATTTCTTTATAATTCGCCTTGTTTGAAATTTATTATTAGCAAATTTAACATTTACATTGTATACTCCTTGTTTTAATTGCGCTATAGAAATTGCATTTCCTTTTGTATACTCATTTTCTTGATAAACAAGTTTTCCTAACATATCTGTGATATTAATCTCAACTGGTACTTGCTCATTGTAATCAATAAAGATGATATTATTTGTGGGGTTTGGGTAAATGTTAACCTCTGTTTCACTCACAATCTCTTTAACACCAACTGTTTGACCATAAAACCCATCCGACTCCCACATACCTCTTCCAAAAGTAGAGGCTTTAACTTCTCCAGTGCTTTTCGTCACAATTATTTTGGTAACTACTGCATTTGGCATTCCTGTAAAATAGGATGTCCAACTTGTATTTGAAGTATCCATGTAATATATCCCAGCATCCATACCAACATATAATCCTTCGTTTAATTCACTAAACTCAATACAATTGGTTGAAGCATTTGGTAAAGCACCAGAAATATTAGTCCATGTAGCACCTGCGTCAGTTGTTTTATAGACTTTATTACCGTTAGATGTACCTGAAAAAGTAACCCATACAATACTATCGTTATATGGATGTATTAAAATATCACTTATACTTGCTGATGAAATAGGTAAACCAGTTTTGATATCAGCTTGAGTAGATGTTCCTGCTGCATAATTAATTACTATTCTAAACAGTTCATTATAATCACCAGCATACACAACACTAGGGTTACTTTTAGATCTTTTCATATTTCTTAAACTACTAGTAGCTAAAGTCGTAGTTACTGGATTAAAAGAAGTCCCATGATCTAAAGATACCCAAACATTATCATGTCCTATCAGGATCGTATCTAAATTATCTGATCCAACTATTGGTGTTTCCCAAGCTCCATCTTCTCCACTATATGATTCACTAAAAATACCTGATTGTGATGATCCTCCATTAAAGGTTTGTTCAAAGCTTCCATATTGTGATGAAAATAAAAAGTTATCAGGATTAGTTTGGTTTATCAAAGATTTAAATCCATCAGCTCCATTCACATTAGTCCAACCTCCATTATGCTTAAACGTTCCATTATCTTGAGTACCTAGAGTAACAATAGCATTATTGGCTTGATACATATCAAAATCATAAATTTCAGTAATCTCTAGAGGCAAAGACAAATTAGACCATGTATATCCTAAGTCGTTAGAAGTGTAAATTCCACCATCACTACCACAGTATAATGTGCTCCCGTAATATTTCATGTAATGAATATCAGCATGGGTATACTCATTTGTAGAAATAGATGGAAGATACCAATAACTTAAGTTGATCCATGTTTTTCCCGTATCAATAGATTTCCATGCATTTATTCCACCTATAACAACCTCAGCAGGATTAGTAGGATTAACCTCTAATGCAAGATCATAAGTTCCTTGCCCACTATTATCACTCCCATCAGTAGCGTAACCTAAAATATTAGGACTTGTAGACATAGTAGACCATGAAACACCTCCATCTTTTGATAAATAAATGCCACCAAATCTTCTACTACTATTTGCTGCAAGTGCATAAAGATAATCGGGCTGTAAAGTAGAGGTACTAATTTCAATCCTTGAAGATGAACTAGTTGGGAAAGAAGTTAATGTTTGAAAAGTTTGTCCGCTATCTACTGATTTTCTTACTATTGATCCATTAGTTGCATATACTACAGCTGGATCATTTGGTTTTAACTTAATATTAAATAAAGGTGTACTATTTAACTTGCTCCAAGTACTACCATTGTTTAATGAACGATACATTCCTCTGCTTGTAGCACAGTATACTAAATTAGAATTATTAGGGTCCATTTCTATATATCCTACTTTAGTATTAGATCCAGATGTAAAGGGTTGCACTAAAGTCCATGTAGTTCCCCCGTCAGTTGATCTATATATTCCTATTGATTTTCTAAAGCTATCATTATCTCCAGATGCAAAAATCACAGTACTAGGGTTATTATTGTCTAAAATAATATCAGAAGTTTCCAATATGGGTAAGTCATCCGTTAAAGGAGCCCATGTTGCCCCTCCATTTGTTGTCTTCCATATTCCTCCTCCAGAAGTTGCCAAATAAATTACTTGACTATTTGTAGGATGAACAACTAATGAATTAACTCTTCCATTACCAGGATTATATCCACCACCTAAATTATTCCAATTTTTTGGTCCCATAGATTGCCAATTGGCAGACCTACTCGAATTTCTTGAGTTTCTAACATTTTTATGCTCTTCAAAGGCCGTTAAACTAAAATTTTTAATTTCTCCAGTTGGATAGACCCTTGGCTCCATGTAGTGTTCTAATCTTTTAAAATGTTTGTATCCATACTGCCTTAAATTAGTATTCTCTTCTAAATCATTATAAAATGCTTGTTGCACATCATAAAAATTAGCATTGGGTTCTTCTAAGACAGCTTGCCACCTTTGAGCAATTGACAATGAAGGAATAAGCAGAAATAATAGGTATACTTTTTTCATAATAACAATTTATTTACATAATAATATACGAATAAATAGTCAGTATTTTTCTCTATTCCTTACAGATAATGATTTAACGGTTAATAGTTACTCCTTGTATTTGTTTTAATACTTCTTCAACTTCCTTGTACTGATTAATGGCTATTTGCAACTCCCATTTACATTCGGCATCAAAGATTTGATCGTTAACTATTAATTCATATTGATTAATAATTCTATTTATATTACTTGTTAAATCGTATCCAAATGAAATAGAAATGACTTTTGTTATCTTTTTCTTCTTAATACTTGCCTTAGATAAACTTTCTTTTGCCGCTATTTTATAAGCCGACATCAATCCTCCAACACCTAATTTTGTTCCTCCATAAAAACGAACAACTGCAACTAATACATTAGTTACATCAAAAGAAAGTAACTGCCCATAAATAGGCTTTCCTGCAGAACCAGATGGTTCTCCATCATCATTAGCTCTATATGTTTCATTAACCCCAACTCCAATTCGGTAAGCATAGCATACATGACATGCCCCCGTATTGGTATCCCATAGGTTCTTTAAAACTTCTTTTACCGCTAATTCTGTATCGACAGGATAAGCATAAGCAACAAATCGACTTCCTTTTTCTTTGTATTCACCTTTAGAGGGGACATCAATTGTATTAAAATCTATCATCATAACATTATAGGGAAAGTAATAAAATTGACACTCCTGCTAACAAAACACCTATCCAATTTATTATTGAAATCTTTTCTTTAAAAAAAAGAAAACCAATTAAAACGGCTAAAAACAAACTACCAATACTTAAAATTGGAAATACTATACTAGTTTCTAATGAGCTAGATAATGATTTAAATAAGAAATATACACCAAGTCCATTTGGTATGCCCAATACAAAACCACCAAAAATACTTTTTACATTGACCTCAATAAACTTAGAGATTAAAAATATAACTCCTGTTACAAAAGAAAAAATAAACGTTACTCCTATAAAAAACTCCAAATCTCCTGTTCTTTTTAAAAGGTTTTGCTGAGAATAAGCTATAATAACATCTGTTAAACCTGTCATTATAAATATACCAATTGGCAGATACAGCAATCTCTTATCTACCCTACCTCTTTCTTTAGCTCTTGTTAACAAAAAAATAGAACACACTGTCATTAAAATCCCAATATATTTAAATACACTAGTGGATTCTTTAAGTAGAATTATGGCAACTATAACAGGAACTACTACACTTAATTTATTCGCTAATGTAGCAACCGATATCCCCATCTTTTGAGTTGTTTGAGCTATAAAATAAAAATTAAACATAAAAAAAAGTCCAACTATAAAAGCAAAATGCCCCCAACCATCCTCTAAAATTGTAGTAAAAGATAATGATTTATCACTTTGATTTAAGCTTAAACAAATTAGTGCTGCAACTATATAATTACTCACTACTGCAGTTAAAACATGAATATTAAAACGTTCAAAAAGCTTAAAGATAATAACCGATAATACAGGGAAAATAATCGCTAGAAATAGATAAAACATACTATAGCTTAATGATTTCTATAATAAACTCTTAATTCATCAACTCCCAAAGAAGATAAACGATCTATATTATAGGCTTCTAAATTAGCAGGGGCAGCAATACCTGAGTATAGATGAGTATTCGCTTTTAACTGTCTAATTTCATCTGCGCCATTATTAATAAAAAGTTGTAATGTTTTTGCTCCTCCTTCTACTATAACAGATTGTATATTATGACTATATAATTTTTTTAAAATTTGAGAAACCACATCATCATTAAAATTTATTTTTTCAAAATAATTTACTTCATCATTTCCTTGTTTAATACTATTAAAAATGATTGTTTTTGCATCTTTATTAAATATTTTCTTGTTATTAGGGAGAGATAATTCTTTATCGATTATAACCCTAACAGGATTATTTCCATCATATTCTCTAACTGTTAAACTAGGATTATCTTTTTTAACTGTATTATACCCTACTAATATGGCATGTTCTTCACTTCTCCATTTATGCACTAGTACTTGGGTAGATTTATCTGTAATCCATCTTTGCTTATCATGTAGTGAAGCTATTGGTGCTATAAAACCATCTTGAGATTCTGCCCATTTTAAAATGACATAAGGTCTTTTTTGCTCATGAAAAGTGAAAAATCGCTTGTTTATTTTTCGAGATTCTTTTTCCATAACACCCATTATAACATCAATACCAGCTCGTTTCATTTTTTCAATTCCTTTACCTGCTACTTCAGAGAAAGAATCTACACAACCAATTACTACCTTAGGTATATTATATCTTATAATTAAATCAGAGCAAGGTGGTGTTTTTCCCGTATGAGCACAAGGTTCTAAATTAACATATAATGTGCTCTCCTTTAGTAAATCTTTATTCTTTACGTTATCTATAGCATTAACCTCAGCATGGCCATTGCCGTATTTTTGATGATATCCTTCCCCTATTATTACATTATTATGTACAATAACAGATCCTACTAATGGATTCGTTTGTACACTACCCAGTCCTTTGTTTGCTAATTGCAAACATCTTTTCATAAAATGCTCATGATTTTGCATGATGTAAAGTTAGGGCAAAAATAAAACAGGACCCAAAAGAATCCTGTTTTACAAATAAAAAGAAAAAAGAGAATAGTAAAAGTACTACTAAACTACACTATAGACGATAATTAAATTACAAGGGTTGCTTATTTGAGAATAAAAAGAAAAAAAACTTCTTAAAAAACTGACTATAAGACGATTAATTTTTAACTTTTGCATCTACAGTTAGTTCAATTACTACTTGAACAGTTTGTAATAACGACTTATCTGCATCAATTTCAATTCTCATTTCCATCTGATCGGTCATATAATTATCTAATAAAACACCCTCTTCTGGAATTAAAAACATTTCGTTTGTTACATTATTAGGTAAATTATCTACACGAGCTAATAAAATTTCTGGTTGAGTTGCTGTTTTAATATATACTTTCTTATTCTTTATAAAATCGAATGTTTTGTTGACAGGGTCAACTAGTATTGCTTTTACTTTAACTGGCTTAACATCTTCTACTAATCCCAAGTAAGGGTTATTTGATTTATATTTTTGTTCAAAAGTTGCACCAACAGTTGGCACACTAATAATCCAAGGTATATTAAATCCTAAAATAGATGGAAAAGACATGTTTAATCTTTCGGTATATTGAACTCGTATCTCTTCCTTTTCATGAATTTCTTGTGGATCTAACTTTTTACATCCAACAAAAAATACTAAAGCTAACAATGGAAGAATTTTAAACATATCGTTTGATTTTTAATAAAGATACTAATTTTTATTGTACACTTTTAACCCTTCTTCTAAGCAATCCATTGCTTTTTCAAGATCTGATAGATTTAGAACATACGCAATTCTAATTTCTTTAAGTCCCAATTCCTTCGAAGAATAAAAACCAGCTGCTGGTGCAAACATAACCGTACTATTGTTTAACGAAAACTCTTCTAGTAACCATTGGCAAAATTTTTCAGCATTATCTATAGGTAAGGAGGCTATAGCATAAAAAGCACCTTCAGGTATTGGACATACAACACCTTCCATAGCATTAAGTCTTTTTACAACATAATCCCTTCGGGCTTTATATTCAACTATTACTTCATCAAAATAACTTTGAGGAGTATCTAATGCAGCCTCAGCAGCAATTTGACCAAGTGTTGGTGGTGATAATCTAGCTTGTCCAAACTTTAACGCATTAGATAATACTTCGTTATTTCTAGTGACAATGGCTCCTATTCTTGCTCCACACATGCTATATCGTTTAGAAACAGAGTCTATCATAACCACATTATCTTCAAGCCCCTTTAAACTCAAAACAGATGTAGGAGTACCTTCATAACAAAACTCACGGTAAACTTCATCAGCAAAAAGAAACAAATCATACTTTAAAACAAGTTCTCTTAATACATCCAACTCTTCCTTTGTATACACATAACCAGTTGGATTAGCTGGATTACAAATTACTATTGCTTTTGTTTTACTTGTAATTACTTTTTCGAAATCTTCGATTGGAGGCAAAGAAAAGTTTTGCTCAATTGAAGCTGTAATTGGCTTAACTGATACTCCTGATGAAGCTGCAAATCCATTATAATTGGCATAAAACGGTTCTGGTATAATGACTTCATCCCCCTCATCTAAACATACTTGCATCAAAAACAGTAGTGCTTCCGAGCCTCCAGTTGTAATCATGATATTATCATTTTGCACATCTAATCCTATGCCTTGGTAATATGTAGCTAATTTAGACCTGTATGAAGGATAACCAGCAGAATGAGAATATTCAATTACTTCTCTTTCCAAATTAGTCATTCTATTAATAACCTGCGAAGGTGTTTTAATATCAGGCTGTCCAATGTTTAAATGGAATACATGTTTCCCTTTTGCTTTCGCTTCATCAGCATAAGAAACTAGTTTTCTAATAGGTGACGAAGGCATAGAAAGTGCCTTTTTTGATATTGCTGGCATAATTACTAAATTTTATATGAAATTAACATAAGATTTTGTGACCACAAAGCTTCTAAATAAGATTAATTAAATACATTTGAGCGACCTTATACCATGAAAATATTTGTAGTAGATAATTACGACTCTTTTACCTTTAACTTGGTTCATTACCTTGAATCTTTTCATACTGAAGTTGACGTAAAACGAAATGACGAATGTTCGATTAAAGAAATTGAAGAATATGATCGTATAGTATTATCTCCTGGACCTGGTTTACCTAGTAAAGCTGGACAAATGAATGAAATAATTAACACCTATCATAGAACAAAACCTATTTTAGGTATTTGCCTTGGACATCAAGCCCTTATAGAATTTTATGGTGGCAAAATTCATAACCTTAATGATATTTATCATGGTGAATCTTCTATAATCGATATTGATAACTCACATTTTATTTTTAATAGTTTAAACACGTCAACAGAAGTTGGTAGATACCACTCTTGGGGAGCTTATAATGCACCTAAAAACACTTCTGTAATTGCACGAAAAGATAATATCATAATGGGAATTCAACACCATATTTACCCTTCAATTGGGTTGCAGTTTCATCCAGAATCTATTATGACAATAGAAGGAATAAAAATGATTGAAAATTGGATTAACCATAACTTTAATTAGTTTTACTTTACGTAAGTATGATTAAAAGGTTATTTGATATTATTACTTCCAGTATATTTTTAATACTGTTTTCTCCATTTTTATTCATCATTATAATACTTATTGTATTAGATGGAAAAGGAGGTCCTTTTTTTATGCAAAAACGTGTTGGTAAAAACAGCATAACGTTTAATCTAATAAAATTTAGGACAATGAAACCCCTTGCCGAACAAAGTGGGCAGTTAACTGTTGGCATGAGAGACCCTAGAATAACTAAGATTGGTTATTTTTTAAGAAAATATAAGCTAGACGAAATTCCTCAATTAATTAATGTACTTAAAGGAGACATGAGTATTGTTGGACCAAGACCCGAGGTTAGAAGATATGTAAACCTATATAATGACAATCAATTAAAAGTACTAAACGTTAGACCCGGATTAACCGACATTGCTTCTATCAAATATTTTAAAGAAAATGAACTTCTCGGGAAGTCTAATAATCCCGAAAAAACTTACATAAAAGAAATAATGCCTGAAAAGCTTAAACTAAATTTAGTTTATATTGAAAAACAGAGTTTATGGTATGACATAAAACTCATTTTAAAAACCCTAGGTAAAATATTTAATTAAAGAACTGATATTCTAATGTAGGGATACATGTATAAGTTCGAAAACTTATCTTTTACATTTGGATAGTCCGGCTTAAAAATTGACGTTAAGCCATAAGTTCCTCTAAAACCAATAGCCAATTGGTTTTTAATTATTTCAAACTCTCCTCCAATCAAAATTCCAAAATCGAATGTTGATATAAAATCAGAATCATCAAAATCTTCTTTTATCGTACTGAAATTATTACCTAAAACCAAGTCGGTTTTACCAGCATGATAGCCGCTTAACAAGAATCCGTTATAAACGCCTAAATGTGTTCTAGATCTTTTCCATTTAATACTCGCATATAATGGGAAATCTAAATATGTATTATCAAATTCGCCCTTAACTCTTCCTTTGTAAGTAGTTGGAAAAAGAGCTGGTGGTTGTCCTGGTATCTCAAACTCATAAATAGTGTCACCTTCTGCTACTGCATCATATCCGCCCTTCTTATTCATTAACATCATATCTGCATGAATAGTCAACCAACTATTAACTTCATATTGAATACCAACTCCAAAACCAGGCCCAAGCCTAAGGTAACCTTCATCTCCTTCGTTTGCTGGCCCAATTGGAGCTCCATACAATGATCCAAATTTTATAGAACCACTCCATTGCTGTGAAAAAGAAAATACCACTGTTAACAAAAACAATGGTATTAACATGAACTGTTTTTTAATCTTCATAGTTTACTTTGATATCGTAAATCTTTTAGAGGAAACTAATGCTTTACTATCTTTTATTGATAAATAATAGTTTCCATTCTCAAGGTCTAGTACTGAGACCTCAAGCTTGTTTTTAAATGAGAACTCTTTCACTAATATTCCTTTAGCATCATATACTTCTGCGAAAAGTTGCTCTTCAAAATCAGTCTTTAATGTTAATATATCTGATGTTGGGTTTGGATAAACGTCAACATTAACGTCATTAAACAATAACTCATCTACACCAACTGGTGTTGGAAGTGAGATAGCATCTACATACATAGTTGACCCATCTTGTCCTTGAAAATTAGCTGCGCCTGAGCTTGAACTAAATAGTATAGTAATAGTATCTGGAGGCGTAATAGAGTCCGTGTAATTAATTTTTAAATTAAATTGAGTGTAAGTTGAAACAGTATTAAGCTCTCTGTAACCAACAAATCCAAGAGTGTCTCTGCTATTTGTTGATGTATTCCATTTAGTTAATGAACAAAAAATATCGGCAGAATCACCTCCAACAGGTAGGTATTTATAATAACCTCTTATATGTGTTGGTGAAGAAGTAAATGGTTGTCCTAATTTTAAGTTTTGACCAGGTGAAGCACTATTATCAAAAAAACCTGTTGCCAATAAACCTCCAATAAAAGTTCCAACACCAGTTATTTTACCAGATTCCAATTTCGCAGCATAAGTACCAGAATAACTATCTGTTGTTTTTGTTACAGTAACAGGAGCCAAAAAAGTTAAATCCTTTATTGGATTCAATGTTGCCCAGCCATTTGATGGATTTTCATAACTCCCTGTATTAGTCCAAGACTCAAGATCTAAATTTGTACTAATTTGAGCTTGTATTTGAAAAGAAGTAGCTAATAAGGCAACTGTTGTATATAAAATGTTCTTTTTTAGCATTTTGCTGTTTTTGAATTATTATCGTAACACTCTACGTTTAATTGTTACGCTAGCAAATGTAATACAAAAACACGTCTGTTTTGAGATTTATAATCATTTTAACTTCCAAAATTCCCCAAATCTAAAGACCAATCGTAGTCAACATATTCTATATCATAGTCTTTCATTGATTCATCAATAATATTATAATTGATTAATAATTCTTTTACGCCACTTTTACCTCCAAAATCACCAATAAACCATTTAAATAAAGGTGTTGTTTTAATTGCTTGGTTATCATTATCAATTATTGTCTTATCCCTTAAGTATGTTTTAGCTACTTTATCAAAATCTTCAGCTAATGTATGTTCATTATATATGTATACTGGTGGACAATCTTTTGCTCCGCAATTTAAAACAAAGTGTATTCTAGCATCTCTATCTGTTGTTCTTAATGATTTTTCATATTTACCGGGGAAAGGTTTAGGGAGATAACCTAACGACAATTTCATGGTAGAACTTCTAATTATACCATGTTCTATTTTATCAAAACTTATTTTTTCTCCAGCTATACTAATTTGATCTTTTTTGAAAAAATTGCCTCTATCATCATATAAACTCGGTTCATTATTAAGGATATGCTGTATAAATGCATTATAGGTATTGGTCCAGAAAGCAAATTTCTTCTCTTCTGTATTTAATGAAGCAGACAATTCTTCAAGAGTTGTGTTATTATAAGCGTCTAATATATCGGAATAGTCTTGCTCATTTTTTATTTTGTATAAAAATGCCTGAGACTTCCCTATCCAACTAGACATATCATAAGGTATAGAATCAATAAGAGTTTTTTCTTCAATTTGAGATTCCTCTGTTTTGTTTTCTACAACATTATTTTCATTGCCACAGCCATAAAATAGCATTGTGAAAATTAATAAATTGGTTACTACACGTTTCATAATATATTTTTTTAATTATACTTTGTAGTAAACCAAAAAAAAGACCAATCTTTTCAGATTGATCTTTTAAATCGAGATGACAGGACTTGAACCTGCGACTTCTCGCCCCCCAGACGAGTACTCTACCAGCTGAGCTACATCTCGTAAAGCTTGAAATTATCCTACTATTTCTTCATCAGAAAAGTGAAATTTTGCCTCAATTTGAGCATTCTCATCACTATCACTTCCATGAACAGCATTCATTGCTTTACTTTCTGCATAACGAGCTCTAATTGTTCCTTCTGCTGCCTCAGCAGGATCAGTTGCTCCAATTAATGTTCTAAAATCTGCCACTGCATTATCTTTCTCTAAAACTGCAGCTACAATTGGTCCTTGAGACATATAATCTACTAATTCTCCGTAAAAAGGTCTTTCCTTGTGAACTGCATAAAACTCTCCAGCTTCTTCTTTAGATAATTGCTTTAATTTCATAGCTTTTACCTTATATCCGCCTTCGATAATTGCGTCTAAAATTTTCCCACTTAACCCATTAGCTACCGCTTCAGGCTTAATCATTGTAAATGTAATATTGTTTGCCATTTTTGTTATTTTTATGCAAAAATATAAAACATATCCATATTTAACGTTTATCCTTATAGATATTGATAAAATATATACCTAATGTACTATTTGAGATTACTTTTCATTATTAAAATTTTTCTTTTGAATTCAATTGTTTTTTTCGCTCAAGACAAAAGAATAGACCTCTTAGAAAGATTATACCAACAAGAAAACTTTAAAAAAACGCTAAAAAAAAGTAATAAATTAATTACAAAAAAAGGATATGACAACTCACCCGAAGTACATTTATTTCAATTGGCTGCTCTTATAAATCTAAAAAAAGACAAACGTTACACCAGTACACATAAAAATGTAAAGCATCAAATTGAACAAGCCAAATACACTTATGTAAAATTAGATCCTAACCTAAAAGCATATCACAAATATGAACATATAATTGATGATATTGTTTTTGAAAAAGATGAAAAAATAATAGTAATAACAGACGAAAAAAAGCAAAAAAACAAAGAAGAAGAAATAAAAAAAGCCAATAGAGAAGCAAAAAAAGTAAAAGTAATTGTAAATGACAGTTCGAAAAACGATACTGTATATTCTGAGTTTTCCACTCAAGACCGGGTTATTTTATATGCTGAAACGTTTATGGGAATTCCATACAAGTATGGCGGTAGAGATGAAAACGGATTTGATTGTTCTGGTTTTACAGGTTACATTATGGAAAGCTTTGGTTATAGCTTAGCCAGAAGTGCTAGAGATCAAAAAGCGCAAGTTGACAAAATCCCCATAAAGCAAGCTAAAAAAGGAGACTTAGTCTTTTTCGGAAAATCTAAGTCTAACATTTCACATGTTGGAATTGTTGTTTCTGAAATTGGAGAAGAATTAACTATGATTCATTCATCATCCAGTAGAGGCATTATGATTTCTAATGTAATGAAAAGCACATATTGGAGACCTAAGCTCGTATCAGCAGGTAGAGTAATTAAATAATGATAAATGTTACAAGAAAAACTCAAAAATCACAATGTTATTTTAGCTTCTAAGTCTCCAAGAAGGCAAGAGCTTTTAAAAACATTAAATATTGATTTTGAAATAAAAACAAAAGAAATTGATGAAGTTTACCCAGATCACTTAATTAGAGAAGAAATACCTGTTTACTTATCTCAGTTAAAATCGAAAGCTTTTGAACAAGATATCAGAAAAAACGATTTAATTATTACCTCCGACACGATTGTATGGCATAATAACACCAAGCTTGGAAAGCCAAAAAATTATGATGAAGCATTTAACACACTTAATAACATCTCTAATGACACTCATGAAGTAATAACAGCTGTTACATTAAAGACAAAGGATAAAGTGATCTCTTTTTATGATGTAACAACAGTATATTTTAATCATCTCAAAAATGAAGAAATAGATTTTTACATCAAAACCTATAATCCCTACGATAAAGCTGGAAGCTATGGTATTCAGGAATGGATTGGGGCAATTGGAATTAACAAAATTGAAGGAAGTTATTTTAATGTTGTTGGATTACCTCTTGAAAAACTATACACAAACCTATCTATATTTTAATAACTAGAATTAGCTATTTACTTTTTATAAACTAAAAAAGCTTCAAGTTTTCTTGAAGCTTTTTCTGCGGTCCGGACGGGACTCGAACCCGCGACCCCCTGCGTGACAGGCAGGTATTCTAACCAGCTGAACTACCGGACC
>JAHDBM010000110.1 GCA_020630395.1 Flavobacteriales bacterium
ATTTTAAAGGTCTTGATTTTCTGTTTGTTAATTTGCTTTATGAGTAGCTTGTTTTGCTTGTCTGATATTTTTAATTGCATCTGAAGATTTAAAACCTCTTTTTCTTTATTAGATAAGTGAAGCTCATGTAATACATTAAGTCTTTTTTGGCTTTTTAAAAGCTGCTCTGTTAAATCTAATTCCTTTAATACAAACGGATAAGAAATTAAGGTCTTAACTACATTAATCTTGTTTTCTCTCGGTATGTCTATAGGTGTATATGATTGAGTCCAGAGATTCGTCACTAAAAGACAAAACATCATCGTTAACATTAATCGTTTCATTCTTTGCTTGTTTTAATTCCTTTTCAATTTCTTTAGACTCTTGGTTAACTATTACCTTTCTACTCAAAATACTATCATTAATGACAAGTATTTTTTTATAATTTTGTTTATAGTATTGGATAGAATCTTTTAAAATTGCTGACTCTTCTTTAAAACCTCTATCGCTTTGGATAGCATAAAAAGAAACAGCTATTAATAGTATTATAAAAATAATCATGACACTGTTTTTGTTTTTAAAAAATAGTAGGTTGTTCAAGATTCGGCTTTTTTTTTATCATCCATAGCCTCCAATTCTTTTGTCAGCTTCATATTATTTATCCTCTTTTCCTCTCGTATTAGCTTATTCATCTTGAATAAATGAATCCCTTTTATAATCATAACACCAAGTCCTGCTATAACGAAAAGAGTTTTGGCTTTGCCATCTAAGCTGCTTAGTATAGCAAAATAATCTTCTCCATTCAAAACAATAACCGTAAAAAACTCTAATAGAGTAAAACCAAAATAACTAAAGACTATTGCCTCTATTATTCTCAAACCAAACTTAATACTTGCCATATCTCTTTTTATAAAATTCATACACAATCAATAAGGTAATAGCAAACACAATCTTCAAAATTCCCAGTCCTTGTTTTGCGAATATGATTAGGTGGACCATATCCAAAGCACATAGAATTAGAATAAACCGACTTATACTTTTGTGAACATTATTAGGATAATGTATACAGTAAGCCATTATTAAATAATTAATACTTATCCCGTAATACAGCAAAAAGAAATCGATTCGGGTGTCCCTTTCGAAAAACAACCCTAGATTTAATCTCTCACAACTTCCATAAAAAAACACTGGAAGCATTGATATTACATAGGTGCTTATTAATAGACTGTTTTTTAATAAACTACTCATCATCATCTGGTGGTAATTCTCCTCCAGTAAAATTATTATAAACCATAACCGATGCCGTTAAAATAACACCTCCGATCATTATTGTCTTCCCTGACACTCCAAAAAGCTCCGCGTTTTCTGAGAAGTATTCCCATAAAGAGCTTACTAATGTTATAATCGCTAAAACCGATGTCTTTGGATTGTCTGTTGCTAATTTTCTATAATCCATAATACTTATATTTGATTTACAATTAATTCTAACAATGGCTCTGGATCAGTAAGTAATCCATGTTTATATATTTCCCAATGCAAATGGTTTTTCATCCTTGAATTATGGTAAAAAGAAATGTTTTGAACCTCCCCTATTACATCACACTCAAAAACTCTAATTCCTTTTTTCACCCATGTATAAGGTTTAATGTAAAGCAATCTATGTCTATAAACATCATTGGTTATTTCTATATATTTAAATCTGCTTGTGTTTTCATATACTTGACCAATCTTAGTTATTACACCATCAATAGGACACATGACTTTTGTTCCTGGTTTAGCAACTAAATCTAGCCCCTTATGTTTTCGACTTCCTCTTTTTGCGCCATAATAACCGTGCCCTGTTGGATCATTTCCTCTTAACTCTATATGTTCTATTGGCGCAACCATATCTTATAAATATATTTTATCACTAGTACTAAAATCAAAATTCGATTCAAGGACATTCAATTGAATGTTCAAATTCTTATCTGATTCCATTGTTATATTCTGTGTCACTACTTCATAACCTTCTTTATATATTTTAACTATGTGAAAAGTAGAATTAGATGGATCACTCCATGTTTCTATATTTGTGTTTTCATTATCCCCATATTGAGATTTATGAGTAAGTAAAGCCGCATCTACTCCATGCATGGCGTGAATGTCTCCATTAGAATTTGTTCTAAAAATCAGTTTTTCTTTTCCTTCTGACTGCTCGATTTCTATAATCGCATCTTCAATAGGTGACGAGTTCTCATCTGTTACATTCACTGACAAAGCATGAACATAAATTATTTCTCCATTTTGATCTACTTGAAAATCTGGGTTAGTGTCCAAAAAAGTGTTTCCTGTCCACAACATTGTTATTCCTCCATATTGCGACCTTACTGGCGTTCCTGTTAAATCTTCCCAAGTACAGTTTTTAAACAAAACAATAGATCCATAAGCTGAAATATGTTTTGAAACATTATTTGCATCTGCATAAGTACAGTTATCAAACATTGCAAACACCTGACCGTAAGGCTTGGGTTCATGTGACCCAAAAGATCTAAAAGTTTGTCTATGATTTACTACCATAGCGCCATAATTAAAGGTGTGATATGTAGTGTTTGAAGCGTTAAAGCTGTTGTTTGTTACTTTTATAGGCGCTCCCCCTATGTTATAATATGCGCGCTCAATACTATTAAAAGTAATATTTTCGAAAGTCATTTTCTCATAACCTCCATTCCCCCCCGTTCCAAATGCGAAGCCAAAAGTATCTTGTCCTCTACCTAAAGTGTCATCAAAAGTTAAGTTTCTAAAAATATGAGATCTATGTTTTCCATTAACACTAAAATAAAACGCATAATTATTAGCTGTTGAACACCCCCCTATTGTGCAATGTTCAAAATGCCATATATCATTATCAAAGTTATTATTGTTTTGAGTCTCGTACATATGAAGCCTCCTAAAGTTCTGGATAAGTATAGGGTTAGCAGCTGTTCCTATAGCAGTAACCCTACCATAGAAATAAGTAAAATATGGTCTTGCACCAACTCCTGTTTCAGCTAAGTCTAATGTAGATCCTGGTTCCAATATCAAATGCCCTCCTGGATCTACATAAAATCTTGTGTCGTCATTTGTTGCATTGTTGGCCATTAACTTTTCACCATTTCCTACTGTTAGCTCTCCACCGTTTCTAATTCTAAAATATCTTACATTAGCTGATGTACCATACCATCGAAACTCGCCTCCAACAAAATCGCAAAACGCTGAATCGTTTATATCCGATGCTACAGAAGCTAAGGTGTTTCCTAGCCCTGTAATATAAATGTGATTTCCGTTTTTAGTTGCTGGCATATTACTTTAGTTCTGCTACTCTTATATTGTTTCCTGCTTGACTCGCTATTGCATATTTGCCACTTCTACTATCAAATGCTTGCATTACTCCAGATTTTATTGGAGTCCCAGTTAAAACCGTTACTCCTGTTCCTCCTAAATAAATTGTATTTGGAGAATCATTATATATTATTAATGAGCATCTGTCTGCCATTTCTGTTGATGGAAGTAATACTTCTGATGTTCCTACTGTTATTGCTGTGTTGATTTCCATTGTAAAAACTTTTTTTGTCAATTTCAATAAGTCTTCAACCGTGCCAGAACCACCAATCCCTTGTCTTTCATGATATATTAAATCTGTAAGTTGAAAAGCCATTTATGGTAATGCAGTTAATTGAGTAATATTAAATGTTGCCACTTGTGTTGCTCCAACTATGTTTATTGGGTTTGATGCTGATGTTAATCCTGAACTTGCAGCTGGGTGACTATTTGTAAACATTTGAGGGCTGGCTAATCCCGCATTTGTACCATCTGCTAAAGGGATAGTTGCTCCAGTTCCGTTATCATTTGTTACAACTCCACTAGCCGCTCCTGGTGTGTACCCTAAATTTGTTGATACAGATATGGATAAGTCCATGCTCTCTTGCTCTTGAATCTTCTCATATACGATAGGAGCTATAGATTGAACTCTATATACCGCCCATCCAGTGTCCACACTAACATCTGCTGTTGCATCAGTCACAAATACCCTGTCCCCAACTCTTAATCCTGTTAACGCATCTCTTGCTGGTATATCTGCCGCTGTAACATCGTTAACAGCTCCTACAAAATCAGCGATTTGATCTGCTGTCATGTTATATTGAACCCCTGCGCGCTCAACTATAAATAAATCTGTACTTTGTAATGCCATCTTATTATAATTTTTATGGTAATTCTTGTAATGTGCTAAATATTAAATGCTCTTCATTTTCTAAAGCAGTTATCCTTGCTTCTAATTCAGGGGTTGCTCCATAATTAATGGTAATATTAGGAACAGTACCTACTTTTAATACCTCTCTAACTCTATTGCTACAACCACTAATAACAGTCTTATACCCTTTTAAAGATGAAACTGTTAATTTTTCTTGTACACCTTGACTACTAACTATCATTGCCCCTGTCTTTTATATGCAATAAGATTTATCTTAATGTTTTTATATACTCCTGCTACGTTAGAATCTGAAATTAAATACCCTACATTGTTGCCTAGTTGTAAATCCGTTGAATCAATTACTATTGATATTGAATTATCCCCTAGAATTATTTTATTATTTGCTACATTTTTGACTATACCGTTTACTTCATAAGTATAGTTCACATCTACATTTGCAACAGACGATATAGTTAAGACATCGCTTACTCCAATATCTAAATGTTCAGTTATTGAAGTATTTTCTCTTATGTCAAATTCAACTTTATTACTCGACATTTTTCTTTTTTCTATAAAGTTTATGTATCAATGCTGTGATGACTACCCCTGCTGCGAAATAGTAAAACAATTGGTCTTCTGTAACTGGTAATTCGAAATTTATAACAACTTTTATTTTCGGGTTTAGATAATGTAATAAAGGATCTAAAAACCGAACAAACATAAAAGAAGCCACTAAAGATGCTAGGGCATCTGACCAATTCATCTTTAACCAATATTTCACATTAAATACACACTCTTGACCAGATACTTCACATTCCTTTTTATGCTTTAAATAGAAATGATATTTAGTCAAAAAAATACCTATTAAACAGAAGAACAAACCAACAAAATGAAAACCTCCTGTATGTTCTGGCGATAAATATGTGAGTATTTTATCCATATTATTATATTTTAGTTAAATCCA
>JAHDBM010000039.1 GCA_020630395.1 Flavobacteriales bacterium
CTCCTTCTCCTTCTCCTTCTCCTTCTCCTTCTCCTTCTCCTTCTCCTTCTCCTTCGGTAATAGCAACATCAACAATATTGTCTTTAATATCTTCTGAAATTAAATTAGCATTTTGTTTATACTCATTTAATTGAGCCATAACATCATCAATTACTACAGCACTTTCTTCTTCAATAGAATTTGAAGAAACTTGATTGGAAATAAGTACATCATTTGCTAATTGATCTACTTTTTTAGCTGCTTTACCTTTTCTTTCTTTAGCTTGATCTTTTTGGGTTTCAAGTTCAGCTATTTCATTATCTAACACACTTATTTGTTGTTCAAGAGCAGCTTTTTGTTTTTTCTTTTTTGTGTTTTCAAGTTGTTGAGTTAAAGACTTTTTTAGCGCTTTATTTTCAGCTATTGAAGCAGCTATAGCATCTTGGTCTTTTTCAAGCTTACTTAAATTATCCTTTTCATCTTTAAAGTCTTTTTGAAAAACAGTACTAACAATATTATCTTGCTGATTATCATTCACAAACTCTTGAACTTCCTCAAGTTGTTCGGGTGTATAGCTTGATATCCCTTGGTTATATTCATCTGCTTGATCTAATAGCGTTTCATTATTTTCTATTATTCCTTCAATTTTTTCAGCATTTTTAGCATACGATCTTGCATTTCTATATTCATTATCTGCTTTAACTTGTATCGTTTGAGCCTCTTTATAATTACCATTTTCTATAGCCTCTTGAGCTAGTTGTTGATTTTCTAATGCCTTTTCTAGTGCTTTAGCTGCATTTTCTTTTGCAAAATTTAACTGTCCATTTAAACGTAATTGTTCTTTTTCTTTTTCTGAGTAAAAAGAACTTAGCTTATTGATCACAAATTTTTTATCGTAAGATTTTACATTTTCTTCAGGGTTGAAATCAGGATTTACCTCTGGTGATGAAACCTTTCGATAGTATGATGCTATAATTTCATCTTTATTTCCTACACTTTCATTAAATCGTTTAATTATGGTGATTTTCTCTTCATTATTTTCAAAGGCATAATCAACTATAATTTTTAAAGGAGTAAGATCTTTTACAAAAGGTACATCTACAGTAGCTTCTACTTTTTGCTTACTTTTTTTAGAGGTTACAATAAAATTGAACGTACCACCTTTAGGTAGGGTTAATAGAAAGTCATTTTGGGTATTTTTTAAATATGCTTTATCTACTGATGTATTAACATCTGCATCTATTGCTTCAATCTTTAATTCTGTATCAGTATCATTAAAATTTCCTGTCACAGATCCAGCAATAAGTACATTTTGGAGTGGGTAAGACGTAACTCCAATATCATAAACGTTCACATTATTAATATCTGTTTCTCTAGAAGACGCAAAATATGCTTTGTCTCCTGTTGGATCGGGTATAAAAAATAGATCATCATCTGGTGAATTGATTTTAAAATCTAAATTAACAGGTGAAGAACCACTATTATTATCGGTATCATAAGTAGATTTAAAAATATCATAGCCCCCTAATCCTGTGTGCCCCTTAGATGAGAAATAAAGTGTTTTACCATCTGCTGATAAATTAGGATAATTTTCATCAAAAGGAGTATTAATATTACTAGGTAATAATATAGCATCACTAAATTTCCCATTATCTAGCTTTCTCCTAACATATATATCCAAACCATTATCTCCTTTTTTACCATAACTAGAGTAAAAAATGAATTGTTGATTCTTTCCTAAAAATATTACGGGGTGGTGATCTTTCTTTTTATCAATTTTTGATTGAAATTCATCAGAAATAATGACTCTACCTCCTATTCTTTTACTATCATAAGTCCTGTAAAAATCATTTCGGCCTGTTTTCTTCTTACTATAAACCTTAAGTTCTGAATAATTTCTTAATAGTGTTTGAGCTCCTTTACATTTTGCAATCTCATTATCAACTTCATATTCTTTTTGAAGCTTACTATCCGACTTTGATTTAAAATCATTATAATATCTAATTGCACTATTAAACGAATAGTTAAGGTGGCTTAACTTACCTAAATAATAATATACCCGACTATCGGCTACATTATTTTGTAAAGCATAGTTTAAATATTTGTATGAATTAGTAACAT
The DNA here is from genome assembly GCA_020630395.1 of Flavobacteriales bacterium. Classification (GTDB taxonomy): domain Bacteria; phylum Bacteroidota; class Bacteroidia; order Flavobacteriales_D; family CAJJDF01; genus CATLPG01. The sequence continues at coordinate 2,101 of JAHDBM010000039.1, forward strand.
CTTTTTTATAAACTAAACACGCACCATATTTATAATTATAATCTGGATTATTAGGGTTAATAGATAGTAAATATTGAAAATGAGGAAGTGCCTCTAAATAATCTTTGTTATTGAAAGCTTTATCTCCTGATTTTAATCTACTTTTCTCTTCTGCTGTTTGGGCTACTGAAACCGTATAAAAGAAGAAAAAAAGAAGAATAAGTGCGATATTTTTTTTTCCTATCACTTAGTTCTAATCTGTTTTACTCATATATTAACTAATAAATCTAAATATAATTATAGTTATTAACAAAATAATAATTTGTTGATAACGTCATAAAAATGCTTAACACACCATTAAAATCTATTTAATAACGAGTTACAATTATTAATATATAAGGTTTTTTTTTGAAGTTATTAACAATAACTCTACTTACATGTATACACTTTACAAACTAAAAAGGTTCAATTTAAATAGGGATTTATGCAGATAAATATTGACTAAAATTAGCAGTATGATGCTCTCTAAACCCATCATCAACTGATATTATAAAGTATACAGCTATATTTAAATCGGCATTTTTGTTAAGCCATTTTTTTGATTTTTCCTCCCCCATAACCAAAAAAGCAGTGGCTAAAGCATCAGCATCAATACATTTAGAAGTTATTACTGTAACACTTAATAGTTGATGAGTTACTCCTTTGCCTGTAAAAGGATTTATTGCATGAGAATATTTAACTCCATCTAATTCTTTATATTTTCTATAACTTCCAGAAGTAGCTATAGAAACATCCGTTAAACTTAAAATTTGCTCATATTTTCTATCAGAAACCAGTGATTTAGGTGACTCAATGGCAATTAACCAATTATTTTCGTTCTTATTTTTACCAGCAACTCTTATCTCCCCTCCTATTTCTACCATATAATTATGAATACCATTTTGCTCTAAAAAATCACTTAATACATCAACCGAATAACCTTGAGCTATGGCATTAAAATCAAGTTTAACAATAGTATCCTTTTTTGTGAGTATATTGTTTTGTGATCCTATAGTTCTATCTAAATCAAGTATATCGCTAGACATAGAGTCACTATACTGTTTGCCATAATCTATGATATGCTTTATAGCTGGATCAAAAAAACCGTTCATTTTAAATTTCCAATAGCTTGATTTTTCAAAACAATAGTTGAAATAAGTAGTCGAATCTAAATTAATTAACTCATTCTCTTCATTAAACCGATTTATTAACGAATTGTTTTTATAGGTCGACAATTCATCATCAAAATCGTTTAATATGTTTACAAAGTCACTTGTAAAATCTCTTTGTAATGAATCGTAATAATTTATGAAAAATGTTGTCCCTTGAGCCTCTCCTCTAATTTCGATATAGCTTTTATCTACTTTAGTACCACAAGAAATGCCAATAGTAAACACATACAGAAAAAAAAACTTCTTAAATAGACTTAGCATAATTTAATAATATAATTTGTCATCATTACTACTATAGAAAAACAAAAGGATATGGTTAATACCCTGGCTCCATGCTTAAATTTAAAATATAAATGGAGTAATAAATAAACACCAACAAACATAAAGGGGATTAAAGCAGGAAAAAGCAACAGGCTTTCTTCAATATTACCATGAGCTAATGCGTAAAAGGACCTTTGACTGCCACAACCAGGACATTCTAAACCAAAATACTTTTTATAAAAACAGTCTAACAAGACTAATTATCTTAATAATTGTCTGCGTTTTCTAGTGCCTCTCTAAAAGCTTCATCAAATAAAGGAGAATTATCAACAGCTGTACTAAATAACCATATAGCAAATATGAAGTATAGAATAAAAATAACCAATATTAATGCGCTCAATGAAGTTCCAATGATTCCCATTATCCAACCAGCATTTAAATTTTTATAATCGGATTCACTATATAATTTTGGATTAGCTGCATACATTGCCTTATCTTTCTTCCCTAACATAATAGCAATAATACCACAAATTAAACCCGGAATACCATAACAAATTGCGCCTACAATAGATATTATTCCTAACACTAAAACAGCTGTTGCATTGGGTAATTTTTTATTCCCATTGCCTTTCATTATTTGGTCGTCTAAATCAATGATGTCTTGTTCACTCATTATGCTAATTTTAATTCGTTTACTTTTTGTTTAATATTCATTAATAATTCTTCTAATGTTATTTCAGAATTATCAATTTCAATAGCATCTGCTGCTTTAACTAAAGGATTTTCCTTTCGTGTTGTGTCTTGATAATCTCTAGATATTAAATTTTCTCTAACTTCTTTAAGAGATGTCTTATAACCTTTATCTATTAACTCATCATATCTTCTTTGAGTACGAATATCAGTATCGGATGTTAAAAAGAGCTTAAGTTCAGCATGAGGCAATACAGCCGTGCCAATATCTCTCCCATCCATTACTACACCTTTATCTTTCCCAATTTCTTTTTGTAGCGCTATAAGTTTATGTCTTACTTCTTTAATCGAACTCACACCACTAACCATTGATGAGATTTCTGGAGATCGAATTTTATCTTCTACATTCTCTTCGTTCAAGTATGTATCAGAAGATTTTGTTTTCTCATTAAACTTAAAGGTAATCCTAATATTATCTAAGCTATCTGCAACCAATCTTGGAGATAATTTACCATCTTTAATTAATCCTCTTTCTAATAAATAAAGCGTTACTGCACGATACATAGCTCCTGTATCCACATAAGAATAAGCTAAATCTTTTGCTAAGAGTTTGGCTACAGTACTCTTTCCGCATGATGAATATCCATCAATTGCAATATTTATTTTCGCTTCTTTTTCCATTTATAAAACAAAGAAAAAGGTTCTATTTTGTATTTTTAAATTACAGCAACATTACTTGTTAACAATCACTATAACTTATTAGCAAAGAGTTCTTCTATTCTATTTTTTGAAACTCCTTTGAGATTAATAGCAGGAAAAATGATATTTGCTTGCTCATATATAGGCTTTCTTTTACTTAATAATTGTTCTACTTTTTTTTCTACCTCTTCAAATGACAATCCATCTATTAAAGGCCTTGAGGATGTTGAAGAAACTAACCTGTTAACAATTGATTTTTCATCTAGTTTAAGGTAACAGACCGTTCCATTTTTCAGCATTTTATCTAGTAGTGTTTCATTTGCTCCCATTCCGCCACCAGTTGCTATCACAACATTATCTTCTTGTAATAATTTATTTAATGCTTCTTCTTCTAATTTCCTAAAGAATAACTCTCCTTTATTTTCAAAAATTTCTGGAATAGAACTATTCGCTTTTTCTACTATAAATTTATCTGTATCAATAAACTTATAACCAATGTGTTTAGCTATTTTTTTTCCGAATGTTGTTTTACCAACCCCCATAAAACCTATTAAAAATATTTTATTCGGATACTTGATCGTGCTTGTTATTTGTTTTGGCATATAACTCAAATCCAATAATTAAAATTGTAGACGAAACATTAATCCAAATTAAGAACACTATTAATGATCCTATTGAACCATATAATTTATTGTAAGATCCAAAATTATTAATAAAATAACTCAGTCCTAGTGAAGCTAAAATAATAACTAAAGTGGCTAGTGATGCCCCAGAGGAGATGATTTTCCATTTTTTTCGTTCAATAAAGGCTACATTGTATAATGTAGAAATGGCTATTACAAATAATGCAATTACAGCAACCCATTTAATAAACCCAACTAAAAACTGTATAACTGGACCTATATTTTTCCAATCTTTTACGACAAATTCTAGATAAGATTCTCCAAACATAATAATTGCAAAACCAAGCATTAACAATAATGGGATAACAATCATTAGGCCAAAAGCTATTAATCTTTGTTTAATTGGATTTCGTTTAATTTGAATTTGATAAGAACTACTAAACGTGCTTAAAATTGCATTGATAATATTTGATGCATAGTAAATAGTTAATACAAAACCTATGGATAAAACGGCATTATGCTTTTTTAATACTAGATCTTCAATAGTATCATTTACAAAAGTATATGCCGATCTAGGCATAATAGAAAACAAACTATCTATTAATGTCTCTTGAAAATTTTCAATAGGCACATAAGGTATTAAGGATAACATTAAAATAACCATAGGAAATAATGCTATAAAAAAACGAAAAGAGATAGCTGCACTTTTTCGTGAGATATCACTTCTGTTAAAGGCTTCTATTGTAAACTTTGTAAAAGCATACAAGGAAAGCCCTTCAAAACCAGGCAATACAATCTTTTGAGTTGTATTCCTTATGAAATTAACGGGTGCAGATTGCCTTAATTTTGCTATGATTTCTTTTACATTCAACCGCTATTGTTTGCTAATAAACTTCTCTAACTTTTTGGGGTTAGGAATTGAAGCATTGCTCCACTTACCTTTTACTATCCCTCCCTTCAATAACATAATTCCTGGGTTAGACCTTATCATTGTCTTAAGAATTTTATCATCTGCTCCTAAAAAATCAAAAGGTAGATTATGCTCGGCTATAAAATCAGCAGCATTACTAGAAGATGCAGCATAAAACGTATAGCCTTTCTCTTTAGCAAATTGATACAATTTCTTTACTTTTTCAATGTTATTTACTTTAGTCTTTTTAAGATCATAAGCTACCATCAGTATAATATAGTTTTTACTTGATAAAATATGTTGATCTATTTCATCACTACCAAAAGTAAAATCTGCTGGAATTTTAGGCTCATAACCATCTTTTACTTTATAACTCAATGGATCTTGCTTAGTATAGCCTTTAGCTTCCCACTCTTCCATTTTATAATCATCAGCTAGTACCTTTTGTACATCACCAGTTGCTTCATTAATTAAGGTGTAAACAGTAAACCAATCATTCCAAAGTTTTTGTTCAAGATATTCAATACTACTAAACTCTTTATCTTCTCCAGTCTCCTTGTTTCTCAATAAATAATTAACTGCATACACAGGTGGAAAAAGATTTCCTCTCTCCATAGAATCATTAGCCATAGAATCTGCTATATTCCATGCTATGTCCTCATAAGTAGATGTGACATTGAATTTAATATCTTCAATAATACTATCCCTTTTAGAATAACCATCTAGCAAAGGAAGACTCTGTAATGAGGTATCTAACGCTATTGCTTTCTTTATATCTTCTTCTATTTTGTTTGAGTATGTTGCTAATATTGAAGGTGTATATTCTTCAATTAATTTATTCTTTATATCATCAGAGGTCATTCTTAATTCACTAAGGTTATTTCCAATAGCATAAGGACGGTAATCTTTTATTGGTAAGTATTTTAATGTGTATAATGCAAATCCAGTTGCAAAAAGTGTCATGAGTCCTGCAATAACCCATTCTCTAGCTGGTTTTGAATAAAATTTCTTTATACCATAGTAAACTAAAAACGAAACTAAAGTAAAATAAAGTGGGAACCACCATCCAAATATAAAACCTCCAAAAAAGGCTACACCAACAAGAGATAACGAAAGCATTACTCTATCTCGTCTCTCATTATTCATTTTTATTTTATTCCATCCTAACAGTAAGAATAAAGCAAGAATTAATAACACAAAGTCTTTATAAAATGATTCCCATGGAGTTAATGAACGACCAATAGATCCTTTTAGTGCATCTCCAAAACAACCACAATCTAATACGCATTGAACGGGTTTTTCAACTGTTATTCCGTTCTCTACTATTTCATACTTTCCATTTGGATCACACTGAGCAGTATAATATGTTAAAAATGCAAAACCTATTAATAGCATTAGTAAACCAATCATAGTTAACTTAAACTTAGTTCCGAAAATTAGAGACAACCCTAACAACACCTCTGCTACACAAGCTATAATTGCTAAAATTAATGCATAAGGCTCAAAAACAGACCAACCAAGAGCTCCAGGCTCAAAATACTCCTCTAATTTGTATGAAAATCCTAATGCATCATTTGCTTTAATAAGTCCTGAAACAATAAATAAAGAACCCACAACTATTCTAGCATAATACATTCCTGCTTTCATATTAATGAATATCAACACACCAAATACGGCTAAAACAGGCGCAAAAACATAAGTTAAAAATTGTCCACTTGCCTCATAATGTGCAGGACTTAATGAATTAACTATAAATGGATAAACAATGGCTATTAGAAAAACTAACGCTCCTATTATTTTATTACGTTTCATATTTAAGTATCTTTAGTTTTATATAAAATTAATTAAAATAACATTTTTTTATGCTCTCTTAACTTTTATAACTAACAGGTTAAAGTTACAGGCTTTCCTCTTCCATTTGAATTAAGGCAAAAACAGCATAATTAATCATATCATAATAATTTGCATCAATACCTTCACTCATAATCGTTTTACCTTTATTGTCTTCAATTTGTTTAACACGCAAAAGCTTCATCAAAATTAAATCGGTAAAAGAAGAAACTCTCATATCTCTCCAAGCTTCACCATAATCATGATTTTTCTTTTCCATTAAAGCCTTTGCATTATTAAAAAAGGTAGTGTAATGATTAGTAGCTAATTCAGGATCTAATTCTAAAGGTGCATCATCATTTAATTCTAATTGAATAATAGCCATTACACAGTAATTAATAATCCCAATAAATTCGTCAGTAATACCTTCCCCTACCTTACTTACACCTTTTTCCTCAAGTGTTCGAATTCTTTGTGCTTTAATAAAAATTTGATCTGTTAACGAACTTGTTCTTAAAATTCTCCAAGCTGTACCGTAATCTTTTGTTTTTTTCTTAAAAATATCTGTGCAATTCGCTATTATTGCATCATATTGTTCGGAAGTATTTGCCATAGGTAATTCAATCTTTTTATTAAGCATGACTATTAATTGTAAAGGTAAAATTTTAAATCTTGATTCTCCCATTGTTATGGGAATTTTGAATATTACTCCTGATTCATTTTATGACGGAGGTAAACTAAACAATGACAAATCATTATTGAGCTTAGCTGAAAAGCATTTAACAGATGGTGCCACTATACTTGATATTGGCGGTTATTCATCAAAACCTGGAGCTAGTTTAGTATCAGCTAATGAAGAAGAAAACAGAGTTCTTCCTGCTATTGAACTAATATTAAAGGAGTTTCCTAATGCTATACTTTCGATTGACACTTTTAGGAGTGATATTGCAAGAAAAGCAATAAATAAAGGTGTTGCTATCATTAATGATATTTCTGCAGGTGATTTTGATGATAACATGTTTGCTGTCGTTAGAGAACTGAATGTTCCTTATATCATCATGCATATACAAAATAATCCCACGAATATGCAAAATAACCCTCAATACAATGATGTCACTAAAGAGGTGTTTAATTATCTTGCAAAAAAAGTTAAAACATTAAATGTGTTAGGTGTAAACGATATCATTATTGATCCAGGGTTTGGCTTTGGAAAAACAATCGAGCATAATTATACATTACTTAAAAACTTAACTATATTTTCCTCTCTTGATGTTCCGTTACTAATTGGTCTTTCTAGAAAATCTATGATTCATAAAGTATTAAAAAACAATCCAAAAGAATCATTAAATGGGACTACTGCTTTAAATATGATTGGATTACAAAATGGAGCTAACCTACTGAGAGTACATGATGTAAAACAAGCCTTTGAATGCATAAAACTTCACAATCAATTATCTCATGTTTGACATCACTATTCTTACCGATAAACGATATTTAGAACCTAACCCAAATAATGAATACAAAAACAATGTTTTTGTTGAAGATGATTTATTAAAAATTGCGTTAGAACAAATTGGTTATAGCGTTTATAGAACAAATTGGGACAATAAAAATTTTGATTGGAGGTCTACAAAATATGCCTTATTTAGAACTACATGGGATTATTTTAATCGATTTAAAGAATTTAGTAACTGGCTAGAAAAAACAAAAACACTCACCACTTTTATACACGATAGTTCCATTATTAATTGGAATATAGATAAACATTACTTACTTGAATTAAAAGAGAAAAAAATTAATGTTATTCCTAGTATATTTATTAAAAAAGGAGAAACTATATCTTTTGAGCGTATAATAGAAAAAATAAAGAGTGACAATCTTGTATTAAAACCTTGTGTTTCAGGTGCGGGAAGACATACTTATCTGTTTAATAAAAATAATTTAAGCGAAATAGAACGTATATTCAACCAACTAATTTTAGAAGAAGACTTAATGCTCCAACCCTATCAAAAAAACATTACAAATAAAGGAGAAGTAGCTTATATTATATTTAATGGATTATATAGCCATGCTATTCATAAAATGGCTAAAAAAGGAGAATTTAGAGTTCAAGATGATTTTGGAGGAACAATTAGTTCATATTCTCCCTCTATTAAAGAAATAAATTTTGCTGAGTCGGTTGTAAAAAAAATGAATAAACCATTAGCTTTTGCTAGAGTTGATGTAATTTGGGATAATAATGATGAATTATGTGTTTCAGAACTTGAACTTATTGAGCCTGAATTATGGTTAAGAAATACCCCTTCAGCTTCCCATAAATTTGCAACTAGCATTAAAAATTACCTACAACATGAAAATAAATAACTATTTAACAATTTCAATTCTCACTCTCATTAGTTTTTCTTGTGTTCAAGACTATCCTAATGAATTCAAAGATGATGTAGAAAAACTTTGTGAATGCATGAAGGTTAGAAAAACTAAACGAAGAGAAGTTATTGAAGCTGTAGAATCTATATACGAAGACAAAGATTACGAAATGTGTATTTTAGACCCTATAATTGAAGGAATAGATACAAAAGGTAATGAGTTTTCTAATGCAATAGACCACTTATGCCCTAACTTAACTGAAACGCACAAGCGATATAAAAACTCTTTATAAACAAAAAAGCTAAGATTATAAAATCTTAGCTTTTAAAAATATAAATAACATCATTATCTAAATAATGTTACTGGAAATTGATTGGTAGTTTCTTTTCCTCCATAAAAACCTTGCATCAATACATAATAGGTACCAGCATTTAAATCCGCACCATCTTTATCTGTACCGTTCCATCTAAATAGAGGATCATCTGTTTCAAATACTTTTAGTCCCCATCTGTTATATATTTCAACATGCATCACATCAAAACATCTATCATGTTGCCACTCTGGCATTTTATATACATCATTTTTACCATCACCATTTGGTGAAAATACATTTGGAGTAAATGGATCATAAGTTGGAGTAGTAATTTCTATCGCTACATCACGTGATAAAGTATCAATTAGAAAATCACATCCTTTAGAATAAGCTAAAATTTCTAATTTAAATGAATCAATGGCTAGCACTTCGCACGAATCTGGACTCCAACAAAAACGAGCACCAACTTGACCAACACCTAAAAATGTATTGGCATTTATTTGAGTAACTGGTGCTGTTAAATTAGCAGGTGATCCAGTATTAGTATCCATGTAATTAAATGTGTAAGTAGTAGGAGGTCCTCCAGCATTTGCAGGTGGTAATGTAGCAACAGCACCAAATGGATATGCGTTTGAATTAATTTCAATATAAAAAGTATCTGCCGGATTAGGATCTGTAGCTACTACATCAAAACATCCATTAGCATCAAAATTTAAAGTTGTAATTGATGGAAATGGTGGAAAAGAAGGCGGTTGATCGATAGAACAGTTTAATGCTTCATATTGTAAATCTATATAAGATTCACCAATTTTAACTCCATTTCTATACTCATCACATCTAATGCTAAATACAAATATACCTGCAGAACCAGGCCTTGCAGTAATAATACCTGTTGCAGGATCAATAATCATTAAACTTCCAGGACCTAAAATATTTGTTTGACTATATCCTGCATTGTACCCTAATAATGGTAAAGGTCTTGTATTACCTCCATTATATGGATTTATTAATGTATATCGTAATGAATCTCCATCAGGATCAGTACATGATAAATCAATTGTTTTAACTTGATTAATACAAAAATATGCATCTGCAGGATAATTACCCCATTTAGGGTTAGAATTACCTCCAGGCAATGCTGGATCTGGAATTGTAGCTTGCCAAGTTGCACTATTAGGTGCCATATTGGTTATAGCGCTATTTCTACAACAACTATTATCAGTAGCATAGTATCCATTAGGATTATTCGGTAATGTTATAGTATCTCTATAGGTGTGAATCTCAACACAAAGACCTGTAGGTGTAAAACATGCATCACCAAAAATAACGGTATCAATAGAAACTCTTGGTAAAGTAATTGTACTTTGTTGAGCATTAGTCACATTATCATATATGGTTGGCGTAACACTTGTTGGAGCTTGTGCATTACCATTACAATACTCTCTAAAGATTCTTTGTGTAATCACAAAAGTATTAGGTCCTATTTGCTCAAAACACATATCTCCTCCAACAAAGTGAGAAGCTTTTGAATATGATGAAGCAAACAATGCTATGGTGAGTAGTAATAATAGTTTTTTCATAATCTTTGGAACATTTTGGTTCGTATAAAACAAAAATATAAATAAAACATTAATATCAAGACATATTCTAACGAATTGAACATGAAACTTCATGAATACCCTCTTTTTTTTCATGAATAATATCTCATTCTAAATCAATAGTTATATTTAAACATTATTATTATTAGAAAGAAATGGCTCAATATTTAAAAGCATCAGATTCATTTATACCTCCAAATCAATTAGAGGGGGACATTGTTGAAAGCATTGTTCAATGGTATTTTAGACCAAAATATTTTGGAATAGATAATCTATCAAAAAAACAGGGAGGCTTGTATGTTTCTAACCACACATTACTAGGAATTACAGATGGTCCTTTATATATACCAAAATTGTATAGAAAAAAAGGAATATACCTTAGACCTCTAGTAGATAAAATGCATCAAGATATACCCATATGGAGAAGAATTATGACCCACTATGGTGGAGTTATTGCCAATAAAAAAAATTGCAATGATTTAATGAAACAAAATCAGCATATTTTAGTATTCCCTGGTGGAACAAATGAAGCCTTTAAAAATGAGGATGAATCCTATAAATTAATTTGGAAAAATCGATTTGGTTTTGTTAAAATGGCCATATCAAATGGATATCCTATTATTCCTGTTGCAGGCCTTGGAGGTGATGAGCTATACGATATAGTCATTGACAAGAAAAAAATAATGGATTCCTTTATTGGAAAAATGATAAAAAGCAACAAATTTGCCAATAAATACCTAAAGGGTGGTGAAAATATTCCACCAATTGTAAGAGGTTTGGGAGGAAGTGTATTACCAAAACCTAAAAGAATATATTATACATTTTGTGAACCTATTCAAACAAAAGAGTTTAAAGGTGATATTTCTGATGAAAATTTAGAAATTGTAAGACTAAAAGTTGAATTAGCTATATATAAAGCGATTCATCAAATGGAAAATTATAGAAGAAAAAAAGGTAGTAAAACGAACAGCAAAATAAGAAACTTACTCAGTAAATAGAAAAATGAGGACCGAAGTCCTCATTTTTCACCTATGAAACCAGAAACAAGAGTAGTCCCCTACTCAAGACCACAATTTGGAGTTGTGGATTTTCCCTATGAAATTTATTTTAATGCTATCATTTTAAGTTTTAACTTATTCATGTAGCTTAAATGTGTTATGTATTCTTTTAAAAGACCATTAGCCATTAATTCTATTGCTTTGTCTTTTGCTATTTCGTATTGTTCTTTTAAATTAATCATGGTAGTAATATTTGATTACTATAACACAAGACACGTGCCAAAATCAAAAAAAGTTGGCTTATTATTCAGTAAATTTACTAATCTTCTTATTTTCAATAAGTTAATTTTATTTTTTTGATACAAAAAAAGGAGACCTTTGGGTCTCCTTTTAAATAATATTAGTTTTTTATTATGCTTCGATACTTACTTTAGGTGCTGCATTTAAAATTGCTTCACTTGATCCTTCTTCAAATTGTTTAAAATTATTTACAAATTCTTTAGCTAAATCATTTGCCTTTTTATCGTAAGCTGTTTTATTATCCCAAGTGTTTTTAGGACTTAAAATTTCATTTGGCACATCAGGACATGAAGTTGGCATGTTTAAACCAAAAACATCATGAGTATTATACTCTACTGAATCTAATGCTCCTGTTAATGCAGCAGTAATCATTGCTCTAGTATACTTTAATTTTATTCTAGATCCTGTACCATAAGCTCCACCAGACCATCCAGTATTGACAAGCCACACATTAACATTATGTTTATGCATTTTCTCCCCTAACATTTCTGCATATTTAACTGGATGCAAAGGTAAAAAAGGCGCTCCAAAACATGCAGAAAATGCAGTCTGTGGCTCATTTATTCCTGCCTCAGTTCCAGCTACTTTAGCAGTGTAACCTGAAATAAAATGATACATTGCTTGAGCTGAAGTAAGTTTACTTATTGGAGGTAAAACACCAAAAGCGTCAGCAGTTAAAAAGAATATATTTTTAGGATTTCCTCCTTTAGAAGGCTCCATAATATTATCTATGTGATGTATTGGATAAGAAACTCTCGTATTTTGAGTTACTGATGAATCAGTATAATCTGGTGTTGAAGTACCATCTTCAAAACCAATATTCTCTAATATAGCTCCAAATTTTATTGCTTTATAAATTTGAGGTTCCTTCTCAGCAGATAAATCAATTGTTTTAGCGTAACAACCTCCTTCAAAGTTAAACACACTATCATCAGACCAACCATGTTCATCATCTCCTATTAATCTTCTATTAGGATCAGAAGATAAAGTGGTTTTTCCTGTACCTGATAATCCAAAGAAAACTGCTGTATCTCCAGATTCACCAACATTAGCAGAACAATGCATAGATAAAATGTTCTTTTCGTGAGGTAATATAAAATTTAATACTGAGAAAATTCCTTTCTTAATCTCACCTGTATAACCAGTACCACCTATCAAAATTGTCTTCTTACTGAAATTAATAACAGCAAAATTATGCTGCCTTGTTCCGTCTAACTCTGGATCTGCCATAAAACCAGGAGCGCATACAATATGCCAATCTGGATTAAAGTTTTCTAATTCTGATCTTTCTGGGCGTAAAAACATATTATTAGCAAACATGTTTGACCAAGGAAATTCGGTTACAACTCTAATATTTAATCTATGTGCATCATCAGCACACGCATAATTATCTCTAACAAAAACATCTCTATTTGTTAAATAAGCAGTTACACGATTATATAATTTATCGAATTTATCTGCATCAAACTTTTTGTTAATATCACCCCACCATACTGCATCTTCCGTTTTATCATCACATACAATAAAACGATCCTGAGGTGATCTTCCAGTAAATTCTCCTGTTAAGACTACTAATGCGCCTGAATCGGATAAAACACCTTGCCCTCTAGCAATAGTTTCTTCTGTTAAATCGGCTGGTGTTAAATTCCAATAAGCGGTATCAACATTACCAAGCCCTAATTCTTTTAAGTTAGCTGTTTTTGGTACTAAACCTAACTGATCCATAAAATTTTATTAATTAATAATAGTTACAAAAATAAATCATTCTTACTTACAATGCTTAATATATAAGGGTGTTTATTCACAATCTAGGTGAGTTTTTCACACTTTTAATTATTATTCCTAGAATTTAATACTGTTATAAACATCCAAACCAAAGATGAAATCATTAAAACACCTCCTATTGGTGTAATCGGTCCTAGTACAGATCGTATCTCTTTTTGATTTATAAAGCATAAACCATATATAGAAATTGAAAACAAACAACTACCAATTATTAGTAATGTAATGTGTCTCTTTAATTTGAACCTATTTTGATAGTTTGCAAAAACCAATAACAATATCCCTACATACATTTGATATCTAACACCTACTTCAAATGACTTTAACTGATTTTCAGATAATACATCATTAAACGCATGGGCTCCAAAAGCACCAAATGTAATAGCGACAATGATAAATCTAAGCCCCCATAAAAAGGTTGTCTTGTTCATATTATGCCTGAGTAGTCGGCCCTCCAAAACCAATTGGCATACGTCCATTTTCTGGTCCTGCTATATCTTTAATTGGTCCATTCACTGTTTCAAACTTATTAATGTTTTCTTGTAAAGCTCTCATTAAACGTTTAGCATGTTGTGGAGTAAGTAATATTCTTGACTTTACCTTAGCCTTTGGAGCTCCTGGAACTATTCTTACAAAATCAACTACAAATTCAGCTTGTGAATGAGTAATGATTGCAAGATTAGAGTATATTCCATCTGCAATTTCTTCAGTAAGTTCTATATTAATTTGATTTTGATTGTTTTTATTTTCTTCCATAATATATTAGATAAAAAAAATGCCCCACGAAAATTCGTGGGGCATCATTATGATTGTTTTTTTATTCAGCCGTTTCTTCTAACACTTCCTCTGCAGCCTCTACAGCTTCAAATTCTTGTTTAGAACCAACTACCATGTTGGTATATTTCCTAAGTCCTGTACCTGCAGGAATTAAATGACCAACAATTACATTTTCTTTTAGTCCTTGTAAATGATCTACTTTACCTTTTACAGCAGCTTCATTTAACACCTTTGTTGTTTCTTGGAAAGATGCAGCAGACATAAAACTATCTGTTTGAAGTGATGCTCTAGTAATTCCTTGAAGAACCGGACTTGCTGTTGCAGGAACAGCATCCCTAGCTTCTACAGTCTTTTTATCTTTACGCTTAAGGATTGAGTTTTCTTCTCTTAATTTACGTGCCGATATTATTTGACCTGGTTTTAATTCTTCAGAATCACCTGCATCTTCAACAACCATCATTCCCCAAATTCTATCATTCTCTTCTAAGAAAGCAGCTTTGTTAACTGACTCATTTTCTAGGAATGAAGTATCTCCTGCATCTTGCAGTTGAACTTTTCTCATCATTTGACGAACAATAACCTCAAAGTGTTTATCATTAATTTTCACCCCTTGAAGACGATATACCTCTTGGATTTCATTAACAATATACTCTTGAACAGCAGTAGGTCCTTTAATTTCAAGAATAGCTTTTGGAGTAATAGCTCCATCAGAAAGTGCTTGACCTGCTCTGATAAAATCATTTTCTTGAACAAGAATATGCTTCGATAAAGAAACAGCATATTTTCTTTTCTCTCCAGTTCTTGACTCTACCATGATCTCACGCTTACCTCTCTTAATTTTACCGAAAGAAACCACACCATCAATTTCTGAAACTACAGACGGATTAGATGGGTTACGCGCTTCAAATAATTCAGTAACTCTAGGAAGACCTCCTGTAATATCTCCTGTTTTACCAGAAACTCTAGGAATCTTAACTAAAATTTCACCTGGATTAATACTAGCACCATCAACAGCTACAATATGAGCTCCCACTGGAATATTATATGTTCTTAATACTTCTTTTTTAGAATCTAATACCTTAATAGTTGGTACTTTCTTCTTGTCTTTAGAATCTATAATTACTTTATCAGCAAATCCTGTTTGTTCATCAACTTCTTCACGGAATGTAACACCTTCTTCAATATTTTCGAAAGCAACTTTTCCTTTCATTTCAGAAACAATTACCGCATTATAAGGATCCCATGTACAAATAACATCTCCTTTCTTAATAGACGTATTATTTTCCACTTTTAAATATGATCCATAAGGAATGTTTCCAGACATTAAGGTAACTCCAGTTTTAGGATCAACAATCTTCAATTCAGAAGATCTACCTAATACTACCACTACATTTTCTCCATCCTTATTCTTATGCTCAACAGTTCTTAATTCTTCAATTTCAAGTTGACCATCATATTTTGCCTTAATATCATTTTCATCTGCAATGTTAGAAGCAGTACCACCCACGTGAAATGTACGAAGTGTTAACTGTGTTCCTGGCTCTCCAATTGATTGCGCAGCAATTACACCAACAGCTTCACCAGCTTTAACTGATCTACTTGTAGAAAGGTTTCTTCCATAACATTTAGCACAAACTCCTCTTTTTAACTCACACGTTAATACTGAACGAATTTCTACTTCATCAATACCTGCTTCTACTATAGATTTTGCAATAGCCTCATTAATTTCTACTCCATCTTCTACAAGCATCTCCCCTGTTTCAGGATGAGTAATATCAAATACAGAGGTACGACCTAAAATTCTTTCGTAAAGACCTTCAACTATATCATCATTTTTCTTTAAAGGTTTAGCGACAATTCCTCTTAACGTTCCACAATCTTCGCTATTAATAATAACATCCTGTGCAACATCTACCAAACGTCTTGTAAGGTAACCAGCATCTGCGGTTTTAAGTGCTGTATCGGCAAGACCTTTACGGGCACCATGCGTAGAAATAAAGTATTCTAATACTGATAAGCCTTCTTTAAAGTTTGATAAAATTGGGTTCTCAATAATTTCTTGAGAAGAAGCTCCCGACTTTTGCGGTTTTGCCATTAATCCCCTCATTCCAGATAACTGACGAATTTGCTCTTTAGATCCCCTTGCTCCAGAATCAAACATCATATAGATTGAGTTGAAACCTTGGTTATCTTTTTTAAGCTTATCCATCAAGATATGTGTTAATCTTGAGTTAGTATGTGTCCAAATATCAATAATTTGGTTATAACGCTCATTATTAGTAATAAGTCCCATGTTATAGTTCTCCATTACTTCTTCAACATCATTCCTTGCTCCTGATACTAATGTATCTTTTTCTGCAGGAACGATTACATCATCAAGATTAAAAGATAATCCTCCTTTAAATGCCATGTAATAACCTATTCCTTTAATATCATCAAGGAATTGAGCTGTTCTAGCAACACCACATATTTTAAGAACATTACCAATAATATCTCTTAACGATTTCTTTGTTAAAATCTCATTGATATATCCTACTTCTTCAGGAACATATTCGTTAAATAAAACTCTACCTGTACAAGTATCTATAATTTTATTTACTTTTTCTCCATTCTCAATTGTATCCATTTTCACCTTGATAGGTGCGTGTAGATGCAATTTCTTCTCATTATATGCAATCTTAACCTCTTCTGGTGAGTAAAATGTCATTCCTTCACCTGCAATAATATGATCGCCTTCAGTAACTCTTCTTTTGGTCATATAATATAGACCAAGTACCATATCCTGTGATGGTACAGTAATTGGAGCTCCATTTGCTGGGTTTAATATATTATGAGAAGCTAACATTAATAATTGAGCCTCTAAAATAGCCGCATTACTTAATGGTAAATGTACCGCCATCTGGTCACCATCAAAATCGGCATTAAATGCAGTACATACCAACGGGTGTAAACGAATTGCTTTTCCTTCAATAAGTTTAGGTTGGAATGCTTGAATACCTAATCTGTGAAGAGTTGGGGCCCTGTTTAATAATACAGGGTGATTTTTCAATACATTTTCTAAAATATCCCAAACAACAGGATCTTTGCTATCAACAATTTTCTTTGCGGATTTAACTGTTTTAACAATTCCTCTTTCAATCATCTTACGAATGATGAAAGGCTTGTATAATTCAGCAGCCATTCCTTTTGGAATACCACACTCATGTAATTTAAGGTTTGGACCAACAACAATTACCGATCTTGCAGAATAATCAACCCTTTTTCCAAGTAAGTTTTGACGAAAACGCCCTGACTTACCTTTTAAAGAATCAGAAAGAGACTTTAGTGGTCTATTTCCATCAGCTTTAACAGCACTTGATTTTCTAGAGTTATCGAATAAAGAATCTACAGCTTCTTGAAGCATTCTCTTCTCATTTCTAAGAATTACTTCTGGAGCTTTAATTTCTATTAATCGCTTTAAACGATTATTTCTAATAATAACTCTACGGTATAAATCATTTAAATCAGATGTTGCAAAACGACCTCCATCTAATGGAACAAGTGGACGTAGTTCTGGTGGAATTACTGGAACAACTTTAACAATCATCCATTCTGGACGATTCTCAATGTTCTTAATTGATCCTCTCATTCCCTCAACAACTTGAAGACGCTTTAATGCCTCATTCTTTCTTTGCTGAGAAGTCTCAGTGTTTGCTTGATGTCTTAAGTTATAAGATAACTCATCTAAATCTAATCCCTTTAATAAATCGTAAAGAGCATAAGCTCCCATTTTAGCGATAAATTTATTAGGATCAGTATCATCTAAATATTGATTCTCTTTTGGAAGTTTTTCCATAATATCTAGATATTCTTCTTCAGTTAAGAAATCTAAATATTGTAAAGGTTCTCCCTCAGCATTTGTAGCTCCTGCAGTTTGAATAACTACATAACGCTCGTAATAAATAATTTGATTTAGTTTTTTAGTAGGTAAACCTAGTAAATAACCTATTTTGTTTGGTAATGATCTAAAATACCAGATATGGGCAACAGGAACAACTAATTGAATATGTCCTGTTCTAACTCTTCGTACTTTTTTCTCAGTAACCTCTACACCACATCTATCACAAACAATCCCTTTATAACGGATTCTTTTATACTTACCACAAGCACATTCATAATCCTTTACAGGACCAAAAATACGCTCGCAAAACAAACCATCTCTTTCTGGCTTGTAAGTACGATAATTAATAGTTTCAGGTTTTAAAACCTCTCCATGAGAACTTTCTAAGATAGATTCTGGCGAAGCCAAACTTATCGTTATTTTATTAAAGCTCTTAGGTTCGTGTTGATTATGTTTTCTGTATGCCATGTTGTTCTACAGTTATTTCTAAATAATTAATCTAAAGTTATGTTAAGTCCTAATCCTTTTAATTCATGTAGTAATACATTAAAAGATTCTGGAATACCAGGCTCTGGCATTGGATCTCCTTTAACGATTGCTTCATACGTCTTCATTCTACCGTAAACATCATCAGATTTTACAGTTAAAATTTCACGAAGGATATTTGCAGCACCAAATGCTTCAAGTGCCCATACCTCCATCTCACCAAATCTTTGACCACCAAATTGAGCTTTACCTCCAAGTGGTTGTTGTGTAATAAGTGAGTATGGTCCTATAGATCTTGCATGCATTTTATCGTCTACCATGTGACTTAACTTAAGCATGTATATAATACCTACTGTTGCTGGTTGATCAAAACGATCTCCTGTACCACCATCATGTAAATACGTTTTACCAAATCTAGGTACACCAGCTTCATCTGTGTATGCATTAATTTCATCAATAGATGCTCCATCAAAAATTGGAGTAGCAAACTTTTTACCTAATTTATCTCCAGCCCAACCAAGAACTGTTTCATAAATTTGACCAAGATTCATCCTAGAAGGTACACCTAGTGGGTTTAATACGATATCAACAGTTGTACCGTCCTCTAAGAAAGGCATATCTTCATCACGAACTATTTTCGCAACAATACCTTTATTACCGTGACGACCTGCCATCTTATCACCCACTTTTAACTTACGTTTCTTAGCAAGATAGATTTTAGCCAGTTTAACGATACCATTAGGAAGTTCATCACCAACAGTTATTGTAAACTGCTTACGCTTATACATTCCTAATAAATCATTAGACTTAATTCCAAAGTTATATAATAATGTTTTGATTAAATCATTAACTTTTTCGTCTTTAGTCCAATTATGAGGATTGATAGTAGTGAAATCAATTTTATCTAGGTTTTTAGTTGTAAACTTAACCCCTTTCTTGATAATCTCTTCATTAAAATTATTAATAACACCAGCACTTTTTTCAGAACCAATAATTACTAATAATTTATCAATCATAATGTTTTTAAGAGCAGCATAGTCTTTATTGTACTCACCTTCTAATTCAGCTAATAATGCTTTATCAGCAGCACGAGACTTTCTATCTTTAATTGCTCTTGCAAACAATTTTTTATTGATTACTATACCCTTAACAGAAGGAGCAGCTTTAAGAGAAGCATCTTTAACATCTCCTGCTTTATCACCAAAAATAGCTCTTAATAATTTCTCTTCAGGTGAAGGATCAGATTCTCCTTTTGGTGTAATTTTACCAATAAGAATATCTCCTTCTTTAATTTCAGCTCCAACTCTAATGATTCCATTTTCATCAAGGTTTCTTGTAGCTTCTTCACTAACATTAGGAATATCTGCAGTTAATTCTTCAAGACCTCTTTTAGTATCTCTAACTTCTAGTGTATACTCATCTATATGGATTGAAGTGAAGATATCTTCTCTAACAACTCTTTCAGAAATTACAATCGCATCCTCAAAGTTATATCCTTGCCATGGCATGAATGCTACTTTTAAGTTTTGACCAATCGCTAATTCACCTCTTTGAGTTGCATAACCTTCAGTTAATACTTGATCTTTCTTAACCTTGTCCCCTATTCTAACTAATGGACGAAGGTTGATAGATGTATTTTGGTTTGTTTTTTGAAACTTGATTAAATCATACGATTTCTTATCACCATCAAATGAAGCTAATCTTTGCTCATCAGTACGATCATATTCAATTACAATTTTTCTTGCATCAACATAATCAACAACACCATCACCTTCTGCAGTAATAAGTGTTCTAGAATCACGAGCAATTAATCGTTCTATTCCAGTACCAACAATTGGAGATTGAGGATTCATTAATGGAACCGCTTGTCTCTGCATGTTAGATCCCATTAGGGCTCTATTCGCATCATCATGCTCTAAGAATGGAATACAAGATGCTGCAATAGATGCAATTTGATTTGCTCCAACATCCATATATTTTATTGACTTAGGCTCAACTACAGGGAAGTCACCTTCAGATCTTGCTTTAACTACATCAGTAGTAAAGTTTCCTTTTTTATCTACTTCTGTGTTAAGCTGTGCAATCATTTCTCCATCTTCCTCCTCAGCACTAAGGTACTTAGGACCTCTATCTAACATCACTTTTCCTTTTTCAACTTCCCAGTAAGGAGTTTCAATAAATCCAAGCTTGTTAATTTTAGCATACACACAAAGAGAAGAAATTAATCCAATATTTGGTCCCTCTGGTGTTTCAATCGTACATAAACGACCATAATGCGTATAGTGAACATCACGAACCTCAAATCCTGCTCTTTCTCTAGATAAACCACCTGGTCCTAGAGCTGAAAGTCTACGTTTGTGTGTAATCTCAGATAATGGATTCGTTTGATCCATAAATTGAGAAAGCTGGTTAGTTCCAAAAAATGAATTAATAACAGACGATAATGCTTTTGCATTAATCAAATCTGTAGGTGTAAATACTTCATTATCTCTAACATTCATACGCTCACGAATGGTTCTAGCCATACGAGCCAAACCAACTCCAAATTGAGAATATAATTGTTCTCCAACAGTTCTTACACGTCTATTACTTAAGTGATCTATATCATCAACATCTGCCTTAGCATTTATTAATTCAATTAGATACTTAATAATCGA
Organism: Flavobacteriales bacterium; assembly: GCA_020630395.1. Lineage (GTDB taxonomy): Bacteria > Bacteroidota > Bacteroidia > Flavobacteriales_D > CAJJDF01 > CATLPG01. The sequence continues at coordinate 23,462 of JAHDBM010000039.1, forward strand.
TATAATATCATCTTTAGATAATACTCTTTGACTAACATCTAAGTCTAATCCTAATTTCTTATTAATTCTGTAACGTCCAACTTCTCCAAGATCATATCTAGTCTCTGAAAAGAATAATTTATCAATTACCCCTCTTGCAGTTTCAATGTCTGGCGGTTCAGCATTTCTTAATTGACGATAGATATACTCAACTGATTCTTTTTCTGAGTTAGTTGTATCTTTCTGTAAGGTATTATATATGATAGAAAAGTTAGATGAATTAAGATCTTCCTTATTAATAATAACTTTTTTAATTCCTTCTTCTATCATTAAATCGAAATGCTCTTCTGTTAAAACAGTATCACGTTCGATAATAATTTCATTTCTCTCAATAGAAACAACCTCACCAGTATCTTCATCAACAAAATCTTCTACCCATGACTTAAGTACACGAGCAGCAAGTTTAGTACCTACCAATTTCTTTTTAGCTGATTTGTTAACTGATACTTCATGAGCAAGGTCAAATATTTCTAAAATATCTTTATCCGACTCATAACCGATTGCTCTTAATAAAGTAGTTACCGGTAATTTTTTCTTTCTATCAATATATGCATACAAGATATCATTAATATCTGTTGCAAACTCAATCCAAGATCCTTTAAATGGTATAACCCTTGCTGAATACAATTTAGTACCATTAGCATGACGACTATGACCAAAGAAAACTCCTGGAGATCTATGTAATTGGCTTACAATAACACGCTCAGCACCATTAATAATAAATGATCCTTTCGGTGATAAATATGGAATAGTACCTAAATATACATCCTGAACAATAGTTTCAAAATCTTCATGTTCTGGATCGGTACAGTATAATTTTAATTTTGCTTTAAGTGGAACATTGTAAGTAAGCCCTCTTTCAATACATTCTGCCATAGAATATCTTGGAGGATCTACAAAATAATCCAAAAACTCCAATACAAATTGATTTCTTGTATCAGTTATTGGAAAATTCTCACTAAATACTTTAAACAACCCTTCACTTTCTCTGTTATCAGGAGTTGTTTCTAATTGGAAAAAATTTCTAAAAGACTCTAATTGAATCTCAAGAAAATCCGGGTAATCAAATTTATTTTGATTTGAAGTAAAATTTACTCTTACCGGATCGAACTTTACATTAGCCATAAAAAGAATTAAGTTTTTATTTTTTCATCACAATTTTGCAATGAATCACTGTAATTAAACAGTTAAATCCCTGCTATACAGCAGGCTTAACAATATTTGTTAAAATCGTTCTATTACAAACGACAAAAGGTTTAGATGCAAAAAGCACCTAAACCATAATAATTATAGGGTAAGTTATTACTTAACTTCAACCTCAGCTCCAGCTTCTTCTAATGAAGTTTTTAAACCTTCAGCTTCGTCTTTAGATACACCTTCTTTAATTGCTTTTGGTGCACCATCTACTAATTCCTTAGCTTCTTTTAACCCTAATCCTGTTAATTCTTTTACTAATTTAACTACAGCTAATTTAGATCCGCCTGCAGCTTTAAGAATTACATCAAATTCAGTTTTCTCATCACCACCAGCATCACCACCAGCAGCAGGACCAGCAACAGCTACAGCTGCAGCAGCAGGCTCAATACCATGCTCATCCTTTAATATCTGCGCTAAATCGTTAACTTCTTTTACAGTTAGATTAACTAATTGTTCTGCTAAAGCACTTACGTCTGCCATTTTTTTTTGTTTTAGATTATTTGTTTCTTTATTTATTTTTCTTGTATTGCTCTCCCGAGAAGCGTCCCTTTAACAGAACCGAGTGTAGCAAAGTCTTTAATTTACTATTGTCTTTCTTCTAGTGTTTTTACTAACCCTGCGATTGTACTACCACCTGATTGAAGAGCAGAAAGAACATTCTTAGCAGGAGATTGTAATAATGCAATAACATCTCCAACAAGCTCTTCTTTTGACTTTAATGCAGCTAATGCATCAATCTGATCATCACCAATAAATAATGCTTGATCAATAAAAGCTCCTTTAAGAACAGGCTTATCACCTTTCTTTCTAAATTCTTTAATAATTTTAGCTGGCTCATTACCTTTTTCACTAATCATTAAAGAAGTTTGTCCTTTTAACAACTCATAAAATGGTGATAAATCAACACCTTCTATTTTTTCAAAAGCTTTTTCTAATAAAGTATTTTTAACGTACTCCATTTGAACATTTCCTTTAAAACATCTTCTTCTTAGATTACTTGCTTGTTCTGCATTTAAATCTCCTGTATCAGCAAGATAAAATACATTTGCATTAGTAATTTTATCAGCTAATGCATCTATTGCTTGATTTTTTTCTTCTCTAGTCATTATCTGTATGTTTTAAATAGAAGTTGATTCAACCTTAATACCTGGACTCATTGTTGAAGATACTGTTACGCTCTCCATATATGTTCCTTTAGCAGAAGAAGGTTTAAGTTTAACAATCGTCTGTAAAACTTCTTTTAAATTATCATTAATCTTATCTGCGTCAAAAGAAACTTTACCAACAGATGCATGTATAATACCAAACTTATCTACTTTAAAGTCAATTTTACCTGCTTTAGAAGCACTAACAGCTTTAGCAACATCCATAGTAACTGTACCTGTTTTTGGATTAGGCATTAAACCTCTTGGCCCTAACACACGACCTAAAGCTCCAATTTTACCCATAACATTAGGTGTCGCAACTATAACATCAATATCTGTCCAACCTCCTTTAATTTTTTCGATATAATCATCTAAACCAACATGATCAGCTCCAGCTTCTTTTGCTGCAGCTTCCTTGTCAGGAGTACATAGAACTAAAACCTTTACGTCTTTTCCTGTTCCGTGAGGTAGAGAAACACTTCCTCTAACCATTTGATCTGCTTTTCTTGGATCTACATTTAACTTTACAGCTAAATCAATAGATGCATCAAAGTTTGCACTTGTAATCTCCTTTACTAAAGAAGATGCTTCAGTTAATGTATAATTTTTTTCAAAATCATACTTTTCGAATAAAGCCTTACGCTTTTTTGATATTTTTCCCATTGTATATTATTTCTTGGTACAAACGTTTATAAAAACTCCCAAATTTAAATTCTAATTATGCTTCCCAAGGAGCTTTACCTTGTACAGTAATCCCCATACTTCTTGCAGTACCAGCTACCATTCTCATTGCTGATTCAACAACAAAGCAGTTTAAATCTGGCATTTTATCTTCAGCAATTGCCTTAACTTGATCCCAAGTTATTTTAGCAACTTTTTTCCTATTAGGCTCAGCTGAACCTGATTTAATTTTAGCAGCTTCTAATATTTGCACTGCTGCTGGAGGAGTTTTAATAACAAAATCAAATGATTTATCAGAATAAACTGTAATCACTGCAGGCAATACTTTTCCTGCTTTATCTTGTGTTCTTGCATTAAACTGCTTACAAAATTCCATGATATTAACACCTTTAGCACCTAATGCTGGTCCTACTGGTGGTGATGGATTTGCTGCACCTCCACGAATTTGTAACTTAATTAATCCACTTACTTCTTTAGCCATAACTTTAATCTATTGCTTTTCGACTTGCATATAATTTAATTCAACAGGTGTTTTCCTACCGAATATCTTAATCATTACCTTTAATTTCTTTTTCTCTTCGTTAACCTCTTCGATAATACCATCAAAATTATTAAATGGACCATCAGTTACTTTAACACTTTCTCCTACAGAGAAATCAATTAACAATTGGTCATCAAGATCAATTGTTTCATCAGCTTTACCTAACATTCTGTTTACATCATTCTCTCTTATTGGTGATGGATTTCCATCCTTATCAACATCAACAAAACCAATAATGTTTGGTATAGACTTAATAACATATTGAGACTCCCCTTCTAAGCTAGTCTGAACTAACATATAACCAGGAAGAATATTCTTTTCTTTTATTATTTTCTTGCCGTTTCTAATTTGAACAACTCGCTCAGTAGGAACAACAACCTGTGCAATAGTAGAAGCCATATTCAACTTCTTTATCTCCATATCAAGATAATCCTTACACTTTTTTTCTTTACCGCTTATAGCTCTTACTACGTACCACTTCATCTGTTCTATCTTAACCTAAAAAACTATAAATATATCCTAATACTCCTTTCCAGAAACCAGTATTGATCCCGAAAGTAAAATCCATTAACCATACTAATAATGCCACCATAACTGATGATATCAATACAACAAAAGAACTATTTTGTAATTCAGCCCAAGTTGGCCAAGTTACCTTATGAAGCATTTCATCAACTACTCCTTGTATATATGCTTTTATCTTCAATTTTTTAAGCTTTTTATTAGCACGGGTGGAGAGACTCGAACTCCCGACACCTGGTTTTGGAGACCAGTGCTCTACCAGCTGAGCTACACCCGTAAACAAGCAAACAATTCTAGGCACTATGGCCTAGAATTGTCATATTGTTTAATCTGTGTATATAATTAATCTAAGATTTCAGTTACCTGACCTGCTCCAACAGTTCTACCACCTTCTCTGATAGCAAATCTTAAACCTTTAGACATTGCAACTGGGTTAATTAACTCAACATTAATTGTTACGTTATCTCCAGGCATTACCATATCTCTACCTGCTTCTAATGTAATCTCACCAGTAACATCAGTAGTTCTTAAGTAAAATTGAGGTCTGTATTTATTTTGGAAAGGAGTGTGTCTTCCACCTTCTTCTTTCTTTAATACATAAATCTCAGCCTTGAATTTTTTATGAGGAGTAATTGTTCCAGGTCTAGTAATTACCATTCCTCTCTTAATTTCTTCTTTATTGATACCTCTTAAAAGTAAACCAACATTATCTCCAGCTTCACCTCTGTCTAATATTTTTCTAAACATTTCAACACCAGTAATTGTAGATTTTAATGGTTGAGCAACAATTCCTGAGATTTCAACTTCATCACCAGAGTTAATAACACCTGTTTCAATTCTACCAGTAGCAACAGTTCCTCTACCTGTAATAGAGAATACATCTTCTATTGGCATTAAGAATGGCTTATCAACTTCTCTTGGAGGTAATTCAATCCAAGAATCAACTGCATCCATTAATTCAGAAACAGTAGCAACCCACTTATCTTCACCATTTAAAGCTCCTAATGCAGAACCTGAAATAACTGGAGTATTATCACCATCATAATCATAAAATGACAACAATTCTCTTACTTCCATATCAACCAACTCTAATAACTCTTCATCATCAACCATGTCCACTTTGTTCAAGAAAACAACCATTCTTGGAACACCAACCTGTCTTCCTAATAAGATATGCTCTCTAGTCTGTGGCATAGGACCATCAGTTGCAGCAACAACAAGAATAGCTCCATCCATTTGCGCAGCTCCTGTTACCATGTTCTTAACATAATCTGCGTGACCTGGACAATCTACGTGAGCATAATGTCTGTTAGCGGTTGCATACTCAATGTGAGATGTATTAATAGTAATACCTCTTTCTTTTTCTTCTGGAGCATTATCAATAGCACTAAAGTCTTTAACTTCTGCTAATCCTTGATTTGCTAACACTGAAGATATCGCAGCTGTCAAAGTAGTTTTACCATGATCTACGTGTCCAATAGTACCAATGTTTACGTGTGGTTTTGAACGGTCAAAATTTTCTTTAGCCATTTTGTGAACTGTTTGTTTGTTTTATTATTTATCTTATACTCTACTTTCGTATTCTAACTTAATTAAAAAGCTAATGACGGGAATTGAACCCGTGACCTCTTCCTTACCAAGGAAGTGCTCTACCCCTGAGCTACATCAGCAAAAAAAAAGAGCAGAAGACGGGATTCGAACCCGCGACCCTCAGCTTGGAAGGCTGACGCTCTAGCCAGCTGAGCTACTTCTGCTTTAAATTTTTTACATGTTGTGGGGAGAGCAGGATTCGAACCTACGAAGTCGAAGACAGCAGATTTACAGTCTGCCCCAGTTGGCCGCTTTGGTATCTCCCCAACAAAGTAATTCAGTATATAAAGAACTAACTTTTTATCTTTTGAGCCGATAGAGGGACTCGAACCCACGACCTGCTGATTACAAATCAGCTGCTCT
>JAHDBM010000040.1:0-15453 GCA_020630395.1 Flavobacteriales bacterium
TTAAGATTAGATTCGGTTTATACTGGAAAAGGTGAGGGTGAATCTCAGTATAGACAATGGATTTCTAATCAATATAAATATGAAGGAGATTTAGGTAGTGTAAAAAATGAAATAGTATTAAAAACAGAATATTTACCTGATGCATCTGGTGTTATACCTTCTCAAATTGATAAAAAAATCTTTGATAAATTAGGTAGAGAAACACAATTAATAAAAGAGCACCATTTACCTAGTGGTAATGATGCCTTAATGAACGATATAAGATACAGTAATACTGGCAAAGTAAAACAAAAAACTGCTATTGGTAAAGATGCAAAGACTTATTCTAGAGAAGCAAGTCATTTAGAGAGATTATTGTCTTTAGAAAGTAGTCTTGGTGCCATTAATTACAAATATGGAACGAATGTAAGTTCAAAGATTATTGCAGGGAAATATTATTTAGCTAAAACATTAAGTAAAGTAACGAGTATTGATGTAGATGGTAGCAAGACAGATGTTTATTATGATTTTCTTGGTAGAGAAGTATTAATAGTAAAATTTGTTACTATTAATGGAATACCTAAACAGGCTAAAACACAAAGAAAATATGATGTTTATGGTAGATTAAGTAGGGTGATCCCACCTAATGGTAATGCTTATGAGTATACGTATAACAGTAGGGGGTGGTTAATTAGTAAAAAAGTACCGACTCAATCTACAGCACAAGAAATATATTATGATGTTTGGGGAAGGAAAGCAGCTATTAAAGATCCTAACGGAACTATTTTAGCCAATAAATATGATGATTTAGGAAGAGTAATTCAAACTGGAGAGCTCACATCATTAAACTTTATGGATCAAGCCAATCATATTATTACGGTTCCTAATGTATTGTCAAAAAAATATAGTGAAACAACATATAAAACCAATGCACTAGGTAATCCTGTCGATTTTATTGAGCGTATAGCCCAAGCCGATATGTCGACTTTAAATCAACCAACTATTCATTATTTCGAAAAGAGATTTACTTACGATCCTATTGGTAGAGTGGTTATGGTAGAAGAAGATAATCATAAAGGAGGTGTTGAAAGAACAACTAATTATTATAACAATGCAAATCTTGTGTATCAAGCCGATTTAGAACATAATACAGGTAATACTGCATTTGGTGATCAAGTAGAGTTAAATTGGGAATATACATTTGATAATAACTTAAGACCAGAGAATGTGTATTTAACATATCCAGGAGTATCAACTCCAACTTTAGTTTCTAATGCTATTTATAATGATAAACTTCAGCTAACAACAAAAAACATGCATGAGTATGCTACAGATATGTTTTGGCAATCTATAGATTATAAATATGACAGTGCAGGAAGGCTAATATCGATAAATGATCTAGAAGATGTAGATAATGAACATTGTATAGAAAACATTCATTGTGATGCGTATTATGAGTTTAAATCGACTATAGTTGGCTTAGGTCAACAAGCAATAATAAAAGATTTAACGTATTGGGATAGTAATTCGGGTGAAACAAGTATACCTGGAATAACATTTCCTTTTACATTAACGATCAATACAAAATCAATTTTAATAAATCAGCTTAAAAATTGGTTAAATACTGCAGGTGTAACGTATGATGATGTTACGATTAATGATAGTTTGAATACGATTAGTATAACACAATCAGATGTTCAGTTAGCATTTTCTATTCAAAACAATATTAAAAAGGAAGCAATTATAGCAAATTGTTGTGGAGATATTATAGAAAGCGATTTGTTTGCTGAAAACATTAATTATCCAACAAATGGATCAACTATCGAAAGTATTGAATGGGCAACTACATGTAATGGATTGAGTAAATATAATTACCAATATGATGAATTAAAGCGAATAACAACATCACGTTATTATGCTAAGCCAACTTATAGTGATACTTGGAGTATTAATGGAACTTTAGGAGATTATGGAGCAGCATATAGCTATGATAAATTGGGAAATGTTAAAACGATTGAAAGAAATGGAATAGTTAATTCTAGTCAAACACAAATAGATGATTTAATTTATGGGTATAATAATGGGACAGGTAGGCTTGATAATATAACGGATGGTATAACAACTAATCATACGAATTATGGTCAAAAAGGAAATACGTCTTATGTATATGATGATAACGGTAACGTAATAGTAGAGCAAAGTAAAGGAATAACAATTGATTACAATGCGTTTAACCTACCTTCTACAATAACTAAAAATACAAATGGATATACTATTAATAATGTTTATCTAGCCGATCAAACTAGAATACAAAAAATAGTAACGAAAGGAGCGAATCAAATTATTAGAGATTATATAGGAGATGTTCAATATGTGTCGAATAATGGGAACACTATTTTAGATGCAATTTACCTTCCGTTAGGTAGAATTAAATTTAATAATGGAACAGGTAGGATAGAATATTCTCTTAAAGATCATTTGGGTAATGTGAGAGTGAATTTTACGGATAGAGATCATAATAATATTATTTCAAAAGCAGATGTAATTCAAGAGAATCATCAATATCCCTTTGGTTTGGCAATGAATGAAATGGGGGGTAACACCATAGGCTCATCTAACAATTTTATGTACAATGGTAAAGAGTTAGATGATGACCTTGGGTTAGATTGGTATAATTACGGAGCAAGATTTTATGATCCAGCAGTAGCAAGATGGCATTCAGTTGATCCATTAGCCGATCACGAAAATCAAATAGATAAATCTACCTATGCTTATGCTTGGAATAATCCAGTAAGCTTAATAGATCCAGATGGTAAATGCCCTGATTGCCCCGCTACTGATGATCCACCTTTATTTAGCTGGAATGTGAAGATGAGAAAAGGGCAAGGACTTGGAGTAGAAGGTAAAGAAGGTAATCTTAGCTTAGGAGTAAGTTATGATGATAAAGGAAATGTTAAAATTACATTAGATCAATCGGGTAAAAAGATAAAAGGACCTTACAGTACATTTTTAACCCCTTCTTTTAAAGGAGATATTATTACGTCTAAAAATGGTGATATGAGTATTAAATTTACGGGTCAAATAAAAGCAGGTATAGAGACACCAGGTAATTCTCCGTTATTAGGAGCTGAGGCCTATTCGACAGTTTCAGTTAGTGGAGTTGTATTAATTCCAAAAGAGGGAGATATATCTAGTGACATTACATTTAATGATATTAAAGCAGGAGTAAAAGGGCAAGCGTTATATATTTTCGAAGCATCAGGAGAAATGAATGTTTCTCAAGGAGGAAGAGAATTAATTCAAGCATATCAATCTGCTAAAAGAGGAGTAGATGAAGCAAAGTTTAATTGGTCCAGAATGAATCCTATGGAGCAATATGGAACAATGACAAAGATTTTTCCTAGGTATTAATATATACAGTAATATGGCGTGTTAATTTTTTTAATACGCCTTTTTTTGTAAATTATTATATGCTAAAAATAGGTCACAGAGGAGCAATGGGGTATGTCCCCGAAAACACATTAAAATCAATACAGAAAGCCATTGATTTAAGAGTTGATATGGTTGAAATTGATGTGCAAGTATGTAAAACTGGTGAATTAGTTGTTATCCATGATACAAGAGTAGATAGAACAACTAATGGGACAGGCAAAGTAAGTGAGTTAGCTTTTGATGAATTACGATTATTAGATGCTGGTGATGGAGAAAAAATCCCTACACTTGTTGAGGTTTTTGAGCTAGTTAAAGGTAAGACTCAATTAAATATTGAATTAAAATCAAAAGGAACTGCTCATTCAGTGTATAAAGAAATTACAAAACAAGTAGATAAGGGGAAATGGAATAAAGAAGATGTTTTGATTTCCTCTTTCGATCATCAAGAGTTAACCATTATAAAAGAGCTTGATCCCTCTTTAAAAACAGGTGTGTTAATTTATCATTTACCTGTTGATTTAGCACAAATAGCTGTTGATTTTAATGCTTACAGCTTAAACGTAGCCTTTGATTTTTTAACCAAAGAACTTGTTGATGATGCTCATAGTAAAGGATTAAACGTATTTGTATACACAGTTAATGAACCAGAAGATATTGAGCTTTGTAAAACATTAGGAGTAGATGGTATTTTTTCTAATTATCCCGATAGAATATAAATTAATCAGTTCTCACATCTACAATAGAGCCTCCTGCTAATGATTTATCATTAAATAACTCAAAAACACTAGTGCCTGCATCTTTAGGAGAAGATAACCACCCTTTTTCTTTAGATTCTATAAACTTATCTACAGGAGCAAATTGCTCTTCATTTCTAGACCGAATAACTGTTTGCATTTCAGTATCTACAATTCCAGGATATATAGAAAGTACCCTTACTGGGTATTTAGCCGTTTCTTGTTCTATTGCAGTAACCTTGGTAAACATATCAATAGCACTTTTACTAGCACAGTATACCGACCATCCATAATAAGGACTAACGGCAGCTCCACTCGATATATTGATAATAGTTTTTTGTATGTTAAAGTTCAAAAGCTCTTTAATAAATAAACTAGATAAGGTAACAGGAACCGTTACATTTAACTTAAATGCTTGTTCAATAGTAGCAGAGTTATGATTTTCTAATCGGTCTACATCTCCTAACGTTCCAGCATTATTTATCAATACAATTTCAGTTGCACTTTTTGAAGTAAAGTCAGTTAAAAGAAATTTAAGTTTAGCTTCAGTAGCTTCTATGTTTAGTAAATCACAGGCAATTTGTTCTTCTGGTGATAAGTTATCACTCGAAGATCTAGCTAATGATATAATAGTATACCCTTTTTCTTTAAAGGTAAGAGCTAATCCCTCTCCAATGCCTTTACTTGCTCCAGTTATTATTGCGTATTTCATAATATTTAATATGAGTCATGATTTCTTATTTGCTTAACCCAAGCACTATCTGTTTCATTAAATAAGTTTTGTTTTCTAATCCAATAAACATCAAATGTACTAGCATCAGTTAGGGTAAGTTCTGGATTTGTACCACCAAATGACTCTTTCCCGGTAGGGTCAACTTTAGTAACAATAGTACTTAACCAGTAAAATTGTTTTCGTCCATCAATCATTTTAATGTAGGGGCGAGTTTCAGCAGCATGATAACTAGACCAATCGTAATTTTTCTTATCGTCTCTAATTTTGTGCGCAACTGCGCTAGATCCTGTATGAAAATCTCCTTTTTTAGCATGGTCGTAATAATATACAATATCATCTCCGTTACTAGGGACAAAAATACTTGTACTTAGTGATTTTTTATCCTCTTGATAGGGCTCTAAACCAAAGTAATGATAGATACCTTTCTCTTGTCCTTTAAGAATACCATTAAAATTGAAGTAGGTTACAAAAGGTTGTTTGTTTTGATCTGCATCCAATTGAGGAATTCTTACGTCATTATTATGATAACCTGGCATTGGAGCTAAAAAACCATTCTGAAAACGAAATGATTCAGCAGTGAAAGTAGCAATAAAATCCGATTGTAAATTTTGGTTTTTTAAGTAAGGATATTGATAAATGTCTTTGGGTTTTATGAGTTCTCCTTTTCCAAATGTTACCCTAGAAATCCAATTTTTAAAAGAGTTTTTTTCAATTTGTTTAAATACAATAACTCCACCAAAAACTGGTCTCGGAATAAAAAAACCTTTCCATTTAATAAGGGTTAATACTTGAATCCAGTTACCGTTTTCATCTTCAATATATTTTACCTCATCTGGTTCATAATTAAAATAGCCCCATAGGCCTAGCTTTTTTATAGCTGCAGTTTTTGCATGAGCACTTAATACCAGATTTTCCCCCACATCAAAATTAACATCATGTCTGTTAGTAGCTGAAAAGTCTGGGTTGTAGGAATTTGCTCCAACACTAACAACCTCCGTCATGTTTTTTGTAAATCTTTGATAAAAGTAATCAGTACTTGGTCCAATACACATACTAAAATCTAATCGACCATCATTTCTCATAATAATATGAGGTAGGGTAGCTTCAGCAATTTCTGGTAATCCATCTTGATTTAATCTAGTTCTTATGGAATTTAAGGGGTGAATACGCTCTTGTTCTGTAAGAGGGAGCTCAGTGATTTCTTTTTTGTTTAAGGTTTGATAGTGATAGTACAGTCCTATGTAGCGATACACGTTTTTACCATAAAAGAAACCAAGTAAAACAAGACCTAATAACACAATGTTACCTATTATTTTTACAGATTTTTTCTTTTTTTGAAGAATACGTCTAATCCCCCAAATAATGAAGCCTAGTAAAATGATTAAAGCAAAATATTTTCTAAATCCTAAAGCAAGTGGGTGAATAGCAGCCCTTAAATAAAAAATAACGATACAAAACAGTACAACAGAAATAAGAGATTTTACCTTATTTTTTTTTGTCCAATTCCAAAAATTAGTTCTTATATTTTTTTGAAGCCAATATAATCTGCTTTTGCCATCATTGTGTAAAGCTTCTTCATTAGGATTTAACTCCTCATTAGGTGTTTCAATCTCTTTTGATGGGGTATTTAAATGTTCTTCCATTATGATTGTTTAATCGAGAGGGATAAACTATTACTTATCTAAAAAACCTTTTACACCACTTCTCCAGTCATCATCCTTTTTCTTTTCTTGTTTAGGCTCTTCTTTAGGTTGTTCTTCTGTTTTGGGTGTTTTTTGTTCTTCTTTTTTAGGAATAACCTTTTTAAATTCATCTTTAATGTTTTTTTCTCCTTTCTCAATACTCTCAATATAGTCTATTGTTTTGTTAGCTCTTTTAGAAAATACATCCAGTAGTTTTCCAGCTGTATAAAAGGATAATAAAATACCGACAAACATACCAGTCGCATAAAATAATCCATGAAACGGGGACATACCAAAAACAATAAATCCAAGCACGTAGCATATAACAGCTATAGCTATTGATACACTTAGTTTTTGCCCAAAAAGACGACCGTTAACAAATCCTAAATTTAATTCGGGGTTTAGTTTTTCTTTATTGCTTATATCATGCCATTTTTTGTATAGATTCTTACCAGATTTTTTATCGAAATAGTAAAATAAGGTACCGATAACGAAACCAATAATAGCTGCAAATATGATGTTTTCCATTTTTTTATTTATTTATATGAATCTTGAGATAATGTAACCAGTTGTTAACGCGTTTTAGTGATTTTGTAATTGTACATGGTGTGTTTATGCTCTTTAATTAAAGAAATAGCCCAGTCTTGTTTGTATTCACTCCAGTTTTTATAATCTGCAAAGAATTGATTTTTATCGAATAAGTACTGTAATAATACATCTTTTATTGGTGATGTTTTACAAATTATCGACCATATAATTTGTTTGTCTTCAATCTTTAGTGAAGGATTAGGGTAGCTTAATGCTATTTTTAAGTCAATAGGGTAATCTTCAATTTTTAGAGAAGCATTACGTTTTAGTGAACTAATAATTTCTTCAAGTGCATAAAAAGTGTCTGGTATTTTGTTGTCTTGAGACAACATGTGAATATATTTATTTCTAAGCCTATCTGATGAAATATTAATGATTTCTTCTGGGTAATTTTCGTTTACTAGGTTTATTAATAAGTTATCACGTAATGTTTCAACCGAAAATACATCCGTTTTAAAGTAATTTAAATCATGATGTATAATATTGTTACGAGTTAAATAGTCGTATAATTTAGGATCATTTATATTATACTCTAAATGTGTAAAACTTGGGTCACCAGATAAAGTTGACTCATTGTTTTCGAAAATTAGAATAGGTTTTTTATCCCATTGATGTCTAATAATAAATAATCCTGAAAACGCTCTTGTGTAAAAGCTAGAAACCTTGGTGTAAGGTAAATCTGTTATTTCAAAATTGCGATTTCTTAAGTCTCCATATTTTTCTGCACTATCAAGAAGTTTTATATGCAGGTCTTTATCCGCCCATGCACCAGATTCATCATAAAATTGTCTAACTAATTTTTTTTGTTCTCTTGATGTTGCGATTATTTTTTTTGGAGTATAAAACTTAATACTAAAATTATCAATTAATAAAAGATCTTGAGGAGCTCTATAAGTAGACATTTCTTGATTTAACTCAAACCAAAGACCAGATTGTGTCGTAATGTCATTTACTTGCTTTGGAAAAACACTAAAAATGGTATCCATTAAATCCCAATCAAATGAATGAAATGGGTGGTATATAGATCCCCTTTTTTGATCAGGAGTGATAATAATCCCAAAAGGATTAGCAAAACCAAAACTTAAGTAATCTTTATTTTTAAACTCATTTGCAATTTCTGGAGACCAGCCCCATTTGTCGATATGAAAAAAGGAAAGTGATGTATTTTTAATACCAATATCCGATAAGCAATTATTGTATCGCTCAATTAAAAGAGGTTGATCTACAGGAATTAATCCATCACCAAAAAGATTGTTTTCAATAAGTTTTTCCATGACACTAATAAAAATCAATTAATTGATTCTTGAAAGTAAATTTACAAGGAAAAATGGGTTCAACAATAAATACAAGAGAATATCAATTGTATTACTTTTCAAAGACTTAATATTAGACTAGGTTGTTTGCTTTTCTCCAAACAATAATAGCGTTACCTATTTCAAAATTAGTTGCGTTAGATACTATTCTATCTTTAAAACCTTTGTAACCTAATTTGTATAGTGTTCGCTCAAAATTATTGATATAGTCTATACCATCAGATTTATATCTTTCAATTTCTTGAGGAGTCAATTGTATTGATATACTATCATTAAAAAAGCCTCTACTATAATTCATACTAAAGAAATAAAGGTTATCATTATTTAATAAATACCAGCAACCAGGTTTATGGTCAATAACGGCTATCATCTGTAGGCATCACACTTGGTGTGGCTTGATTTAGTTTTAGCAGTAGATTTTGTTGAGCTACAGCTACCTATAAACAATAATATAGCAAATGCTCCACCAATTAGTTTGATTCTTTTTTTCATCTTTTTTCTTTTAGGTACTTACGTAATAATGAAATTAAAGTTCTGTTATTGTCTCTAAGGTTGGAATTATCTGATTTTTATCAGCAATATCGAACCATTGTGTGGTAGTGTCTTTTTTAAACCAAGTGAGTTGGCGTTTAGCAAATTGACGTGTATGTGCTTTTATGTTTTCAATAGCTTCAGTTTTAGATACCTTGTTTTCGAAATACTCAAAAAGTTCTTTGTAGCCTACTGTTTGCAATGCATTAAGATGTTTAAAAGGATGTAGTTTTTTTGCTTCTTCTATCAATCCTTCATTAATCATGATATCAACTCTACGGTTAATTCGATCATATATAATATCTCTATTTGCAGTTAATCCAATAGAAATGGTGTTAAAATCACGCTTTTTTGCCTCATTTTTTCTAAAAGAAGAGTAGGGTTTCCCAGAAGCCAAACAAACTTCTAATGCTCTAATGAGTCTTTGAGGGTTTTCAATATCCATATTGTTATAATGGACAGGGTCAAGTTTCTTAAGCTTGTTTTGTAAAGAGATTAGTCCCTTTTTGTCAAGTTCTTGAATAAGATCTTCTCGTATTAATGGATTAGCAGGTATTTCATCAATGCCAGCTGTAATTGCTTTAACGTATAAGCCAGATCCTCCGGCTAAAATCACAGTGTTTTTTGTTTTAAATAAGGAAGTTAAAAGTGAAATACTATCTTTTTCAAACTGACCAGCAGTGTAGGGCTCTTTAATAGATAAAAAATCTACAAAATGATGAGGTGCTTGAGATAGTTCAAGCGGAGTGGGCTTGGCAGTACCAATGTTCATTTCTTTAAAAAACTGACGAGAGTCAGCTGATAAAATCTCGGTATTAAAATGATTTGCCAATTCAATTGCCAAAGATGTTTTACCAATTGCTGTAGGACCAATTACTGAAATTAACGTTTTTTTCATGTAACATTGGCTTTTCGAATCATGTTAGAAAAAAGAATAGGGAAAAAGCGCTTAATATAAACACCTATTCGTTCTTTTTTGCCTATCCATACCTCTTGCTTGTTTTTATGTATGGCTTTTATATATTTTTGAGCCATAACATTAGCAGATAATCCATTTTTTGTGGCATTATCCATTATTTCTCTTTTATTTCCATTTTCATCAAGAGCATTAATAGAAACATTTGTATTTATAAAGCCTGGACATACAATAGTTACGTTTATACCGTCATCATGATGCTCAGCTCTCAAACTATCAAAAAAGCCATGTAAGGCATGTTTAGAGGCTGCATATGAACTTCTTAAAGGAGTTCCGAATTTACCAGTTAAACTGCTTGTTACAGCAATATGCCCAGCTTTTCGATTAATAAAATAGGGGAGTAATGCTTTTGTTAATCCAATGGTGCCAAAATAATTAATGTCAAAGAGTTTTTTATCAACCGATAGGATGGTTTCATTAACTAATGACCTTTGACTTATCCCGCCATTATTGATTAATATATCAATATCATTAAAAAACGCTTTAGCTTCTTCTGCTTTTTGACTAAAACTTTCGTGATCAGCCAAATCTAATATTAAGATTTTTATATTTTTTTTATTTGAGCAGAGTTCTTTGGTTTCTTCTAGAGCTTTTTCGTTTCTAGCAGATAAAATTAGATTACCATTTAATGTTGAATATTCAATAGCAAGTGCTCGTCCAATACCCGAAGAAGCGCCAGTAATCCATATCGTTTTGTCAGTGTAATCCAAAAATATAATTGTTAATTAGCATTTGATATTGCTAATTCTTGTAAGGTTTGATCTGCGCATTTAATGATTTTTGCAGGAAAACGTTCTATAATTCTATAATCATGAGTTGCCATTAATAAGCCAACATTTTCTTCTTTTAATTTCATCATTAACTGCATAATTTCATCAGCAGTTTCAGGATCTAAGTTACCAGTAGGCTCATCTGCTAATATTAAATCAGGATTATTAAGGAATGCTCTTGCAATAGCTATTCTTTGTTGTTCTCCACCCGATAGTTGATGAGGCATTTTAAACCCTTTGTTTTCAAGCCCAACAAGATTTAGTACTTTTTTTATTTGTTCTTGAATTTTTTTCTTTCCTTTCCAGCCAGTTGCCTTAAGAACAAATTTTAAATTATCATCTACCGATCGATCCGATAATAATTGAAAATCTTGAAAAACTATTCCGATTTTTCGTCTTAAAAAAGGAATTTGTTTTCGTTTTAATTTATTTATATCAAAGCCAACTACTTTTCCTGTACCACTGGATAACAAATGATCTCCGTATAAAACATTAAGTATGCTGCTCTTTCCACTACCCGTTTTTCCAATAAGGTAAACAAAGTCTCCTTTTTTTAGACTAAGATTTACATCTTTTAAAACTACTTGTTCTTTATGAGCAATAACTCCGTTTTGTATAGTGATTACTTGATTTGTTGAATTCATGAAGTAAATATAAGTAATACCAATTAGATACAAAAAAAGCACTCGACATAGTCGAGTGCTTTACATAATACTTTATCTAACTGAATACTAAGCTTCAGTTTCTACAACAGATACAAAAGATCTATTGTTAGTTGATTTTTTAAATTTTACAATACCATCTTTAAGAGCAAAAAGAGTATGATCTTTCCCCATACCAACATTTTTACCTGGATGATGTTGTGTTCCTCTTTGACGAACTATAATGTTACCAGCTATTGCAGCTTGGTCTCCATAAATTTTAACGCCAAGACGTTTCGATTCTGATTCTCTACCATTCTTCGAACTACCTACACCTTTCTTGTGAGCCATTTTTTATTCGTTTTAATTAGTTAGAAATTGCTTCAATAGACAATTTAGTTAAATATTGTCTGTGGCCATTTTTCTTTTTATAACCTTTTCTTCTTTTCTTTTTAAAGACAATTACTTTGTCTCCTTTCAAGTGCTCTTCGACTTTCGCCTTAACTTTTGCACCATCTATAGCTGGGGCGCCAAGATCTATTTTTCCATCATTCTCAATCATTAAAACTCTGTCAAACTCAATAGAGCTACCAACTTCGTCTTGTAATCTGTGAACAAAAATAGTCTGGTCTTTTTCAACTTTAAATTGTTGCCCTGCTATCTCTACAATTGCATACATAATGACCTGCTTTTTTATTTAGTGTGCAAATATAGGATAAATCTATTAACGATACAAAGACTAGAGCCTATTTATTTTACTTAAATTAAACTGATTTTCTGTTATTATTTTTACTAAGTACATACCCTTTGGATAATAACTTAAATCAATGTTAATGTTTTTTTCAAACTTTTGACTAATATTAATTAATTCTTTTCCATTGATATTTAACACAATAACATTATTGATGTTAAGATTACTGTTGTTAATATTAAAGCTGTTAGAAGTAGGGTTTGGATAGACTTGAAGTGGGATGTCATCTAATTTTACATTAAAAGTTGTTGCTTCTCCACACAAACCAATTTGATTTACTTCAGTAAGTATTATATGAGGGTTGTTATGGTGGTGCCAAATAATTGTTATTGAACTATCATTTTTAGAAACTAAATCTCCTCCAACTACTGAGTATGAGTATGAATTAGTGCTTTTTTTATTCTTTATAATGTACCTGTAAATTTTTCCAACATTAGGTGATCGTTCACCTTTAACTTGAAGTTTATTTTTTGGTTTTAAGTGATGTTGACTAAATGTTAACATGTTATTCACAATTCTAGAGAAAAAAGGTGTTTTTGGATGTTCTGATGTAAATTCACCATTTTTTCCTCCCCATGGACCATGTCCACTACCGTAAATGGGATTAAATTCAACTGGTAAATTGTTTTCAATTGATTGATTGTAAATTGGTAATGCACCATTAATACTTGTTAGTGTTGATATGTTGTAGGGTTTTCCTTTATCAAATGGAACGCTAGGGTCTTCTGATCCATGATAGACAAGTAAAGGTATAGAGTCGTTTATTCCTCTAATTGTGCTGTCATAAAGAGCTCCCCAAAGATCGATAACTGCTTTTGGTTTTGCATGTTGAGGAAACAAGTTGCCAGAACATGAAATACAACCTAAATCTGAAGTTACATTATTACCATAAGATTCTGTTGGTCTTTCGTTATCTTGTAAAAAGGCTAAATGCATAGCAACAAATGCGCCTGCTGAATTTCCTGCTAGCACTATGTTATTGGTGTCAATTTTAAATAAATCTGCGTGATAACTTAAAAATCTTAAAGCGGCACTACCATCTTGAACACCTCTATAAATAGCTCTAATCATACTCGAGGAACTACCATTTGTTCCTAACCTGTAGTTGATAGCAGCTGCTACGTAACCTCTTTTGGCAAATGAATCACACATTTCAACAATTGCAGGTTGTTCTTTATTTCCTTGAATAAAACCTCCTCCATAAAAAAACACAATAAGAGGCCTTTTTGTGTTTGTATCATATTTTGCTTCGTATAGGTCTAAATGATATGTTTTATTGTTACCAATGAAATTTTTTGCGATCTGATATGGAATGTTTTGCAATATGTTAATTTCGTCATATTTAGCCTCTAAAAATTTTGTGTTACAATTTGTTTGTGCAGCTGTATTTATAAAAGCAAAAGAAGTAATCTTTATTAACCATATTATTTTAAGTAGATTCATGCATCAAATGTAATTGATAGTTACAAACATCATGGTTGTTTTAATATTAACAATTTGTTAAATAAGACTAAAATGAAAAGATATTTTTTAGAAATAGCATACAATGGATCCAATTTTCATGGATGGCAAGTGCAAAAAGGTGATATACGAACTGTTCAGGGAGAATTAGATAAAGCATTGTTTCTTTTTTTACGTCAAAAAATTACTACTTTAGGTTGTGGTAGAACCGATACTGGCGTTCATGCTAAGCAGTTTTTTCTACATTTTGATATAGAAGAATTACCAACTAACTTTTTATATTCCTTAAATGGAGCCTTACCTAAAGATATTGTTGCTTACAATGTAGTTGAAGTAGATAAACACGCACATGCACGCTTTGATGCGACAGCTCGTACTTATGAATATTATGTTCACCAAAGAAAAAATCCTTTTCATAGAGGACTTTCTTATTTTGTTCCTAAATCATTAGATATTGACTTAATGAATGAAGCATCTAGTGTCTTACTAAATACAGATGACTTTACTTCTTTTTCAAAGCTACATTCAGATGCGTTTACTAATCTTTGTGATGTTTCTAAGGCTAAATGGACATTAATAGAACAAGATAAATTGATCTTTGAAATCAGAGCTAATCGTTTTTTACGAAATATGGTGCGTGCAGTTGTTGGTACCACTTTAGAAGTTGGGATGGGTAAAATAACGGTAAACGATTTTAAAGATATAATCGAGAAAAAGGATAGAGGTGAAGCAGGGAAATCGGTTGATGGGGGAGCTTTGTTTTTGAGTAAAGTGGATTATCCTTATTTGTAAAAAAAGAAAATGAATATTATTGGTGAAACGTTTTTAAAAGAATTATTATTAGAATCTGCTATAACAAGAAAATATTTAGAGGCTGTTCAATTTGATAATAAAGGATATAGCCCTACTAATAAATCAGAAGAAATAATTAGACTAGCTGTTCATGTTGCTGAAATAACTTCATGGTGGTCTAGTTTAGTTAATAGTGACAGGTTAGATTTTGAACATTTTGAGCCAGAGAATATTACTTCTAACAAAGAATTACTTGATTATTTTGATGACTTATTAAATAAAGCAAAGCAAGATTTATTAAGCGTATCTGATGTGGAGTTTGAAAAGAATTGGTCTATGACATATGGAGAACAAATTTTATTTACATTACCAAAAAGAGAAGTAGCCAGGGTATTTTGTATGAATCATATTATACACCATAGAGCTCAATTGGGTGTTTATTTAAGACTATTAGGTGTTGCTGTACCTGCAAGCTATGGACCATCAGCTGATGATGAAGATGTTATGTTGACTAAAGGATTTATGTGATAAAGTAATGCTTAGATATGGTTTTTAATTTACTAACATGCTTACCTTATATTAACTTAGATTCATAATAACTTAATATAATATCATCTCCAATTTTATTGAGGTTTTTATAAAAATAGGGTAAATTTTCATGCTCAAAATCAGTGTTCATTAATTGTTCATCAGTCATGGAAAGAGCAATATTTAAACCCAGAGTTAATTTTTCCTTAATGATTGACTCGGTATCATCTTTTGGCTTAAATTCATTAACAAACTGAAGTATTATTGGTAAGTCTTTTCTGTTGAAAACTGCTTGATCTCCTGTAGCAATACAATTATATTCTACACATTGGCATAATAAGATTATAAGTACTCCATTAATAAAAAAACTTCTTTCTTCTTCGAGTACATCTTCATTTACTTTAAGTGTTAAATACTCCCAATAGTTTAGTTTAAATGAATTAGAAGGGATAAATGCTGCATTAAGTTGCCCCATATTTTCATCATAAACCCAAAGAATATCTTTTTTAAGCTGATTTAATTCTTTCCAACTTAATTCACGT
>JAHDBM010000040.1:15553-20495 GCA_020630395.1 Flavobacteriales bacterium
TGGCTGTAATACCAATAACAACCATAATATTAAAAATATTAGAGCCAATCAAATTACCTATACTAATGTCTGTTTGCTTACGATAAGCAGCTACACCCGAAGCTACAAGTTCAGGTACTGAAGTTCCAAAAGCGACAATGGTAACAGCAATTATTTCTGGGCTCATGCCCGCAAGTTCGGCAATTCCAACTGCTCCATCTAACATCCAACCGGCTCCAAATTTTAACCCTACCAATCCACCAATAAGAAATACATAAGTCATCCATTCTTTTTCAGGAGCATCCATGTCATCATCATTAACAGGTGTTTTTTCTCTTCGAGATTTACGTATAAGAAAAACAATAAATAATATAATGCCTATTATCAAAATAATTCCCTCCCACCTTTGTATTACGCCATCAAAGGCAAAACCATAGAATAGGAGTGAGGCTCCCATCATCATAGGCCAATCAATTATTTTGGAATTTCGATCAACTACAATAGGAAAAATAAGTATCGTAATAGCTAGTACTAATGCAATATTAGCAATGTTAGAGCCAACAATATTACCAACTGCTACTTCCGAATGTCCATCTACAACAGATTGTAAGCTAACAAAAAGTTCTGGAGCTGATGTGCCAAAAGAAACAACTGTCATACCAATTACAAGTGGAGAGATATCAAATTTCTTAGCAATTCCTACTGCTCCTTTAACTAAAAAATCACCACTAAAAACAAGTACTACAAGTCCTAAAATAAGAAGTCCAATAAATGTTATCATGGTTATAATTTTATGTCTTTAATAGAGTCATCAATATCCTTTTTTAAATCATTGAGCGGATTTTCTTGACCAGCTTGATCCATAACATCTTGTTTAATGTTATCTGCTGAACTCCTAATATCTTTTTTAATTTCGTCAGTAGCGCTCTTAACTTGATTTAGAACACGCCCCATGTTTCTTGCGATTTTTGGAATACTTTCGGCTCCAAAAAATAACAAAATGAACAGTAAGATAATAAATATCTCACCACCACTCATATTTAAAAAAAGCATAACGCTTTTAGGCATATTGTGTTTTTAATTGAGAGCTAAAATACTTCAAGATTTATTTAAACGGAAATCATAACCCAATTAATTATAATATCAATTGTAATACATAAAATGAATAGGCTAATATTATTCTTATATTTGTCAGTATATTTTAACCTTAACTTATTTATAGCATGCAACTGTATAATAAACTAAGCGCTAAAGAAAGAGCAGATTTAATCGATCAAGCAGGAGAAGATCGTCTAACAATATCTTTCTACAAATACCATAATATTGGCGCAACTCAAATTTTTAGAAACCATTTATTTATTAATTGGGAAGAACTTAATGTTCTTGGAAGGATTTATGTTGCCCATGAAGGTGTTAATGCTCAATTGTCTGTTCCCGCCAAGAAATTCAATGATTTTAAAAATCATTTAGATAGTATTACGTTTTTAGAAAATGTTCGTTTAAATATAGCTGTTGAACAAAACAATAAATCATTTTTAAAATTAAAAGTTAAAGTAAGAAGTAAGATTGTTGCAGATGGACTTAATGATGACACTTTTGATGTTACTAACAAAGGAATTCATGTAGATGCCACAACTTTTAATAATCTTATAGAAGATGATAACACTGTTTTAGTGGATATGAGAAATCATTATGAAAGTGAAATAGGTCATTTTAAAGGTGCAGTTACTCCAGATGTAGATACCTTTAGAGAGTCCTTAGACATAATTGAAGATGATTTAAAGGAGAATAAAGAGGATAAGAATCTGGTTATGTATTGTACTGGAGGCATAAGGTGTGAAAAAGCTAGTGCATATTTTAAACACAAAGGATTTAAAAATGTATTTCAATTAGAAGGAGGAATCATTGAGTATACAAGACAAGTTAAAGATCAAGATTTAGAGAATAAATTTTTAGGTAAAAACTTTGTGTTTGATCATAGACGAGCAGAAAAAATAAGTGATGATGTCATTGCCGTTTGTCATCAATGTGGATCTCCATCTGATGAGCATACGAATTGTTTAAATGAAGCATGTCATTTGTTATTTATACAATGTGACTCGTGTAAAGAAAAAATGGAAGGTTGTTGTTCAACTAATTGCGCAGATATCAATCGTTTATCAATAGAGGAGCAAAGAGAATTGAGAAAAGGAAAACAAAATAGTAATAAGGTTTTTAAGAAAGGAAGATCAGAAGTTTTATTATATAAAAAATAAGAAGTTATTAACACTAGTTTTTTGTTAGTAATTAATGAGTTATGATTGTTGCTAACAATGTTTTTCTTGTTGTTTAATTAAAGCAGTAAGTTTTCAGGAACCTTAATGGGCATTCTAGCGTAAAATTTATATAGAATGTGCCTATGAAAATAAAAATACATAATTTAATTCATTTTATTGTCTTGCTTTTGTTGTCTAGCTCAAGCTTGTTTTCTCAAAGAGAGCAACATGTTTGGTATTCAGGAAGTGCAGGTATTTTTGTTGATTTTAATTCAGGTAGTCCTGTTGTTAATTGTACAAGTAACTTAAATGCTTCAGAAGGTTCTGGAATGTACTGTAATCCTAATACAGGAGCTTTGTTGTTATATACCAATGGACAAACGGTTAAAAATGCAGCTAATGCAACTTTAGCAAATGGAACGGGATTAAATGGTAATTCTAGTGCTTGTGAAACAGCCATGATTTTACCTAAAACTTGCGGTAATTTAGATGAGTTTTTCGTATTGACAAATAATATTAGTAATGTTTATTGGTCAGAAGTAGATCTTTCAATTGGTGCCTCTGGTACTGTAAATGCAGGAACAAAAAACACATTATTACAAGCAAATACTGGAGAAAGATTAGGTTGTGCTCCTCACGCTAGTGGAGATGCCGGCTGGATAATATTAACAAATACTGGGGGTGTAGTTAATAGTTATTATTTTGATGGAACAGGTATAAACACAACACCAGTTACTAGTACAACTACTTTATTTAATTCAAATGGATCTGAAAGAGGAAGTATTATAATTTCAGAAGCTTTAGATAAATTAGTTATTTCTGTTGAGTATCAAGGAGTATATTATTGTGATTTTGATATCGCTACAGGTATTGCTAGTAATTTTGTTCATGTACCTGGAAGCACAAGCGGTTTTAGTGCTTGTTTTTCTCCTGATGGAGATAAAATATATTACACCAATGGATATGGTCAAGAATTAAGACAATATGATATTATTTCTGGAACGGCAACAGTATTGGATAATAATGTGTCTGGAGTTAAATTAGGACCTGATGGAGTTATATACTCGGTTACATCAGGTGTTTCGTTTTATGGAACAATTACTTCTCCAAATACCGTAGGTATTGGATGTTCATATACTAGAAATGGGTTGTCGTTAAATGGATGTTCGGCT
Source organism: Flavobacteriales bacterium (assembly GCA_020630395.1). Classification (GTDB taxonomy): domain Bacteria; phylum Bacteroidota; class Bacteroidia; order Flavobacteriales_D; family CAJJDF01; genus CATLPG01. The sequence continues at coordinate 18,960 of JAHDBM010000040.1, forward strand.
TCATGGAATTTACCAAACCAATCTATTAATACAACTCAAATTTTAATGAGTACATCAAATGATACTATCATTTGTCCTGGACAACCAGTTAATATTTGGGCTGATCCTCCAACATTAAATTACGTATGGAGTAATGGATTACCACCAACTGCTGGTCCACATATTGTAAGTCCAGTTGTGAATACCACATATTATGTTACTGGAACAGATGCTGGAGGATGTACGATAGATGATTCAGTAACTATTATTATGGGAGATACAACTAGACCAACACCTATATGTAAAGACACTACAGTTTATCTTAATAGCGCAGGTTACGTATTAATAGATTCGAGTTATATTAATAATGGAAGTACAGATAATTGTGGGATTGCTACCATTACATTAAGTAGAGATAGCTTTACCTGTATTGATGTAGGTGTAAACCTGGTTACCATGTATGTGTCTGATTTTAATAGCAATATAGATAGTTGTACAGCAAACGTAACAGTTATAGATACAGTCGCTCCTGGAGCAATATGTAATGATACCACTATTTACTTAGATGCAACAGGTCAATATATAATGGATAGTAGTTATGTTGATGGTGGAAATAATGATGCCTGTGGTGTTATCACGTTAAGTCAAAGTTTATTTACATGTGCAGATATAGGCCTTAATAATGTTATGTTATATGTAACAGATGCAAATTCAAATGTAGATAGTTGTACAGCAATAGTAACTGTTTTAGATAGCCTTAATCCACTTCCCGTCTGTAAGGATACAACAATATATTTATCAGTAGGAGGTACCTATACGATAGATAGTAGTTATATCGAAAACGGAAGTTCAGATAATTGTGCAATTGATAGAATAACGTTAAGCCAATATAGTTTTAGCTGTGTTGATGTAGGAGTTAACCAAGTAACAATGTACGTAACAGATATCAATGGAAATCTTGATAGTTGCACAGCAAATGTAACGGTAGCCGATACCGTTTTACCAACACCAATTTGTAAAGACACTACAGTTTATCTTGATAACCTAGGTCAATACACGATAGATTCGAGTTATATTAATAATGGAAGTGCAGATAATTGTGGTATAGCTACGATTACATTAAGTCGATATAATTTTAATTGTATTGATGTAGGAATTAACCAAGTAACTATGGTTGTTACGGATGTAAATGGAAATGTAGATAGTTGTTCGGCAAATGTAACGGTAGTAGATACTACTGGTCCTATAGCAGTATGTATGGATACGACTATTTATTTAGATGCAACAGGACAATATACAATAGATAGTAGTTATGTAGATGACGGAAGTAATGATGCCTGTGGTGTTATCACATTAAGTCAAAGCTTATTTACATGTGCAGATGTAGGCCTTAATAACGTCATGCTTTATGTAACAGATGCTAATTCAAATGTAGATAGTTGTATAGCAATAGTAACTGTTTTAGATACCCTTAATCCACTTCCCGTCTGTAAGGATACAACAATATATTTATCAGTAGGAGGTACCTATACGATAGATAGTAGTTATATCGAAAAC
>JAHDBM010000040.1:20595-29468 GCA_020630395.1 Flavobacteriales bacterium
AATATATTTATCAGTAGGAGGTACCTATACGATAGATAGTAGTTATATCGAAAACGGAAGTTCAGATAATTGTGCAATTGATAGAATAACGTTAAGCCAATATAGTTTTAGCTGTGTTGATGTAGGAGTTAACCAAGTAACAATGTACGTAACAGATATCAATGGAAATCTTGATAGTTGCACAGCAAATGTAACGGTAGCCGATACCGTTTTACCAACACCAATTTGTAAAGACACTACAGTTTATCTTGATAACCTAGGTCAATACACGATAGATTCGAGTTATATTAATAATGGAAGTGCAGATAATTGTGGTATAGCTACGATTACATTAAGTCGATATAATTTTAATTGTATTGATGTAGGAATTAACCAAGTAACTATGGTTGTTACGGATGTAAATGGAAATGTAGATAGTTGTTCGGCAAATGTAACGGTAGTAGATACTACTGGTCCTATAGCAGTATGTATGGATACGACTATTTATTTAGATGCAACAGGACAATATACAATAGATAGTAGTTATGTAGATGACGGAAGTAATGATGCCTGTGGTGTTATCACATTAAGTCAAAGCTTATTTACATGTGCAGATGTAGGACCAAATAACGTCACACTTTATGTTACAGATGCAAATTCAAATGTTGATAGTTGTACAGCAATAGTAACTGTTTTAGATACAGTTAGACCTCAAGTTGTTTGTATGGATTCATTAATCTATTTAGATTCTACGGGGCAATATACTATTGATAGTAGTTATGTAAATAATGGAAGTAATGATGCTTGCGGAATAGCAAGTATATCATTAAGTAGAACAGTATTTAATTGTACTGATACAGGTATTAATAATGTTACACTTTATGTAGCGGATGTAAATGGAAATATAGATAGTTGTATTGCTCAAATAACAGTTAGGGATTCAATAATACCCCCAGCTTATGCTGGCATAGATGATAGTTTATGTGCAACATATGTTTATAATTTAAATGGTAACATTCCTCCTGGAACTTTTGTTGGAACATGGACGATATTAACAGCACCAAATATTCCAACCATAGCTAATGTTAACATGGGTAATACTAGTGTTTCAAATTTAGTTGAGGGTGTTTATGAATTTGTATGGACAGTTACCAATGGAGCTGGTTGTAATATTGCATCAGATACAGTTTCTATATCAGTGTTTGAGCAACCTCTTGCTAATGCTGGATTAGACACAAGTTTATGTAATACATATTCAATGAACATGAGGGCTAACTTATTAGTTGGATCTTCAACTGGAGCTTGGACAACTTCTAGTGGCCCTACATTGCCTGTATTTGCTTCTCCAACAAGTCCTACATCTAATATCAGTAATTTAATAGAGGGTAGATATGTGTTAGTATGGACAGTAAGTAATGGTTCTTGTATACCAGTAACCGACACTATGATACTAGATGTTTATGATATGCCTGTTTCAAATGCAGGAAATGATGTGAATTTATGTAATAATTATAGTGCAATTCTAATAGGAAATACACCAGTTGGATCTTCATCAGGAGTATGGTCTTATGCTAGTGGTCCAAACGTTCCAAATATAGTAACTCCAAACAGTGCTTTAACAGGAGTAAATGGATTAATTGAGGGAACTTATGAAATGGTTTGGACGGTTAGTAACGGGACTTGCCCACCTGTTACAGATACTGTATTAATTAACGTGTACGATCAACCAGTAGCAATAGCTGGTCCAGATACTAATTTGTGTGCTGTTTATAATTTAAATTTATATGCGAATCAACCAGTTGGAACCGCTCAAGGAAGATGGATAATCGATCCAGGTACAACACCACCATCACAACCTGTTTTTTCAGATTCATCACAGTATAATACTAATGTATCTAATCTAGTTGAAGGAACTTATCAGTTATTGTGGATCATGACTAATGGAACTTGTACAGCAGATGTTGATACATTAGTTATCCATGTGTGGGATAGACCAGTTGCTGATGCTGGTCCAGATACGAACTTGTGTGCAACATATGCATTACAGTTTTATGCAGCACCTTTATCAGGTCTAGCTCAAGGATATTGGAGATTAGATCCAACTGCAAATAACCCTAACGTACCAACTGTTATTAATGCAGGTTTACCTAATGCTTCTGTTACGGGATTAATTGAAGGCACATACCGTTTTGTTTGGGAAGTTACCAATGGACCATGTTTTTCATTTACCGATACATTAATTGTAAATGTATACGATCAGCCTGTAGCAATTGTTGGACCAGATCAAGACTTGTGTTTTGAAACTTCTACCATAATTAGTGCTATACCACTAACAGGTTTATCAACAGGAACTTGGTACTTAGCTAATGGAACTCCAAATAACCCTACATTTAATTCATTAAGTCCAACAACTACAGTTGGTAATTTACAAGAAGCTGGTCAATATGTATTGTATTGGGAAGCTGTAAATGGAACATGTCCGGTAAGTAGAGATAGTATTGTTATTAATAATTTTGCTGTGCCTATTGCACAGTTTACTCAAGATACAACTGAAGTTTGTGCTGGAGATTGTATTCAATTTACTGATTTATCTACTATTCATCCTAGCGATAATATTTCTACTCATTATTGGAGTGCAGGTGGAGATATTTTATACGACCAAGACCCAATGATTTGTTGGCCTAATCCTGGAGTTTATGACGTAAGTCTAATAGTAGAATCAAGTAATGGATGTAGAGATACGATTAATAAACCAAATTTAATTGATGTGTTTACAGTTCCAATTGCAGATTTTAACACATTTTTAGTTGATGATCCAAATATCAGCACTAAAATACAGGTTCAAGATGCTTCACAATATTCAACATCTTATTGGTATAGTTTTGGAGATGGTAGCTCGCCAACAACTCAGCAAAATCCTTCTCATATTTATTTAGATTCTGGATTCTATGATATAACACAAATCGTGTATAATAACTTTGGTTGCAGTGACACACTTGTTCGTACAATTTTTGTTCATATTTTGGTTGTTTATGTTCCAAATACATTTACTCCAGATGGTAATGGGGTAAATGAGAGATTCTTCCCTTTTGTTGATGGTGATGATCCAGATGCATTTCTGTTCAGAGTATTTGATAGATGGGGGAAATTAGTATACCAAACACAAAACAAGAATGACGGTTGGGATGGGACTTATAAAGGAAGTAATGCAAAAACAGATACTTATGTTTGGACATTACGAACAAAGTATAAAGATGGAGAGCGTATAAAAGAGTATAGAGGACATGTTAATTTATTAAGATAACTTTTTTATAATCTTTTAAAAAAAAGAGCAACTTTTGTAAAATCTGCTTCGTAAAGATATTAGTATTAACAGATTAAAGCATGTTGCATTGAAAATAAAACTACTTCATCTAGTCCTTTTAGTTTTTCTACTTATTTTAATTGATACAACTATGTATGCTCAAAGAGAGCAGCACGTATGGTATTCAGGAAGAACAGGTTTATTCGTAGATTTTAATTCTGGAAGCCCGGTAGTAAATTGTGCTAATAATTTAACTGCTTCAGAAGGCTCTGCTATGTATTGTGATCCTAATACAGGTGCTTTATTATTATATACTAATGGGCAGACTGTTAATAATGCGGTAAATAATACACTGACTAATGGAACTGGATTAACTGGAATGTCTAGTGCATGTGAAACCGCTATGATCTTACCTAAAAGCTGTGGTAATTTAGATGATTTTTTTATTCTCACGAACAATATTCGAAATGTATATTGGTCAGAAGCTGATTTATCGGCTGGTGCAAATGGAACAATTAATGCAGCTACAAAAAATACTTTGCTACAGGATAGCACAGGTGAAAGATTAGGATGTGCACCACATTCAAATGGACAGGGAGGATGGATCATTCTTACTAGTCCAGGGGGATTGGTGAATAGTTATTATTTTGATGCAACAGGAATCACAACAACACCAGTTACTAGTGTAACTAATTTATTTAATTCTAATGGTAGGGAAAGAGGAAGTATTATTATTTCAGAGGCTTTCGATAGATTAGTTATTTCGGTTGAATATCAAGGAGTTTATTACTGCGATTTTGATAATACTACGGGTATAGCTAGTAATTTTGTTCATATACCTGGCAGTACTAACGGGTTTAGTGCCTGTTTCTCTCCTGATGGAGATAAAATATATTATACCAATGGGTATGGTCAACAATTAAGACAATACGACATTATTTCAGGAACTTCTACAGTATTAGACAATAACATGTCTGGAGTTAAATTAGGACCAGATGGTGTGGTATATACAGTTACTTATGGCGTAACATTTTATGGAACTATTACATCACCTAATACAGTCGGTCTTGGATGTAATTACACAAGAAATGGATTATCACTTAATGGATGTCCAGCTTCTTGGAATTTACCTAATCAGTCAATTAATACTTCCGAAATTTTGATGACAACTGCAAATGATACTGTTGTTTGCCCTGGTCAATCAGTTAATTTATGGGCAGATCCGCCATCATTAAATTTTGTATGGAGTAATGGGCTTCCAGCTACAGCAGGACCTCATGTAGTAACTCCGGCCTCTAACACAACATATTACGTTACTGGAACAGATACGGCAGGCTGTTCTATTGATGATTCAATAGTAGTTGTAATAGGAGATACTACTAGACCAACTCCTATTTGCAAAGACACTTTAGTATATCTTAATGGATCAGGTTATGTATTGATTGATTCTAGTTTTATAGAGAATGGAAGTATGGATAATTGTGGGATTCAAAATATCACAGTTAGTAAAGATAGTTTTACATGTGTAGATGCAGGTATAAATATTGTGTATTTATACGTTACTGATAATTATGGAAATATAGATAGTTGTGCTGCAAATGTTACGGTAGTAGATACATCAAATAGTGTATTTAATTGTAAAGACACGACTATATATTTAGATGCTTTTGGTTTTGCCAGAATTAATGTTGCGGATGTTTCTTCTACTGGTGGAGTAGCATTATGTGGTGTTGATACTGCTTGGATTGTTGATTCTGTATTTGATTGTAAACAAACAGGGATAAACGCTATACCTGTTTTTTATACTCAAGGAAATTTTATTGATAGTTGTATAGCCAATGTGACTGTTGTAGATACTAATTTACCAGTTTCTAATGCAGGTATAGATTCCTCTTTGTGTAGTATATATTCATTAGCATTGTATGCAAATACACCTGGTGTTGGTCAAGTTGGGGTTTGGTCTTTTGTGCCTACAAGTCCTACTGTTCCTGTGTTCTCTAATGTAAATAGTGAAAGTTCAATAGTTAGTAATCTTCAAGAAGGAGTTTATCAATTAATATGGACAGTAAGTCAAGGAGCTTGTCATGGTGCGAGTGATACTGTTGTTATAACAATTTATGATCAACCTATAGCAAATGCAGGGGTTGATCAAGAAATGTGTTTTCAAACTGGTACAAGTGTTTCAGCAGTTCCTTTAAATGGAACAGCAACCGGTATGTGGAGTGTAGCTAGTGCTTCACCAAGTCCTCCAGTTTATTCAGCAAATTTTCCTTACACTACTGTAACAGGACTTCAAGAAGGAGGACAGTATGTAATGGTTTGGACTGCAACTAATGGAACATGCCCTGCATCAACTGATACTGTAGTTATAATAAATAATGCTGTACCTGTTGCCGAATTTACTCAAGATAGAACAGAAATTTGCGCCAATGAGTGTATTCAATTTAGTGATAGATCTACTATACATGCATCAGGAATAATAACAAACTATACTTGGACCATAGATGGAAATGTTTATAATGATACTAACCCTATGGTTTGTTTTCCTTTACCAGGAGCTTATGATGTTAAGCTTATGGTAGAGTCTGATGGTGGATGTCAAGATTCTATCATTAAAACAAACTTAATAGAAGTAAATCCTATTCCTATAGCAAACTTTAGTTCAATATTAGTAAATGATCCAGAGATTAGTACCATGATACAGTTTATAGATCAGTCATTATACGGAACTTCAATATTCTATGATTTTGGAGACGGAGATACTTCAAATACAGCCGATCCAATACATAATTATCAAGATTCAGGAGCTTATGATGTTACTCAAATTGTATCGAATGCATATGGATGCTCAGATACTATTGTTAAAACAATATATGTTCACATATTATTAGTATATACTCCTAATACATTTACTCCAGGTAATGATATAGTAAATGAAACATTTAAACCAGTTATAAATGGAGATGACCCAGATTATTATGAGTTTAGAGTGTTTAATAGATGGGGAGAGCTTATTTATGAAACTCAACTTAAAGATAAAGGATGGGATGGAACATTTAAAGGTCAGCAATGTAAACAAGATGCTTATGTTTGGACAGTCGACACCAAATTTAAAGATGGAGATACTGAAAGACATTACAGAGGTCATGTTAATTTATTAAGGTAGTCTCTGATTATTCTAAATCATAATTTTAGTGCAGTCTAGGAAAGAAGGTTACGAAAAGTAGTACCTTTATTTTATGAGTGCAAGAATTACTAAATTTGTTAATGTAATTCTTCCAATTGCAGTGCCTAACACCTATACTTATCGTGTTCCTAATGAATGGAATAAGGAGATTGAAGTAGGTAAACGGGTAATTGTTCAATTTGGAAAGAAACGGCTATACTCGGCTATTATATCAACTATTCATGAGGTAGCACCTAGCGCATACCAAGCTAAATATTTAGAAGCAATTTTAGATGATGTTCCAATCGTAACGCAAAACCAACTAGCATTGTGGTCATGGATTAGTTCATACTATATGTGTACAATAGGAGAAGTTATGAATGCAGCTCTGCCAGCCGGATTAAAATTAGTAAGCCAAACTAAAGTTATGCTTTCTGGTGAAGAATATGATATTGAAACTCTATCTGATAAAGAATATTTAATTACTGAAGCATTACAAATACAGCATGTATTAGAAATAAATGATATCGAAAAGATATTGGATATTAAAACGGTTTATCCCGTTATTAAGTCATTAAGAGAAAAAGGAATAATATTACTTGCAGAACAGGTAAAAGAAGGATATAAACCAAAGAAATTACCTTTTATATCCTTAGCTCCAGCAATTAGAAATGATGATGCTATTAGAGAGGCTTTTAATCAGTTAGAGCGAGCACCAAAACAGCTTAATGCTTTAATGTTATTCTTACAAGAAGTTAAAGATGATTTTTCGTTAGAAATTAAAAAAGCTAAACTTGCTAAAAAGGATAAGTCCTTTTCAACAGCAGTTCCTCAACTTATAAAGAAAGGAATATTTATTGAAGAAAAGAAAGAGGTAAATCGATTAGGAACTTATGATAAGGAATTAATAAGTCTTTATGATCTTTCTGAACAACAGCAATATGCTTATGATAAGGTAAAAACAGGTTTTGCAGCTAACAAGCCAGTTTTATTACATGGAGTAACTGGAAGTGGAAAGACAGAAATTTATGTTAAGCTAATACAAGAGGTTATAGATGGAGGAGAGAAGGTGTTGTACTTACTTCCTGAAATTGCCCTAACCACTCAAATTATTAATCGTCTTCGTCAGTTTTTTGGAGATAAAGTTGGGGTTTATCATTCGCGTTTTAATACGAATGAGCGAATTGAATTATGGCAGGATTTGCTAAAAGAAGAAGGAAAATATAAAATAATAATTGGAGCTCGATCATCTATTTTTCTTCCATTAACTAATCTAGGATTAATTATTATTGATGAAGAACACGATTCTTCGTTTAAACAATATGATCCAGCACCAAGGTATCATGCTAGAGACACTATGATTTATTGGAGTGGTAAATTAGGAGCAAAAGTATTAATGGGATCTGCAACTCCTGCAGTTGAAACGTATTTTAATGCCAAGCAAGAAAAATATCATTTAGTATCGTTAACCAAACGATATGGAGGTTCTAAGCTCCCAGAAATTTTATGCTCTGATTTACAAGAGGCTCAAAAGCGAAAGAAGATGAAATCTCATTTTTCTGAATATTTAATGGAACATATAGAAGGATATTTAGAGAATAAAGAACAGTTAATTTTGTTTCAGAATAGAAGAGGATATAATCCTTTATGGTCTTGTGAAGATTGCGGATGGACACCTCAATGCAAGAACTGTGATGTGAGTATGACGTACCATAAGCATATTCATGTATTAAAATGTCATTACTGTGGTCATTCACATAAGCCTCAACCAAAATGCCAAGCATGTGGCAGTGCAAAAATTAAAATGGTTGGTTTTGGAACCGAAAAGATAGAAGAGGAGTTAGGTCAGTTTTTTCCTAAAGCGAATATAAAGCGAATGGATTTGGATACTACTCGTGCAAAGAATAGTTATCAGCAAATTATTGACGACTTTCAAGATGGAGAAATTGACATCTTGGTAGGAACTCAAATGGTAACAAAAGGATTAGATTTTGATAATGTTGGTTTGGTAAGTGTGCTAAGTGCAGATAGCCTATTAAATTTTCCTGATTTTAGATCGTTTGAACGTTCATTTCAAGTATTAACGCAAGTATCAGGTAGGGCAGGACGAAAAGAAAAAAGAGGCAAAGTAATTATACAAACCTATTCACCTAATCATTGGGTAATTCAAAAAGTAATTCAAAACGATTATGAAGGGTTATTTAAGCAAGAGCTTATAGAGCGTAGAAATTTCAAGTATCCCCCTTTTTACAGACTAATTAAAATAACTATTAAACATAGAGATAGAGAAAACTCTATGCAAGGGGCTAAAGAATTGGTTAGGCAATTAAAAAGTAAGTTAGGAGGTAGAGTGTTAGGACCTCAGGCGCCTTATGTTAGTCGTGTAAAGAATAGATATATTCACGAAATCATTATAAAATTTGA
>JAHDBM010000041.1:0-14885 GCA_020630395.1 Flavobacteriales bacterium
ACTTCTTCAGGAGCATTTGCTTCTGCAATAGCTTTAGCTCTTGCTTCTTTAACTTCTTGCTCTGCTTTAAACCTTGCGTCAGCATCAGCTTGCTGTGTTTTAGCTAAGCCTTCTTTTTTAGCGTTTACTTTAGCTTCTTTTTCAGCTACCCACTCTTCAAATTTCTTGTCAGCTACTTCTTGAGTGAAAGCACCTTTTGTAACTCCTCTTTTAAGGTGTTTCTTGTACATAACTCCCTTATAAGATAAAATAGCTTTAGCTGTATCAGTTGGTTGTGCACCATTTTCTAACCAAGTTAAGGCTTTATCAACATCTAATGTAATTGAAGCAGGATTTGTCATAGGGTTATATGTTCCTATTTTCTCTAAATAACGCCCATCTCTCTTCGCACGTCCATCTGCAGCTACTATTTGATAGTATGGAGATTTTTTTCTTCCTTGTCTTCTTAGTCTAATTTTTACTGACATAATGTTTAAATTTTGGAGGGTCGATACCCCCGATTATTAATTTTTGGTTTGCAAATATCGTAATTTTTGCTGAATTAGCAAGTTGTAATATGTTATTTTGGATTGGCATATTTTACAACTTCCTCTCCAGTAATTTCTTCTCCACATAAAATAGTAAGTCTTTCTATGATATTTCTTAGCTCTCTTATGTTTCCAGTCCAGTTAGCTTCTTTAAGTTTTTCAAAGGCGTCATCAGCAAATGATTTAACTGCAACACCTTGCTCTTCGCATATAATAGATAAAAAATGATTGGCTAATAGCGGAATATCATCTTTACGATCATTAAGAGAAGGAACATGAATTAGTATTACAGCTAATCTATGATATAAATCTTCTCTAAATTTATTATCGGCAATTTCTTTTATCATGTTTTTGTTGGTTGCAGCCAATACCCTAACATTAACTTTGATGTCCTTATCTCCACCAACTCTTGTTATTTTATTTTCTTGAAGGGCTCTTAATACTTTTGCTTGGGCAGCAAGACTCATATCGCCTATTTCATCTAAAAATATGGTTCCTCCTTCTGCTTGTTCAAATTTACCTTGTCTTTGTTTTATAGCAGATGTAAATGCACCTTTTTCATGACCAAAAAGTTCACTTTCAATTAACTCAGCAGGGATTGCTGCACAGTTAACTTCTATAAATGGAGCTTTTGCTCGGTTGCTTTTTTCATGTAATTGACGTGCAACTAATTCTTTTCCAGTTCCATTACCGCCAGTAATAAAAACTCTTGCATCAGACTCTGCCACTTTATCAATCATTTCTTTGATTGCTATTATTTCATCTGATTCACCAATAATTTCAGTAACCTTTCCTTTTTGAATTTTTCGCTTTAAAACCTTTGTTTCTTTAACTAAATCTGATCGTTCAAATGCATTTCTTATACTTACAAGTGTTCTATTTAAGTCCAGTGGTTTTTGAATAAAATCGTAAGCTCCTTTTTGTAGAGCTTCAACTGCAGTGTCGATCGTTCCATGGCCCGATATCATAATGATGGGAGAATCTATTCCATTTTCTTGAAGTTTTTCCAGTACTTCAAGTCCATCCATTTCAGGCATTTTAATATCACAAAGAATTACATCATATTTATTCTTTGTTGCTAAATCAAACCCTACTTTTCCGTTTTCAGCATCATCAACTTCAAACTTTTCATTTTCTAGAATTTCTCTTAAGACACTTCTTATTGGTCTTTCATCATCAATTACAAGTATTTTAGTCATGTTTGGGTTTAAATTGAGGTATTAATATAATAGATTATAAATTTAAGTGTTTAATTGAATAGAGAAAATGTTATCATGATTTTATCATCTTTATACAAGATTCGTTTAGTAGTCAAAATATTGCTAGTTATATGTTGGGCTAATATTTCGTCATCTCAAGTAGGAGTTGTCCCTGTTAGAGGAGAATACTTGTTTATTAAAGCTACTGAGGTAAGTAATATAGAATACCGTGAATTTTTAGATGATATTAGTAAGGATAATCCTGAGTTATTTGCATGTCATTTTCCAGATTCTAGTTTATGGGATGAAGTAATGGGGTTTTCTGGACCTTATATTCATTATTATTTTAGACATCCGGCTTTTAGAGACTATCCAGTTGTAAACATTAAGTATGAGGATGCTTTAGCATACTGTGCATGGCTAACAGATACCTTAAATAAATATGATACTACACAAAAAGTGTTAATTAGATTACCTACTGAAAAAGAATGGGAATATGCAGCTGGTTGCGGAAAACCATCATTATATCCATGGGAAGGAAGGTCAACTAGAGTTCCAAAAGGAAAGCATCAAGGAAAAATGTGTGCAAATTTTGTTAGAGGATCGGGTGATTATATGGGAATTGCAGGTTCTTTAAATGATGCAGGAGATATTACTGTTCCAGTTGATAGTTATTGGCCAAATAATTTTGGAATTTATAATATGGGGGGGAATGTTGAAGAAATGATTACTGAAAGGGGGAAAACAAAAGGAGGAAGCTGGAGAGATAGAAGAGAAGAAATGGAAATTTCTAGAAGTAGTAAACAGGATTCTGCTTCACCAGAAGTTGGTTTTCGTTATATTTTGGAGGTAATAAAATTAAAAGATGAAAAACCAAAAAAGGAGGTTAGTATATCAAAGAAATTTTTTAAGCAAAACTTCATCAAAATAAATGATTCTTTATATGGAGGCAAATATGAGGTTTCTAATAAGTTATTCAATTTGTTTGTAAGAGAAACAGGAGAAACTAATATTAATAATAAAGGGTGGGCAAATTTGTTTTCATATAGTAATTTTTGGATGAATAACTATCATATTCATTCAAAATATGATGATTATCCTGTAGTAAATATAACACGCTATCAAGCTCAGTTGTTTTGTAAATGGCTTACAAAAAAGCAAGAAGAGGTTACAGGTAATAAAATTGAATTTAGATTGCCCACTGAGCAAGAATGGGTAAAAATGAGCGGAGATGTAAACCCACTTAAAAAAGACCGTAATGGAAATTATGAAGTTAATTTTTTACCAAAAGCGGATTTAGCATATAGCGCAATAAAAAGGAAAGGACTTGAGTTAGTAAGAAGCTTCAATGATATAGATGATTATGACCAATATGCTGTAACAGCTCCAGTAAATAGCTTTAAAAAAAATAAAAAAGGATACTATAATATTTTTGGTAATGTAGCAGAGTACGTATCAGATAAAATAGAAGTGAAAGGCGGTTCTTGGGGAAGTGGGGCTCACCATTTAACCAATAATAACGGAGAAAAATTAGTGGACTCTTTTTCTTCGTTTGTGGGGTTTAGAATGGTGGCGATTAAAAAACAATAGTAAAATTGTTTAAAACAATCCGTTTATTTCCCCTTCAATATCGGTAATGATTTTACCTAAATCTTCTGGTTCATCACGGAAGTTGTTGTTGTCTACATCAATAATTAATAAAGGCCCTTTGTTGTAGGTAGATATCCAAGCTTCGTATCGCTCGTTAAGTCTTTTTAAGTAATCTATTCGAATACTTTCTTCATAATCCCTACCTCTTTTTGCAATCTGGTTAACTAAAGTAGGAACACTTGCTCTTAAGTGGATTAATAAATCAGGAGCTGATATAAAGGATTCCATTAGATTAAAAAGAGAAAAGTAGTTTTCAAAATCTTTAGTGGTCATTAACCCCATTGAGTGGAGGTTAGGAGCAAAAATAAACGCATCCTCATAAATGGTTCGGTCTTGTATAACTGTCTTTTCACTTTTTTTAATTTCTTGAATTTGAGTGAATCTACTATTTAAATAAAAGATTTGAAGATTAAACGACCATCTTTGCATGTCTTCATAAAAATCATTCAGGTATGGATTGTTCTCTACATCTTCGAAATGAGTATCCCAGTTGAAGTGTTTAGCCAAAAGGGTTGTAAGTGTAGTTTTTCCTGCTCCAATATTTCCTGAAATCGCGATATGCATACAAAGCTAAATTTATAGTGGATTCGAAAATAAAAAATGCATACTACTTAGCATGATAATCTGTTAAATAGTTATTAACACTCATGTTAGTTCTTTTATGAACAGCTTAATGATACCTTTGTGATAACTATGTCTAAAAGGATACCTTTTTCTGAAATAAAAAGATTGGCGATACCAGCAATTTTTGCGGGTATTGCAGAGCCTATCATTGGATTGGTAGATATAGGCGTGATAGGGAATACTGGAGAAGCATCTGATGTAGATCAAGGGGCAGTTGGGTTGGCAGTTTCGTTTTATGCTATTCTCTTGTGGAGTTTGGCTCAAATAAGGACATCCATATCTTCTATAGTTTCGAGATATGTTGGAGCAAACGATATAAAATCAATTAAAACATTAATACCCCAAACTATAGCCTTTGGAGCTCTTTTGGGTATTGTGCTAGGAGCTTTAGCTTTTATCTTTTCAGAAGATGTTTTTAAAGGGTTTTATGGACTTGAGGAGCATCAATGGAAATTATTGGAGCGAACTCAAGTTTACTTTAGAATACGAATTATAGGTCTTCCAATATCACTTGTCGTTTATATTGTGTTTGGAGTGTTTAGAGGATATCAAAATACTGTTTGGATAATGAAAGCAAGCTTATTGGGGGCTTTTGTTAATATTGTGTTGGATTATGTATTGGTGTTTGGTATAGGAGACTTTAAGCCTAATTTAGGAATGGAAGGTGTTGCAATTGCGAGTGTAGTAGCCCAAGCTGTAATGCTGATTACTGTTTTATACTTTTTAAAAAAGAATACTGTATTTTCGATTTTACCATCATTTAAGCTTAATCCACAATTTAAGCTGATGTTAAAAATGAGCTCAAATATGCTGCTGCGAACTTTGGCGTTAAATGTAGCCTTCTTTTTGGCAAATTATTATGTGGCAGATTATGGTAAAGATTATGTAGCTGCTCATACCATATTGTATAATTTATGGGTGTTTTCATTCTTCTTTATAGATGGGTTTTCAAATGCTGCGAATGCCTTGTCTGGAAAATTGTTGGGTAAAAACGATTTTATTGGGCTTAAACTTTTATTAAAAGATGTAGTGAGATATAACTTAATTGTTGCAGGTATTTTGGCAGGTATTTTTCTGTTAGGTTATCCATTTATGGGTGAAATATTTAGTAATAAAGCTAATGTGGTTAATCATTTTAACGAAGCATTTTGGTTAATTATAATTGCTCAATTTATTAATTCTGTAACATTTACTTATGATGGCGTTTTTAAAGGGTTGGGAGAGACTGCTTATTTAAGGAATACCTTATTTATAGCTTCTTTTTTAGTGTTTGCACCAGTTGTTTTCTCTCTAGATCTTTTGGGATTAAAAATGATAGCCGTTTGGTCGGCATTTTTAGCATGGAATTTTTATAGAGGAGCAAGTCTAGTATATAAGTTCAAAACTAAATATTCACCATTGGCTAAATAAGGTCTACATTTTACCAAACTTTAAGATTTCAAACGGCTTACCATTAGGATATTATCATACCTTTGCAGATATCTAGCGTTTCTATATATTATTATGACAAAAGTAATTTCATTTATTAGTCGAAAAGGAGGTACAGGAAAGACCACAAATGCTATTAATTTAGCTTCAGTTTTGCATAGTCAAAAGAGAAAGGTTTTATTGATTGAAACCGATACTAATTATACCGTTAATTCTCTTAGGCAATTAGAGCTGTTTAAAAGTAAAAGTGATGTGGCTAATTATTTTCATCTTGTAGCATCAGAAGATGAAGTTGTAGCTAAAGAAATTCAAAAATTAGTTAAAAATGGAGATTACGACTACATCATAGTAGATAGTGCAGGTAAGACAACCGATAACGGAATTAAAGAACTAACCTTAACAAGTGATTTAATATTAATTACAACAAGTTTAAATCAAAATGATTTATTAGTCACTTATCAAACGGTACAAGATTTAAAACTCGCTCAACAAATTAATAGTAAGCTTAAATTGCTAGTAATACCAAATCGAATCAATTCATTAACGAGTAAACGAACGATAAAGCATGCTTTAGATGAATTAAAAGTTGATGTTATTGATGATTTTGTTCCAAATCGAAAAACATTTTATAAAGCAAGCACTTTAAGAGTAGAGAAAAGATATAAACCAGTAGCAAAACACATTGTAGAATATTTAAATAAGTAAAATGGCAAAGCACACAACATTATCAGATTTAAATGCCTTTTTAGAAGATAAAGGTAGATTAGAGGAGAAGAAGGTAGAAACCAAAGAAGAGTATATTCAGGAAGAGCCTAAAAAAATAGTGGAAACTAAACCAATAGGAACCAAAGCAGGAATTAAGAAACAAACAAGTGGTTTTACGGTAGAAGATGTTGCTTTTGTAATTAACGAGCTGGCTAAAGAAAAAGGAACTAGCTATGCCGAAATTTGTTTAGAGATTTTTGAAAAAGGCTCTGAAATAACACCAGTTTTAAAAGGAGGAGGAGTTGTTACGACATGGTTTTCTGCACACAAAACAGCTTTAAATGTGATAAAAAACAGCATTAAAAATAGAAGATCGAAATAAAAAATTAAAATTGAGCAAAATGGTATAGTTATTGTTACTTTTTTAAACTTCACGATTATATAATAAAATTAAAATGTATATGAGAAAAATACTGATAATGAGTGTGGTGTTAATGCTAACTCAACTAATATATGGGCAAAAGTTAATACCCTTTGAATCTAATGGTAAATGGGGGTATTGTGATTCTACTAGTAAAGTAGTAATTAAGCCAAAATATTATGAAGCATCTAAGTTTAATAGTAATGGCATGGCATTAGTAAAAAACGAAAAAGGGTTAAAGGGGGTTATTAATGAGAAAGGAAAAGTGCTATTGCCAACTAAATACAAAGAAATTTATTTTAATCCAAGTTTTGCTTATTTGGGAGCGTCTGGTGGTGAGTTCGACTACTATTATGATGACTATGGCGTAACCGAATTACAAAGAAAAATTAAAAGGTGGATGATGTTACCTAAAAGTGAAGCAGAAGGAGTCTACTCAAATAAACTTTTTGTTGTAAAAAAAGAAGATGCTATAGATTGGTATAACAACAAAGGGAAAGTGGTTTTTTCAAGTAATAAAAATGATGAGTTAATATCTAATTATTATTCGCCAGGTTTTACCATAAAGCGTTACGATAAAGATAGTGTCCCTTCTGTTTTTCAATTATCAGATGAAGGGCAGTTGGTTATAAATAATGTAGAAGGCGAACAAATACAATCATTATCCATTTACAATGAAAATGAAGACAATACTATCTATTATTACACAGTTAACCGAGAGGTAGATGCTAATAAAAAGAAGTTGCCAAATGGAGAAAAAAGATATGCAACAGCATTGTACGGCCCTAATGGTAATGAGATTATTTCATTTAATGAAAAACTTTCTTACGTAAGGGATTTACATCAGAATAAAAATGGAGAAGTTCAAGTAATTGTTCAAAAGGCAATTAATGGAGCTGAAGATTGTGCACCAGAATTTGTATATGGCTTATACAATATTAGTAAAAGCTCATACACCTATGATGTAAAATATAATTCTATGTCTAGAATTTATTTAGATCGATACTCCTATTTTGCAGGAGGAAACACTCAACTTTTTGATAAAATTTTAGAGGTTGTTAATTCTGATACTACATTCAGTAATATGAATGATTTTAAAAATTATGTAAAACTATGTGAAAGAGAATTTAAGGCAGATACCAAAGTAGTTAGTTATTTAACAATGTCACTAAATAATGTCCACTCTTTAATTGATGAAAGTGAAAGTAAGATAAAAGAAGTAAAACTTCCAGAAGGATTTCAGATGGGTGGAGTTGTTAATAAAGCTTTACTCGATTATGGTGGCTATGGAAGATATGGATATAATACTTTTGAAGAAACTCCAGAAGTAGAGTTAGTTATTAAATTGTATAACGATAAAAATAGATACGGAAGCGGCAGTCATTACCTTAAACTAGATAAAAACGACCAATATGTTTATAAATCAAGCAAAAATGTAAACTGGAGAGTGTCATATTATCTTGATAGCTTAAAAATAGATCAAATATATAAGGACGGTTATAATTACCTCTTAGACAGTAATGACAAATTAGTAATGAACGAAGGTTTTGATAAGATTTATATTCAGTCCATTGATAATGATCCTTTGTTAATGCTTACCAGAGAAGATAAAAGTGGAGTTGTAAGATTAAATGGAGATGTTGTTATAGATGTTAAATACGATCAACTATATAATAATTATGGAGATACGATTTTACCTGCTTTTGTAGCTAAAGTTGATGATGAACATTTATTAATCAGTGAAACGGGTAAAATATTAATACCAAATACTAAAAATGAGTTATCATTTATTGAGTTAAATGACAATTATTACATCCAAGAAACAGCTAAAGTTTTTTCTAGATTAACGAATGAAATGGAGAGCGTAATTGAAGGGTTTTATAGTTTAGAGGGGGTAAAATTTGAAGGTCAATAATCACAAGGTTTTTATAGTAAATGATAAAAATATCTTTTGAGATAAATAAAAAAGAATATGTTTAAAGTAAGAAAAATATCAATATTAGTATGTGCTATATTATTCAATAGTCTATATATCCATACTCAAAAAGTAATATTTCCATTTAAAGCCAAAAACGGAAAATGGGGTTATTGTGATACTGAAAGAAAAACAGTTGTAAAGCCAACTTTAACGTATGCCGATTTACATCATAATGGTATGGCTAAAGTTATTAATGAAGAAGATCAGCAAGCATTAATTAACGATAAAGGAGAGTATGTTATTCCTTTTGGAGATTATATTGTTTCCACAGCTAAAAACGAATCTGTTTTTTCTAGTATTCAATCTATGAACTATAAAACGAATACAAATGCTAAACATTATGATAATGTTTTTGTTGTTATTAAAGATAAAGTTAGGGATTGGTATAATGCAAAAGGAGACAAACTATATTCAGATGATTTTTCAAGTAAATTAACGCTACTTAATTATAATACTTATGGTAAAAATCAAGAGGTGTTTTATGTGTTAACCAATGAAGATGATGATCATATTACTGTTATTTCTTCTAGTGGAAAACTGTTAGTTAAAGAAGTGGAAAATGGATATAAGGCGTCTACAATAGAGGTGTTTGTAGATGAAGGAAAAAAAGAAACGTATGTAAAAGTATACAAGGGAAAGAAAAAAGAGAAGGATAATAGCGGGTATGGAACAGAGTCTATATATAATAATTATGAGAGTGATTATAATTATAACTACGATAAATATAATTACGATTCATATCTGTATAATGACAGAGAAGAAGTGAAATGTCAGTTTATGACCAGTAGTGGAGAAATCATCATACCTTTTAGTAGAGGGTTGTTAGATGTTCACAAAAGCTCTACTTATTATTCAGTTTTTGCTGGAGATCAAAGTTATGTCTTTATAGATGAAATGGTTCATGAGAGTGCAGATTGCGAACCAAAAAAGCAAACAGGATTTTATTCTATCATGAGTAAGAGAGAAGTTATTAGGCCTGCCTTTGATGGCTCTTCTTTCTATGGTCCTGTATACGATCAATCATCTTATGATGGGTATACTTATGTAAGTGAAGAAGATAAAGAAATGCTTAACATAATTAACAGCAATAAAAAATTTAAAAACTTTCAAGAATTATCTCAGCAAGTAGAATCAGTTAAAGATAAAATTAGAAATGCCAATGCTACTGTTGATGATGAAGAAGTATCTGAAAATCCAGTTAAAGGGGTGTTTTTAGTATTTAATAATGAAAATAAAACTTTGGTTTATAAACAGACTGGAAAAGATTTTGAATTATATAAGCAAGTAGATGGAAGCTTTAGCTTTTCGGGTATGTTTTTTAAAAATGATGAGTTATACGCCAATATTCAATCAGATTATAACAGTGTATACAATTTAACAACAGGAAACAAAGAGAGTAAATACGCAGCAGACGATAAAAAATTATTATTAGAAGGTGCTAAATATAAAGTGGTAACTGCCGAGAGTGGCCGATATAATTTAGAAGATAAAAAAGGTAACAAAGTATTAAAAGATGACTTTGAATCTTATGTGTTTTATAATGAGCAAAAAAAGATGTTGCAGTTGTTTAATGGAACCATGTATGCAATTGTTAATTTAGATAAAGGTGGAGAAGTTGACTTTATTTATCATGATGTTGTTGCACCCTATAAAAATTATGGTGATTTAGAATATGAACTATATGAGGATGCCTTAAATGAGCCAACAGGAGTTACAA
This sequence comes from Flavobacteriales bacterium, assembly GCA_020630395.1. Classification (GTDB taxonomy): domain Bacteria; phylum Bacteroidota; class Bacteroidia; order Flavobacteriales_D; family CAJJDF01; genus CATLPG01. The sequence continues at coordinate 10,250 of JAHDBM010000041.1, forward strand.
CTGAGAATGATAAAAAAACGAAGTACAACTACCCTCAAATTGTAGTAACCGATAATGGTTTTGGAGCTATAAACGAATTAGGTGAGCTCATTATCCCTATCCAAGACAATGTGCTTGTTTTTGAAGATTTTGGAAATAAAAAGTTGATAGGTGTTTATAAACTTTTGGCTTCAGTTATTAAGGATAAAAAGAATATTGGATACTATAATTTAGCTGGTAAGCCTTTCTTCGAATAACTAACGTTAAAGTTTTGCCTCATAAAAAGATTAATTTACCCCATAAACTATGTTTAACATGCAATAAACCCTTTTCTTGGAGAAAAAAATGGGAAAAGAATTGGGGTGAAGTTAAATATTGTAGTGAAAGATGTAGAAGAAGTAAAAAACAAAATACTTAATTGTCCTTTTGTACAATTTTTTTAGTACATTTGTTCCATAAACGGAACTCATGATATTTAAAAAACACCTTATTTCTAGAGAACAAGCAAAAGATTTTTTTACAAATTCATATTCTCATTTTATAGAGATAGACGGGATGAATATTCATTACCGAATAGAAGGTGAAGGAGAACCATTATTGTTAATTCATGGCTTTGGTGCTTCACTACACAATTGGGATCCTGTAGTTCCTCAGTTATCTAAAAAACATAAAGTAATAAGATTAGATATACCCGGTTTTGGGTTAAGTTCTACAAAAGAAGGTATAGCTATTCCTGACATAGTAAAAGTCTTAAATATTTTTGTTGAAAAACTTAGTTTAGAAAAAGTATCAATAGCAGGTAGTTCAATGGGAGGATGGATTGCATGGGAATTTGCTGTAGCATTTCCTGGCACTGTTGATAAGCTAATTTTAATGAATGCAGCTGGTTTCTTTGATGAAACAAAAGCACCAACTCAAATAATTGCACAAAAAGAGAGACTCATTAATTTTTTAATAAAAAGAGGAGTTCCAAGATTTGCTGTTAAGCGTATATTAAAGAATGCTGTTGGAGGAGATAAATCAGTTCTAAAAAAAGACTACTTAAATCAGTTTTACAATCTGGTAAACATAGATGGAAACCTAAAAAATATTAAGCAATATGCTATGGAAGAAATTAATCCAACTATAGATAGGTTAAGCTCCATTGAAAATAAAACACTCATTTTATGGGGGTCAGAAGACAAGGTTATGCCTTTAAAATATGGTAAGCAATTTAATAAAGAAATTGAAAATAGTGACATCATAGTTTATAAAGGTGTAGGTCATATACCAATGGTTGAAGTACCTAATAAAGTGGCTAATGATATTCAGTCTTTTTTAACCCCTTCTCTCAACTAATCATTAAAAGTTCATAGAAACTAATTTTGGATCAATAACTTTGTGCTTTATTAATTTGTAAAGTAACACAGATGGTTCGTTTAGGTTTTGTCAAATTTGCTTCTCTAATAGCGTTTAGTTTTTTGTTTAATGCTTGCTCTGCTCAAAAGAAAGCAGTTGTTACAAGTAAAGGAGAAATTCCAATAGGCGATAGTTTATTAGGAGATATTAAGTTTAGGTCAATAGGTCCTGCTTTTACATCTGGTCGTATTGCTGATTTAGCTATTCATCCAAATAATGAAAGTGTTTGGTATGTTGCTGTTGGTTCGGGAGGGGTATGGAAAACAACTAATAGCGGAACTACTTGGAAGCCTATTTTTGATAATCAAAAAGTATATTCAATCGGATGTATTACAATTGATCCTAATAATCCACATACGATATGGATCGGTTCCGGAGAAAACGTAGGAGGGAGACATATTGGGTATGGAGATGGAATTTACAGAAGTGATGATGATGGGCAATCATGGAAGAATTTAGGCTTAAAAGCATCAGAACATATTTCCAAAATAATAGTTCACCCATCAAACTCTGATATTGTTTGGGTTGCTGCGCAAGGTCCATTATGGAGTAAAGGTGGAGATAGAGGATTATATAAAACTATTGATGGCGGAAAAACATGGAAAAAAACATTAGGAGATGAAGAGTGGGTTGGGGTAACCGATATAGTAATTGATCCAAGAAATCCTAATGTATTATATGCAGCCACTTGGCAAAGACATAGAAATGTAGCAGCTTATATGGGTGGTGGTCCAGGTTCTGGTATTCATAAATCTTTAGATGGAGGCGAAACATGGGAAAAACTTACAAGTGGGTTACCAAGTTCTAATATGGGAAAAATCGGATTAGGCATCTCTCCTCAACAACCTGATGTGTTGTATGCAGTAATTGAATTAGATAAAAGAAAAGGAGGTGTTTATAGATCAGATAATAAAGGTGCTTCTTGGGTTAAAATGAGTGATGCAGTTGCTGGTGGAACAGGCCCACATTATTACAATGAGGTATATCCTGATCCACATCAGTTCGATAAGATTTATATGGCGAACAATATCATGAAGATTAGTGAGGATGGAGGTAAAACTTTTAAATCTATGAACGAAAAAAATAAACATGTAGATAATCATGCAGTAGCGTTTAAAAAAGATGATCCTAATTATATTTTAGTAGGTACTGATGGAGGTTTATATGAATCTTTCGATAAAACGAATACTTGGAAATATGTAAATAATCTACCTATTACTCAATATTATAAAGTTGCAGTTGATGATACAAAACCTTTCTATAAAATATATGGGGGTACTCAAGATAATAATTCACATGGAGGACCTTCAAGAACGGATAACCGACATGGAATAACAAATAGAGATTGGTTTATCACACTTTTTGGAGACGGACATCAAAGTGCAACCGAGCCAGGTAATCCAAATATTACGTATGCCGAAGCTCAACAGGGTAGCTTGTATAGAATAGATCATAAAGCAAACGAAATAATGTCTATTAAACCTATTCCAGAAAAAGGAGAAGATTATGAGCGATTTAATTGGGATGCGCCTATAGTAGTTAGTCAGCACAATCCGGCTCGATTGTATTTTGCTTCACAAAGAGTTTGGAAATCAGAAGACAGAGGAGATAGTTGGGAAGCTATATCTGATGATTTAACCAAAGATGAAGAGCGATTAGCATTGCCTATAATGGGTAAAACACAAAGTATAGATAATCCATGGGATGTATATGCCATGTCGAATTATAATACGATTACTTCTCTTTCAGAAAGTCCAATAAACGAAAATATAGTGTATGCAGGAACGGATGATGGTTTAATACAAGTTACAACTAATGAAGGTGAAAGTTGGACCAAAATTAATGTGTCTCAATTGCCTGGAGTTCCAGCTACAGCATTTGTAAACGATATTAAAGCCGATTTGCATGAAGCAAATACTGTTTATGTCGTATTGGATAATCATAAGTATGGAGATTTAGCTCCTTATGTATATAAATCAAGTGATAATGGTAAAAGCTGGACATCTATTACAGCTAATATTCCTGAAAAAACATTAACCTGGCGAATAGTTCAGGATCATATAAACCCTAAATTACTATTTCTAGCTACTGAATTTGGGATATACACTTCATTGGATGGAGGTAAAGATTGGCTAAAATTAAAAGGGGGAGTTCCAACTATTTCGTTTAGAGATTTAGCGATCCAAAAAAGAGAAAACGATTTGGTAGGCGCATCATTTGGAAGAGGGTTTTATGTATTGGATGATTATAGTTTTTTAAGAGATATTAAGGCAGCTAAATTAAAACGGGAAGGTTCTTTATTCTCATCAAGAAAAGCTTATTGGTATTGGCAAAAGCCAGTTGTTGGATTTGGTAAAAAAGGAAGTCAGGGAGATAATTACTATGCGGCACCTAATCCTGCTTTTGGAGCTACGTTTACTTATTTTATTAGAGATAAGTACGAAACAAAGGCACAAGCTCGAAAAAAAGCAGAAAAGAAGGCTGCAAAAGAAAATAAGGATATACTATTTCCAGGATGGGAAGCACTAAAAGAAGAATCTAAAGAAAACCCACCAGTATATTGGATATTTATAAAAGATTCAAAAGGCAAGTTAGTACGAAAGTTAAAAGCAAATAATGGTCAAGGATTTCATAGAACTACTTGGGATTTAACTAGACATGCTAAAAGCGCTTTACCATTAATAGTTAAGAAGGAGTATAATAGAAAAGGATTGATGGTTGCACCAGGAAGCTATACAGTGTCACTTTTAAAAGAGCATAATGATGAATATAGTGTATTGGATAGTGCAGTTAAGTTTGAAGTTGTTCCTTTAAAGAAAGGAGCGTTAAAAGGAGCAACACCTCAAGAGGTGGCAGATTTTTGGGAAGAACTGGATGAGTTTAGTAAACAAACATCATTATTGGGGATAGATTTAAAAGGAATTAAAGCTAGATTAAATGCTATGGAAGTAGCCTTTAAGAATACACCTACTACAAATACTACATTTCCTAAAGAGTTAAGAAAAGTATTAGAAAAAGTAGAAGTAATAGATTATCAAATAAGAGGAGATAAAAACAAAAATCAAGTAGGAGAGAAGAATAACCCAACTGTATACGATCGATACTACTATGCAATATATGGAACTGATATGTCTACTTATGGCCCAACCAAAACACACAAGAAAAGTTTTAATATCGCGAAAGAAGAAATGGAAGACTTATTGAAATCAGTATCTGACATTAAATCAACTGATATTCCAGCATTAGAAAAAGCACTTAT
>JAHDBM010000041.1:14985-29416 GCA_020630395.1 Flavobacteriales bacterium
TAAACCACCAACATTTGAGGTGAAAGTTTCCATGTTTCTAGTGTTTTACGACATTTATCGTAACACTTAGAACTAACAACTAAAATAAGCTTACGTTTCTCGTCTTCAGCTTTCTTAACCATGTTAATCCATGTAATAGTTCGCTTAGAAAGGTTTTGCTTGTTAATATATGGTTCTATAACCATGTAATATTTTTCTTCTTCTTTTTTATCGTTATCAATAGAGTAATAATCACCAAGATTTATGCCTTTGTCGCATGGAGGTATATAAGTAGAAGTATAGCTGGGAAATGATTTACTTAATAATTTAAATATTTGTTTTTTATTTCTCATAGAAACAAATTTAAATAAAAACAACCGAAAACAAAAGGTTTTGTATGTTTTGTTTTCTATGCGAAATATATTTTATTACCTTTGGGCATGGTTAAAGTAAAGCGAATATCGAAATATGAGACTAGGTTTCATCCAAAAATGGGAAGCCTAACAACTAGAGTAACTAGGATTTATAAAACTTTTCTTGGGTTAAAAGTAAAGCAATTGCACAGCTATAGAGAAACCTATCATGGTAAACTTAAAAGTTGTGATAATTGTAAATTAAGTTTAGTATAGAAATATTATCCGTTTTTTTCTTCATCTAAGTCAATGCGAGTAGATAGTACAGGTGAGGCATCAACATCTTCGACTCCCATCAATTTAGTTAATATTTCAAGGGCGTTTTTAATTTCAAGCTGTTGTTCTTCACTAAGGTTTTCAAGTTTTTCAGCAAGTTTTTCGTGAAGCACAGTTGGTAAAGATTTTATCAGATCCATGCCTTTCATAGTAATGCAAATATTAACAACTCTTCTATCTTTTTGGCTAGGAACCCTTGCAATAAGGCCTTTTTTAACTAATCTAGAGATTATACCTGTTACCGTAGAAGCATTTAAATTAAGTAGTTTTTTAATCTGTGTTGAGGTAGATTGGTAATTGTCTTGCTCGTTTAAATAATTCAATACGATTATCTGTGGAGTACTAACACCATATTTTTTTTCAACCTTTTTATTTTCAAGATTAATAGACCTTAAAATCTTTCTAAGGTCAATTAGTATGTCAGTATATTTCATATTGTAAATTAGTTTGTTTACGAACTAAATGTAAAGAAAACAGATTAAAATCTAATCATAGATTTAATGATATATTTTTTATCAGTTATTATCATACTCACTATCTTTAGGTATATGAAAAAAACAAGCCGTAGAGTATTTTTAGATTTATTAGGAAAAGGAACAATAGCTGTTACGCTATTGCCCTATGTGGTTGCATCTTGTAGTGATAAAGAGGAAAAAAATATGATCAAATTAGAAGGAATAGCTCCTTCCGAAAAAGACGACTTAATATTAATTGATGGCTTGTCGTATGAGCTGATTATCTCCTATGGAGATCCTATTTCTGATACAGATAAGTTTGGTTTTAACAATGATTTTTTATGTTTTGTACCTTTTGATAATAATCCAAATGAAGGAATATTATGGAGTAATCACGAGTATGTAGACCCTTTGTTTATTCATGGTAATACATCCGAAGAAAAAACCTTGGAAGAGATAAAACAAGAAATGTACAATATTGGCGGTTCTCTTGTACATATTAAAAAGGAAGATGAGAAATGGGAGGTTCAATATAATTCACAATATAACAGAAGGTTAAATGGATTTACTGAAATATCATTTAATTGGGATGAACAAATAGAAGGAAGTGATAAGGCGATTGGTACATTGGGTAATTGTGCAGGAGGATATACACCATGGGGTACTGTATTAACTGCTGAAGAAAATTATCAAGATTTTTATAATAATAGGTCTAGTGCAAAAGAACCGTTTATAGAAGATAGTTGGCTGCAGTGGGAAAAATTCTACCCCAATCATTTACCCGAACATTATGGTTGGATAACGGAAATAAATCCAAAAACAGGAGAAGCTCAAAAGCATGTGGCATTAGGAAGATGCGCTCATGAATGTGCAACAGTAGTTTCTTTGCCTGATGAACGAGTTGTTGTTTATACAGGAGACGATCACAAAAATGAATGTTTATATAAGTTTATATCGAGTAAGCCCAAATCTCTAAAAGAAGGAACGCTCTATGTTGCCAATACCCAAGAAGGAAAATGGGAGGCAATAGATATAGAGCAACAACCAGTACTAAAGGAAAAATTTCTAAATCAAACTCAAGCCCTAACGTATTTACGAGAGTCATCAAAACTAGTAGGAGGCACACCATTAGATAGGCCAGAAGATATTGAAATAGATCCTTTTAATGGAAATGTATTGGTTACGCTTACGAATAACATTCCTAAAGAAAATTATTTTGGATCTATACTTAAGATTGAGGAAGAAGGAGGTAAACATGATGCATTAACCTTTAAATCTTCCGTTCACTTAGAAGGAGGTGTAGAAAATGGTTTTGCATGTCCCGACAACATGGTGTTTGATAGAAAAGGTAATTTATGGTTTACTTCTGATATTTCTGGGAAATATACACATGGGGAAGAACACTATGCTTCTTTTAAAAATAATGGGTTATTCATTTTAATTAGAGAAGGAGAGCAAGCGGGAGAAGTTATTCAAGTGGCAAGTGCGCCTGTAGATGCTGAGTTAACTGGCCCATGGTTTTCACCAGATGGAGAAACCTTGTTTTTAAGTGTACAACATCCAGGTGAAACAACAAAATCGTTAGATCAATTAACCAGTAATTGGCCAAATGGCAATGGAGAAGTCCCAAAACCAAGTGTTGTGGCTATTCAGGGTGAATTTTTGAAGGAGATACAAGGGTAGGTAAGTTGAATAAAAATTATCAGAACAGATATTAGAATTTTAGAAATCATTTTATGATTTCTTTTAGATTTCTATTGATATAGAAAAGTTTTAACGATTGTTCTTCTAATAATTCAATATAGTCAAAGATTTTTTTAGAAGTAGTATTTAAATCTTTTATTGGATTTTCGTTAGAAATATCATTTATTATTTTTTTGAGAAAAATAATCGTTTCACCTTTTTCAATGTTCCAATTGAAATCAATAAGTTTTGTTTCTATGGGAGCTGCACAATTGAATATGCAAAAACCACTATCACTAGCAATTTTTAAATCATACTTTTTGTTTTTGAAATAAACTGATAAATATTGATACCATCTGTCGTCTTTACCAGGTCTTGAAAAGGTTTCTTCTGTAATAAATGCTTTGATGCCATCAAGGTTTTCAAGTTGGATAACTAATTTTTTTAATTCAACTTCTATCATATTGTAGACATAGTCAAAGTCTTTTTGTAATTTTTTAAAATCAATTTTAATTAAGCTCATCTTAGTTAATTTATTTTATTTCTAAAAAACCATAATCCCCATCACTTTCTTTTTTGAATGTTACAATTCTTAATTGATTATTGTGATTGGGATTTTCCAATATAAATTGTTCTTTAATCTTCAAAGCTTCTTCTTTTGTTTTAAAATTTGTACTGTTAAAAATATCAGTCAAATTAATTTTAAACTTATAGTCATTGTATAGTATTAATATTGCCAAATAGTAAACTTTATTATTTACTTGGGTTTCTATTTTAAAATATGTGTTTTTCATTAGTTTTAAGTTTTTACTTAAACATACTGTTTTTATTTAAGCCTTGCATAATTTGCTTATGAAATAAGCAAAAGAATCCTCATTACGAATGTGAATGAATGAACATGAAGTAATCTTAAAGTTTATGTGTAGCTAATTCCATAATAATGTTTTAGGTATAGTATATTTAAAGAATGAAGGAAAGTCTTCAATATATAATATGCGGTTTAATATACTTATCTATTTCGAGTAGAGTATATGCTCAACAATATGTCATTAAAAATTATGGAGTTTCCGAAGGATTAGGTCAGTCGCAAGTGCAAGCTATTGCTCAAGATTCCTTAGGATATTTGTGGGTTGGAACAATGGGAGGAGGCATTAGTCGGTTTGATGGAACTAACTTTGTTAATTATGCCCGAAAGAATGGTTTAGCAAGTAATTTTGTTGTTTCTATTCAAGTAATTGATAGAGAAACAATTTTAGTTGGAACAAAATCGGGTTTAAGTAAAATTACTTCCGATTCAATATACAGTAATTTCACGAATAGTCCACTCGACTCTTTAATTATTCAAGATATAAAGTTGCCCTATATAGCAACAAGTTCTGGGTTATTTATCTATCAAAATAATACGGTAATACCTTTCGATAAAAAGGCATCTAAATGCGGTAGAGGAATTTATCAATTAGCGTTTAATTCAAGAGGAATGTGGGGAGCTACTAATCATGGTATAGTGGAATATAATGACTCTTCTGCTAGTTGCAGAACTGATCTTAACAGGGTTCATAATAATTACTTTATGAGTGTGGTTAGTGACCATAATGAAGCAGTTTGGGCAGGAAGTTTGGGAGGGGGAGTGACCCAGTTGTTATCTAATGGTAAATTAAAATACTATTCAAAAAAAGCCGGATTAAAAACCTATGATGTATCGTGTCTTTTTGTTGATGATAAAAATAACTTATGGATAGGCTCTAAAGGTCAAGGAGTTTCTAAATTTGATGGTCAATATTTTACTCAAATTACCACTAAAAATGGATTGGCAAATGATTTTGTAAATACTATTTTTCAAGATAAAAACGGTATAATTTGGTTTGGAACATCTAATGGCGTTTCTAAATACGAAGGAGATAAATATGTATTATATGATAATACTAGTCTCTTACCTGGTGGTGGAGGCTATAGTGTATGTCAAGATGATAAAAGTACTTGGTTTGGAACGTTTGATGGTGGTGTAATTAGAAAAGTGGATAAAAGTATTAAACGATACTCAGGAAAGAATAGATTTACATCAAAGCGAGTAAGAACAATTACAAAAGATAAGCAAGGTAAACTTTGGTTTGGATCAGATGGGGGTGGAGCTTTTGTTTTTCAAAATAAAACGTTTAGTAAATTACCTTTTGGGAATGTTTGGGTTAGGGATATTCAACATAGGGATAGTATACATTATTTAGCTACACTTGGCAATGGATTAATTGTAAAAAAAGGAGATACGATACAAAACTATTTAGTAGAGCATGGATTGCCTAGTAACCGAATTAATCGAATAATAATAGATACTGTGGTTTGGTTGGCTACTGACAAAGGATTATGTTATTTAAAGCAAGATTCTATCTATAAGGTTAAGGAGCTTCAAAATAGACGGTTTACAAGTTTTGCTAAAACAAAAGATGGATCATTCTATCTTGGGAATATAGGTGGAGGCATGATGGTGTATAAAAACAATGAGGTATCATATCTTAATTCAAATAACGGGTTAAATTCTGATAATATATATGCTTTGTTTGCTGAAGAAAACAAGTTGTGGGTAGGGACAGAAAAGGGATTAGACGAATTAATTTTTGATGAAAACAGTAAACTCATTTCTAATAAAAAGCATACCATAAACGAAGGGTTTTTAGGTATAGAGCTACTTAGAAATAGTATATGGAAAGATAGTACACAACAGTATTGGTTTGGAACAGTTAATGGAATGGTTAGATACACACCTTCTGAGAAGATTAAAACAGACTCATTGTCTACTAATTTAATGCTGGAGTCAGTTGAGTTATTTTATGAACCTCTTGCAACTAATAAGCTGTTGAGTAAAACACTTACATTAGCGAATAATGAATTTTCATACCAAGAGAATCATTTTACGTTCCGATTTAGAGGGATTGATTTAATTAGTAATCATCCATTAGTGTATCAATGGAAGCTAAAAGGGTTTGATGATATATGGAGCACCCCAACCACTCAAAATTTTGCCACTTATGCTAATTTGTTACCGGGAGAATATCAATTTGAGGTAAGGGTAAAAGGAGATGATGAAATTTGGTCTAAATCTTTAACTATTGATGTTGTTATTCTTCAACCTTATTGGAAATCTACTTGGTTTTTAGTACTTATGATTGTTTTAGGTGTTCTTGTTTTAGGGGGAATAGCCTGGAGTATTGTAAACAGAATCAATAAAAAGAATACCGAGCGAAATAAGCAGTTAGTGGTCGATAGAAGATTAATTGAATTAGAGCAACAAGCCCTAAGATTACAAATGAATCCTCACTTTTTATTTAATAGTTTAAACGCTATAAAAGGTGCTGTAGCTCAACAGCAAACGAAAGAAGCTAAGCGATCTATAGATCAATTTGCAAAGCTTATGAGAGCTATGTTAGATAATACTAAAGAAGGGTTTATTCCTCTAAACAAGGAAATTAATCTTATTGAGCAATATCTTGGATTAGAATTGTTAAATCACAGCTTCGAATTTAACATAACTATTGGAGAAGATGTTAATGAAGATTGTTTAATCCCTGCTATGATGATTCAGCCATTAGTGGAAAATGCAGTGCTACATGGAGTTTCACCTCTTCAAAAAAATGGAGAAATAAGGATTAAGTTTATTAAATTATCCGAAGGGGTATTATCTTGTATAATAGAAGATAATGGAATAGGAATTGAAGCTTCTAAACAAGCAAAAGAACAATCGGTTCATAAACAAGAATCGAAAGCTATGCATATTATTAAATCTCGTTTATCTCTTATTCAAAAAGAAAATAATCAAATAGGGTTAGTGATAAAAGATGGAGAACAAAACGGAACAATAGTTACATTAAACTTACCTATTAAGTATTAAGATGAAAGCAGTAATAATAGATGATAACGAAAATGCAAGGGTAGCACTTAAAAGTGATTTAGCTGATTATTGTAATGGTGTAGAACTCATTGGTGAAGCGTCTGGAGTGGAGGAAGGAGTTAAACTAATTAAAGAGATTAAACCGGTATTGGTGTTTTTAGATATTAGAATGGGAGACGGAACAGGCTTTGATTTATTAGAGCAATTTCAACCTATTGCTGATTTACCTTTTAAGGTAATCTTTACCACAGCTTATGATGAGTTTGCATTAAAAGCTTTTAAATATGCAGCAGTAGATTATTTATTAAAGCCCATTGATGCTGATTCTTTAGTTACAGCTGTAGTTAGAGTAGAGGAGCTTACTATGACTAAAAATAATGATCAATTAACAGCTTTGTTGCAACATATTTCAGCTCCAAAACAAACCAAAATATCTTTAGCAGAAATGGATCGAATTCACATTGTAGAAATTGATACCATTGTGAGATGTGAATCTGAGAAAAATTATACTACCTTCTTTTTATTAGATGGTAAAAAGATAACCGTGTCTAAAACCATCAAGGAGTTCGATTTATCCTTAACTAATAATGACTTTTTACGCGTGCACCATTCTCATTTGGTAAACCTCCATCAAATAAAAGAGGTTGTTAAAGTAAATGGTCCTTATTTATTAATGAATGATGGCTCTACTGTGCCCGTAAGTGCTCGAAAAAAGGATTTGCTTTACCAAAGGATGAAGAGGATGTGGTAGTTAATGATATCACTCCAAAACCTCAAACATAATTTTTTTACGATTACCACTTGCATTAGCAACCATAAGTTCATGAATTCCTGCTTCTGGAGCAATTGGAAGTTCATGCAAACCATTGGTAGTTCCAACAAACTGGTCATCTAAAGTCCAAAATAAATTATCATCATCTTGGTCAGATCTACCTTTTAATACTAATTGAGATCGGGTATTGCTATCTTTTTTAGGTAAGTAAATTTTAGCGTTATGTATTGGATAGATTAATGCAAGTTCTCCTGTTGCTTTTATTGAAGGAGGTAATGGTTCATAATCAGCATGTTTCTTTTTATAATAGTATGCCTGAATTGGATGTAACGTAAAAAATGTTTTTTGAACACGGTCTAATGGTGGATAATCTGATCCAGTTACTTGAAACTGCATGGAAGAATCTAGTGATATAGTATGACAATATCCGCATGGAGCACTATCTTCTCCATTTTTTGGGACATATTCTTCGGTTGTATTGGTACAATAATGATTTGCTTTTTGTCCACTTTTTGAACATATAAGAAGTTGAGTTGCTTCGTTAACTGGATATTCGAACCAGTTTTTAGGTTTGGGTAATTGATTAAAAATATCAAATAAAATAGGAGAGGCTGAGGTAACCCCACTTAGTTTAGGTCTGCCTTCTCCATCTGCATTACCCGTCCACACCACCACTACATAGTTAGGATTACAACCTATTGCCCAAGCATCTCGTCCTCCAAAACTAGTTCCAGTTTTCCAAGCAATTTTGAGATCATTGTTAAATACTTTCCAAGAATTGTTTGTGCCAGGTCTAGATACTTCTAACATAGCATCAAATGTGTGCCAAATACTAGATTTACTAGGTGTTTTATTTAAGGAAATTGAATCAAGATATTCATGTTTAACTAATGATAGTTTAGAGGGATTATTGCTCATTTTTTGGGCAAATGCTGTGTAGACTTTTGCTACTTCTAAAGGGGTTACTTCTGCACCTCCTAAAATTAGTGGAAGTCCATAATGATGCCCCGATTTATTAATAGAATGAAAACCGTACCCTTTTAGTTTATGAAGAAAAGAATGGATGCCATATTGGTTAAGTAAATTAACTGAAGGTATATTTAATGATTTACTAATCATTTGGTTAGCGGGAACTGCTCCATCATAGGTTAAATTGAAATTTTTAGGAGTATACCCATAAAAATCAATTGGTATATCATTAAGCAATGTTTTAGGCAGAATATGTCCTTTTTCAAGTGATTCGGCATATAATAAAGGCTTTAAAATACTACCAGTACTTCGTTTTGCTCTATTCATATCAACTGAATTGTGATGAGCATTAAATTCATCACTAGTATTTCCTACATAGCTGATAATATTTCCTGTTTTAACATCTACCACAATTGCACAAGCATTATGTATAGCTTGTCCCTTTAACCTGTTAACATGTTGTTGAATTATATGACTTGTTTTTTCTTGATATTGAAGATTAATAGTAGTGCTTACCTTTCCTTGTTTTTGTTGTAATAGAAAATGTGTTAATACATGAGGTGCAATTTGAGGAATCGATTTAGGTTTGTTTGGTAGTGATTCCATTTTAGCTAATTGACAAGTTGAAGCATCTATATGTTTTAGTACAAAGAGTTTGTCGAGTAATAAATTCCTTTTTGCCAATAACTTCTCTCTATTTTTGCTTAAATGGATCATTCCAGGAGCATTCGGTAATACGGCAAGCATGCAGGCTTCAGCCCAACTTAATTTACTTTGGTCTTTTCCAAAGTATTTCCATGACGCAGCATCTAACCCAACAACATTACCTCCAAATGGAGCATGAGAGGCGTACAGGGATAGAATTTCTTTTTTGTTGTATCTCATTTCTATCCGAGTTGCTCTAAATATTTCCGTTATTTTTTCAAAATAAGATCGAGAAGGATTTTTTCTACTCAAACGTACAACTTGCATGGTTAACGTGCTTGCTCCACTTACTACTCTATTTTGAGAAAGGTTAGATTTTATAGCTCTGCCTAATGACCAAATATCAACACCAATATGGTTGTAAAACCGTTTATCCTCATAAGTAATAATGGCTTTTTCGAATTTTTCATTAATAACCTTGTTTTCAGGAAACCTCCATTGCTCATCTTTAGCAACATGAGCACCTAGTAACTGATCATTTTCATCAACTATTACAAGGCTTGTCGAAGCATCAAACAATTCATTGGGAATACAGTTGATGTACCAAATGAGAAACCATATAAAACTAATTTTAAGGATAAGCTTAATACGCTTTTTATATGTTTTTTTATGTTTTATCATCATTATATTATATATCTGTTTTAGGATATGAAGCGATATGTTTATCAATGCTTATGCTTCGACTCCGCTCAGCATGACACTAAAGTTTTACTGTTTAATGACTGTCATCTTGAGCGAAGTCGAAAGATATTAGAGTTGGCAATTAATTTGTAAATCAAAATCCTAGCTTTTATGATGAATATATTTTATTAGAAATAACGCCCATTATGCTCCCATTCGAATAACTTATTCATGGATTGTAAAGATTTTAGTTCATTAAGTTCAAAGTTGAACCATTTTGTATCATACAATGGAGCTCCATCTTCATTTACTTCTTCGAATTCTCCTCTAATCGTTTTTATCTTTTTAGTTGAAAAATTGATGCTTTCTTCAAGTGTATTTCCAGATCCTCTATGTCTTTCCCAATAATCGAAGCCGATAAGCTCAAATCGATCATGTTGATATCGAAACGTATATTTACGACTAGACATTAACCAGCTTCCAGCACTAAACCAAAAGTGAAAATCTAGGGTTAAGGTACCTTTATTAGTTATTGCTATACTATCAAAAGGCTCGTCCATTGTTGGGATATCTCTTAATAGAATAATACTATCAGCTTGCAGTTGTTTTTCATAAGTATGGTTATTTGTGCCAAAATAGATGGCTAAAATTCTGGGGTTAAGGTTAATGGTATCTATCCCAAGTCCTTTGTTAAGCTTAAAATTACTGGTTTCAGTGTTCTCTATAACCAAAGCAATATCCTCAATCCCGTCATTATTTAAATCACCAGTTGAACTAGATAATAGTTGCCATCCTTTAGGAGTGATATCCTCAAGAGAATTTACGCTAGTGTTGAGCTGTATTGTTTGGCTAAAGTTTATCGAAACAAAAGAAGTTGCTAGTATTAACAGAATAATTAAAGTTTTCATGATGAATATGTTTTCTCGTTAATCAAAGAAAAATAATTATTGGTTATTATAAACTGTCGTTTGAATAACTGTCAAATATCATTGAATAACCGTAAAAAACACTCGGAGCTTTTACACTCCAAGTGCTTGTATTAATTCTTATTCGTACCTGTCATTCCAAACTTGATTTGGAATCTAAAAAACAATTAGGTTAATATCCTCAGTCAAGCTAGGGATCACAATTATTATCAAACATTAGTTTACCTTACCACCTCTATCCAACTCCCATGTTTACGGGCTCTAATATCACGGTTGTACATTGCCTCAGTTTGTGTTGCTGGCAAATAATATTTACCTAGGTAACTTGCATTTAAAAAGACCTTAAATGTTTTAGACTCATAATAACTTAAATTATAGAACATGTTTACCCTATCATCTCTATAGTCGCTATAATTTGTTTGGTTTCTCCAAGTTGAATAATCAATCATCCGTTCATTTTGGATTTCCCATCCCGAAGGAAATATTTGAGATAAACTTAGGTGCTTTTGAAATTTACCTGTCAGATTTTTTACTGTAACTGTTGCAACAAAATCTTCTCCTTGTTTTAGTTTGGTATGGTCAATTTTATTACCATCAATATCTGTGTAAGAAACTGCCATGGATATACCTTTTGTTTCGTTTAACGTATCGGATGCTTCATTTGGTATTCCTTTTTGCGATACTGTTACATATAAAGGTGTACTTGATTTATTAACTAAAGCTACAGCTGAATTTTTATCTGTGGTAATTGTTTTTTGCCAAACATTTTTGTTTGTATTAATCACTTGCTTACTTGTCATGTCAAGAGAAAAAATCATATTGCCGTTATTGTTTCCTGCTGCATAATGAGATATAGCTAATAAGGTATAAGCAGTTGTTTGTGTGCTCATGTATTCATCTGAGTTTAATTTACTTGCTAATATTTTAGTTAGTTTCCATGCTTCAGTTGTTTTATTTAGCTCAACTAACATGTCTAAAATAATGGCATTATCTCGTTCATCAGATCCAAAATTGTCATAATTAACATAGTCCTTTTGGATAGCTGTTTTGGCATTCTTTACTAATGCTTTCGCAAGTGTTTCTTTACCTATTTTACTGTATGCAGCTGCTAAATACCAATTAGCTAAATCGTTATTGTTTATGCTAGATCTTAGCCTGTTCATAGCACCTATGTTTGGTTTGTTGGCTTTTGCTAATAAGTATAAACGATAAGCTTGAGGGAGGGTGTAATATGTTTCATATTGCCATTTATCAGCAGTTTTTGTTTGATACTTAATCCAGTTTTTCAAAATTTCATCATTTACAAAAAAGCCTTTTTCTTTTGCTTCTAGTAAAAAATGCCCAACATAATTCGTACCCCAATCATGTGTTTCATTTTGTCCAGGCCAATAGGCAAATCCACCTTCATAAGTTTGAAATCTTTTTAAGCGATTTATACCTGCAATAATATTCGTTTCGATTGTTCTCTTTTTTTCTGGAGATAAATCCATCATGTCATTTAAATAAAGTTGAGGAAAAATAGACGAAGTAGTTTGTTCTACACACCCATAAGGGTAATGAATAAGATAATCTAATCGTTTTTTTAGATTTATAGCCGGAATATTAGATACTTCTATAGTGGTAGAGTTAGTTTGGTTATACCCAAATGAAGTCATTGTTCTATTAAATTTGGCACCAGCTGGAATTAATTGACTATAGGAAGTTGTTTGATAAGTATTAGAAGGTCGTACAGCTAATTCAACTTCGTAAGTGGCAGTTTCTTTTCCGCTCGTGGCAGTAAGGCTAATTTTCCCTGTTCCAAATGCTTCTTTAGTTCTTAATTTAAAACTCATTTGTTTGTCACCAATAGTGTTAAACGACTGTTTTTTTGAGGTTTCTCCAATAATATCGATAAACTCATTGCTAGAAGCTTTAACAGTAACCTGTTTAATGTTTTCCTTCATTGCAAAAATATCTATTGGTAAGGTTATTTCTTCATTTGGACCTAGTACTCTTGGCATAGTGCCAAGAATCATTAATGGATTTTTAACAGGAACTTCTTTTTTTGCTTTTCCATAAGCTCCGTTATGCCCTGCAATAACCATAACCTTTACAGATCCTATATAATTTTCCATATGTAGCCTGTGTGTGTTTGTTTTTCCAGAACCTGCATAAAACGGTCCTAAAAACTTTACCACAGGTTTAAAACGATTTAGTTTAATTCCATCAGGAGAATCTTGACCTCCATATCCATCTCCTCCTCCTATACTTAATAAATTACGAACATTAAAAGTGGAGTTTTTAACGATTCTATCGTATACATCCCATGTTTTTACTTCTAAAGCTGGTTTTCGATTAAAAGCTTGCCAAACATTAGGCATCCTGTAATGCGTAATATCCAATAATCCTTCATCAACAACAGCTAAGGTATAAGTCATAGGTCTTCCTTTTTGTTCTTTTACTTTTATGGTATAGTCGCTTTTTGGTTTTAGCTCATCTTTCATCATAATAATAGGTGTTAGATGACTGTTTTTGGTATTTACTTTTATTGGTAGAACACCATACATTCTTAATGGCAAGTCATTTTCTTTATGCTTGTATGGTTGCACATGAATTACATTTGCATATACATAAGGTCCCATTTTACTAGTCGCTTTAAATCTATACTTGGTTACTTTATTAGATGCATTTAACCAAGAGGTTCCAATAATATTTCGTCCATCTTCTAAACTAACTAATATTCTACCCGCCCCAGTAGATGGAATAGATAGTTCTATCCATTCACCAAGATTATATTCCTTTTTAACTGTGCTTAATGATAGGTTTTTTGTTCCTGTAGTTTCTACTGGAACAGCTTCATAATTTTCATGATAGAATGATAGAACTTCACCTGTCATGTGTCCTTTTTCATTTGTTACAGTTAATAAATATCGACCTTCAGTATAGCCATCCCCAAGAATTATGGAGTGTAAAGCTTTTCCGTTTACAGTTTGTAAAGTATCGGTTTTAATGGCTTTTTTAGTCATTTGACCTTTGTATACGTATTGATTATTGTTATTCATGTCGTACCACCAATCATAATCTAATTTATATAGCTTAACAATTAACTTAGAGTTTATAGGTTTACCAGTGCTAGAGAGGTTTATGACTTCTCTTTTAACTGGTTTGTAAAAACTATTAGAATACCAATCGTTTTGATTAGATTTTAATCCAACATATTGATTAAACGGGTGGAATGTTTTAGATAATTGGTCTACACTAAACCTTCCTCCTTTTTCAAATACTTTTATGTTAAAATGGGCATTTAACTTACCAGGAGCACTTTTAAAAGCCCTTAGTTTATGGGCTTTGTTTAGCTTTCCGGTACTATCACATAAAGCATCTATAAATGTTCTAGTAGATGATTCGTAATCTCTATATGGAGCTTCAAAGGTATAATTTTCGTATCCTTTAAAAGAAGTATATCCACTGCTAAAAGTTACATCAATTTTATGCCTTAAATGTTTTCCTGGAGCTCCATGAAGCCAATTTGTTTGGATAATTGTTTTAATTGCTGAATCTGCATAAAGATCTTTTTTGTCTTGAATGTTAATAGCCAGTTTTAATCTGTTTGGTCTTACCGTTTCTACTTTTATGTTTTTAGAAAATGTACTGTTGCCAACATATGCTGTTACATAATAATCACCAGTCATATCGGTAGTTTCGGTTTTAGTCCAAAACGTATAATGACCGTTTAGTCCTTTAGTAGTTGTTCTTTTTTCTACAACTTGACC
>JAHDBM010000111.1 GCA_020630395.1 Flavobacteriales bacterium
GCAAACGATATAATTTCTTGAACTGCTATTTTATCACTTACAATCATATTATTTTATTGCATTATATATGCACGCTATACCTGAAGAAACTGGAGTAAATGAATTATTATTAAACCCAACCTTATCTAGTATAGCAACAAAATCTTCTCTATTAGGGAAAGCTCTTGATGAATCGTGCAGGTATTTATATGCTTTTTTATCTTTAGAAAACATACCTCCTACTGTTGGCATTACACTACCCGAATAAAAATTGAATAATTGCTTAACAGGAAAGTTTTTAGGATTGGAAAATTCTAATATGATTAAACTCCCCCCCTTCTTCAATACTCTTAAACATTCTTTTAAACCCTTTTCTAAATTTTGAAAATTTCGAACTCCAAAAGAAACCGTAACAACATCAAAGCTATTATCTTCAAAAGGCATGTGCTCACTATCTCCATGAACTAATTTTATCCTATTAGATAGTCCTTTATCTTTAACTTTCACTTCTCCTTTTTCTAACATGCCTTTAGAAATATCTAAACCAATCATGTTAGCTCCTTCAATCTTAGACAGTTCTACACATAAATCTGCTGTACCAGTTGCAACATCTAATATGTTAGCATGAGGAATTGACTCAATTTGTTTACGAATCTTTTTCCTCCATCTTTTATCAATACCAGCAGAAAAAAAATGATTCAAAAAATCATATTTATGAGAAATATTATCAAACATTTCCTCTACCTGCTCTTTCTTAGATTCTTTTTGATTATATGGTTTTACTGTTTTCATTTGTTTTCAAATATAATTGAAAGTTCGATATTTACATTAAATATAATACATTTTTTATATATTTAAAGTATAATTATTACCTAAAGTATATTTAGAAATGAAAAAATGGATGCAAGCCGCACGATTAAGAACCTTACCCTTAGCACTTTCTGGAGTACTTTGCGGTATAGCACTTGCTCCCGAATACTTTAATTGGGTAATTGCTTTTGGTTGTATATTAACAGCTACAACTCTTCAAATACTCTCTAATTTTGCAAATGATTACGGAGACTTTAAAAAAGGAACGGATAATGAGAATAGAATTGGTCCTGCTAGAACCATGCAATTAGGATTAATTGACAAGAAAGAAATGAAACAAGCTATTGTAACCACTTCCATACTTGCTTTAATAATTGGTTTGTTCACTGTTTTATACAGTGTAGATGAGCCAATCAAAACGGTTATATATATAATAATAGCTGGAGGTTCTGTAGCTGCAGCAATTAAATATACTGTTGGCAATAATGCTTATGGATACAAAGGGTATGGAGACATTTTTGTTTTCATTTTCTTTGGACTAGCCAGTATTTTAGGAACTAAGTATTTGCTCTCCGATTTCATCTCAATGCTAGATGTACTAGTAGCCATAGCAATAGGGTTATTTTCTACATCTGTGCTTAACCTCAATAATATGAGGGATATTGAAAATGATACACAACAACACAAGTATACTTTGGTCACTAAAATGGGGTTAAAAAAAGCTTTCTTTTATCATAATGCATTGATAAATATTGGTCTAATATTAATACTTTCTTACACATTTATTGATGCTTCTAATAGCATGTACTCATACATTTGTTTATTAGGTTTTCCTTTAATGATTAGTCATATATTGAGAATTTCTAAAAAAGGAATACATACAAATTTCGACCCAGAGCTAAAGAAAGTAGCCTTATCTACCTTTTTCATATCTGTATTATTCACCATACAAGAATGTCTAAAATGAACTTAACAGCAACATATCATAAAAGAGTAATGAATTTTACTGAGCAAAGGTTCACTTCTAGAGGTGCTATTGAAGGTAAAGTGTCTTTTTTTATAGTACTAGATAATGGAAAAAATAAGGGAATTGGAGAATGTAGTTACTTAGCTGGATTGAGCCCAGAAAACTACACTACTTACGAAAATAAAATAATTGAAGTATGTAATAATATTAATAATTACGAATATTGGTTAAGAGACGGTTTAACAGAATATCCTTCTATTCAAATGGGATTAGAGACTGCTATTGCTGATGTTAGCTCCACTAAACAACACCTGATTTTCCCTTCTAATTTTACGACTGGTAAGTCTTCCATAAAAATCAATGGTCTCATATGGATGGATTCATTCGATAAAATGAAAGCTGCTATTGACGACAAAATAAATAAAGGATTTACATGCATTAAACTTAAAATAGGCGCAATAGATTTCGAAAAAGAACTTGAATTATTACACTACATTAGATCCAAATCTACTTCTATTGAAATTAGAGTTGACGCTAATGGTGCCTTTACACCTGATAATGCATTAACCAAACTTCAAAAATTAAAAAAATACAACATACATTCCATAGAACAACCGATAAAACCAAAGCAATGGGATGATATGAACAAGCTCATTTCATCTTCTCATATTCCTATTGCACTAGACGAAGAATTAATAGGGCTTTATACTTACCATGAAAAAGAAACCATGATGAAAGCTATTAGACCATACTACATCATTTTAAAACCTTCTCTTATAGGTGGTTTTAAAGGTTCTAAGGAATGGATTGAACTAGCTAACAAATATCAATGTAAATGGTGGATAACGTCTTGCTTAGAAACCAACATTGGTTTAAATGCCATAGCTCAATTTGTTGCACAATATGATAATCCTCTTCCTCAGGGATTGGGAACTGGACAAATATATACCAACAATATCCCTTCTGGATTAAACCTTACGAACGATCAGTTAACTGTTGATCTAGATAATTGGCCAACTTATCAATATGAATAAGCATAATCACATAACGATTAACCATGTTACTATTAGCAATAGTAATTTACAAGCTAACAAGCATGATATTTCTAATGAATTATATGAATTCCTAAAAGAATGGTTTAATAATTCGGAAACGATTAGTTGTAAAACATCTGGTTCTACTGGCTCACCAAAAACTATCCATATTAAAAAAGAATGGATGATTAACAGTGCACTAGCTACTATTCAGTATTTAAATTTGATAAGAAATGAAACAGCCTTACTCTCCCTTCCTATTGCATTTATTGGGGGGAAAATGATGGTAGTAAGAGCAATAGTTGCAGGGTATAACTTAATAGAAGGAGAAATAACTGCTAATCCTCTTAAAAATTTTCAAGAGCCAATTTCTTTTCTTGCGCTTACTCCACATCAATTTAATGTTACATATAAAGAAAACCCTCATAAAATTGAAAGCATAAAAACAATTATTATTGGTGGTGCTCCTATAAATTATGAGGTTAATGAAATTATAAAGACTTTACCTAATGACATTTATGAGACATTTGGAATGACAGAAACTGTGAGTCATATCGCACTTAAACTTATCAAAAAGCAAAGCTCTTTTAGTGTATTAAATCATGTATCTATTGCTTCCAATAAAGATAATCAACTGGTTATTACATCAGATAAACTGGGCATAAGAAAACTAGTTACAAATGATATAATAAAGATCATTAGTCCTTCAAATTTTAAATGGCTAGGAAGAGTTGATAATGTTATAAATTCTGGAGGAATTAAGCTACATCCAGAAATAATAGAACATAAATTAAGTGAACACTTTATTGGATATGACTTTTTTGTTAGTTATGAACCTCATAAAGAATTTGGTAACCAGCTTATACTTATTCATAATAAACCTAATCTAGAAACCCAGAAAATAAGTTTATCAAACAAATTTCATTTACCTAAGCGGTATATCTTCACTAATAAGATAATGAAAACTAAAAATGGGAAAATAGCTAGAAAAAAAACTCGTGAAATACTCTTTAACAATCAATTATTAACTAATACTTAATGTCATGGAAAAGAAAATAAAAGCTTTCGTTAGTTACAGAATGCCAGGAGAAAAAGACTTTCAATCGATTGGTAGCTATGGAGATGTTCATATACATGATAAAGTAGACATGACGAGAACCGATACTTTTTTTGTTTCTTCTTTCGATAAAAAAGTAATTTTTGATATCCCAACTGACACAAAAAAAACAAATGAATTTTTCTCCTGTGATATGGAGCTAAACAATACGCCTAAAGAAATAAAAAGAACATCCTATTTACATCAAATAGAATTATTTAAGAAAAAAATAAAAAAGGGATTGTTTAGTAAAATCGTGTTGTCTAGAACAAAACATCAAGATACTCCAGAAAACTTTGACCCTTATCAATTATTTAACACACTATGTACAGCCTATCCTAATGCTTTTGTTTACTTGTTTTATAGTGAACTTAGTGGATTATGGATTGGTGCTACACCTGAATTTTTAATTCAAAAAGTGGGAGATAGTTTTAAAACTGTTGCCTTAGCTGGGACAAAATTAACTACCGAGAATTGGACAGATAAAGAAAAGGAAGAACAACAATATGTTACCAATTACATTAGAGATTTAATTGAAGACAAATCCAAAAGCATTAAAGTTCATAAGATTAAAGATCATCTTATTGGAAATATAAAGCATCTCAAAACGGAAATCGATTTTGAACTATATTTTAATGATGAAATAAACGCGTTAACCAATAAGTTACAACCCACACCTGCGGTATGCGGAGTCCCTCAAGACGTTACCATGGATACCATTAAACGAACCGAATCTCATGCTAGATCTTTTTACACAGGAATAATTGGACCAGTTGGGATTAACAATGAAACTGAATTATTTGTAAACCTCAGATGCATGCAAGTGTGTAAAAACAAATTGGTTTTTTATGCTGGTGGAGGCATTACAGAAGATTCAAATGCTAAAGATGAATGGCAAGAGACTGAACGTAAAATAGAAATATTAAGTAGGTATATCATATAAACAAAAATGACTCGTAAAAAACGAGTCATTTAAAACATGTATCAATACAATTAATTAGGTATAAACCTATATTCTTCTCCATCATTACCTATTTCAATCCAAAGCTCTTTGTTTTTTAGTTTTCTTATTTTAAAAAATTGTCTTCCAAAACGATCAAAAA
>JAHDBM010000112.1 GCA_020630395.1 Flavobacteriales bacterium
GTTCAATGCTTAAAACTTATAAGTAGACCAGGTTGTGAAAAAATTATACGTTATGCATTTGAGTTTGCAAAACATACTGGAAGAAAAAAAGTAACCTGTTTTTCTAAAGATAACATCATGAAGCAAACAGATGGTCTTTTTCATCAAGTTTATAATGAAATAGGAGAAGAGTATCCAGAAATAGAAAAAGAACATTGGATAGTAGATATAGGTGCTGCTAAAGTAGCCGATACACCAGAAGACTTTGACGTAATTGTGATGCAAAATTTATATGGAGATATCATATCTGATATTGCTGCTCAAATAACAGGATCGGTAGGTTTAGCTGGTTCATCTAATATTGGAGATAGTTGTGCTATGTTTGAAGCAATTCATGGATCGGCACCTACTATTGCAGGTCAAAATATTGCTAATCCAACAGGGTTAATTCATGGTGCAATTTTAATGTTAAAACATTTAGGCGAAAATGATGCAGCTGTAAATATTCAAAATGCTTTGTGGACTACTATAGAAAATGGACTTCACACACCCGACATATACGAAGAAGGGATTAGTAGCAAAAAAGTTTCCACTACTGAATTTACACAAGCTGTAATAGATAATTTAGGGCATAAACCTAAACAACTCAAAGAAGCAATTGTTACTAATGCAAAACCTTTAGTAATGCCCGTAGTAAAAAGATCTGAACCAAAAAATAAAACATTAGTTGGTGTAGATATTTTTGTAGATTGGAACAAAGGAACACCTGATGAATTGGCAGCAAAACTTCAAAAATTAAATGTTTCTAAAGCAGGATTACAAATGATAACAAATAGGGGAGTTAAAGTATGGCCAAATGGTTTTAATGAAACTTTTTGTACGGATCATTGGAGGTGTAGGTATATGAATGAACAAAATAGTGAAGTATCTAAGAAAGATATTATTGAACTTCTTTCTAATGGAATTAGCGAAAATATCGACATTATTAAAACTGAAAATTTATATGAATTTGATGGTAAAAAAGCATTCTCATTGGGACAAGGACAATAACAAAAAAACCGAAATATAAAGTATAAAAGAGCACCAATTTATTGGTGCTCTTTTATTTTAAAAAACATACTGAATTTTAATATTTCCAAAGAAATCCCTAGCTGGAGATGGATTAAAAAACCGGCCACCAAAACCATTTAATTGTAAAAAAGAAGAGTACACTGTATTCGTTAAATTGGTACCTAATATAGAAGCGTCAAGGCTAAATTTATTAACTTGTTTTCTCCATCCAATTTTACACGAAAGCAACCCATACTGATTTTGTGTAACTGTATTTTCATCAGAAAGAAAGACTTCCCCTTCATGTTTAAAATTACTTGATAAATAAACATTTAGGGGTGAATTTACAGCGGTTGAAATTAAAAAAGAGTGTTTAGGAACACCTGGAAAATGTTTTCCATTAAAATTATCTCCATTGTTTATATAATTCTTAAATATATACTTAGAAAACGTATGAGTAGCATTGGCAGTTAACTGCCATTTTTCTTGTTGAAAACCGTTAAATTTTATTGATGTTTCTATTCCTTGCTGTAATGTTTGACCAGCATTAGTGAGTATAAAATTAAGACCAGGTTGTTGAGTAGAAACAATTGCATTTTTAGTATTTAAGTGGAAGTAATTAATAGCAATTTGAACACGTTTGTAATGATTATACTTTAATCCAAATTCGATATTCTCTCCAATTTCTGGAGCGAGAGTAGAATCACTTTCTTTGATATCCCATATAGTAGGAGGGTTATAACCTTTAGTGTAATTACTATAAAAAGATAATCTTCTATTCAGTTTGTATAACAAGCTAACTTTTGGTGTATAAATAGGAGTAAACTGATTTACTAATTCAGTTGGAGCAGTGTTGTTTAATAAGTCTGTTTTAGATGAATATTTTAATTGGTTAATACTACCGCCAAATGTAATAACCCAGTTTACAGGAGTTAATCGAACATCAGAAAAAATGATGGTGCTATTTGAATTGGTTAGTTCATTATATCTTGGCAAACCGTTACTACCGTTTATGAGATCAAATTCTGTTAAGTCATTATCATCATATTGAAATTCGGCACCTCCAATTATATCTGTTGGGATATTAAATAAAAAGGTTTTATAGTTAGCGATTATTCTACCTCCAAAACCCAAATTATATTCATCTTTATATCCATTAAAAAATGCACTTGTACCATATGGGTTTAATTTAGAAGAGGTATTCCCATAAATAGAAGACTGTACCTTAATATTCCCGTTTTTATAAGTATGTCCTATTCCAGATCGTAAACGAGTACGTTCAACACGAGTATTATTTTCTTTAGCAAAAGCAACAGCTTGTTTAGGGTTATTAATTACTGAAAGACTATCTATGGCTCCAGGCAACCCCCATTTACCTTTATAGATATTAGTAAGTAAATGAAACTCATGTAAGTGATTTAATTTAAAGTTAGTCGCTATGAAAGCTTGTATTTTTGCATTTGCTTCCTGTTCTCTATACCCTGCATTGTTACTTATTAGTCCTCCTATTTTAAGTGACCATTTATTATGAGCTAAACTAACCGACAATGCTTGTTTAAATATATTGGAACTTCCTATTGTTGTTTCTAAACTTACTTCATTAGCATTAGGGTTAGTAGAAGCAACTAAAACACCTCCCATTCCAGCACCATAAAGACTAGCAGTTGGCCCTTTAAGAACTTCTATTTTATCAACTAATCGAGTATCTAACACTTCTAATCCAGTACTTCCATCTGGACTAGAAAACGGAATGTTATTCCAATAAAATTTAATATTTCTTACACCAAAAGGAGAGCGCAAACTGCTACCTCTTATAGAGATTCTTCTACTACCATCAATACCTCTTTCATCAAACCTTACACTAGGAATACTATTTAAAGCATCTGCAGGACTAATACCATGGTTTAACTGTAATAGATTACTATCAATTATTAATGCATTTGTTGGTGTGGATACCCATGGAGTATAAAAATTATACCCTTCAATGATAATTGGATTTAGCTTTAAACTGTCTTTTTGGGATAAAACAACATTCGATAAAAGTAATACGAAAATTATAGTGTTTTTTTTCAAGACAACAGAGATTGAATAATTTAAAGTTAAATATTTAGATTAAGTCAACAATAAAAGGAATAAAATTCATGAGCAAAATATTTGTTTATCGATTTAATCCCTGAGGGATATCTAATTCTCCGACTCTTGAGTCAAGTAGATAAATGTATGCAGATTTGATACCCCGTTCCCTTGGGTTGGAGAGATTCATTACAAGTTCATTTAAAACCATGATTTCACGCTTTTTTTTCACTATTTTTGTACTATAATTCTTCCCTATGAGTGATTCTATTCAACACGAGTGTGGCATAGCCCTATTAAGACTAAAAAAGCCGTTAGATTTTTACCTAAAAAAATATGGTACTGCTTTTTATGGTTTACGAAAAATGTATTTGCTTATGGAAAAGCAACATAATAGAGGGCAAGATGGAGCAGGATTAGCAAACATTAAATTAGATGTTAAACCAGGAAATCGATACATAAGCAGATCAAGAGCAACAGGATCAGGTTCAATACAGGAAATTTTTGGGCATATTAATGGTCGTTTTAATGATTTATCTGATGACCAGTTAAGAAATACGCAATGGTTAAAAGAAAATCATGCCTTTACAGGAGAGTTGTTTTTAGGTCATTTACGATATGGTACTTATGGTAAAAATAGTATTGAGAATACTCATCCTTTTTTACGAGCGAATAACTGGCAAACACGTAATTTAATTTTAGCAGGGAATTTTAACTTAACCAATGTAGATGAATTATTTGATGTATTGGTTGATATTGGTATGCACCCAAAAGAGAAAAGTGATACAGTTACCATTCTTGAAAAAATAGGATACTTTTTAGATGTAGAAAATCAAAGAATATTTGATGCTTGTAAAGCACAAGGAAAAACCTATCAAGAAACGAGTAAAATCATTGCCGATACTATGGATATTCAGTCTATATTACAACAAAGTGCTGTAGATTGGGATGGAGGATATGCAATGGCTGGTTTAATTGGTCATGGGGATGCTTTTGTGGTTCGAGACCCTAATGGAATTCGTCCGGCACATTTTTACGAAGATGAGGAGATAGCTGTTGTTGCATCAGAAAGAGCAGTAATTCAAACAGTTTTTAATGTAGAAATCGATAGCATTAAACAAATAGCACCAGGTCATGCTTTAATTATTAAGAAAAACGGAGAGGTATCTCAAAAAGTAGTAAGGGAACCATTAGAAAGAACTTCATGTTCGTTCGAGAGAATTTACTTTTCTAGAGGAAGTGATCGAGATATTTACCGTGAGCGAATAATGTTAGGAAAAACATTATGTCCTAAAATATTAGAACATATCGATTATGATTTAGAAAACTCTGTCTTTTCTTACATTCCTAACACTGCCGAAACCGCTTTTTACGGAATGGTAAAAGGCATGGATGAGTATTTAAATAATCAAAAGATTAAACAAATACAGGAGTTAGGGGATAACCTAACAACCGAAAAACTAAATGAGATTCTTCAGTTTACTTATCGAGCAGAAAAAATTGCGATTAAAGATGCTAAGCTAAGAACATTCATTACCCAAGATGATGAGCGAGACGATTTTGTAGCTCATGTGTATGATATAACATACGGTACAGTTAAAGACTATGAGGATAACTTGGTAATAATAGATGATTCTATTGTTAGAGGAACTACGTTAAGAACCTCAATCCTTAGAATTTTAGATCGATTAAATCCAAAGAAAATTATTGTGGTGTCATCTGCACCCCAAATTCGCTATCCCGATTGCTATGGTATAGACATGTCTAAAATGGGAGATTTTATTGCATTTCAAGCAGCTATTACGTTATTAAAAGAAAGCGGAAGAGAAAACATTATTGATG
>JAHDBM010000042.1 GCA_020630395.1 Flavobacteriales bacterium
TCAACTACAGGTGTTGTAGGTGTTAACGTCATTTGAGGAGGTGTGTAAGTAGTAGGGTAATTTATACTATATCTTGGGGTTCCAGTAATAGGGCCATTAACTCCTAAAATATATGCTCGGTAGTAAAAAGTAACATAATATCTAGTTGAAGAATTCATATCACAACTAGGCATTAATATTGCACCCCCACCAACATCTCCTTGAGTACCATTTGCATATGCTGGTATAATACTATCAAGACGAATAATGATATTATCAGTATTTCTTTTGTATCTATTTGGGGGTAGAGTAGGATCAGAAGAAAGTACATAGTATCTATTGGCATAATGTACAGAAGTATCCGTTAAGCTATATCCAGCTTGGGATGGGTCAAATTCTAATTTTATTGAATCTAAGAATGTTGTAGGTTTATACTCAAAACCAAAATGATTTGTAGTTGGTTCAGTAATTGCAGCAGATGCTCGATTTCCACCATAAAATAGTTGTCTGGTACAGCCCGAACCTCTTTCTTGTATAGTACTCGAAAAACCAACATAATTTTTTATTATTCTAATATCAGTAGTCTTAGCTGGAGAGCACGGGTTACTGGGATCTAATGTGTCTGGAAATGCACTATGTAAACTTTTAAATGTAAATTCTCCACCAGTTCTGTTAGAATAAGCATACATTACAATTTGAATTGAATCCTCTCGATATGTTGAGCTTCCAGTATTTCCACCATATAAATATGTAAAATCACCTATGGTACTTCTAATACTATCTATATAGGTAGATAGATCATAGGTGTAAGTTTTTTTTATGCCATCATATGCAGAGATAACTGGTGCAGGGAGTTTATAAGTAAAAGGTATTCCAATACCAGTGTGAAAAACTCTAATAAATCCTGCGTTTGGAATTTCTTGCACTGCATTACTTCCACCAGGATATATGAGTTCTATATAAGATTTAAGACTAGAGTATGCAGTATCTTTTAAGAAAATAGTAGATCCTATTTCAATAGAATCATAGTTATGAGCAACATCTAAAATCACACCAGGGGTAGACTTATTAACTTTAGTAACCATTGTACTATCGGTCCATCCAAAGGTAGCCCTGTTCATAAAAGTGTTTTTTATATTCACACCTGTATATATAGTTCCACAATTTCTAAGTACTTCAACACTATCACATATAAGAGGAGTATTAAATGTTATTAATCCAGTGTCATTTTGAACTGATAAATATGTTTTTCCAATTATCCATAATTTAGCACACGAATCTAAGTTGTTGGCACAATTGTTTACTAAGTCTATACTTAATATTTCTGGAGTACCATGTGGGAAATAATTGGTCCAAACGTCTATCGTATCGAATATAGGTCCTGATCTAAGTGTATCGTAAACAGTTGCATTTCCATCTACTCTAGTCCACGTTAAATTTGGAGTTGAAGCAACTGTAATTCCTTTAGAAACTATAAGTCTTTTTAAATAAGTGTATTTTGATAATTGTTGAGCACTTCTAATGTACCCATCTTGTAATGAAACAGTAAATACATTTCCACCTGTAATATCAGATGGAGCAATTAATTTTTGTGAAGGTCTACCAGAGGCACCAACCAAATAAGTATAATATCCTTGATGTTCTTGATATGGCTGAGGAACTTCACACATGTTATCAAAAAATGTTCTATATCCGTTTAAACGTAAGCCAGGATATCTTGGATTTGGACTTAGACCACAGTTTACGGGATTAAAAATAAATCTAAAATATACTTTTACAGTTATGGAAGAGTCAGGCATAAGGTCGTCTACAAATCCATCTCCATCAAAATCAATAAGACCGCCATCATTATAATCGGCTATTGTTAATGAGTCAATTACAGGTTGTCCTGATGGGAGTATTTTAACAGGTACCATAACTCCATTTATTTGTGCTGAATCAAATGTAAATCCTTCGCCTCCATAAAATCCTGTTCCCCAAGGACTTCTTGGATGATAGAATACATCAAGATTAAAAGCTCCATTTTCTGTTCCAACTGTAGCATTATTAGTAATTGAACAAGTAATAAAGTTTTCCTCACCACTTGAAGCAAAATTACCAACAATTTCTAGTCCAGATGCAGCAGAAATATATCCTCTACTAGTAAGAGTAACATTAATATCCGGACTTCCTGTTGCTGCAATACCATTGGCAATAACTAAAGCATCATCACAAGCCTGATTATAACATCCCCATTTAGTAGAAATAATTGTGCTTAAAGATCCAGATGGGTGGCACCTCTTAACTGTAACCGTATCAGAAAAAGTAAATGTACTATTAGAAGGAGATAATAATCCACCATAATCGGCTAAAGTAAATCTATAAAAGGCAGTATCTAAAGCAGCATTATAACTTACAGTTCCACTGCTTATTCCATTTAAGTTGTGAAAGTTTAAAGGTACGCAAACAACTATTGTGTCAAGGTAACCAACACTAGCATCATAGGATATTTCAAATGTTCTAATGTATTGATCTCCTATCACTAATTGATTTAAATCTATTCCAACTTGATTTAGTGTTGTTGTGTTTATAGTACCTGAAAAAGAAATTAATGGTTTGTTAATATTAATAATAGAAGAGGTGAATACACTTCCTAAATTAATATCATTAGAATCTACTACTTGTAAATCAATGCTAGATGAATTAGCGTCACAAGCTGCATTTAATAAAAATAAAATAGTGTCATTTTGTCCAGCTAATAGATTAGTTATTTCAAATATAGGAGTGGAATCACTGGATAAACTATATAAGTTAACATTAGGGTTAGCTAAAAGATTATCAAATTTATATCCATTTAACATAGATACTTCTATTCTATCTTTAATCCTGTTAGTTGGTGATTGATATATTATTTTGATGGTATCAGCATCACCACAAGTAGTAATGGATGCTGGAGTATTAATAGAAACTATTGAAGTTTGTGAAAATCCAGATAATGAGATGTTTAGAATTAGTAATAACGGTAAAAATAGTTTCATAAGAATATTTTTTTTGCAAATATCTATACAATCAAAATAGAAAACAAACTTATGTTAGTAAATGGATGTAGTTTGTTTACAAATTACAACTGTTTAAAACTTGTTTTTAAGTTTTATCTATTAAATCCTAGAAATATTAGGATTACCTTATTTTTGCTATTCATTTTATTTTCAAAAACTTATAAGAATGAAAAACAAAGGGTTAATCTTTATTATATCAATAGTTTTATTGTTAGCGGCATGTGGTAAATCTGTTAATGAGACTATTTCTACTAATCCTCAATTTGCTGAACATATATCGGCACATACATCTGGAGTAATTTCTAAAGGTTCTACAATAAAAGTGCAGTTAAATCAAAGTTTAGTTGGTTTTGATATTGAAGTACCTCTGCCAGAAGAGTTGTTTTCTTTTGAGCCTGCTATAGAAGGTAAAGCAGTTTGGTTAGATAATCGAACGATAGAGTATATTCCAACTAGTAGTTTATTAGCCAATCAACAATACATAGCAAATTTTAACTTAGGAAAGTTAAAAGAGATAGATGAGTCTATAAGTCAATTTGTATTTGGTTTTCAAACGATAAAACAAAATGCTGATGTCAAGATTATTGGTTTAGGTACTTATAATGAAACTGATTTTTCAAAACAATTTATTGAAGGGACAATATCTTTTGCTGATGTAATTGACTCAGTAAGTGTATCTAAAGGGTTTTCTGTTACGCAAGATGGAAAAGCAAAAGAAATTGGATTAAAATTTTCTTCAAAGAAGGAAGCTTCTTTTATTGTTCAAGATATAGTTAGACCATCAGCAGGAAAATCACAGGTGAAAATCACATTTAATGGATCGTCTATACAATCTGAAAAGAATATATCTGAGGAACTAACTGTTTATGGGCAAAATCAATTTGTGGTTACGGAAGCAAAGGTTATTCAATACCCCGATCAATATGTAGATGTTCATTTCTCTGATCCTGTAAAACCAAGTCAAGCTTTTGGAGGTTTATTTAATATCGATAAAGCCAGGATTACTTCT
Organism: Flavobacteriales bacterium; assembly: GCA_020630395.1. Classification (GTDB taxonomy): domain Bacteria; phylum Bacteroidota; class Bacteroidia; order Flavobacteriales_D; family CAJJDF01; genus CATLPG01. Next base: position 4,027 of record JAHDBM010000042.1, read on the forward strand.
TATGCTGTTGATGGACATCATGTGAAGTTATATTTGTCTAGACATATAGAAGGAAGTAGAGAGCTAGTAGTATATGAAGGAATTAAGAATATAAACGGTAAACGATTTGAAGGTTCTTTTTCTAAATCACTAAGCTTTGAAGCTACAAAGCCCAATGCTAGAAAAATTGGGAATGGTGTAATTATGCCAACCGAGAATGGATTACGTTTTCCATTTGAAGCGGTTAACCTAAAGGCTGTTGATGTTGTAGTTACAAGAGTTTATGAGAATAATTTAGCTCAGTTTTTTCAAGTAAATGACATTCAAGGAAATTATCAGTTAAAAAGAGTAGGGAAAAAAGTGTTTACAAAAAAAGTAAATCTCCAACAAACAGGTGCTAATCTAGCAGATTGGAATAAATACTTTATTGATTTAACCGATATTATTGGAGAAGAAAAAGGGGCTCTTTATCAAATACATATTCGTTATAAAAAAGAGTATGCAAATTATGGTTGTGCAGCTCAAGAGGAGGGTATGGAAGATATTGCTTATCCTGTAGCCGAAGAAACTGAATGGAGTGAGGCTGATTGGAACTCTTATGGAGATTATTATGATTACGACTACTACGATTATGATTACGATTATACTCAAAGAGATAATCCATGTCATGGGATGTACTATAGAAATGCAGGTTTTAAAACAAACTTCCTATTATCTGATATTGGTTTAATAGCTAAAGCAGGATCTGATAAAGTATTAAATATTTTTGCCAATGACATAAAATCAACTGAACCTTTAAGTGGGGTAAGTATAGATATTTATAATTTTCAACAGCAAGTAATAGGAACTGTCTCTACTGATGGAGATGGAATGGCATCTATTAATCTAGATGAAAAACCATTTATGATCATTGCGAAGAGAAGTGAGCAGAGAGGATATTTAAAACTAAAAGATGGAGAAGCTTTATCGCTAAGTAAATTTGATATTGCAGGAGCATCAGTTCAAAAAGGCATTAAGGGAATGATTTATGGTGAAAGAGGAGTATGGAGACCAGGAGACTCACTGTTCTTAACCTTCATGATGGAAGATCGAGAAAAGATAATTCCAGTAGGTCATCCCATAGAGTTTAAATTTTATAATTCAAGAAATCAATTGGTAACAAGGAGAATTTCTAGTGTTAATAATGGAGGTTTTTATGATTTTAAAACGGCTACTGATGAAGATGCACCAACTGGTAACTACAGAGTACAAGTTACGATTGGAAATAGAAATTTTACAAAGTATCTAAAAATAGAAACAGTAAAGCCTAATCGATTAAAAATTAATTTAACATCAAATGCTGAGGTGTTATCTAAGTTTGGTAACAATTCCATGAACATGAATGTAAAGTGGCTTCATGGTGCACCTGCGGGGAATATGAAGGCTAAGGTTGATGTGTCTGTAGATCAGGCAGGAACAAGTTTTGATGGATTTAAAGATTATGTTTTTGATGACCCTACTAAGCGTTTTAATTCTAGTGATCTAACGATTTTTAATAACCAATTAGATGCTAGTGGAAATGCAAGTTTCCCGGTTAAACTAAACATTAATCGAGCTGCTCCAGGAATGCTTAATGCTCATTTTAGTACGAAGGTATTCGAAGAAGGAGGAAACTTTAGTGTGGATCAAAAATCCATGCGATATTCTCCGTATACGTCTTATGTTGGAGTTCAAGTTCCTAAAGGTAATATGTATGCTGGTACTCTGGAAACAGGAAAACAACATCAGTTTAAATTAGCCTCAGTAACCGAAAACGGAAAAGCGCTTAGTAAAAGAGTAGAGGTTAAAGTATATAAGATTAAATGGAGATGGTGGTGGGATAACTATGATGGAGACCTAGCAAGTTATATCTCTAGATCGAGTACTATTCCTGTTTACACCAATACTATTTCAACATCAAATGGAAAAGGACAATTTAAAACTCAATTTGATGAATATGGACGTTATTTAGTAATTGCAACTGATAAAGAAAGTGGACATGCTACTGGAAGTATATTTTATGCAGATGAACCGTATTGGTCAAGATCGAATAGAACAGATAATGAATTTGCTACTATGCTTGCTTTTTCAACCGATAAAGAAGCATACAAAGTAGGAGAGGAGGTTAAGGTTACATTCCCTTCTAGTGCAAATGGAAGAGCATTAATTAGTATTGAATCTGGGACTAAAATTATTTCTAAAAGATGGATTAAAACGGAAGAGGGAGCCACAAAAGATTTCTTTAAAGTAACACCAGAAATGGCTCCTAATGTATTTGTAAATATTACGTTATTACAAGCACACAAAGAAACAGCTAATGATTTACCGATAAGAATGTATGGTATAGTGCCAATTCAGGTAGAAAATGAAGACAGTCATTTAGAACCAATCATTAATATGCCAGAGGTTTTAAGGCCAGAATCAACTACTACTATAAAAATTAAGGAAAAGAATAATAAACCAATGTCTTACACACTAGCAATTGTAGATGAAGGTTTACTAGACTTAACAGCATACAAAACACCTAATCCTTGGAATAGATTTTACGCAAGAGAAGCATTAGGTGTTAAGACATGGGATTTATATGATGATATCATGAATGCCTACTCACTAGAAATGGATAAAGTATTAGCTACTGGTGGTGGAGGAGACCTAAGAGCGGGCAATAAACCTGCTAAAGCAAATCGTTTTAAACCAATGGTAAGATTTGTTGGCCCGTTTACGTTACCTAGTGGAACAGCTCAACATAAAATAAAAATTCCAAATTATAATGGATCGGTTAGAGTAATGGTTGTTGCAGGAGAGCAATTAAGATATGGACATGCAGAGAAAACAGTTCCGGTTAAAAATCCATTAATGGTGTTAGGTACTTTACCAAGAGTTGTTGGTCCACAAGAAGATATAGCTTTACCAGTAAATGTATTTGCAAACGAAAAGAAAATTAAAAATGTATCGGTTACCGTTAAAGTGAATGATATGTTCGAATTAGCTAATGGAAAACAAAGTGTTTCTTTTTCTGATATAGGGGATGAAGTATTAAACTTTAAGCTAAAAGCTAAAAACAAAATAGGAATAGGAAAAGTAGAGATCTATGCAACAAGTGGAGGGTATAAAGCAAAAGACATTATAGAAATTGATGTGCGTCCATCAAACCCCAAAGTGACTGATGTAACTGAAGCAATTGTGCAGGCTGGAGATGAATGGATGAATGATTTTGCTTTCAAGGGAGTTGAAGGAACTAATAAAGTTTCAATTGAAGTTTCTTCTATACCGCCAATTAATTTAGATAAAAGATTGAGGTATTTAGTTCAATATCCACATGGGTGTATAGAGCAAACTACATCTTCCGTATTCCCACAGTTGTATTTGGCTAATGTGATGGAGTTGTCTACAGCTAAAAAGTCAGAAATTGATCAAAATATTAAAAATGGAATAGAAAGACTTAAAAAATTCCAAACAACAAGCGGAGGGTTTAGCTACTGGCCTGGTCAAGTAGAAGATAATGAATGGGGAACTATTTATGGTACTCATTTTTTATTAGAAGCAGAAAAGAAAGGGTATGCATTACCACATGGTATGAAAAATAAGCTCATAAATTACATGAGTAAAAAGGCTAAAGTTTGGAAAAAGGCATCTAATGCTAGCAAGTATTATAGTTCGTATAGTAATAATGATATGGTTCAAGCCTATCGTTTATATGTATTAGCATTGGGTGGTAGTGCAGAGCAATCATCTATGAATAGACTTAGAGAAACAAAAGGAATTAGTTTGTCTGCAAAATGGAGATTGGCAGGAGCTTATCAGTTGTTAAAGCAAACGAAAGCAGCTAATAATTTAATTTTTAGTGTACCAACTGAAGTAACTGCTAATGCTAATTATTATAGGTATTCTTATGGGTCAAGCTTAAGAGATGAAGCTATGATTTTAGAAGTGCTAAGTTTAATGGACGATAAGGTAAAAGCAGCTACTATGGCTAAGAAAGTTGCCGAAGAGTTATCTAGAGATCAATGGTTAAGTACCCAAACAACAGCTTATAGTTTAATTGCCATGAGTAAGTTTATGGAAAACAACAAAGCATCCGATAGATTAACGTTTAGCTATGCTTTTAACAATGGCAAAATGATTTCAGAGAACACTACTAAACCAATGGTTCAAGCTTCACTTAATAAAGTAGGGAAAGATGGAGGTAATGTTAAGATTAAGAATTCAGGAAAAGGATTGTTATATGTGCGTTTGTTAACAGAAGGTATACCAGCTGTGGGGGATCAATCTAGAAAATCCAGTAACCTAACCATGAATGTTACTTATTTAACTACTAATGATAAACCGTTAAACCCAGTAAATATTAAACAAGGAACGGACTTTAAAGTAAAAGTAAGTGTGTTCAATTCTGGAATAAAAGGAGATGTGAACGATATGGCATTAACACAAATCTTCCCTTCAGGATGGGAGATTCACAATACAAGAATGAACAGTTATTTTGGTAGAGGAAACAAAACATATTTCGATTATCAGGATATTCGAGATGATCGTATTAATACTTATTTTTCATTGAGAAAAGGAAAGACCAAGACGTTCGAGTTTAACTTAAATGCGACTTATCAAGGTAAGTTTTATATGCCAACTGTTTTATGCGAAGCTATGTATGATGCAACTGTTTCGGCAAGAGAGCCAGGTAAATGGGTTGAGGTTGTGAAATGATTTTATTTAATTCTTCTTGTTTTTGGCATAGTAATTGTTCTAGGTTGTGTAAACTAAAAAAACATGAAAAGCATAATTACATTATTAATATTTATAGTTGCATCAATTTCATACTCTCAATTAAATGATACGTCTGAGGTTATTATGCAAGTACAAATAATTGATTCAAATCAAGATATTCATTTAATATTAAATAATAATGAATATCATTTAATAGTTGTTAATGATAAAAAAGTAATAAAAGATAAGATTGAAATACCTGCACTTAACACTCCAGGGGAAATAGAGAATATATCTATACAATTTATAAATGAAAACTTAGGTTATATTTATGGTAATACTGTAGCTTATACATTTTACCCTTTTATTCTTAAAACTATTGATGGAGGTAAGTCATGGAATAAAATATTATTTAATAAAGAGTTAATCCAAGTCCCATTACTCAAAGATAATTTTTTTATGTTTGATTCTTTAAAAGGAATTGCAGTAACCAATTGGAATAGTAGCCCTAATTTTATTTATTATCTTACAAAAGATGGAGGTAACTCATGGGAAAAAAAGAGCGTTAAGATGAAAGATAAATCCATAAGAATTTTAAATAGTGAAAATTTCACAAATTCTTTTTATTCTAAAAGCGGAGAAATTACAATTTTAATAAAGAATCCTAATTTTGAAAATAACGAAACTAAAAAGTTAGTAATCATAAGATCAGATGATTTTGGCGAAAATTTCAGAATACTAGAATGATTTTTTTTTAGATAAAACCCAAGAGTCAAAAGTCATCATCCACAAACTCATATCATCCCCATTGCAAAGCTTTACCGATTATCGGTTTAGAAATCCATTCTATAAATATTTTGGAGGAATAGATACCTATTACGCACCTTATATTCGATTAAATGGTAAGCTAGATATTAAACCAGTTTATGATAGGGATTTACAAGCAAAAAATATTGCAAGTGGAATGGAGGTTATTCCTCAAATTATGACGAATAGTGCAGATGAATTCTTGTTTGTGTCTAACTATGTACAAAGTTTGGGCTATACCGAACTTAACTGGAATTTAGGATGTCCATATCCTATGGTAACGAATAAAGGATTGGGATCAGGTTTAATATGCGAACCTGTTAAGATAGATGAGATACTCAATCGAGTGCATAATGAATCGGATATTACGGTTTCTATGAAAATGAGAATGGGATATGATCACCCAGAAGAGATATTAGGGGCATTTCCAATTTTAGCAAAATATCCTATTAAAAACATAGGCATACACGCCCGTATAGGAAAGCAATTGTATAAAGGAGGAGTAGATTTAGATGCTTTTGAAAAATGTGTTGAGAACAGTCCACATACCTTATATTACAATGGAGATATAACAAGTGTTGCCGTGTTTAATGAATTAACAGATCGTTTTCCAACTATAAATCACTGGATGATTGGCAGAGGATTAATTGCAGATCCTTTTTTACCACAAATGATAAAAGATAATACCACAGATTATCCAGAAAACAAATTAATGGCATTCAAAGGTTTCCATGATGAATTATTTGATAACTTTTTAGGTTCATTATCTAACGACAGACAAGCCATTCAAAAAATGTATAGCTACTGGGAGTATTTTGGAAGTTTATTTGATGACTCAAAAAGAGCCATGAAAAAGATGAAAAAGGCAAAAACTATTGTAGAGTATATGGATGCAGCTGAAAGCCTCATTGATTAAACAAAATTAACAAAACCGTCATTATGAAAATGAGTAGAGATGAATTTGAATTAATCTTAATGTAATAAACTAACCAATAGATTCCAAATCAATTTTGGAATGACAATTGTCTTGTTAATTAGTCAATTAGAGTGATTTTATTGAATGATAATGAAGGAAAATTGTATGGAGAACGTTTTTAAGGAGCTGCTGAAAACGTATAGTATTTATCATACAAATCAACACCAGTAAAAGTGGCTACACCACTAGCAACACTGATAGCTTCCATCCACCTTATATTGGTTAGAGCAGGCGAATTAGAAATGCCAATTTTAACGTTTGCCGTAGCTGCTCCTGTATTTGCCCCAATAGTAACTAAATCTAATTCTATTGAAACTGTACCAACTCCTCCAGTCATTTCAGCATACCATTTTCTAGTTAACGTATTATTTTGCCCACCTACAGTTATTCGAGCTAATGATCCATTATCATGACCAGTGATTAAATAATTTTCATCACCAATACTCATGGTTGCTTCAATCGTAACTCCACTATAGTCAGTTTCAGATTTTGATTTTGGTTGATAAAAAGCAAAACCATTATTTCGACCAATTCCAAAAATACCATTAGCATATCCATTTGAAACATCATAGATTACATTAGTGTCTAATGATAGGTAATCATGACCAAGTGTTATACCGTATTTAATTGCAAGATAGGTTTGTATTTGTTGTTGTTGTATAATGGTTAATAAACTATCGAAAACAATAATTTCTGCTATTGTACCTTGAAAATAAGGAGTGTATAATCTGTCCGTTCCTCTACCAGAACCAATATAAAAATTAGATGAATATCCTGTTTCAGTTGTTGCGTCTAAAGTCCCAATTGTAGGAAGAGTATTGCCGTTTCTCTGTATGTTTCCAGTCGAACTTGATTTAATAAAGCTTGATAAATGAAGATTATTTGAAGGAAATAGATTATTGGTATTGGGACTAATATAAGGATTCTGATTACCAATGTTATCACCATTCATGACTCCAAAAGAGTTTCCATCTAAACCAGTAAACGTTACATTGTCATTAACTCCTACAGAAAAATTAATGCCTCTATCAGGTCCATTTATAGTAAATGCATCTGCTAATAAAGTTCCAAAAGAGTTAGAACTTTTATATACGGCAAAAAAGCTTGCGTTTGAAGAATTATTTTGTAATAAATTATTATTTCTAATAAGCTCATCATCTGTACCATCAAATTGAATAACAGGGTTGAAATTAAAGTTATTAATCAAATCATTTTGATAAGTAGGCCTTAAGCCAATAGAAGCTTGATTAACATTATTTCCATTTAATGATTCATCATTCCAAAAGGAAATACTATTACCATCAATTGTACTTGAAGTACCACTATCTGCTCTTAGCCATAAACTTGCAAAGCCAGCAATAAAAGAAGAACTAGTTGTATCTGAAATAAAAATATCTCCACAATAAGGGGCAGTAGCATAATAGGTGTTGCATCCAATTGTAAATGCTCCAACCGAATGAGGAAAATCAGGAGCTCCATTAGATGATTGATCACCACTTCCATCTTCTGTTATCCAGTATGTTGGATCAGCTAAACTATCTCTTAATGTGTTAGCATCAGCACATAAAATACCTCTATATTCCATTAAATCTTCATCACCAGTTATAGCCAATGCATTTATACCTGCAGTTAAGCCAGTTCCAGCTAATGTTCCATTGGCTGCAGAAAATCCATCATTAGCCATAGCCGTAATAAAAGTTGTAGGCGTAGCGTTATTTGTTCCTTCAAAAATGTATACAACTTCATTAGAAGCGTTTACTTGTAAATTGTCAGTAAGTGTTCCTATAGAAGCACCAAATCCGGGATTTCCTGTATTATCAATATCAGTAAAGTCGACAATTGTACCGGCAGGAATAATTGCTGCTCCAGTATTCCATGTCATTTCAAATTCTGTAAGGTTATTAAAGGCACCACCTCCACCTGCTGGAGAGCCATTCCATTCATTATCATTAAAATATAAAGTTGTGTTTGCAGGTATGTCCACTAAGGTGACTATAGCAAGACCATCATCAGCATCTCCATTCCATGCTACAAACATAATATCACCAGGATTTAATCCTAATAATGATGTAGGAGCTATGATAAGCAATAATAGTATATGTGTAATATATTTCAAGAAAACTATTTAGTATAAAACCTTACATCTATGCACGAATTAGTAGCAGAGTTGGCTAAAACATCAAATGTTAATACGCCAACTGTACTTATACTAACATTGGCAAAAACAGCTGGATCAAAAGCAAAAACATAGAAATCTAAGTCACTCACAGCAATAGGAGATAGTCCAATGTTAGTAAGTTGTGTATTGTAATAGTTATAATAATCGAAAGTATTTCCTGTACTAGCGGTAGAAATATCTATAAAAGGAGAAGGAGGTAAAATTTCTCTTCTAGCACTTTTAATATTTCCAATCGCATCTGTATATAAGTTATTTAAGTGAGCAGTTGTATCATCACCTCTAGTATTTGGGTAATTTGTTATCTGTACATCACCACCAGTTATAATGCTGTCACTTATATCTGTTGGAGAAGACAATGTACCTTGTTTAAACCAATCTTTATCAGATGTAGTATCTAAAGCTCCTCCTACAAGCGTATCTCCAGCATAAAAGAAAATGGAATCATTTCGAGAAACGATACTGTCAAAAACAGTTGTTTGTTGAAATAAGCGAACTTTAGTTCTTGGGCCTTGACTGTAGGCAGAACAGGATATTACAAAAATCATAAAAAGTGTTATGTGTCGCATATCAAATGAGTAAATTATTTGTAAAGTTAAGGTATCTAAATTGATGAAAAGTAAATGATGATGAAATTTAGACGGCTTTATATTATTTTAAAAAAAGTCAAAGCGATACATTTTTAAATGTTTTTACGTATTTTAATTTCTCAAGAAAGCTATAAAAAGGCTTTTATGTATTATTAATTATACAAATTTAAATGAAAAAATTATACGTTATTCTACTCATAACTTTTGTAAGTGCAAGTTATTCTCAAAGTTTAAATATGAATTTGTTAGGTACTTGGGACGATACAACTATTGCTCGATTTAACGATTGCTGGGGTTGGGAACAAGAGGGAAAGGAGTATGTAGTTATGGGGTCATCTATAGGTTCTCATATTTTTGATGTATCAAATCCGTCAAACCCAATAGAATTAGATCGAGTATTGGGAAGAGGCAGTGCAGCAGTGCATAGAGATTTTAAAAAATTAGGAAATTATTTATATGGTGTTAGTGATCAAAGTCCTGCTAGTTTACAGATAATGGATCTATCGTATTTACCAGATTCTGTATCCCTAGTATATGATGAGGATACATTAGTATCTCAATCTCATAATATATTTATAGATACTGTAAATGAAGTATTGTACTCTTGTGGTGGAGCAGATTCTTCTGGAAGTAAAGAACTAAAAGCAATAGATATATCTAATCCTATTGTGCCTGTTTTAATTACCGATTTTGAATTAGATATACCTTGGTGGAGTGGAAGTATAGGATATATTCACGACATGTATATTAGAGATAATATAGCGTATGTTAACCATGAAGAAGGAATGGCAATAGTAGATATGACTAATTTAACTCTTCCTGTATTGTTGGGAGACATTCAGTCGTATACAGATAAAGGATATAACCATTCTGGTTGGCTGCATGAAGATGATACAACCTATATTATGTTTGATGAAACAAAAGGAAAAAGAATTAAAATTTTAGATGTATCAGATCCTACTACAATAGTAGAAACAGATATTGTAGAGACAGTTAATGCTGGAGATACTAATGCCATAGCTCATAATGGATTTTTTGTAGGAGATTTGGCTTTTGTAAGTTATTATCAAGATGGGATATATGTATATGATGCAACAGATATGAACAATGTAATAACGGCTGGATATTACACGGGACCAGCTACTGGTAGAACTTGGGGAGTATATCCATATCTTCCCTCAGGCATTATAGTGGCTAGTGATATACAAAAAGGGCTGTACATACTAAATTTAAATTACAGTGCTGCTTCTGTTGCTAAAAATAACATGACGAATATAAATGTATATCCAAATCCTGTTCAAGCTGGAGATGTGGTTAATTTTGATAAGCAAATAGAGTTTGAAGTGTTAACTATATCTGGAAAATCATTGTTTGGAAAGAATAAAGCTAGTTATTTAGAAACTACGGGTATGTCTTCAGGGGTATATTTTATTAAAATAAAGAACGGGTATACAAAGCTTATCGTTAAGTAAGTTTGTAGCTTTGCTTAACAAAATAAAACAAGGTATATGTTAGGGTTAAAATTAGCTACCGATCCAAGATGGGTTAATATTGTAGAAGAGAATATCGAAGAAATTCTTACCGATCATGCATGGTGTGAGCAAAAAGCTGCAACTAATGCAATTACCATTATTACGTTAAACTCAGAACATACAGATTTAGTTACAGATTTATTAAAACTAGCTCAAGAAGAGCTTGAGCACTTTGAGATGGTTCATGAGCTAATTAAAAAGAGAGGATTTAAATTGGGTAGAGAACGAAAAGATAGTTATGTAATTGAGCTATATAAATTTATGAATAGGGGAGGTAGTCGTCAACAAAGCTTTGTGGATAGATTATTATTTTCTGCTATGATAGAAGCAAGAAGCTGCGAACGATTTAAAATATTATCCGAACGTATAAAAGACCAAGAATTATCTAAATTCTACAGAGATTTAATGATAAGTGAAGCAGGTCACTATACAACCTTTATTGGCTTTGCTAGAAAATACGGTAAAGGAATTGATGTGGATAAAAGATGGGCTGAATTAATAGAATTTGAGGCACAAGTGATTCAAAACTATGGTAAGTCTGAGGCTATACATGGATAATTATATGTTTTGTTAGCAGATTACACGAAAGAATTTAAACGAAATTGCACATTAGCTTTTCCAATTATTCTTGGATTACTAGGACATACTCTAGTAGGTTTAATTGATAATATAATGGTAGGTAAACTAGGCACAGCTGAGTTAGCTGCTGCTAGTCTGGGTAATAGCTTTTTATTTATGGCTATGTCTGTAATATTGGGTTATTCTACAGGAATAACGCCATTGATTGCGGCTAATCATTCTACTCAAAACTCAGCTAAAATTAAGCATGTATTGAAGCATGGATTTATTTTAATTACTTTGCTATCGATCATATTAACGGTTATTGTTTTTTTATGCAGACCATTACTACATGAGATGAAACAAACTCCTGAAGTAGTAGAGTTGGCAATTCCTTATTTAAATATTGCTGCATTATCTCTAATACCACTTGGATTATTTCAAGTATTTAAACAGTTTGCTGATGGTTTATCACAAACTAAATATGCTATGATTGCCACTATAGTTGCTAATCTCTTAAATGTTTTATTAAATTATATCCTTATTTATGGAAAATTTGGATGTCCAGAACTAGGAATTATTGGTGCTGCTTATGGTACATTAATTTCTAGAATAGTTATGGTGATTGTATTGTTTTTGTTTCTAACATATAAATCACAATTTATACCTTATTTTAAGGGTTTTATAAAAGAGGTATTGAGTAAAAAAGCATTTTTAGAAATTAATGCATTAGGAGTTCCTTCAGCATTACAAATGTTTTTCGAATTTGGAATTTTTACAGCTGCTATTTGGTTAAGTGGGATGTTAGGTAAAAATCCTCAAGCAGCTAATCAAATTGCACTTAATGCTTCTTCTTTTACCTTTATGTTTGCAATGGGAATAGGAGTTGTGGCGATAATAAGAGTTGGTAATCAATATGGTATAAAACACTATAAAGACTTAAGAAGAATAGCATTTTCTTTGTTTCTGCTCATTTTTACATTAGACATTCTATTTGCTATTTTGTTCTTTATCTTTAATACGTTAATTCCTCATGTGTATTTAGATGTAAATGATATAAATAATATAGTAGATAATACAGAGGTTGCTATCATAGCAGGAGAATTATTATTAATTGCAGGTGTTTTTCAATTATTTGATGGTATGCAAGCTGTCGTATTGGGGGCATTAAAAGGATTGCAAGATGTTAAAGTGCCTACAATAATTGTATTTATAGCCTATTGGGTTATTGCATTTCCTGTTTGTTATTACTTAGGAATCTATTTAGATTATGGATCAAGAGGAATATGGATTGGTTTATTAGTTGGTTTATTTTGTTCTTCTATATTGTTATTGTTTAGGTTTAATAATCAGTCTAAAAGATTGCTTAAACAACAATAAAAAGTATTTAATCAATTTTAATCGTATTTTAGGTAAAGATCAATTTGATAATTTATGATTAGAATATGTTTTGTATTTCTATTGCTTGTATTACAATATACAGCTATTGCTCAAGCACCATCTGGGTATTATAATACAGCTTCTGGATTATCGGGGTATTCATTAAAAACAGCATTGAGTTCCATTATAACTTCTGGGCATGTAGCTCAATCGTATGCGAGTTTATACACAGCATATAGAACGACTGATACAGATGCATTTTATGAAGGAGATAGTACGGTATTAGATATGTATTCAGAGAATCCTAATGGAGTAGATAGCTATTTTTATACACATGGAAGTCGAAATTGCGGTAATTACAATAGTGAAAATGATTGCTACAATAGAGAGCATTTAATGCCACAAAGTGTTTTTAGTAGTGCCCTGCCCATGCAAAGTGATGTTCATTTTGTAGTCCCTAGTGATGGGTATGTGAATGGAATACGATCGAATTTGCCATTTGGAGAAGTAGGTGTTGCTACTTTCACAAGTTTAAATGGATCGAAAAGAGGTAATAATGTAGCAAATACTTTTTATACCAATCAAGTTTTTGAACCCATTGATGAGTATAAAGGAGATATAGCCAGATGTTTATTATATGTTGCTACTCGATATGAGTCAGTTGTTTCTTCATGGACATATAGTGGGGTGTTAGATGGTACTTCTAGCCAAGTGTATAGTGATTGGTTTTTGAACCTATTATTAACTTGGAATTTAACTGATTCAGTAAGTCCAAGAGAAATAGCAAGGAATAATGCCTGTTATGTCTATCAAGGCAATAGAAATCCGTTTATTGATAGCATGCAGTATGTTACTGCTATCTGGGGAATGCCAGATACGATAAAACCAACAACACCATTAAATCTTCAAGCATATAATACTACTGGTGACTCAACTACATTATCTTGGAATTTATCGTATGATAGTGAAGGAATAAAAGAGTATCATGTATATAAAGATGGATTTCAATTGTCCATTACATCTGCTGATAGTCTATTGATTGGTGGTTTGTTTCCCAATACGAATTACGATTTCTATATAAAAGCTGTGGATTCTACAGGCTTGTACTCTAAGAGTAGTGATACGGTTAAGGTTTTTACAGCATCAGCTGTTGGAATTAATGAGCAAATAGAACAATTAATTAATGTATATCCTAATCCTACTATTAATATTATAAATGTAACTTCTCCTTTTGATGTTAATCTATTATTAATGGATGCTAGAGGTAGAGTTTTAGGTACTGGAAATAATCAGATTGATATGAGTATACTGTCTAAAGGAAGTTATTTTTTACTCATTAGAGGGCATAATTTTTCTCTTTCAAAGAAGATTGTTAAGCAATAGTCTGTTACTTTTCTAAGTTCCTGTATTTTAAATAATAAAATGATTATGAAAAATCTATTGTTTATTTGCTTTTTAGGTGTTTGTTTTCAAACTAGTGCTTGTTTAAATCATTATCATTCAATGAATAAAGAGGGTAAGCTTGTTAAAATTGATGAACACAAAATGTTAAGAGGATTTAATATTAATTTTAATGTTTCGTTAAATGAAAAAAAGCTTAAAAAGATCTATAAAAAAATAGTTAATGATAAAAATTATCAAGATTTATCAGATTATGCAGTGAGATTACTTAACCTTGGTAAAACAGAAGAAGCATTAACAGTTTTTCAGGTGTTGCAGAGAAATTATCCTAATGAGTATCAGTTGTCAGCTAATCTTGGAACAGCTTATGAATTAATGGGTGAATTAGACAGTGCGCTTAAATATATAAAAAATGGCATAGCACTTAACAAGAATGCTCATGATGGAAGTGAATGGGTTCACGTTAAGATTTTAGAAACAAAAATTAAGTTATTAACAGATTCAACATATTTAGAAAGCAATACAGTTCTCAGCTTAACAAAAGAACAATATAAATCTGAGAAAGTATTAAGACAAATAGAAATTCAATTAAGAGAACGATTTCCTTTTTGTGGTCCACCAAATAGAATTATGAGCGATTTAATTATGGATTTAGGTGATTGTTATGCTCAAATTCAATCTATTGAGAAAGCCAAAGCATTATACACCATTAATAAACATTATTATTTAGATGATAGATTAATTGTAGATGACAAGATTAATGAAATGATTAAGGTTAGAATTAAGTATAAGGAGATAAATCCAGAAAGGGGAAGGGGCGAAAAAGGTATGAATATAAAACTATCAGGAATTAGATACAAAGACTTGTTAGATAACAATAATCCGGATAATATCAAGCCAAAATTTATTGATATTGAGCTAAACACAGATTCCTTGTTAAGCTTGGTTGGCTTATCAATATCTAATATTAAACCAATAATTGTGGAAGATTCGGTTTCATTATCTAATGATGAAGCTAATGAAAATGATACTCATAGTGAAAGTGAAGAAAACGGTTTTTCAATGTTGTTAATTATTGGAGGATGCGTAGTTGGGTTTTTATTGTTATTCTTCATTTTTAGAAAGAAAAGTAATTGAGATACGCTAGAGTTGACAAAACTGACTTCTTTTTAATTATAGATTACTTGCTTTTCAATATATAGTCTTAAATTTTAAGCTGATTTATTGTATATTTAAGGGTTATGATTAAATTTTTTATCCTTTTTATAAGTTTATTATTCAATTTAATAAATTATGCTCAAACCGATTCCATTCAATTTAATGACGCTAAGTTAGCTATTTATGAGTATGATGATTTATTAAAAGTACAAGAGCCTTTGGCTGTTGAAGCTATAGATTTAACTGCTGAAAACTTAACAAGTATTAAAGGGATTGCTTATTATCGAAATTTAAGATACCTAAAACTTAATGGTAATAAATCACTAACAGATTTTAAAGGAATTGATAGGCTAAATCAGCTTGAAAAATTGTATTTAATAAATTGTAAGTTAACTTCTTTACCAGATGATATCGCCAGAATACCATCCATTAAAAAGATTTACCTTAATGGCAATTCATTAAGAAATGTAGGAGCAGTTGTCTTGTTAGATGAGTTAGAAGAATTAGACTTGATGAACTGTGATTTATTAAAAATACCAGATGAATTTTCTAAATTAATCAATCTCAAAAAGTTATATTTATTTGATAATAGAAACCTCAAGAGCATTAAAAATCTGAGAAATTTAGATAGCCTTAGAAGTCTTCATTTAAGTTTTTGCGATATAAGAAAAATACCCAAAGATTTTAATTCATTAAAAAATCTTGAAAGAATTTATTTTTATGGTAATGCTAATCTTAATGATATTTCTGGGTTAAATAATTTGCAAAAATTAAAAGAAATAAACTTGGATGAATGTGATATAAAAAAGATACCAGATAGTTTTAACACATTAAGAAGTTTAGAAAAACTTTATATGCATAAAAATCCTAGACTAAAAGACATTAAGGCATTATATAATTTATCATCTTTAAAAGAAATTGACATAACAGGATGTCCTGTTCCTAAAGCTCAAATTGCTCAGTTAAAGAAGAAAAATCCATCTTTAAAAATTTTATTTTAAAAAATGTTTTATAAATTAATAATATTGCTTTTGATCTTGAACTCCTGTAATAGCGTAAAAAAAATGAATTTTGAAGAGGTAAATACAATAGTTTATAAATTTAATGATTCATCTGTTCCCCCACCTTTTCACAGAAGTTTTCGTATAACTATAAAGAAGGACAATATGAATTTACTTGTTGATTCTTATGGAGATGTTTTAGTTGATACAAATTTTATTATTAATAATACTCAATTTGAAGAAGCTAAAAAGGGGCTAAAGGATAATAATATTGAGATAATATCGGGTAAAAAAGATAATTTAGAACCTCAATGTACTGGAGGAACTTCAATTGACTTAACGTTAATTGATAGTGAAAAAGAATATAAAGGATCCAAATCTTTTTGTGGAGGAAAAGAAGATGGTAATTTAAATGGGGAGATTAAAAATTATGGAAATAAAATAAAAAAAATGATAACTAACTTTAACCAATACTTAAAATAAAACATGATGAAAAAAATAACTACACTCGTATTAGCTTTAATAGCTACAGGTGCTATGAGTCAAACAACATATAATGTTGGGGATTATGGTACTCCTGGTTATGGATTTAAGCAAACAGTAAATATTAATAACCTAGGTTTATTTGATTTTGCACAAACAGGAACAAATCATACTTGGAATTATGCAACATTAACACAAGAAGATAATGCTTTAAAAGAAGTATTAGATCCTAATAGTACAGATTATCATAATGTTTGGATAGCAGCATGCAGTTTCAATACAGGTAACCCTGTTCAATGTAATACTGACTGGAACGCATTAACAGATATAGCTAGGATTGAATTAGATTCTTTAGCTACTCCACTTCTTACAGTTTATGAACTAACTTCTTTAATGGAGTTAACAGGAAATGATTTAATTATTAACATTGAAGGTGCTAAAGTAAAAGATACTGCTGGTAATATAATACCTGTTACTGCTGATTTTGAAGATGTAGATACTGCACTTGTATTTCCGCTAAACTACAACAATACACATACTTCTAAAGGTAAGTGGAGAGTAGATTTAAATCCATTAGGTTATGATATTATTTTAGTGGTTAGCTATACTAGAAATTATACAGTTGAAGGATGGGGATCATTAGTTACGCCTTACAAACTTCATAATGATGTATTAAAAATGAGAACCCAAATAGATGAGATTGACTCTTTGTATTATAATGGGTTTCCTTTTGGCCAACCGAGAACAGTTGTTCAATACACATGGTTTGATCCTGGGTATGGAATGCCAGTTATGGAAGCTACAGGTCAAAAAAGTGGTTCTACAGAGACTATGGAAAGATTAACATATTTAGATTCTACTGTAATTGGTATTAACGAAGATAACTTAACTCAATTAAGTGTTTTCCCTAATCCAACAACCGAGAAGCTTACTGTTGATTTTAAAGAGAGTGTTGAGTACACACATGCTGTAATTATGGATGCAACAGGTAAGGTAATGTTGAGTAACATTAAAAATATTAAGAGCATAGATGTAACAACTTTAGCTAAAGGATCATATTTTGTAGGAATATACAATAATGACAAGCCTGTAGGTTTTAAGCAATTCTCTAGACAATAAAAATAAAGCAATTATTTAAAAAGCCTCAACAATCTAGATTGTTGAGGCTTTTTATTACTTACAAATGATTAAAATCCTCAGGTCTTATAAAATAAGAGTATTTGTCATCCTCAACTCGATTGAGGATCTAAAAGCAGTATAACATTCATAACAAACAATTATTTAGCCTTTTCAACTCCTTGTTGTTTATTAAACTCATTAAATAAGTATTGAGTGTATTGTTGGTGTTGATTTAATCCAAAATATTTAATAACGGTTAAAAAAGGATCAGTTTTCATGAAACCTTTATATATAGCTAGTCTATTTTGATTTTCATCCATAATAACATAACTAGGATAAGATAATTGCCCGTCTAGTAGAGCGGCAGCAAATACATGATAAGGTTTTCTTCCTTTTTTGACTACTGCGCCTGGTTTAGAATTTAAAAACTCTTGTCCTTTATATATAATAGTGTCCTGACATTCAGCATCAAACTTAACTGAAAAATAGTGCTTATTCATGTATGCAATAACAGTTGAATCCATGAAAGTAGATTTGTCCATTTTTTTACACCATCCACACCAATCTGTATAGGCATCAATAAAAATCTTTTTTTTATTTCCTTTAACAGCTGATGAGTCTAATGCAGCTTGCATGCTCATCCAGTTTATTGATGCATTTTTTGTTTCTGTTTGACTAAAAACAGTACTAGAAATAATACTAAATGTTAGAAGAACGATTAGTTTCATGGGTATAAATGTTTTTTAGACTTTCTTTATTACAGTTTAATTAGCTGATAATTGATGCCGATCATGGGCATTTATAAGTTTTCTAACAAGAAGTTAGTCATTTTTGTAAACAAATGCATTCTTGTAGTTCCTCCATAAATACCGTGATTTTTATTAGGGTAGTAAAATAAATCAAATTGTTTGTTAGCCTTTACCAAAGCATCAATCATTTCCATAGTGTTTTGTGGATGAACATTATCATCACCACCACCATGAACTAATAAATATGATCCTTTTAATTTATCTACATGATTAATCGGAGAATTATCATCATAGCTGTCACCATTTTCTTGTGGAGTACGCATAAAACGCTCTGTGTAAATATTATCATAATACCTCCAATTAGTAACTGGGGCAACAGCAATACCTGCTTTAAAATAATCAGCTCCTTTAGTCATACAAAGTGAAGCCATGTAACCACCATAACTCCATCCTTGAACACCAATTCTATTTTTATCTACATAACTTAGGCCTCCTAAATATTTAGCAACCTCAATTTGATCGATAGTTTCATATTTGCCAAGTTGCAGGTAGGTAACATGTTTAAAATCTCTACCTCTGTAACCAGTTCCTCTACCATCAACACAAACAACCAAATAGCCTTTTTGAGCTAATAATTGGTGCCAATATAAATTTGCTCCACCCCAACTATCATTTACTAAGTTAATTCCAGGTCCATTGTAAAAAGTCATGAAGACTGGATACTTTTTTGATTCATCAAAATTTGGAGGCTTAATCATCCAACCGTTTAATTCAACATCTTCGGTAGTTTTAAAACTGAAAAACTCTTTTGGTTGGAAATCATACTCTTTTACTTTTGCTTTAAGTCCCTCATTAGCTTCTAATATTTTAATTTCACTTCCATCATTTTTATGTAAGCTAATGTAAGTAGGAGTATTAGCATCCGACTGATAATTGATAAAGTATTTCATAGAGCTACTAAAATCAGCACTATTAAACCCTTTTTTCTTAGAAAGTTTAGTTTTTCCAGTACCATCTAATTTAATGCTATACAATTGTCTTTGAGTTGGACCATCTTCAGCAGATAAATAATAAATAGTTTTCGTTTCTTCGTTTATACCATAAACTTCAGCAATGTCCCAATTTCCTTTTGTTATTTGAGTAGCTTTTCCCTTGGTGTCGATTAAATATAAGTGGTTGTAGCCATCTTTTTCACTTGTCCATAAAAATCTACCATCCTTTAAAAAAGTAATGTTGTCATGCACATCTATATATGTTTTAGACTCTTCACTGTAAAACACTTCTCCATCAAAGTGCATTTTCCATCTTCCAGAAGGATTACAATCAAATCGTATAATATCTAATTTGTTTTGTAATCGGTTAAGTTTAGTTACAAATAATTCACTAACATCTTTACTCCAATTAATTCTAGGAATGTAAATGTCATTTTCATCTGGTAAGTGACATTTACCAGATTGTTGCAAAGCAATATCATATACAAAAACCTCTACAATAGAGTTGTCTTCTCCTGTTTTAGGATATTTAAACTTGTAAATATCAGGATATAAAGAGCCATAATACGTTAATTGAAATTCTTTTACTTCGCTTTCATTAAACTTATAGTAAGCAATTTTAGTTCCATCAGCATTCCACTCAAACCCTTTATGAAAACTAAATTCTTCTTCGTATACCCAGTCAGTAGCTCCATATATAATTTCATTTGTTTTACCATCTTGAGTGATTTCAAACTCTTTTCCAGTTTCAAGGTTTGTAAAATACATATTATTGTTTCTTACAAAGGCAACAAGTGATCCGTTTGGCGAAAACTCCGCTAATCTTTGCTTTCCTTTTTTATTGTCAGATAATGGTTTTAATTCTTTTTTATCAATATTGTAGATGTAATAGAATGCTTTAGAAGAGTGTCGGTAAATTGATTCTTGTTGTGTAGCAATTAATAACTGTTTTTCATCAGCACTAAAGGTGTAATCGTTAATTCTTAATGGGTTTCCATTCGCATCTTTTAAATCTTTAGAATTTACTATGGTACCAACTTTGTCGTAGGTTTTGTAATTAAATTTAACAACAGCAACTCCTCCGTTTTCTTGTTGTAGTCTAGTAAAATGCTCACCATCTTTCATAGAACGAACTCCAGATACATAGTTAGATCTAAATTCTCCAGAAAACCATATTAACTGATTTGTTAATTCTTTACCGTTAAGTTTTATTTCAGTATCCTTAGTTTCTTTTTTAGCAGAAGTTGAAGCAGTAGTAGTTGTTTTTTGAGCTGTACACCCAATAGTTAATGTTCCTGCAACTAAAATGGCTAAGAACGATTTATTAGTTATAAAAGTTGTTTTCATTAGTATAATAAGTTTATCACACTGCGAATATAAACATTCCATGCATTGATTTAATGATCTTTACATAAGTGGTCGTAAAATTAGATTAATACGATAAATATTTATTTATATTTGTTCTAAATAAGATGAATTTACTTACTTGCCAACATAATAAACCGGTAATCATTAGTGCTTTTACTGATGAGGAAGTAGAGTTGCGACTTCATGAATATGGAGTATGTAAAGGTTCGTCAGTTAAAAGATTATCTAAAGCTCCATTTTCTGGACCTATATTATTAGAAACAGAAGTATCTAAAGTGGCCATTAGAAGAAAACATGCTAAACATATTCTAGTAACATAATGAGCAGTTTTAGAATAGCACTAATAGGTAATGCTAATGTTGGAAAATCTACTCTTTTCAATAGACTATGTGGGTTAAAACAAAAAACAGGTAATTACCCTGGAGTTACTGTAGATAAGAAAAAAGGTAGTTTTATACATGATAGTCATGTTATTGAACTTATTGATCTACCCGGATTTAATAGTTTAAACCCAACTTCATTAGATGAAGAATTGGTCTATCAGTTTTTAATGTCGGATAAGGATAAAGTAGATCAAATTGTATTTGTAGCTAATGCATTAGATTTAAAGAAAAGTTTATACTTATTCACTCAACTAAGAGATTTAGGGTTTCCAATAGCAGTAGCTATTAATTTCAGTGACATAGCTAGTAAAAAAGGAATTTTAATTGATGCTAACCAACTATCGATAGATTTAGGTGTACCAGTAGTTTTATTATCGGCAAGAAAAGGAGAAGGGGTAGAAACATTAAAAGATGCAATGATTAACGTTCCACCTGTAAAAGAAGTTGATCTTTCTCATTTTGCTAAACCAGAGATTCATGATAAAATAAAACATGAAGCTAAAAACGGAGAGAATTTATACATTTCTTTTCTGTCATTAGCTAAGAAAAACAAGTCTTATAGAATAAAAGAATCTATATTACGATATCAGTTTATAACTGCTATTTTAAAAAATGCTTATTCAGTAAATAAAGATAAAGCAACTGATTTTACATCTAAGTTGGATAGAATATTACTTCATCAAGTAGGTGGTTATGTAGTGTTAATGGCGATATTATTTTTAGTATTTCAATGCGTATTTTGGTTAGCAACCTACCCAATGGATTGGATTGATGCGGGTATGGGCGAATTAAAAGACTTTACAGCTTCAAGTTTGCCACAGGGAGCTTTAAATGATTTGCTTGTAGGCGGAGTATTGGAAGGCCTTGGTGGTGTAGTTATTTTTATACCCCAAATAGCGATACTATTTTTCTTGTTTAGTTTACTAGAAGAAAGTGGGTATATGAATAGAGCAGTATACTTGCTCGACAGTAGTATGCAAAAAATTGGAATGAGTGGAAAAAGTGTAGTGCCGCTAGTGTCGAGTTTTGCTTGTGCAGTTCCTTCTATAATGGCCACTCGAACCATACAAAACAGAAAAGAAAGGCTTATTACTATTTTAGTTGCTCCTCTTATAACGTGTAGTGCTAGAATTCCGGTATATACAGTTATTATAGCCATTATAATACCCAATGAAACATGGGGAGGGTTTAATTTACAGGGGTTAGTGCTCTTAGGAATGTATTTACTAGGAGTATTTACTACTGTAATTGCAGCTTTGGTTTTTAAATTCATAATAAAAGGTAAATACAAAAGCTTTTTCATTATTGAAATGCCAGATTATCTTATACCTAGTATAGGTAATGTATTATTATCTATGTGGAGCAATACAAAATCATTTGTGTTAAATGCGGGTAAGATTATTGTAGCAGTTACGATTATCATATTTGTGTTGCAATCTAATGGTAATGGCAAGTTTAATGGAGTAGAAGAGGCGGTTAGTAAAAGAACTGAATGGACACCAGATCAAAAGGAATATGCTATAAAAACGATTAAGGAAGAAAATTCCTTTTTAGCTATCGGAGGAAAAGCTATTGAACCAGTTTTAATTCCATTAGGATACGATTGGAAAGTTGGAGTAGGGGTAATTGCTTCTATTGCAGCACGAGAAGTATTTGTGGGTACTATGTTAGTCGTTTATGGAGACCGTGATTTGGAAGATGATTTACTAATTGCTGACCATTTAGGACAACAAATTAACGCAAACACAGGAAAAAGGACCTTTAATTTTGCTACTGGAATATCTTTGTTATTGTTTTATGCTTTCTCGTTACAATGTATGAGTACCATTGCAGTAACCTATAAAGAAACAAAGTCATTAAAATGGACTAGTATACAGTTTTTATATATGACTGTGTTGGCATATATCACTGCATTAATCGCATACCAAACCCTTAGTTAATGCAGGATATTATTGTTTACATATTATTTGGAGGGGCAGTTTTCTATCTCGGTTATAGAGGGTATAAATCTTTAGCAAAAAAAGACACTAAAGGCTGTGGGAGTGATGGGTGTTCCAGTTGTTGATTAATTTAAGGTATAAATTAAAGAGGATAAGTTGTATTAAATCAATTACAGTCAGTTGAAAAAACTAGTTTAGTAAACTAAATGATAAATAAATAACTAAAATAAAGAATTTGCGTAATGAATTATAAGTAAATTAAATCGGCAAAAATGAATATAATAGATTTCGCAAAAATCAACTCTGATATAGATAATGTTATTGGAGACATTTGTAGAGAGATTCTCAAAGAGAAAGAGTTTCCAAATGGACTAAAATCTTATGAGGAGCAAAAGGCATATTTAATAAATAAGTCATCATTAAATAATGTTATGAAAGAACATCTACCAATTTTATTTGATAGAATAGAAAACTGGGTAGTTATAGATAAGAATAAATTTCGAAAATAAACCTATGAGTAAAATTTTTAAAATATTGTCCATTATATGGCTAGCACTAGGTATTTGTATTTCATCATATTTCTTCTCTATTGAATATAAAACAAGTAATAAAACTCACACAAAAGGAGGGCGAAGTTATAAACATTATAGTGACACAAATATTGTAACATATACTAATAAAGATTATAGTAATACAATTTTATTTGGAGGTATTACTGTTGCTGGTTTTGCTCTGTTTTATGGTTTAGGAAGTATTATTAATAAAAAGTAAAATAAAGCGATTAATGGAAATGGTAACAATAATTTCTTTGATAGCTATTTTAATATCATTTATAGGCGGCATTTATACTTTCATATCAAATAAAAGAACTAGAGGTATAAATATTACTGAACAATTAAAAAAAACAGAACTATCATTTAATGAAGTCTCAATAATTTATTCAAAAGTTGAGGGATTATTAAGTCATCTATTGTCTCATAAAAACGATACAAGGAGTGACAAAATAAATATGTCTGCATTAGAGAAGGACTATAAAGAACTAATGCAAAAAAATGAAGATAGGCTTAGTGATTTAAAAGTATATAATGATAAGTTTGGTAAATGGAAGCACAGAGAGTTAATAGAATATGATATAGGAACTTTGAAAACAGTTCAAAGTTTAAACAATAAACTTAATCAATACGAAGAATTACAAAAAATTGTTTGTAATCATTAAGTAAAGTAAAGCGTTCTATTAATTTATTACTGTTATCGAATTCCTGATACTTTTTACACAGAAACAGCAGCCTTAATATGCGGATCTGGATTATAGTTCACTAATTCAAAATCCTCATATTTAAAATCGAAAATGTCTTTTACAGCTGGATTAATCTTTAGAGTTGGTAATTCCTTTGGAGTTCTTGTTAATTGAAGTTCAGTTTGTTCTAAATGATTATTATATAAATGAACATCTCCAAACGTATGAATAAAATCCCCAGCTTCTAAATCACATACTTGCGCGACCATATGCGTTAATAAAGCATAAGAAGCTATATTAAAAGGCACACCTAAAAAAGTATCGGCACTTCTTTGGTATAATTGGCAAGATAATTTACCATTACTAACATAAAACT
>JAHDBM010000043.1:0-3258 GCA_020630395.1 Flavobacteriales bacterium
CCTGGCAACCTGTAATAAGGCAATTTTATTGCTGTAGAATATGAGTTTACATAAGTCCAAGGAATTGTATTATGAGCTAATGGAAAAGATAAAGGTGTCATAGGTACTCTAGTTCCATAAGACAATTTATTAACGAATAAAAAATCTCCAACAAGTAATTCTTTTTCCATAGAAGGAGTTGGTATCGTAAAAGCTTCTAATACATAGCCTCTAATAACAGATGCAGCAATGAGGGCGAACACAATAGAATCTCCCCATTCTTTCACCATAGTTTTTTGACCTGGTTTATCTTTATTTCCAGTTAACTTTAATGCGATAACCAACACATTTACTAATCCAAATGATGCGAATAATAATGCTATATGGTCACTAATTTTCCTATTCTCTCTTTGTTTTTTATTATCCCAATCAGTTTCTCCTACAATATTTGCTTCTTTATCATAAGCTAACATTGGAAAATAAATAAAAGGAACTAGTATTTGCATGATAGTATCTTTTGCGGAGAAACGACCAAACATTCTCCCCATAGATACATTTAGTGCTCCTAACATTAATAACTGGTTCCATCCTGGGATTAATAAAAAAACTCCCCACCACCATGGTTTATTAATGACTTTACACCATACAAAAATGTTATATAAAGGAACAACACCTTCCCATTTTTCTCTACCTGCTTTCTCAAAAAGCTTCCATGTACCAATAGCACAATAAAAAACAATCACAAACAACCAAAGAGTCCAAATACTAATTAACATATGCTTAAATTATATCGCCAAATATAGTCATTAGGAAATGAAGTGAGATTATTACGCTAATGTTTTTAAAATTGATAACTAATTTTAACAATTATTTTTAATTAATTTTTAACCAATAAAAATCGTATTTTGATATAATAAAATTTATTCAAACGATTATGAAAAGTTCAATACTCTTATTTTCAATTTTTATTTTAACTATTAGTTGTAAAAAAAATGAAACTGAAATAACTGAACCAACACCAACATCAGAATTACCAAACTCATTCATAAAAAGAGTTTTACTTGAAGATTTTAGCAAACAATGTGTGTATTGTATCCCTGTTAATGATATGGTAGACTCTATGAGAAATAGTTATACAAATAATGAACTTATACCTGTTATTATATCTTGTTACCACCAAACTCAAATTTCTCAATTTGATTCTCTTAATACTATATTTACTTTTAATCAATTTCCTACAGCAGCTATTAATAGAGTTCCTGCTGTTAATAGTGGAAGTGAAACAGGCAATTTAATAACTAATAAACAACATTGGTCAACCAATGTAAATAGTGAATTAACTAAATCTGCTAATCTAGGAATTAAATTAAACACATCTCTCAATGGGACATTACTTGATGTATCTGTTTCCATAGGTTCGTTTATAAATAATGATGATTATCGTTTGACTGTTTATATAATTGAAAATGATGCTTATTATAGAACCTTAAAACATGTACCTTCTTCTGCAAAAGGAGACCCTATAGCTGTAGAGTCAAACAAAATATTAAATATAAAATATGAGGATATTGACTTAAGCGGATATAATATTGCCAAAACTAGTATTATAGCTTTTGCTCACAAAATGAACGAAACAACTATGGAGTATGAAGTATTGAATGTTAATGAGGTTACTGCTGGTGAAAATTGTAGTTGGTAATTGTACCCTCTATTTATTATTACACTTTAAACTAAAGTAATCCATTTTATTATATGGTGTAAATAGATTCACATACATCAAGCATTTTTCGATATATCAATCTTACTATTTTATACTACTATAAGTTGTTTATAGGATTTTATTAAAACAATTCCTTTAATAAATTATTAATGCAAATCAATAAGAAATTTTATACAATAATATTTTCGTTTTTAAACTTTAAAAGTTCATTACGCGAAAGGTTTCTAATTTACCTGAAGTAATAACCCTTTTTTTGTTTTACTTGATGAATACAATACAAAAAACACCCAAGAAACTTGGGTGTTTAAATTAATTAAAACAATATTTAATTATCGTGTATATTCTACAGCAATAATCAATCTTGAAAATGGATTATAGCTACCACCTACAGTTGCAGTATTTTTATTTAATGGTGTATTTAAAATAATTTCTCTTCTATCTAATTTCCAAACACCATCAACACCAACAAAAGCTGCATTTTCATCAGTTTTACCACCATAATAATAATTCCCCCAGTAACGTAAATTTTTCCCTGACAAAGCGCTTGTATATGCTTGTTCAAAATCTAATAGAGATGTTGACCAATAACAATCTATAGAGATAATATTTCTAACAGACGTATAAGGAAAACATTTACCTCCTAAATCAGCAGTAGTTAGCGTATCCCTTAACCAACGAGGCGAATTAACAGCTATACCTGAACTTATTAATGTAAAACTTTGATCTGAAGTGTAATCAAATACCCATCTATAAATAGGACGACCATCAACATAAGTAAGACCAGTATTATAACAAACATCATCTCCTCCTGTATAACCTCCATTGGCAGCAATGGTAATAGTACTTCCAGATTCTGTTACCGAAACACCAGATCCACCTGCTATGGTAACATCAGTACCATTTTCTATATTTATTACAGATGTATTAGATCCTCCCGTACCAACTGTTAAATTCTGATCATCTGTTCCAGTTCCATCACCAGTAACGGTTAATGGACTTCCAGCAGTACCATTACCAGAAATATTTCCTCCTGAAGTAACTACTGTTTGTGAGCCCCAATCATCACCTCCTGAAGAAGTTGAACTAATTGTTATATTGTTACCGCCAGATTCTGTTAATTGAATTCCAGTTCCCTCGGTTAACGTAATGTTATTTCCATTCTCCATTTGAATCACAGAAGTTGAAGCCGATCCATTACCTACACTTAAATTCTGATCATCTGTTCCAGTTCCATCTCCTGTAGCGTTAATGGTAACACTAGTCCCTGTTTCTGATAACGTTACATTAGTTCCTCCTATTAATGTTACATCTGATCCATTTTCCATGTTTAATACAGATGTATTAGCTCCTCCAGGTAAAACCGTTAAGTTTTGATCGTCTGTTCCGGTTCCATCTCCTGTAGCGTTAATGGTAACACTAGTCCCTGTTTCTGATAACGTTACATTAGTTCCTCCTATTAATGTTACATCTGATCCATTTTCCATGTTTAATACAGATGTATTAGCTCCTCCAGGTAAAACCGTTAAGTTTTGATCGTCTGTTCCGGTTCCATCTCCTGT
>JAHDBM010000043.1:3358-28861 GCA_020630395.1 Flavobacteriales bacterium
CTCCTCCAGGTAAAACCGTTAAGTTTTGATCGTCTGTTCCGGTTCCATCTCCTGTCACTGTCAATGGGCTTCCTGATGTACCATTTCCAGAAATATTTCCACCAGATGTAACTACTGTTTGTGAACCCCAATCATCACCTCCTGCTGCTGATCCAGTAATAGTTAATGTAGATCCTGTTCTTGATAGTGTAATACCTGTTCCTCCAGCTAAAGTAACATCACTACCGTTTTCCATTTGGATTGTTGACGCATTCCCTACAACATTTGATAATGTTAGATTTTGATCATCTGTCCCTGTTCCATCTCCTGTTACTGTTAATGGGCTTCCTGCAGTACCATTTCCAGAAACATTTCCACCAGATGTAACTACTGTTTGTGAACCCCAATCATCACCTCCTGCTGCTGATCCAGTAATAGTTAATGTAGATCCTGTTCTTGATAGTGTAATACCTGTTCCTCCAGCTAAAGTAACATCACTACCGTTTTCCATTTGGATTGTTGACGCATTCCCTACAACATTTGATAATGTTAGATTTTGATCATCTGTCCCTGTTCCATCTCCTGTTGCGTTAATAGTAACACTAGTTCCTGTTTCAGATAACGTCACATTAGTTCCTCCTATTAATGTTACATCTGATCCATTTTCCATGTTTAATACAGATGTATTAGCTCCGCCAGGTAATACCGTTAAGTTTTGATCGTCTGTTCCGGTTCCATCTCCTGTAACCGTTAATGGACTTCCTGAAGTACCGTTTCCAGATATATTGGCTCCAGAAGTAACTACTGTTTGTGACCCCCAATCATCAGCACCTGATGAAGTTGAAGTAATCGTAATATTATTTCCTCCTGACTCAGTTAACTGAATTCCTGTCCCCTCAGTTAAGGTAATATTATTCCCGTTCTCCATTTGAATAACTGAAGTCGTTCCTGTTCCATTACCTACACTTAAATTTTGATCATCTGTTCCTGTTCCGTCTCCTGTAACCGTTAATGGACTTCCTGCAGTACCATTTCCAGAAATATTTGCTCCTGAAGTAACTACTGTTTGTGAACCCCAATTATCTGCACCAGAACCAGGATTTTGAGCTACCCATGCACTACCATTCCAAGTTAAAACCTGCCCAGTTGTTGCTGTTGCTGGTAATTCTATAAATTGTGATAAATCTACACTTGAACTTCCTCCATTCTCAATATAAACAGTAGCTATATTACCAGTTAACACAACCGAATCTATATTTTGATCATCTGTTCCAACACTATCAGAGATGGTAGATATTAAACTATCAATAAAAACACTATCAGACAATAAGCTATCTCTTATTGAGGTATAAGATGAATCATTAAAATAAATGGTATCTCCATAAATCCCTATTAAACTATCAATTCTATTAATGAATATACTATCTCCTAAAATTGAATCTTTAATAATCGAATATAATGTATCAGAACTAGCTAAAATTAAACTATCTACAACAAATTGAACATCAACATTTGCAGAAGCCCCACCTTCAATATAAGTTGTTAATATTGTACCCGAAATAGATAAACTATCTATATTTTGATCATCTGTACCAGAACTAGAATTTGCCAATGCACTATCAACAATTGGTTGTAAGTCTATACTAGCAGATGTACCTCCTTCTATATAAGTTGTTAATATTTTACCATTTAATGTTACACTATCTATATTTTGATCATCTGTGCTTGCTACACCATCAATTCTTAATGTATTACCAATTTCGGTTAATTGAATATTTGTACCTTCTTGAATCGTAATGTTAGTTCCATTTTCTATTTCTATTATAGATGTTGTTGCAGTTCCAGTGCCTAATGTTAAATTTTGATCATCAGTACCTACACTATCGGATACTAAATCGATAAGGCTATCTATAAAACTACTATCTAATAATAAACTATCTCTTAATAATGTATAAGAAGAATCATTAAAATAAATGGTATCTCCATATATACCTATTAAGCTATCAATTCTACTAACAAAAATACTATCCCCTAAAATTGAATCTTTTAATATAGCATACAATGTATCTGAACTAGCTAAAATTAAACTATCAACCATGGTTTGCAAGTTAATATTTGCTGCACCTCCATTCTCTATGTATACTGTTAGAGTAGTTCCATTGATTGATAAACTATCTATATTCTGATCGTCAGTTCCTACACTGTCAGTTATTAAGCCTATTAAACTATCAATAAAAGCCGTATCACTAAGTAAACTATCTCTTACTAATTTATAAGAAGAGTCGTTAAAATATATGGTATCTCCATATATACCAATAACACTATCAATTTTAGAAATTAATATGCTATCCTTTAATAAGGAGTCTTTAAAAATAGTGAATAGACTATCTGAATTAGCAAAAACTAAACTATCAATAACCTGTTGAAGATTAACTGTACCTGAAGCTCCATCTTCAATATAAACCGTTAAGTTAGTTCCATTTACCGAAACACTATCAATATTTTGATCGTCAGTTCCAACACTATCGGATATTATAGCAATTAAACTATCAATAAAATTACTGTCTAATAATAAACTATCCCTAGTTTTTACGTAACTAGAATCATTAAAATATATAGTATCTCCGTATATGCCTATTAGACTATCAATTTTGCTTATCAAAAAACTATCTTTTAATAATGAATCTTTAAACACTGAGTAAAGTGTATCTGAGTTTGCTAATAAAATATTAAGGACATTTATTGTGGTTGTATCTCCATTTTCATCTACATATAATATAGTAGAATCAGTATTGAATATTTCTGTTAGTGTTTCAAGACTATCAATTAAATTAACCATACTGTTGAAAAACATACTATCTTGAAACAAGCTATCTCTAACCATATTATAAGATGAATCATTAAAGAAAATAGTATCATTTCCCAAAATAGCTCTACCAAAAGGAAGATGCCTAATGACTCCAGTAGCAGGATCAACAACTAAAGAACTTGTTTCTGAGCTAAAAGATTGAATCCCTTCTATTCTAACAGGATCTCCACCACCAGTTGGTAAAACATGAAAGAAATGAGTTGGTGTAGTCGTTCCAACTCCTACTTGAGCTCTTAAAGAACTTAAACTTATTGTAAGTAAACAAAATAGTAAAATTCGTTTCATAGATATTATTTTTTTAAGTGTATGTATCCTGTGTATGGTTTTATTTCATCAATTCCTAGATCTAGTGCGTAAAAATACGTTCCTGGCACAAGCATTCCATTTGCATAAGAAAAAATATTTTGACCTGCATTTATCTCTCCAGACCAATCATTTATATAACCTTTTTTCTCATAAACAATGTTTCCATAACGATTAAATATTTTTAATACGCTATTAGGATAAAATTTAATATTCTCAATTATTAAAAAATCGTTACGCCCATCATTATTTGGTGAGATAAACTGAGGAATTTCAACTCCAAAAACATTAGACAAAGCAAATATATCATGACTAAAATCATTCTGTATGATTGATTCAGAAACCATATCTGGATTACCAATATCCCAAAAAGACCCACTATTTAAAATAGAGTTTTGAAATTCTGTATTTTCCCACATGTTGCTAGCATCTTGCCATTGAGCCATTGATTGATAGTCTCCATCTGATGAGAAATAGTACATTTTTACATTAGCTGGATCACTACCATGAACTCTTGCTATATTATGATAAAAGTCAGTATTAACACCACTAACCATATCAGATTTTACATTAACATCAAATCCTCCAGTAGCTCCAGTAAATGAAGTTCCTGTAAAATCAAAACTAGGGTCTACATCAGCTAATCTCACACCATAAACACATGAATCGATTGTACTAGATTTGATAGATACTGCCCTATAATTATTTGATAACAAACTCGAGCCAACTGGATACCAATATTCTTGTGTCCCATTCATTGATCTCATTAAATAACCACCATTTGTATTACTAGCTACATAACCTAGGTTCCATGATAAAGAGGCTGAATCTGTATTAGATAATAACATAACGTTATCATTTGTTTGAAGTTCGGCATCTACCAAGT
The DNA here is from genome assembly GCA_020630395.1 of Flavobacteriales bacterium. Lineage (GTDB taxonomy): Bacteria > Bacteroidota > Bacteroidia > Flavobacteriales_D > CAJJDF01 > CATLPG01. The sequence goes on from JAHDBM010000043.1 coordinate 7,396, forward strand.
TTAAAGAGTCTTTTACCTCACTAGAAGTCAACATATTTTTAACTCCTGTTCCACTAAATTTTAACCGATTGAATGTTGTTTGATATATTCCTCCAATGTTTTGATTGTTACCAATTAAATCTACTAATCCAATGGCATTATCTATCATTAAATTAGCACTAGAGTTATTAATAAAATCTCCCGATATATGAAAAGAACCTGTATTATTGAAAACTGATGCTGATTCTGCTATAACATCTCCATTAACATACAAATCTGTACCATTTGCTATATACAGAGTAGTATTTGAAGTTTCTAAAAAAGTTTGCGAAAAAACAATATTTGATACAAATAATGTAATAACAAAGTATAGTCTAACCATATAATCGAGTTTTAACCCTAACTTGTTAAGTTTTTTTCATAAAACCCAACTTTAGTTAATTTTAAATATATGGAATTATTAGACTCAAACAAATAAAACTTATTAAGATTTATCTTCTTCGCACATTACCAGCACCATTAATATGTTTTTCTAACTCTTTAATTTGAGGTATTATTTCAGGCGATTGAGGATTAAGCTTTTTAGCTTTATTTAATAAATTCTTAGCTTGAGACAACCTTCTAGATTGTAATTCAATTGCACATAGTTGAACATAAGCTGCTGCTTCGCTTTCTTTATCGGGCAATCCTTTTTCTATCGCTATTCTAAGGTTTTTCTTTGCCTCATTACGTTTTCCATTTTGCATTGCAATCATTCCTAATTGTAAATGTGCCGCTCCTTCTCCTGCTTCACCCAGCATTTTACTTTTACTTTTAATACTCTTATTCATAAGAGCTTCAGCACCTTTAAAATCCTTATTTGTCATTGCCATATTAGATTGCAGCATATAAAATGCTTGTCTAACGGGTTTAATTAATAGTCTTGGAAATAAAACGGTTTTAATATGTTTTTGAGCAGTTTCCATATCTTCATTTTGAATGGCCTCTTGAATAAATCGCATAGGGCCAAACATAACATGAGACAAAACTGCTATTATTGTTAGTATTAAAGAAAACCACCACCAACCACTATAGTTCGTGAAGGTTAAGGCAGTTGTTATTAAAATTAATGCTATTGCAATGTAGAATCTATATTCTAATATTTTTCTGTATGCAAAAATGAGTGCTGTCATCATAACTTTTAGTGTAATTTATTACGCGAAATTAATAAGAAAAAAATCATAATAAATGGTTAATGAAAGTTTAGTTTAAAAAATATCACTATTTTAATGTAAATAACACTTTATCTAATGAATAAGTTTTTTGTCATACTGTTTTTTATATCATCTTACATCTCTTCTATTTCTCAGTACTTTGACTCTACTCAATTAGAAAATATAAATAATACTAGAATAGCAAATGAAGGTGATATGTATTTAGATACCAACAGAGAGGATTTTAGAATCGGTTTAAGCCATGGGAAACTTGGAAAATTAACTGATGATCAAAAATTAAGTTACGATACACTTAATAATATTATTCATTTAGAAGATGGAGATTCTGTTTTACTTGAAAAAATGATTACCGGTCCTCGATTCTATATAGGCACCTTTCAAATTAATTCTGGTGGATCTTTAACCGTAACAGGTATACCTTTTGAACCAACCACATTAACTTTTATCGCCTTTGCTAATGTGGATACCACCACATTAAATTCTGATAATGCAGTAGGGAATAACAACACTGGTATTAACAACAGTTTTGGATACATGAAAGGTTATGCGCGAAATGATAATGGCACAATAAATCAACAGGTAATATGTGGTGGCGGTCATGGAAACTCAATTAATGACATTTCAAGATATGCTTCTCCAAGTCATGCAATAGGCATACGATATGGAAGTCAAAATGGAGATAACTTAGGACTAACAACTGCAATAGTTACCACCATAACAACCAATAGCTTCACTCTAAGCGTAGATAATTACAATGATAAACTTCAAGTTATTTTTGAAGCTCATAGATAAGTAATACTCGTTACACTACCTCCCCAAATAAATCAAAGTAATCAGCAGAAGTAATTTTTACATGAGCAAAATCACCAATACGCACAAAATTATCATCTGTTTTTTTAACTAAAACCTCATTATCTACTTCAGGTGAATCAAACTCTGTACGACCAATAAAATAATCTCCTTCTACTCTATCGAATAATACTTTAAAGATCTTTCCAATCTTTTCTTGGTTTAATTCCCAAGAAATACCCGATTGTAAATCCATTATTTCTTCCGCTCTTTGCTTTTTCACTTCTTCAGGAACATCATCTTCAAAATTATGGGCATGTGTATTTTCTTCATGCGAATACGTAAATATTCCTAAACGATCGAAACGCATTTCGGCAACCCAATCGTACATTTCTTTAAAGTCTTCTTCGGTTTCGCCAGGATAACCCGCAATTAAAGTTGTTCGCATAGCAATACCAGGAACTTTTGCTCTAATGTCTTTTACTAATTGTGTCGTTTTTTCTTTGGTAATTCCTCTACGCATGGCTTTTAGCATGTTGGTAGAAGCATGTTGCAAAGGCATATCTAAATACAAACAAATATTATCTCGTTCGTTCATTACATCAAATACATCCATTGGGAAACCACTGGGGTAAGCATAATGTAATTTTATCCATTCTATACCTTCTACATCTGATAATTGCCTTAACAAATCAGCCAATGCTCGTTTTTTATATAAATCAAGACCATAATAGGTCAAATCTTGAGCTATCAACATTAATTCTTTCACCCCTTTTGCAGCTAATTGTTTGGCGTTTTCAACTAACTGTTCCATTGGTGTTGATCTATGCTTTCCTCTCATAATAGGAATTGCACAAAAAGAACATGGTCGATCACATCCTTCTGCAATTTTAAAATACGCATAATGACTAGGAGTTGTTAATATACGTTCTCCAACTAATTCTTTTTTATAATCTGCTCTTAGTGTTTTTAAAATATTAGGTAGTTCATTAGTACCAAAAAAAGCATCTACATTAGGAATTTCCTTTTCTAAATCTTCTTTATATCTCTGCGATAAACAACCTGTAACATATACTTTATCAACTCTCCCCTCTTCTTTAGCATCAACAAAATTTAAGATAGTATCAATAGACTCTTGCTTTGCATTATCAATAAACCCACAGGTATTGATGATAGCAATTGCTGAATCTTCTTCATTAGACTCGTGCACAACATCAAACTTATTTGCCTTTAATTGAGCCATTAGTTCCTCCGAATCATATATATTCTTTGAACAACCTAATGTTACTATATTAATTTTATTTTTTTTGAGTGTTTTTGTTTTCATGGTCAAGTATTAAGTAGAAAGAATAAAGTAGATTAAAATGAGATTAGCTTTGTCTATTTGGTATGTTAGAAAATTAGGAGTAAAGTATTTTAGTAGGAAGTTAGCTCTCCCATATAATCTGTTAGCTCCTCATTATAAATTCTGTTTTATTTTTTTTGTGTATGAGTAAAACATTTTTTCAATTTCATTGAGCTGAACTTTCAATCTAGTCGTATCAGCATATTGCAAATCATGAATCAAAATTAGAAAATATTTAACTTCTAGCAGTGATGCTCTAGAAATATTATAAAACCTGAGCTTATCCTTGTCACCTCTCCTACCACAACCTTCTGCAATGTTTGCAGGAATAGAAACAGACGCTCTTTTAATTTGGGATGTCAATCCATACAACTCTTCTTTCGGAAATTGTTCCGTAACTTTATAAACGTCTAGGACAAATTGATGTGCTTTTTGCCATAGCAACAAATCTTCAAAAGTATATGTCTTTTCTCCCATTACTATTAACTTCTATGTTACTAAAATACTAACATTCTATTACTAAAAGAAAATTTAAAGTAATGTATCATATATCATCCAAAAAGTAATCACTAAATTTAAGTAACAAAACAACCAAATGAACAAAATAACTGAACTCTTCAAAATACAATATCCACTAATTCAAGCTGGAATGATTTGGTGTAGTGGTTGGGAATTAGCCAGTGCTGTTAGTAATGCCGGTGGTTTAGGCATAATAGGTTCGGGATCTATGTACCCAGATGTTTTACGCGAACACATTCAAAAATGTAAAGCTTCAACTGATAAGCCTTTTGCTGTTAACTTACCCATGCTCTATCCCGATATTGACAAGCATATAGAATCTATCATTGAGTTTAAAGTACCAATAGTTTTTACTTCTGCTGGAAACCCTAAAACTTGGACAAAGCATTTACAAGACCATGGAATAAAAGTTGTGCATGTAGTATCTAGCGTTAAATTTGCTCTGAAAGCAGAAGCTGCTGGAGTTGATGCTATTGTTGCTGAAGGATTTGAAGCTGGCGGACATAACGGTAGAGATGAAACAACAACTTTATGCCTTATCCCAATGGTAAAAGAAGCTGTAAAGATTCCTTTAATTGCTGCAGGTGGAATTGGAACTGGTAAGACTATGCTTGCCGCTATGGCATTAGGAGCAGATGCTGTACAAATTGGTAGCCGCTTTGTAGCAAGTGAAGAATCTAGTGCGCATATTAATTTTAAAAATACAGTAGTAGAAGCTAAAGAAGGAGATACTCAACTTACGCTAAAAGAAATTACACCTGTAAGATTAATTAAAAACAATTTTTATAAAAAAGTTGAGCAAGGATACGCTAATGGTGATTCACTTGAACAAATGAAAGAATTGCTTGGAAGAGGTAGAGCAAAAAAAGGAATGTTTTTAGGAGATTTAGAAGAAGGCGAATTAGAAATTGGTCAAATATCGGGAGCCATTAATGAAATAAAACCCGCAGCAGCTATTGTTAAAGAGATTATCACTTCTTTTAATGAAGAGAAAAACAAATTAGCTCAACTAAAAGATTTATAGTATATGGAATCTAAGTTTTATTCTCAAGCACAAGAAGCAATAGCTAAAGAAGATTACGGAAAAGCTGTTAAATTACTTTCTAAAGCTATAAACGAACAACCTAAAAACGCAAATTATTATAGTCATAGAGGAGTCTCTAAATTTCATTTAAATGACAAAAAGGGATCGTTAATTGATATGAACAAATCAGTAGAGTTAGATCCTGAATATGGTTACCGTTATGCTTCTAGGGCATACATTAAAAGTACCATTGGAGATATTGAAGGAGCTATTAACGATTATGAAAAGGCTGTTGCATTAGATCCTGAAGATTCGGTTTCTTTTAACAACCTGGGTATGATGCAAGAAAAATTAGGGTATGACACTAAATCAAAAGATAGTTTTAAAAAAGCTGACAGCCTGGCCAAATTAATGGAAGAAAACGGCATATCCCTTCAAGATGAACTAAAACCAAGAAACATTCAACAGGAAATTAATGAAGAAAAGAAAGATGCCTCTACTAAAAAAGTGCTTCTAGATGTATTTAGAGACAAAAACACTTTTAAAGAGTTTCTTCAATTCATTAAAAATGGATTTAAAAATAAATGATTCTTTTTCTCGTTTTATGATTATGATTATACCATTATTACATGATCGTAATGACTTCATATAATATATGTTAGCATTTTATTAACATCAATAAATGAATAAATGACACCCAATTATGACAATGGGATCATTTTTAACTTACCTTTACATTAATATTTAAAATAGATTGTATGAATCCGAATATAGTAAGATTTAACGTTAAAGATCGTCCTGAGTTTTATAAAGAACTTAGAAAAAGAGTGAATAAATACTTCAAGGACAACAACATAGCTAAAACAGCAAATTTAAACATGAAGCTTAAAACTGCTTTTATGATTACGTTATATGTAGCCCCCCTTGTATTAATGATAACCGGAGTAATTAGTAACGTATGGTTAGTTATGCTTATGTGGGTACTAATGGGACTTGGGATGAGTGGTATTGGATTATCTATTATGCATGATGCAAATCATGGTTCTTATTCAAAAAATAAGCATGTTAATAGATATTTAGGGTATTTATTAAACATCATTGGTGGTTACCACCATAATTGGAAAATACAACACAATGTTTTACATCATTCGTTTACTAATGTAGAAGGACATGATGAAGATATTGATACTAATTTAATGCGTTTTGCTCCAGGTCAAGAGCGTAAGCCTGTCCATAAATTTCAATTATTTTATGCTCCATTCTTGTATAGTTTAATGACAGTTTACTGGTGCAGTGTAAAAGATTTTGGTCAAATAATTAGGTATAAAAAGAAAGACTTACTTGCCTCACAAGGCATTACTTTTAAAGGTGCTTTAACGGCCATTATCTTCAACAAAATATGGTATGCTGGTATTTTTATTGCATTACCCATAATTTTTATACCATTAGCATGGTGGCAAATTATAATTGGCTTTTTTGTTATGCATTTTGTATGTGGTTTACTGTTAGCTTTAATTTTTCAACCAGCTCATGTTATTGAAGAAACAAGCTTCTTCACTCCTAGCACAGAAGGGTCGGTTGAAAACAACTGGGCAATACACCAAATTAAAACTACTGCTAACTTCGCAAGAAAAAGTATATTTTTCTCTTGGTTTGTTGGTGGACTTAACTATCAAATTGAGCATCATTTATTTCCAAACATTTGTCATGTTCATTATAAAAAAATCTCTAAAATAGTTAAAGAAACTACTAAGGAGTATGGTTTACCTTACTACGAACACAAAACATTTTTTGCTGCTGTTAAAAGTCATTTTACTTTATTACACAAATTAGGTACTGGTAGATATGATCGTGAACTAGCATCTTAAATAAAACTAAAATTTAATACTAAAGCCACTTAATAATTTTAAGTGGCTTTTTTTATATTTATACTATGAATACAGATGGTAATAAGAGAGCAAACATTAAAGTAGGCTATTATGTAGCCATTGTCCAAAAACATCATCAACATTCTGGAGAGCTTACAGAAGGAGAAATAAAAAAACTCCTAACAAAATCTTCTCATCATCCACATGGTATTAAAGTACAACTAACAACTGGTGAGGTTGGTCGAGTAAAAGAAATTTTAGAAAATGACTAATCTAGAGGACTATATATCTAATTCATTTGGAATAACAACCAATCTTGCAAAAAGTATATCTCATCTATTTATAGAAGAGCAGATTAAAAAAGGAGAAAGTTTTGTTACCATAGACTCTAGATGTAATAAGCTAAGCTTTATACATGAAGGGTTATTTAGAATATACCGATATAATAATGGAAAAGAAGTTACCCAATGGATATCGACACCTGGATATTTTATAACTGAGTTAAACAGTTGGTTATTTAACCATAATAGCCGTTTAAATATACAAGCCATAACAGACTCAACAATTTACACCATAACCAAAGTTAATTATCATAAAATCAACAATATTGTTACAAACTGGAATCAAATAGAAAAACAGTTTATAGGACATTGCTTTATCACGCTAGAAGAACGAATATTTAGTTTTTTATCCATGTCTAGTGAAGAAAGGTATAATCTATTTTACGAGCACAACAAGGCTTTATTTAACCAGGTTCCTCTCCAACATATTGCTTCTATGCTTGGAATGACTCCCGAAACATTTTCAAGAATTCGAAAAAAACAGCTTTCTTGATATATATCAAGCAATACTATAAACATGTTCATGATATTTGTTTAACACAAACACAAGATCATGAAAAAAAATATCAAAACTTCTATTGTTATCAGCACTACACCAGAAAAAGTATGGAGTATGTTAACCAATTTTAAAAACTATCCAAACTGGAATCCTTTTATTGTAAGTATTGAAGGTAAAATAGCAGAAAATGAGAAACTAAAAATTTCTATTATTCCTCCAAATGAAAAAGGGATGAAGTTTAAACCTACAATTATTGAATTAATAAAAAACAAAAAACTTACATGGAAAGGGAAACTACTATTTTCGGGTATATTTGATGGAAAACATTCATTTGAGCTGATTGATAATAAAGATGGAACAACCACTTTTAATCATAGTGAATTGTTTACAGGTTTTTTAGTAAAATTATTAAGCAAAAAACTCGATAATGGAACTAAAAAAGGATTTATTCTAATGAATAAAAAATTAAAACAAGAGTGTGAAAAGTAACCCTCTATGTTAATTATTATAGAATATTTCTCACATCATTTTAGTTTAAACATACAAACTTGTATTATTAATCATACAAATATTTAATATTATATGTTTTCACTTTTTAAAAAGAAACAACCTGCTGCTAATGTCCCAGAATGGGCAGCAATACTTACAAGTAAAGAGTATCCATTATTTATTAATGCACTTGATAGTTACTTCACTTCTAAAAATATAACCTATACAATTGGTGATGGAGTTGTTCAAGTCTCTGAAAATGATTTTGGATTTCAACAACTTGGATTATCAAATATTGTTCAAGTATGTAAGCAACATGGACCAAAACACTACAAAGAAATGGTATTTGGTCACTTTGATTCTATGGTAGAATCTCATAGATTTTCTAAAGAATTTGAACAAATTGTAGATGATTTTAATAAAGTAAAACAATATGTTGGTGTTAGGTTATACGACAATCAATATATTGAGCATATTGGTCATAAAAATGTTTTAGGAAAAGCATTTGCTCCAGGAGTTTATGGTATGCTCATTTACGATTTACCAACTAGTATTACCAATGTTCAACCCGATCATTTAAATAAATGGGAATTAAGTCTTGATGAAGTTTATAATATCGGTATTGAAAACATATCACAAAACAATCCTGTTAATCTAGTAAATCAAGCTATTGGAGAAATTAATATTATGTATGGTGCTACAGATCACTTTTTTGCTCCAAATGCTCTCTTTAACATTGAAAAAAACAATTTATTGGGAAGTAAAGGAAGTTTAATAGGTATACCACATAGACATGCTGTTATTTCTTATCCAATAGAAAACATGGAGGCAATTCAAGCTGTAAACTCATTGATTCCTATAATATCTGGAATGTATGATGAAGGCCCTGGATCATTATCCCCAAATCTTTTCTATTACAAAAACGGTAGTTACACATCAATTCCATATAACATTGAAGAGGGTAAACTACAAATAATGCCTCCTCAAGAATTTGTCGATTTACTTGAAGAGCTAAAAGAAAACTAATGAACAAAAATCATTTTGAAAGATTAGAGCACATGTATCTTAAAGCGAATATCAATACTGATATGTTTGATACTACTACAGCTAAAATAACTCAAGGAAAAGCAGAAATTGGACTAACTATTGAAGAAAAATATTTTCATGCTTTAAACGCTATCCATGGATCAGTATATTTTAAATTATTAGATGATGCAGCTTTCTTTGCTGTTAATTCCTTGGTAGAAGATGCTTTTATATTAACTACTTCTTTCAATATTAACTTAATTAGACCTGCAAACAAAGGAAAATTAACTTCTAAAGGAGAGGTTAAATTTCAATCTAAGAACATGTTTGTGGCAGAATCTACTATATACAATGAAGATGGAAAAGCTATTGGCTTTGGTACTGGAAACTTTGTAAAAAGTAAGGTTTTATTAAAGGATGTACCTACTTACTAACTACCTTCTCCTACCCCCTTCTACAGGGTTATTTGGATCATAAGGGTTTATATACTTTTTATCAGCTTCAGAAGCATTATTTCGAGCATCTACTGAGCTTTGATAAACCCACTTGCCATCTTCCATCTTAAAGCTATCGTAACTCAAATCAGGATAATAATATTGATAAAACCCCTCCATTTGAGGTGTAGCTGGTGATAAATGTGAAAAAATAATTTGTTCGGTCTTTTTAGTTTTTTGATATTTTAAACTTACATAAGCATCATCACTGTATTCTAAAATAAACCTGCGTTTACGTTCTTTGGAGTTTTCAAACTTAAAAACAGTGGCACCAAATTTAGCTTTTTTACTACCCAAACTCATCACTTCAATTACTTTTTGAGTCGTTATCCCATCTTTACCATTCCATCCAAGCAAGGTATACTTCTTACCTTTTAAAGGAATAATCTCATAATAAACAGCTCCATACCAATTTTTATCTGAACAACTTTTATGCTCGGGTTTAATCATGTTTTGATGACGATCTTTTAATTCTATTATTTTTCCATCTTTTTTTAAGATAAAGCAATAAAATTTTTGATAGCCACCTTCCATTTCTACATTCCAATTAAATAAGCGAAAAGCTTTATCAGGAGATGTGATTTTAGACATGGTCGTTAATGAATCAAAAGGATAAGTAAAAGCCTCATCTTCTTTTAACATGACTTTTAATCCTTCAATAAACACCTTGTTTTTTTCAATAAAGTCTTTGTTTTTAGTTTGAGCTCTTAACTCTTTAAACTTTGCGGCTAATAGCTTTTCATTCTCAATAATATGTTCAGCATACTTTTTTTGAGCGTGAGAATTAATCACGAACAAACTAAATAGGATATGTAAACTTATCTTTAACATTACTTTCATTAACGAGTTATTTATAAACTTGGTATATCTATTTTCTTTTTGATCGCATTGCTAACTTTTTTTTAACATCATCATTTAATGCTAAATTCTTGTACTCTTTAGATTCTATGGGGTGCATAGCTATTTTCTCATGTTCATTATTATGAATTCCCCAACCATACTTTTTTGTTAGTGGTGATGCTCTAAAACAAGGTTGACCTTTTGAAAAAAACTTTTCTCTTTCAGCTTCCCAATTTTGTTTAGGATACTCTTTACGTAGAGCATGGACCATAAACAATACATCATCAGATGTATATGTATATGGATTATCTCGTAAGAGTTCAAACTGGATATAAGCTACTGTTTTCTTATCTCCTTTTAATGGAGGAATAACTGCTTTATCTGTAGAGCAATCTTCAGCTACTTGAATCAACAGATTCTTATAATTTGTTGAGTGTTTTTTCATATTACATGCTAGGCCAAGCTAATAATTGAACCTTATTATTTCTGTACATTATATCACATTCATATCCATTATATTCCATGATATATAAACTATCATTTATAGTGTTAAGCGATACTTCCATTTTATCAATAGTTTCTTTTTCAACTACATCTTGCACAAAAAATATTGGATCTGCTTCTAAAGCGCATGGTGGTATACCTTCCGCAAGAATATTTTGTTCTCTTAACTTACTGATTTCTTCTCCACATATTTCTTTCCATTGAATAATTTCTTTATCAATGAATTCCTGCGAAAAGTAACCAGTTTCCTCTATATATGTAAGATATTCTGAAAGCTTTGTATTATCGATAGCGTAAAAATCATCAACAACAGTAATAACCGCATTATATTTTCGCATTAATGTTTCATTGTTTTCTATATACCAATAGAAAAAATCATATGCCATGTCTTTTTTCATTTCCATTTCATATATCGCTTCATTATCTGATTGTTCATAATAACCAGTAGAATCAATAAGGTTATTATCTTGAACATCTTCTTGAGTTTGATCTACTATATCGTTTGACATATCAGTTTCTGCACAAGAAACCAATGTTATAATTGCTAGACTAAATAAGATGGTTTTCATGATTTTGTTTTTACTGTAGGGTAAATATCTTCATATGTTAACGTTCTAATTCTTGATATTCTCCTGTTAATGTGACTTCTTTTTAATTCTTTTTTGTCAGTAATTCCTGCTGCCAATAATAACTCTGCAAAACTATCTACTGTTTTTTTATGAAAGCTAGCCACTCTATCCTTTTTATCTCCTACGTTAAGCCCTTTTATTAGTTTAGCATCTTGTGTGGCAATACCAACCGGACAAGTATTTGTATTACAAAGTAGCGCTTGTATACAGCCTAATGCCATCATCATACCTCTTGCACTATAACAAAAATCAGCACCTAAAGCCAAGGCTCTAGCAATATGAAATCCCGTTACAATTTTACCTGCTGCAGCTATTTTAATTTCATCCCTTAACCCCTTTTCTACTAATGTATCATGAACAAATGATAATCCATCTAATAATGGAGTACCAACAGAATCAGAAAACTCAACAGGTGCCGCTCCAGTTCCACCTTCTCCCCCATCTACAGAAATAAAATCTGGTTTTATACCAGTTGCCAACATCTCATCACATATTTCAATAAATTCTTGTCTATTTCCAATACATAATTTAATCCCTATAGGTTTTCCTTCGGATAAATCCCGCATTTGTTTAACTAGTTTAAGTAAACCTAAAGGAGTATCAAATGCTTTGTGGTATGGTGGAGATAATACCGCTTTTCCTGGTTCTACTCCTCTTATCTCAGCTATTTCCGGAGTATTTTTCTTTGCAGGTAATATTCCTCCATGTCCTGGCTTTGCTCCTTGAGAGAGCTTAAGTTCAACCATTTTGACCTCTGGGTGAGCAACAGTTATCTTATATTTATCAGGATCAAAATTACCATCTTGAGCCCTACAACCAAAATAACCTGTACCAACTTGCCAAATTAAATCGCCTCCATGACTTAAATGATAAGGACTAACTCCACCTTCACCAGTGTTATGTGCAAATCCTCCAATTTTAGCACCTCCATTAAGTGCTTCTACGGCTCTATTACTTAAAGAACCATAGCTCATTGCAGATATATTAAATATGCTAATATTATAAGGTTGTTTACAATCTACACCTCCTATTTTAACTTTAGTATCAATATGCACATCATGATGAGATTTAGCATATATTGAATGATTAATCCATTCATACCCTTCTTTATATATGTCTTCTTGAGTGCCAAAAGGTGAAGTATCAGTTACGTTTTTAGCTCTACGATATATTAAAGACCTATCAATTCTATCAAATGGTCTTCCTTCAGTATCAGTCTCAACAAAATACTGCATTATTTCAGGTCTGATGCCTTCTAACATATACCTAAAATGACCTATAACTGGGAAATTTCTTAAAATGGTATGTTTTGTTTGAAATACATCATAAATACCCACAAGTATAATTGGTCCTACAATTGCAAACACCCACCATATTGGCTTAATGTATAATGAACACCATATTATTATGGCTGTTATTAATATGGACAGCACCCAAAAAACACCTCTAACCATTTTAAGATTTTTTTAAATATTCTCTAAACTTCTTTTTAAATTTTTCAATTTTGGGGGTAATCACATACGTACAATATGAATCTTCATTTCCAACTCTAGAAAAATAATCTTTATGATAATCCTCAGCCTCATAAAACGTTTCTAAATTAGAAACAGCAGTTACAATCGAGTCCTCCCATGCTCCACTTTCATTGGCAGCAATAATTGCATCCTGAGCTAACTTATGCTGCGCTTGATTTGCGTAAAATATCTCTGATCGATATTGTGTCCCCACATCTTTTCCTTGCCTGTTTAAAGTTGTTGGGTTATGTGTTTCAAAAAACACTTCTAGCAATATGCTATAATCTATTTTAGTTGAATCGAATAGAATTTCTACAGCTTCAGCATGTCCAGTTTGTTCATCACATACCTCTCTATATTTAGGATTTCTAATATATCCTCCTGTATAACCTGGAGTTACTTTTTTAACCCCTTCCAAATTTTCAAAAATGGCCTCAGTGCACCAAAAACAGCCATTAGCAAATACTGCTGTTGCAATATTGGTCATATCAATTTCTTTCTCTACTACCTCATCTCGCTCTAAAATTGTATCTCCAACAATTCCTGTTCATTCTCCTTAGTGCTATTGGTACAGCCATACATGGATAACAAGAAACTTCCAAATAGTATTAGTCTTTTCATATCATCTAAAAATAAAACTAAAGTTAATGAATTTGGAATTTAATTAAATTTTTATTATTTTCTATAAAAACTAAAATTAAATATCATGAAATACATATTACTGTTAATAACTCTAATTTTTACTGGAACATTAAGTCTATCACAAATAAGCAAAGTGGAATCTGAATTAATGATTCTCTATGCTGATGAAGAATATGAAAAGTGTGCAAACCGAGCTATTAAAATGGCTTCAAAAAAAGAACGAAACAATCCTATTGTATATTTATATGCTTCTAAAGCATGTTTAAAAATATCTCAAATTCACCAACTAAAAACAGAACATCCTAAATCTTTTAAAGATGCATTAAAATATGCTGGAAAATACAGAAAAAAAGATAAAAGCGGGCATCACTACAATACTCATATAAATCATTTTGAGGAACTTAAAAGAATTATTTATGAAGAAGTTCAAAACAATGCACTAACCTATAACGATAAAACGAAAATAGTAAAAGGAGCAAAAAAATCAGTTGGTTTACTCAAACGAATCAATAAATTTTCTCCTAACGACCAGGGTGCTTGGCTGCTTAGAGGATTAATGGAAATTAAAAGAAGAAACAACATGGAAGGTAAAGCTATAATAAAAAAACACTTAGTTGCTTTAGAACATTTATCTATGGATAAGCCATATGAGTATATTGACAAAAAATCAGAGAAGAAGATTAAGATTAAAGCATTTAAAAACATGTCTAAAATGGAACAAATGTTTCTGCAGAAATCAATAATGGAATATGCTAAATATCTTAACAGTAAGAATAAAGAACATGAGGCTCTTGAAATTCTTGCTTTAGGGAAGCCTTTTTTCTACAAAAATCATGAAAATCTAGAAATTGATTACACAACCAATTACAAAAAATTATTGCTAGAAATAGATAAAGCTTAATTTGTACTAGCATAATATGCTAAAGCTTTTCCCCGCAAAACCTGCAATAAAGCGCGTCATCTTCGTGTCCACTTTTATTACAATTTTCACATGATTGGGTGTTGGTATAACTAAAATCCTCCTCATTACTACCTTTAACTATACCTGCAGTTACTATTCCGGTTGGTACTGCTATTATACCATATCCCATTATCATGATAACAGATGCTATAAATTGACCAAAAGGGGTTCCGGGTGATATGTCACCATATCCAACAGTAGTTAATGTTACTATAGACCAATATATACTCCTTGGGATACTTGTAAACCCATGCTCTTTACCTTCTATAATATACATGAAGGACCCCATAATCATGGATATACACAATACAGTTACTATAAAAACAATAATTTTAGCTTGACTGTTTTTAAGTGCTCTTGACATGTTTTTAGACTCTTCAGTAAATCGTCTTAATTTTAACACCTTAAATAACCTTAAAAATCTCAAACTTCTAAACACCTTAAGGAATTGTGTTCCACTATAAAACAATCCAATATAAGTAGGTAAGATTGAAATTAAATCTATAATTCCATAAAAACTGAACACATACTTGAGCGGTTTCTTAACACTGATTATCCTCAGGATATATTCTATTGAAAATAAAATAGTAAAAAACCATTCAGCTAGTAGTAAAATATGTGCATACTTATTATGATAAGATTCTACGCTATCTATCATTACCACTCCAAGACTTAGTAGTATAAAAATCAGGAGCAATACATCAAACAATTTACCTGAAGGTGTATCAGCTTCAAAGATAACATCATGAATTTTATGTTTCAGGTTGTTTGGCATATCTCATAAATATATTTTGATTTTTAAAGAAAACGAAATTTATGAGTGAATATTAAAATAGTAGACTCTATTAAATTACTTTTGTACATATTTTAAAACATCATGGTTAAGCACTACAATACTTTTCTATTCAACAAAATAATATTCTATGTTTTGGGCTTGGCTTCATTATGTTTTGTCGCTTATAAAGCAGCAGTTATTCCTATTACTCATGATGAAACTGCCACTGTTGTTTGGTATTCTACTTTTTCTAATTGGGAAATTATGATGTATCCAGATTCTTGGCCAAATAATCATATTTTAAATACACTATTGGCTAAGCTATCCATGAATATGTTTAGCGATCATCAATTTTTTGTTCGATTACCAAATGTATTGGGTTTTCTTTTATATTTAATTGCCATTTATAAACTAGCTAGGCATTTTACTTTATATAATAACACATTAGTTTTTAGCTCTATCTTACTATTATTTCTTTCTAATTTATATTTAATTGATTTTTTTAGTTTAGCGAGAGGATATGGACTTTCAATTGCATTTTGCTCACTATCAATAGCTTATTTTATAGATGGTTTTATTAAAAATAAAACGTTATTTATTTGGATGGCTATCTTGTTTTCAATGCTTGGAGCTTATGCTAACTTTACTACTCTTATTTTCTTTGCTAGTGCTTCCTTACTAGCTTTTCTATATTTTATTAGCAGAGATAAGTATACTATTAAACAAAAAATAGGACTATTATTTATTCAATTTGTTATTTCTACCCTTTTTGGTTTGCTCATTGTAGTTCCAATCATTAAAATGAGTGAAAATGACCAATTTCAATATTGGACAAATGATGGGTTTGTTAAACAGACCTTAGTTTCTATCATTGAAACTTTTAAATATGGAGGCCATCCATTTAGAGGTATTGATCCTATTACACTAATTTGGAGCTTTATCGGTTTACTAGGCTTAAGTATTGTGGGTTACTTTTTTAGAAAACGTTTGTTTTTGGTGAATAAAGACAATAATCTTTTCTTATTGGGTATATATTTTATCATATCCTGTAGTCTCATTAGTATTCTACAAAGTTTAATATTAGGATCTCCAAACCTAACGTATCGAACTGCCTTGTTTCTATTTCCTATGGTTATTCTATGTTTAATTTCTATCATAACCTATTTCATCAAGACAAATATTTTATTAAACCTTATTAGTGTACTTATACTAATAGTTTCTTTAAATCATATCGTTAAATATCATAGTATTGATGATGTTAGAGAATGGAGTTTTAATAAGCATACGTTAACCGTTATAGATGATATTAACAAATTAGAAGAAAACAACTCTAAAGAAGTTTCTTTAAAAACAGATTGGTTATTTCATCCTTCTTTTAACTTTTATGACTACACGAACAGAGCTGGAAAAATTAATGTATTAAAATATGATAAAAAGGTATCCCTAAATACTGATGCAAAATATTATTATATCTATAAAAAAGATTTAAACACAATTAGCTCTGCATATAAAGTCATAAATACATATGAAAACGGAGAACATCTATTGTTAGTTAGAAACTAACACTCATTTAGTCCCCATAAATAATCTAAGTATTCTACCTCAGCATCATCATTAATTTTAATAGGAGCATATTTATTTAAATATTCTACTATACTACTAGCATCTCGTTTAAAATCTCCCGAAAACCATTTAAAAATTTTAGATATTTCAATTTTATCTTTGGTTATTTTATTACGCTCAGTGTCTTTTAAGAAAGCTTTAAAGATTTCATCCAACTGACTATCAATTTTATCTGCCTCAAATGAATGATTATAAAGTGGAGGACAAGATTCGGATGCACAATTAACTGCTACATGCACTCTAGCATCTTTAAATTTTGGTCGTAAAATATCATGCTCAATATTATCTAAACTATAAGTTTGCTCTCCGATATTAATAAACTTAATTGCCCAAGTGGTGTTGATACGGTATACGCTACCTCCAATATCTTTAATACTTTCTAACGGATAATTTTTGATTACTATTTTTATGGTAAAAGCATTGTATGCATTTATCCAATATGCAAAACGTTCATTTTTACTCCATTTTTCACTAGGATGATGAGTACTTAACTGATTTAAATATTCGTTAAGTTCTAGACTGTCTTTTATAAATCCTTTATAGTCGACACAACCATCATTAGTAACATGTTTTTGAAGTAACTTATCCCATTTATCATGTTTTATTGGTTTTGCATCACTTTTGACAGTTTTAACTCCAAAACAACTAATTAGTATTAACAAGATAAAACCAACACCAACTATTTTAAACTTACTCATAAATTATATTCTTAATGATAGAATAAATATAGTCGTATTAAATGTAAAATCTTACATTAAACTACTCTTTCAATTATTAAATATGGATATAAATAAAAATCAATAATATAAGCAATATTAAAACACAGTAGTTCCTACCTACCATTCCTAGCCTTATCGTAATTAGGATGATCTAATGCTTTTTCATATTTAGCCTGAACATCATCTGGCATATTATTTATGTATTGTATCGATATAAAAAAAGATTCTTTTGTCATGGCATCCCAGTGTAATCCATTGGGGTATTTTTTTTGGATCATCAAATTATATCCAATTAACCCCACAAACACAGTTAACAAAGAATAAAACACAATCTTAAACCTTAATAAGCTCCATATTAAAGCTCCTAACGGTATACTTAATAATGAATAATAATCTATCATTGATCTGGAACCTAAACTCCCTCCAAACCACCAACACCACCATGAGGACAATATATAAACTGATAATATCACTATTAACGTAATACTGAGTCTTAATCGTTTAAGTTGACCTTTCATAAGAAACAATCCAATACATGCAATCAACATAATTGGTGTATATATAAACCATCCTTTTCTAAATCCAATTAAAAAATCATATACATGAGCATTACTAAAATAAAATTGTTCATCCTTATAAGACCAAACTAACCATTGCCCTGTTTGAACTTTCCAAAAAATCATTTGAATAAAAAAGGGGATTATAAAGATTATACCTCCATACAATAGCTGAATTTTCTTAGCATTAAACAACTCTAGTCTATGTTTTAATGAGTCTATTGAGTTTATATTAATTAAAAGAGGAAATAGTAAAATTAAAACACTTGTAGGCCTAATTAAAACAGCCATTCCAGATGCTAATGAAATCAGTATTAAATATCTTAACCTTGATACTGTATACCATTTAATTGTTGCCCAAATTACAAGAGTAAATAAAAAAAAGATATAGGCATGACTCATTTCTCCTTCTCCCAAAGTGTAATAAAATAAGTTTGTCCCTAAAAAAAGAACTCCTATGGTAATAAAAGAAGCAAGTTTATTGAAATAATGACTCAAAACAGAATACAATAATAGTAAGGCAAGTATCATATAACAACATGTTCCAATTTTTAAGCACACACTATAGGGGTAAGAATAGCCATCTGTAGGATAATCGGTATAAGTTGCAATTGTATGTCCAATTAAAAAAAATGGAGAATACATGATAGCCATGCCCATAGTCATTTTAGGGACTTTAGCTCCATTTACTTCTGTGAGCCAATAATTATTATCGAATTCAAATGATAAGTCGTCATGAATAAAAAAAGCTGGTAAGTATGAATAATATTGATTTATATCGCTTTTAGGTTGGAATTGATAGGGATATTCTTTGAATTTATTCCAATCCGTTCTCGTTAAAAATGCTACTACACTAATAATAATGAGTAATATTAATTGGGCTTTATATTTTTTTAAAAAATGTTGAATAACCTATATTTTATCTTCCTATACTAATGATTGAAACATCTTGAATACGAACATCAATAGTATCTTTATTCCAATAATACAAACTGATGTATGTTGAGTCGGATTTTTGTGGTGGTAATGTAAACGTCATGTCCTCTATATTCCAATCTCCGGTTCCTTCAATAACCTTAGACTCATATCTTGGATTCATTTCTCCATCAGTATATGCCATTACCAATACAAAACTTTTAGAAGAAGGAATTTTATACGTAAACATTACGTTCCATTTTTCTATGTTCTTTTCTCTTACTAATCTAATATCTTCTTGAAGAATTTCTGAATACTCATCATTAAAATAACATTGAAATTCAGAATCTATCGTATCATAATACTCAAATAAAACAGTATCGATCGATAAAGGATCACCCTCTTGTACTTTTTCAAAAACTATTACATCATAGGGAAATCCTCCTAACGTTCTATGAGGCGTGTTACAATATTCCCAATTTAATGGGGTTAAAGTTGAATCCTTAAAAACATCCTCAAATAGCGTTTTCCCTTCATTTGCTCCAAAATGACTATCCCAAACTAATACTTCTCCTTCTTGTATCTTTTCTGTTATTTTTCTGCCTGGATATTCATATTTGTTTTTATCGTAGATCGATAATGCTGAAAAAAACGGAAAATTAGGATCATAAGCATATACTTTCTTATCCTTAAAGGATTGATTTTTGTACCAATTCGCCATCTCTTTTATAACTCTTTCTTCTTTTCCTATCTTAGAAATGTATTGATCGTCAAAATATTGAAAATTATGATAAAACAATCCAGTTGTAATTCCAAATAGTATAATATGTATATATAATTGGTTAACTTTTACAAGTTGTACAATAGAAACAATACCATACCCTGCCACTACAGCCATACATGGAACAACACATGCCATAACCCTAACTAACCCTAAAGAAGCACTACTTCCTTTATACCAAACATAGCTGTGACCAAAAAAGAATATTAACACGCATCCAGCCAATAATAACACTCCTCCTTCGGGTATATCTTTGCGTTTACTAATAAATAAAAATCGATATAACATATAGAAAAAGCCTCCTAAAAACACATAAGGTAATACTGTCCCAGACCATTCACTAAATTTATTGGCAAAATGCCAAAACTCTCCGTTTCCATAAATACTATTTTCTGGATAAGGGTATTTCGTATAAATCCAATAAAAGTCTCCATAATACAATCCTCCAATAACACTATACAATAGAATACCTGTTAATAAAAACCCAACATATTTATATTGTCTAAACCACATCAAAGCCATTGCCCAAACTAATAATAGAATAAAACCTTCGGAACGGACAAATGGTAAAAAAGAAATAATTACTGCCGACCAAAACCATTTCTTTTTAATAAATAAAAAGCCAGAAAAAATAAGCACTAAACTAAAAAATGGCTCTGTTAAACTTGTAAAAGAAAGCTCATAATAGATAGAGAAAGAAAATAAGAATAAAATTAAAAAATAGGGCTTTACTGAAACTAATTCTTTTAATATTCTATAAGAATAAAAAGCTGACAAAGAAACTACTAATGTGGTAAACACTTTAATTCCAATTACACCAAATTGTGCAAAAAAGGAGGCTACTAATGTATAGAAAGGTTTACCCCAATGATCTAAAAAAAAACTTGGATTAGACCAAGAATATTTAGCTATTAAATAATGATTAATACTATCTGACCCTCCATGAAGATCTTCTGAAACTATTGAAATACATAATAAAACAAAAAAAACGCTTATAGTTAAAACAACATCAAAAGGTATGTTTTTAAGCCATCTTATCATCCTACTGGTGCAAGCTTAACTACTAAGCCATTAAGTTGTTCTGTAATTTTAATTTGACAGCCTAGCCTACTTGTATCTTCATTTACAAAAAATGCTTCATCTAGCATGTCTTCTTCATCTTCAGATTTCTCCGTTAGTTCATGATTAGATTCTACATACACATGACATGATGCGCACATAGCCATTCCTCCACAAGTTCCTTCTACAGGTAGTTCACTCATTTTGCAAACTTCCATCATATTTAAATTCATATCAGTAGGAGCTTCAAGCTCATGAGCCTCTCCTTCTCTATCAATTACTGTTACTCTTATTGTATCCATTTTATTTTATAAACTTACACTTGGTTGTTATGGCAACCATTTATCGAAGTATTTATTG
>JAHDBM010000113.1 GCA_020630395.1 Flavobacteriales bacterium
CGGTGGTCTACAATAGTAACCATGATGTTAAAATTTAAAATGAAAAAATAGTGGACTAGCTGTACAAATAAACCCGATGGGACTAGTCACAAAGTCAACATTAGGAGGGGGGATGTTTGTGTGAGAACCTCTAATGCTGAGAAAAACAAACCAATTGTTTATTTAAGAGTGGGGGGTAACTAAAAAACAAATCAAAAATTTATTTTTATTTTGATGGGGTAAATAAAATTTTGGGTTAGAAATTTTAAATCAATAATGAAAAAATTCCTACAACAAACTATCAATAAAATTAAGGGCTACAGTAAGAAGCTAGATAACCACTCAATGTTAATGGATAAACATTGGGTTGTAATTGATGAAATCCAAAATTCAAAATTGGTTTATATTTTCAGAAGAAATAATCAATTAATTATCTCACGAAATGGCAGAGTTGAGAAAGGCAAATGGGAAAACATTGGAGATGACTCTCTTCTAATTGAAAAACCAGACGGAGATTTTTTATTTAGACATGGATTTTTTGATGATACTGTATTAGCATTAAAAGTTGATGGAGTAGATGAGTATGCTCTTTTACTTAATCAAACTTTTTATGAGAAGGATATTAATTCAATGGAAAAAGTAATCCAACTCTTAGAAAAAAAATATTATTGGAATGGGAAAGAGCTTGGAAGTATACCAAAACCAAAACCTAAATCAGAACCTAAAAAGATTAGCAAGCCAGTTTTGAAAAATATCAACGAACCTCCAGATAAAGATGTAATTGAAAAAAGGGTTCTTAAAAAACAAAATGGCAAGTATGGATTTGTGGATGGAAGAGGTGAGGAGAAAATTGGATTTCTTTATGATTGGGCGGAGGATTTTATTGAAGATTTAGCACTTGTAAGATTAGATGGCAAATTTGGTTTTATTGACTTTGATGGTAAAATAATTATTAAAATAATGTTTGATGGTGCAAGTTCCTTTAAAAATGGTAAGGCAAATGTCAACCTTAATGGAATGCAATTATATATTGATAAATTAGGTAATCAGCTATAATCTAAATCTGACTATGGAGATGAAAAAAATATTATGGGAGTTAATGTAGCTAAAGAAGGAGATAATTTTGTAATAGGTTCTGGAGCAGATAGAGTGAGTACTCAAAACTCTATTGTAGCAATGAATAGTATTATTAGTATAATTAATCTCCAAAACATTAATAAAGCCCAAGAAGAAAAAATAAATAGTAATAACTGGAATCAATAATGAGTGAATTATTAAATAGCGTATATAGTAAAAATCCTGCAATTCAAAACTTAGTTTCAGAAGAAGACTTTATAAAGTCAATGCAAACTGAAGAAGGAGCTAAAAATTTATTTGATCAAATACCTGAAGCAGATAGAAAAGGCTCTCTTGAAGAATTTACAGATCTAGTACCTACTAACACTAGTACTATAGGTTTTGAAGAATATATGGAGCAATCAAATAATGATCCTGCATTAAGAGAATTATCTACTATTGCTGACTATACTAGAACAGGAGAAAATCTTCAAGAGTTTAATAAGGGTAAATCAATTAAAATTGAAAGACCAGTTTATAAAGGTGAGACTTTAAGTGAAGTACACAGAGAAACAGTAAGAGAAAAACAGATTGAATTTATTTTTGGTATAAGTATATTGTTGTTATTCACTTTTTTAGTAGCATTTATTGGTTGGGCGGCATATAAGGTATATATGAATAAACTACCCGATTTTAAGAGAAAAGCTGAGCTTAAAAAGCTCCAACAAGAATTAGAGATTAAACGACTGAAAGAAGAATTAAATAAATAGGCTTGCATCATTTCAATAAATTGTAGCGAAAACACTATAGTCAAGTAAATAAGCAGCATTAGTTCATTGTTAGTACGCCGAAATTTGGCTCAGATTATTATCCCATTAAAAAATAAATAAAAATTTTATTTATTTTCACGAACTCCAAAAACAACTATTAATTCTCCGTATATTTGTACTGTAACTGTGAGGAAAAATTTACAATTAGTTTAAAAGATACAATACAGTTTTATAAGAATACCAGCATACCGTTTTAATCCTCAGTTACATTTTCAATTTTTTTTAATGATGCTCAGTCATCATAATTTTCAAGTGCGTAGTCAATTTATTATTGCACGTAAACTTCAATCTATAGACTACATAGATTGTCTTATAAAACTATTTAAATGTTTAAACAATTATCTTCAAGTAAAGAACAACTTGAATTAAAAGAAGCAAAATCTTTAACAGCAACTTTAATTGAAAGTAAAAATCAATCTAGGGTAAAAACTACGGTAGAATCTAAAAAAGAAAGTAGTAAAGAATCTATTGAGGAAAGTAAATGTCAAACTGGTAGTAAAACAATTAAAGTAAAGAAGGCAGACTCGGCAAAAAAGGCAGCTTCTTTTTTAAGTAGGTGGAATGATTCACCAATTATTTATCAAAGTATATTGCCGCAATTGCCTACACTGCTTAAGCAGGGGGTGAATCTATATTCAGATGACAGGCAAAAAGATGTCTTTTTATTAAGTGCTTTAACTGCCTTATCAGGTTTAATGCCTAATAGCTTTGGTATTTATAATAATAAAAAATGTTACGCTAATTTATTCTTGTTTTTAACCGCTCCTCCAGCAAGTGGAAAAGGTGTTATGAATGATGCAAAAAAATGGATAGAGGCTATTCAATCTGATATAATTAAACCAAAAAATGTATTGGGTGCTCCTAATACAAATCAAGCACCTAAAGTTAAAATGTTGATGGTCCCTGCAGATGCTAGTTCTGCAGCAATAATTAAAGCCTTAGATGAAAATAATGGGAACTTAATAATGATGGAAAGTGAAGCTGATACTTTAGTTAATGTATTAAAGAAAGATTGGGCTTCATATGATGATTTATTGCGTAAAACATTTCATCATGAATCTATAGCTTTATTGCGCAAAACAGAAGGTGAATATACCTATGTAAATGATCCGAAATTATCGGTTGCTTTATCAGGAACACCTGAACAGTTAAGAGCATTAATTAAAAGTCCTGAAAATGGGTTGCTTTCAAGATTTATGTACTACGGATTTACTGGTAGTAATAATTGGAGGGATGTATTTAATCCATTAGAAAATCAAAATCATTCTAAATTATTTAACCTTGAAAAGATTGCAATAAATTATTATAAGTACTGTCAGAAATATCCTTTTGAATTTGATCTAACATCAAAACAAATCACCATTTTAAATTCATTTTTTAAATCAGTTTATGAAGGAGAATTGAGTTCTGATTATATGAAAGGAGTAATTAGTAGAATGTGTTTAATCTGTTTTAGAATCGCTATGATCCTAACTGCATTAAGAAGGTATAATGATAAAGTAAAGACAGTTAATCAGACTTGTAATATTACAGACTTTAATACGGCATTAAATATTGTTCAATTATTATTGCAACATTCTAAAAACGTATTAGGCTTTATTGAAAAAGCGAAACCTACTGATAAATATCAAAAGTTATTAGACTTATTGCCAAATAAATTCAGTAAAGCTGATGCAATAAATGCAGGGAAGAAAATAGATAGAGCAGAAAGAACAATAACCGATTGGTTAAAAGAATTAAAAAAGCAAAACAGAATTGAATCAAGTAAAATAGGGGTATTTAATAAAATAAGATTTAAAAAAGATGAAAACAAATAGTGTAAAATTAATTATTAAGAATAGTAAAATAATTATGAAAAGAGAACGTACATATGGTGGAGGATCAAAATTGTGTGTATCTTTATGATGCAACTATTTACGGAAATCAAATATTAACTACAATCCCAAAATGGAGATTGAAAGAAGAAAGAGAATCTAATGGTAAGCCAGTTTCAGATTGGATTGCGCATTTATCAAGCAAAAGTTGGATAACTTCAGATCTGCTATTAAGACTAACTGGAATAATAAAAGAGGAATGCCCTCACTTTGATTGGGATAGACAAATTAGAGGAATTGTTCATAGAGATTTAATTTCAGAACTGTATGAAGGCTGGCCAAATAAATCAGATAGTATATTTGATCAAATTAAGTTTAATCAAAAAATTAGAAGAGATCCAGAGTATCAAGAATACTTTGAGGAAGAATTAACAAAGACTAGAAAATTATATAACATTTAAAATATCTATTGAATTAATTCAATTCTTTTGCAAAGCGGAGTTTTTACTCCGCTTTTTTTATTAATGTACCTGTAATCTTATAAAAGACTTTTCTTTGAGTAGTTCTATCTCTCTTTTTATCTGATCTGTCTAACGTGTAGAATAATTTTACATATACACCGTACATGCTCTTTAAATACATTTCAGGTTCATTCTTTTTATAGGATTTAGTTCTTCTTGGAATTAGCTTCGTAAATGAATTTTTGAAGTAATAATCACGATTTTCAATAAACTCCACATTTTTGGCAAAATCTTCCATCATACTATCTGTAATAAAACTTGTATTATGATAATCTGTGGAAGGAATATAGCCATCATAATGTTCATTCAATTGTTTTAAATAATCTAAATGAAATGTTCTTAAATTGCTATATGCCTGTTCAAGCAAAGGATCAGGTATAAAATGACCTAATAAGCTTAATCTTTTACTTAAGTGCAGCTGTTTATTATAGTAAGGGTTTTTGGTATGTAACTCTTCAATAAAACCATAAATCAAATTCATCACATTTGATCTATTAATAAAGCTTTTAGTTACTTCTTCTTTGCCATCTAATATAACCTTTGTTTTTTGTGCATCAGGTTGACCAAATTTATATTTTAATAAATGGTTTCTTAAAAAGCTAACATAGTCTTCTGTAAA
>JAHDBM010000114.1 GCA_020630395.1 Flavobacteriales bacterium
TTTTTTTTTTAATATTTCAATCAGAAAAGTTGTAGCTAAGCTAAGGCAGTATGTTTATATTTTTTTAGAAAAAATGTTTTTCTATTTATAAAAAACAAAGCCCAATTCGAAAGGAATTAGGCTTTACTTTAATTTGTATAAATTATTTTTAACCGTTCATTGAGATTAAAAATTCTTCATTATTTCTTGTTTGTTTAAAACGCTGATTAATAAATTCCATAGCTTCGACAGGATTCATATCTGCTAAATATTTTCGCATTACCCACATTCTTTGAACTGTTGTTTCATCAAGTAATATATCATCACGACGTGTGCTAGAAGATGTAAGGTCAATGGCTGGAAAAATACGACGGTTAGATATTTTTCTATCTAATTGTAGTTCCATATTACCAGTTCCTTTAAATTCTTCAAAAATAACTTCATCCATTTTAGAACCAGTTTCTGTTAATGCTGTAGCAATTATTGTAAGCGATCCGCCATTTTCTATATTACGAGCAGCTCCAAAGAAACGTTTTGGTTTGTGTAATGCATTTGCATCTACACCACCGCTTAGTATTTTTCCAGATGCTGGTTGCACAGTATTGTAAGCTCTTGCTAAACGAGTAATCGAATCTAGTAAAATAACAACATCATGACCACATTCAACTAAGCGTTTTGCTTTTTCTAAAACAATATTAGCAATCTTAACATGTTCATGAGCTTCTTTATCAAAAGTGGAGGCAATAACTTCTCCTCTAACATTACGTTGCATATCTGTTACTTCTTCTGGGCGCTCATCAATTAATAAAATCATTTGATAAACTTCTGGATGGTTTGCCGCAATTGCATTAGCAACATCTTTAAGTAGCATTGTTTTTCCCGTTTTAGGTTGTGATACAATCATACCACGTTGTCCTTTGCCTATAGGAGCAAACAAATCCATTATTCTAGTAGAAATTGTACTTTGCTTATCGGCTAAATTAAATTTTTCTTCAGGAAAAAGAGGTGTTAAATGTTCAAAAGAAACACGATCTCTAACTACATTCGGGCTTTGCCCGTTAATTCTACTAACTTTAATTAAAGGGAAGTATTTCTCTCCTTCTTTAGGAGGTCTTACATGTCCTAATACTGTGTCTCCAGTTTTTAAGCCAAAAAGACGTATTTGAGATTGAGAAACATAGATATCATCAGGAGATGATAAATAATTATAATCTGATGAGCGTAAAAAACCATAACCATCTTGCATAATATCTAACACTCCTTCACTTTCTATGATAGCGTCAAACTCAAAATCTGGTTCGCGATAACGGTTTCTATTATCTTTGTTACCGTTATTTTTATTGTGATTTTGGTTGGGATTGTTATTTTTTTGACTATTATTTTTCGAACGATTGTCGTTCTTTTTGTTCTGATGGTTATGAACAGGTTTTTTTGGTTGGTTTTTCTGTTCGGTTTTTGTATTTAGCTCTTTTTTATGAGGTTGAGAATTGTTTTCCTCTTTTTTAAAATCTAACTTTTCTTGAGCAGGTTGTTTTTCTTGAGTAGGGGATTTCTCAACATTTTTTTGATTTCTTTCTTGTGGCTTTCTTGCAGGTATATTTTCTGTAACTGCTGCTCTCTGTACTCTTTTTCTTTGAGGCTTTTCACTTTTTGAAACCTCTTTTTGGGAAGCTTCTTTTACTATAGTAGGATTTGCAGCCTGATGATCTAGTATTTTATATACTAAATCTAATTTTTTCAATGAACGAAATTTTGGGATGTTCAATGTTTTTGCCATTACCTGTAATTCAGGTAACTTCATTTCTTTTAATTGTGTGATTTCAAACATTTATTGTTTAATTGTAAATTTTTAAAATGTAGAATATTGAGTTTTTCTATAGAAAAATATAATTCTGAAGTGATATTGTTTTTATTATTTGGGGAGTTGCAAATTATACTGCAATTATACAACTTTATTTTAATTTATAGATTAATTTTCCAAAAGAAAGTATATTTTTGTACTCTTAAATTATTATATGATACAACGTATACAAACCATTTATTTAATTTTAGCTGCTATAGTTTCTTCAGGATTAATTTTTATTTTCCATTTATGGGTTACAGTAGATAATATTACTGTGTTTGCAAAAGATGTTGTATATGTTCTTATCGGTTTTATGGCTTCTGCTGTATTGTCGTTAATAGCTATCTTTAATTTTAAAAACAGAAAGTCTCAGTTTCTTATGGGGCGTCTTAATATAATATTAAACTTTATTTTACTAGGATTTTTTGTGTATCAGTCTCTAAATTTATCTGGAGAAACTAACGTTTCTGAGAAAGGTATTGGGATGTTCATTCCTATTATTTCTATCGTTTTATTGGCTTTAGCCAATAAAGCCATTAAAAAGGATGAAGATCTTGTAAAATCTGTAGATCGATTACGATAAACCTAACATCTTAGTAGTATTAGTGCGTTAAAACTCCAAAGTGTAAGCTTTGGAGTTTTTTAATAATAGAGATAAAGTATTTTATATATAATAAAAGTGAAAGTAGCAATAAAATTGTTTAAGAATTATCCTAAGTTAAAACAAAGTTATATTGAGATATTCCTTTTTGAGTAAGAGGTTATTTTATTAGCATTGCTAGGTTAAAAGAGGAAGTGATTCGAAAATGTGCAAAGGCATCAGAGATAGAATAAATAATAAAAGTTTGATTTTGAACCAATCATTGTTATAAGTCCTTTTTTTGAGAATAATCTAAAGAAGGTGTGATTTTTACTTTTTTAATAAAAAATATTTTGTCCCTTATTCTCTTAAAACTGAATATTCTCTTTTACCGCTTTAAAGTAAAGTGAGCTTTAAAAATATTATTTGTTCCTGTATTTTGTTCTTTGTAATCTACAGTAAACCAATAATTACTAGTTGGTAATAAACGGCCATTATATGTTCCATCCCAGCCGTTACCTACTGGTGATAGTTGTTTTAATAACTTGCCGTATCTATCATAAATATAAATCTTTGATTCTGGCTGATTTTCTAATCCTAGAATATTCCATGTATCGTGGTAACCGTCTCCGTTTGGGGTGAAGTAAGGAATATAGTCTATAACTGTTAATGTTACTGTGCTTTCTCCACAACCATTAATATCTCTCACTCCAATTATATGTTCTCCTGCTGAAACATTATTAAAAATAAATTGGTTGTTGTTAGGTGTATAACTTTGCCATGGTCCTCCATCGATATTAAACTCATACACAGAAACTCCTATGCTTGTTGCTTGTATAGCATGCTCATCGGCAAAGGCAAAAGTAACTACTGAGGCTGAAACCTGTGGGGGCTCACTTAATTCTACTGAAATACTATCGGTATGGCTACAACCTGTTGAGAGGTTAGTAACCGTTACACTATAAGTTCCTGGTTCTTCTGGAGTTATGTCGCCTCTAGTTTCGTCCGTGATAACAATACCATTTATACTCCATTCAAAACTGTACAGTGCCATATCGTCTAATTTGGTATCTATATTATATGCTGTAATCACTTCTGTTCCATTTGTATTGATACAGATCATAGACTTATCGTCTAAATCGAATAGTGGCAATGGGTTTATCATTAGGGTTACTGGGGCAGTAGCATAACACATAGGACTGTCTTGACCTCCACCTATGGTGGTATTGTTATCTACTCTTGCGATGATTATTTGTGGATTTTCTATGTTTTCATATGGAGAAGATAAAGGGTTATTTCCTGTTTCTGAATCTTCTTGATTCATATAATAAGTCACGGTGAAATCCGTTGGGTCTTGACCATCTAGGACAAAGACATCTTGAGTCGATAAATCAAAACTCATTGTGTTGTTTGTCGGGTCTCCATCTGTTTCTAAGTTATTATCACATAAAACATATTCAATCGTTTCCATGTTTGAATTGGCTTCAGCTGATGCATGTACTGAAATGTTAAAACTGGTCGTAGTATGGCAGGTATTTTCGATATTAACTACGTTTACATACAATTGTTGAGGGTTGCTTGTATTGGTATATGGACTCTGTAAAGCATTTTCTGATACATCGGCTTCAGCCTGGGTTTCGTGATATGTTACGGTGAATAATGAGAGGTCTTGTCCGTTCAAGATTACTGGAGTCATTGTCTCTAAATCAAAGTTAGCAAAGCCATCAGAATCATTATCGCAAACCGCTAATGCTGTGGGGGGAATAATCTGAGGTGTAGAGTTAACTATTAATTCTAGAGGAACAACGTTTATACATCCTGTAACGGAATTTTCTGCTCGTACATAAACCGTTTGGACATTTTCTACAATATTATGGTATGGGCTTACTAAATTGGCAACTCCATTATGAGCATTTGGTATTGTCTCATGTACAGTTAATACTAAACTGGTATTGTTTCCTATTACTTCTGGATATGAATCTTCTAATATAAATATACCAAAACCATCACCATCGGAATCACAATACTCTAAAGGTGCAGGGGTGTTTATTGAGGCTGCGGTATTCATAATAACATCAAAAGATGTTGTGTCATAACATCTAGTTAATGTATCTTCTACTCGTACATAAATCGTTTCAGGATTAGTAGTGTTTTCATAAGCTTCTGGATTAGTTATTGGTAATGCACCTGTTTCTGCTTCCGATATACTTGTATAATAAGTAACTATTGTATTCAATTGTCCATTAATTGTAATATCATCATTAGATGTTAAATCAAAAATTTCAATACCATTAAAATCATCATCACATTGTGCCATATCTGGAATTGTATTGGCCGTAATTATTTCATTTTTAGTTATTATAAAACTTGTTTCATCTGTACAATTTGGTGTGGTTCCTGTTTCTTTATAAATATA
>JAHDBM010000115.1 GCA_020630395.1 Flavobacteriales bacterium
CCATAATTAAATGGGATTTGTAGCCCCCATTTTTTTGGCAATAACTGCCCAATATTTACATTGGTAACCAAATCATATTGCTTAACATCTTCTCGGCTTCTTTCATTGGGTCCTTGTTCTATAGATCCGAAACCTGCTGTACTCATTCGCCCTGTTGCACTCACATTCGCAAAATCGGCTAAATTAGAGTCCATACTCATCACTGCAGCCCAACCGCCTTCATTATCCATCTCGGACATACGTAATTCATTAAACCAGACTTCTCCACATAATCCATTATCATTTGATACATTTTTAACCCCGACCATTAAAGTTCTAATGGCTCCAAAATTAGGATTTCCTTTTATCGCTATACGTTGCTGACCCGGAACATGCCCTACATATTCATCTGTTACCGGAACCAATTCATTACCTTGTACATCATAAAATGATGGTGTCGGGTTTGCTAGTGTACCATTATCAATTCCTAATGCTTTTATTTTTTGAAGTAGTTCTAATCTTAAATCAATTTCATTTACTTCAGGCCATAAATCTTCTCTTGTAGTACCTGTAGACACTTGTAGAGGCACTTCTACTTGATAGTAATTTTGTGTTAAATCATTACCTATCCTAATAAAACCAATTAGCTCATCATCATCTAAACCTACTTTATCACCTTGGCCAGCATGTATAAACATTCTCAAACGCTTAAATTGTCGCATGTCTACATTTATATTTTTATAGACTGCCCTAGAATCTCTCTGTTCAAATCCGCAAACATTTACCACCAAGGCTTGTTCATTTAACCGAACTACAGTATTGTTATTGTTTTGCTGTTCTGGATCTACTCCTGGAGGAGATTGATAACTTCCATCATTATCTTGAGTACTAACTGCTCCTACAGAAAAATCAGTCTGAGTATCATCTGGCGTTGCATCACCTTCATCTAGCGCTAATGTGTAACGTCTCCAATCGCTACGTACTAATTCTAAAGATCCGAAACGAAATGTTGTTTGTTCTGAAAACCCATTTAAAAATATTCGAGCAAAACGAATAGAACGTAAATCTGTAATACCATTAACGGCCTCAACATGGTCTCCCTTTACTGGTATTCTAAATTGATACCAACGCACCGTAGCTATATCTCCATTTTCTAAAACTCTAGTTTTAAGTTTAAAATCATTAAGGAATTCGCCTATAGGATTCCCTAATGCAATTTCATCTAAACTGTTTAATGGCAAGTTAGCACGAGTAATATCTAATTCGTATTGAAAGTAGCTATCAATGGTATTCATAGTATTATCTCTATTCACATCCTCAACATCTGGTTGCGGGTATGCTGCTCTGTCTGTATCACTAAAGGTCTCTGCATTATTTCCTTCAGTACCATTATAACCTTTGTAACGCTCTAAAACTCCTCCTTCTGTATTTAAAAAGTATGTATAATTATCTTTAGCAGGGTCTGGCAGGTTGTTAAACGCAGAAGGCAAATAAATTTTTTCCTCTTCAAAATCATAACCATCTAAACCAACGTCCTGATTCGTTCGCTCATCTCCTGTTGAATCGAAGGTATATATCAAAGCCTGATTTTGAGGCACTACGGTTTGAAAACTTGTTTGAGGCAATAAAGAAATATTACCATCTGTTGGTAACCCGTTTTCATATTGCTTACGGCCATCGCGAATAATATCTTCAGAAATACTTCCTAAATTAAACACTAGTTTACCTCCTGGGTTATTTGAGTTTTCTAAAAATGGGTCTTGTAACCAAAATTCAATATATTCAACATTAGCCTGTTCAAAATCTGTCGCTGTTAGTTCTCTTGTAATTCCTGCCCAAGCTTCGGTAGGATTCGTAATAACATCTCCATTGGTATTCGTCTCGTCAAAATTATAAGGACCACGTTCTTCAGGGTAGTAGGTTAGATCTAAAGTATTAAGTACTGTTGTTTGGCCTTGGGCAATATCTTGTTGTGGAAATAATTCATCTATAAAAACACGAGAGGTATACACACTCGAAATGTCATCATCATTTATACCATCTGGTCGTCTATTACTATAGAAAATTTGGTCAATCGTGTACCAATTTAACAAACCTCTACCATAGCCATTAGTAACATCATTAACATCAAATATATTCGTTCCATTTATATTTAAAGGACGACTTGATAGAGTCCATGGTAATGCCGATTTTAAATCGATTCCATTTTGAGTGCCTTCAAAATCATCAATATAAGAAGTCGCTTCTCCATTAAAATTAGTTCCCTTTGGAGAACCAGGCATCAAATAAGCGACTTCCCCTCTTACCGATAAATTAGAAGGCGCATCAGTATCTATATTTGGTAGCTTATTTGCCAAACGTGTTAAAAAGGGCACTTCTGTTGAATAATTTCCATTAAAACCAAAAATAGTGTTGTTAATAGGTTCTTGGTTAAAATCGGCTTTTTGAGTTATAGGGCGTTCTTTCAAATTTAAAAGCGTAGCTCCTAATAAAAAATCTTTATTAAATTGATGTTCTACATTTAAGCCTGTAAATCGTTTAGATTGTTGTCCAAAAATAGAGTTATTTTCGGTTGAAACTTCTATTGGTGTATTTGACGCTTTTAGCGCTTCATCTAGTATTTGTACTCTCCCTAATTGATAATTTACGGTATAATCGACCCCTTCAACCAAAACACGTCCTCCTGCTGTTACTTTAACCGACCCTCTCGGAACATTAAACCCTCCTATAGGAATACCATCACCTCCTTGCGATTTATAACGCCCTTTTATTTGAAATTTATTTTTTTCTATCTCCTCTAAAGCCGCAGTTTTGGTTTCTTTATAAAGCAAGTCATAAACATATTTTTCTTGGTTAGGGTTAGAATATGTATCTAACTCATAATCTGTATCATTATTTGCTTCCCCATCATTATCTAAAACATCAAAAAGATAACGTCCAAAAGGCTCTACTTTTGTAAATACAATTTTCCCATTTTGTGGAATAACAGTAATCCCTGGAACAAAATCGAAAAAACCATCGCCATTTGCTTGTGGATCATTATTAAAGTTTAATCGATCTAAATTAAAAAGCTTTAACAATGTTGTTTCCTCAATAGAGTTCCCATTAAAATCTGTCCCAAACCCTCCAGCAACCGGAGTAATAAAATTTAGTGGTGTCGATTCGTTATAAAATATATTTAACTTAAAATCTTCTTGACTTAATTGATAGGCCCCAGTATTGTATATATTTTTCATCATCAAATCCCATATAGGTTGTGATGTATTTGTAATACTGCTTTTTAACATCTTAAGAATCAGAGCGTTATTTGTTACAATAGGCGCTTCTGGTGTTGAGTTCGGATCTACATCTGTTGCGCTTACACCGTCATTAGCAAATTCTCCTACTTGATAAACTTCTCCACTTACCGTATATTGAAAAGCTACAGCTAAAATTTCGTCGTTATTTAACCTTTGGTTTAAAGAAATATAACCTAATTGAGGGTGTAATGTATATTCTTGACCATCTATTAGTTTTCTTGTGTTTTCTAATTTAGTATAATCAAAACCTTCATTGGCTCCAGGAACTAATATCCCAGACTGAACCGTGGCAATATCTCTTACTGCTTCAGTTAATTGAGAAGCTCCTACGCCTATAGTTGTTGGATTTAATTGGTTATTGCCGTTATCAGGAAATGCACCAGGGCCAGAAATCGGAATCACTGCTGGGTTACCAAATTTATCAGACTCTCCTATATCTTGAAAAGCAACAATATTTCTCACATTCTCAACACGATTACTTCTATTGGT
Organism: Flavobacteriales bacterium; assembly: GCA_020630395.1. Taxonomy (GTDB): domain Bacteria; phylum Bacteroidota; class Bacteroidia; order Flavobacteriales_D; family CAJJDF01; genus CATLPG01. The sequence goes on from JAHDBM010000115.1 coordinate 3,768, forward strand.
TACCCATACTTCTATTCTAGTAATTTGAATATTAGTGTTAATAAATGGATAGTTAGACAATGCTTCATCGTAATTATCTCGAAAATATTGCGCTAAAAAAAAGTGACGATTCTCATCATAATCCCTGATAAAGAAATCAAATTCGTCTAATGTTCCACCGCCTTGCGCAACAACAGTTCTTGTATCAGATTTTTGTTCAGAAAAAACTCCTGTAATTGTTGTTTTTCCAAATTTAAGTTGTGTTTTTACTCCAAACAAACTTTGAGCCCCAGTAATAAGTGAGCTATTTAAAGGCATATTAACATTCCCTACTTCTATTTTTTGGATAATATCGTCTTCTGTTGGTGTATATTCTAACTTCACCAGTGTTTGAAAATCGAAAGTAGATTGTGTATCATAATTTGCCGTTACTTGCAAACGAGATCCAACTTTTCCTAATAAACTTAAACTAATACGTTGATCGAAATCGAATGAAAGATTGCTTCTATTACGTGGTGAAAATGAAGGATTATCTTGTTTTGTATATAAAAGTCCCATATCCATTTCGATGGATCCTTGTGGTACTATACTTATAGGACCTTCACCAAAAACACTTTCAAAAAAATTAGAGTTCACATAAAAATCTGGCAACAGGTTTTTTTGCTTTTCTTTAGCATCCCCTTTTTTATCGTTGGTAGCATCAATTTTTTCTTTATAATACGATTTTAAATTTTCTTTTAAAACAAGATCCTGATATTCTTCAGGTGTTAAAATTACTGGGTAATTAATATTAAAATCGCCTACACTTTCTGTATAAATATAGCGATCTGAAAATGGATCATAACTATATTTTGATTCTATACTATTAGGATTAGGCATTTCTATAGCCCCCATACTAAACCCTGTATTTTCAGGAGCATCTTCGCTCACTGGATCTTGTCCAAAAACGGTATACGTAATTAAAAAAAGTACAACTAGTAGACTGTATTTGGGACCAGACTTATATAGATTAGAGTTGTGTGTATTCAAAATTTATTATAAATTTTTTAAAGCTTGTTTAATGATC
>JAHDBM010000004.1:0-20600 GCA_020630395.1 Flavobacteriales bacterium
TTAAATCAAATGACATATAACAGATGTATTGGTACAAGATATTGTGCTAATAACTGTCCATATAAAGTAAGACGTTTTAACTGGTTTAATTATCCAACAAACGATAGATTCCAATACTTCAACCCATCTCAAATGGATATGGGACGTATGGTATTAAATCCAGATGTTACCGTTAGAACAAGAGGGGTAATGGAAAAATGTAGCATGTGTGTGCAATCAATACAAGCAAGTAAACTTAAAGCTAAAATAGCAGGTTCACCAATTGCTGATGGAGATGTACAAAGTGCATGTTCTTCGTCTTGTCCTACCAATGCAATTACATTTGGAGATTTAAATGATGTAAAATCAAATAATGGAGAAGGATCTAAAGTAAGACAATGGGCAGATGGTAAACGTTCTTACCAAATGCTAGAAGAAGTTGGTACAAAACCAAATATCTACTATCAGGTAAGAGTGAAAAACGTAACAAAAGAAGAAGCATAATATATTAACGACTCTATATAATATAACTTAGCATGAGCGCAGTTAAAGAAGCAGACATAAGGGAACCCTTAATATTAGGCGACAAAACCTATCATCAAATTACTGAAGATGTTTGTCGTCCTATCGAGAATCCCGCACCAAGAGGATGGTATATCTTACTTACCATTTCTGGTATTATAGCCCTTTATGGAATTGGGTGTATTACTTATTTAATAGGTGAAGGTATCGGTACTTGGGGATTAAAAAACTATGTAGATTGGGCATGGGATATTACCAATTTTGTATGGTGGGTTGGAATAGGACACGCAGGAACACTTATTTCTGCCGTACTATTACTTTTCCGTCAAAAATGGAGAATGGCAGTAAACCGTTCTGCAGAAGCAATGACGATATTTGCCGTAATTATGGCAGCTATTTTTCCAGGTATTCACATGGGACGTATTTGGGTTTCATATTGGGTACTTCCATTACCAAACCAGTTTGGTTCTTTGTGGGTAAACTTTAACTCACCACTACTGTGGGATGTATTCGCAATTTCAACATATTTCTCTGTATCATTAGTGTTTTGGTATATTGGATTAATACCTGATTTTGCTACTATTAGAGACAGGTTGACAAAACCTCTTCCAAAAAAGATTTATGGTATCATGAGTTTTGGTTGGTCAGGTAGAGCTAAACACTGGAATAGATTTGAAATCGTGTCTTTAGTGCTTGCAGGTATTGCAACACCATTAGTATTCTCGGTACACTCGATTGTATCATTTGACTTTGCTACTTCGGTTATACCAGGATGGCATACAACAATTTTTCCTCCTTACTTTGTAGCAGGAGCTGTATTCTCAGGATTTGCTATGGTACAAACATTGATGTTAATTGTACGTAAGGTAATGAGGTTAGAGGCATATATACATGTAAAGCATATTGAGTATATGAACATTGTAATTATGGTTACAGGTTCTTTAGTAGGTATTGCATACTTAACCGAGCTGTTCATGGCTTGGTACTCTGGTGTTGAATATGAATCTTACGCATTTTTAAACAGGGCAACAGGTCCACTTTCTTGGTCGTATTGGGTAATGATGACATGTAACGTTATCTCACCTCAATTAATGTGGGTGAAAAAATGGAGAAGAAACCTAATGTTTACATTTATCATGTCTATTGTAGTAAATATTGGTATGTGGTTCGAACGTTTCGTAATTATTGTAACCTCATTGCATAGAGGTCATTTACCAGCCACTTGGACTGATTTTTATCCAACATGGGTTGATGTAGGAGTGTTCATAGGAACAATAGGTATTTTCTCAGTATTATATTTATTATACGCTAGGTTCTTCCCTGTATTAGCAATAAGTGAGGTTAAAACTATTCTAAAATCTTCTGGAGAAAATTATAAAGGCGATTTTGGTGCAGGAAAAGGTTACTATACTCATCATGAAGAAGATCATCACGAAGAAGTTGTAGTTGAGCACAAAGAAGAAGTGATAGAGGAGCCTAAGATTGAAAAAGTAGAAGAGAGTACAGAAGATTTATCTGAGAGTCAAGTTGAGGAAAATAGACAAAATTTATTGTCTAGAATTGGAGAAGGAAGTGCAGAAAATGCAGATGATTTGAAATTAATTAGTGGTGTTGGACCAGTACTGGAAAAAACACTTAATAGTATTGGTATTTTTACTTTCGAGCAAGTAAGTAAAATGACTAAAACAGAATATGATTTACTTGATTCTATTACAAAATCTTTCCCTGGTAGAGCAGAAAGAGATGATTGGGCAAGTCAAGCAAAACAATTAATGAACAATAAATAATCATTATATGTCAGATACAATAATATATGCAATGTATGATGATGACGACAAGGTTGTAAATGCAGCCAAAAAGCTCGTTAAGGAAGGGGTACACGTAAATGAAGTTTTTTCACCAATGCCAATTCACGGAATTGATGATGTTATAGGTGTTCGTCATACAAGATTAGGAATTGCAGCATTCTTATATGGTTTAACAGGATTAATGTTGGCTACTTTAGGAATGAAGTACTTTATGATTGATGATTGGCCAATGAATATAGGAGGTAAACCTAACTTTTCTTATTTAGAAAATTTACCAGCATTTATTCCTATTACATTTGAGTTTACTGTACTATGTGCTGCTCATGGAATGTCAATAACCTATTTATTAAGAAATAAAACATTGCCTGGAATGCCAGCACAAAACCCAGATCCAAGAACAACTGATGATCGTTTTGTAATGGAAATTAGACAGTCAGAAAATGGACAGTTTTCTTCTGATCAATTACACGCAATGATACAATCAACTGATATAGTTGAAATAGACGAAAAACAAACGAAGTAATTATTGAAATGAAAATAGCATACTTCCATAAAATAGCTGCCGGACTGATTATATCAGTTTCGCTAACGTCTTGCTTCAAGGACGAAAACAGCCCAGGATATGAATACATGCCAGATATGTATCGTTCTCCTGCAATTGAAGCATATATTGATTATGGTGAGGTAAGAACATGGATACCTAACGACTCTTTAAAGAATAGGTTAACTGCTCTTCAACCACCAGTAGGTACAGTTCCTTTTCAAGGTTCTAATTCAGGTAATGTATATTTACCTTACGATAGAATGCCCACTAAAGGAATGGATAAAACACACGGAATTAGTTCTGTTGCATACAGTGATTCTGATTATGTTTTGTCTGCTTTAGATAAAAACCCACTGGCTTTTAATCAAGAAAATGTTGATAAAGGTGAAGTGTTGTATAATAGATTTTGCGATCATTGTCATGGAGAAAAAGGTGCAGGAGATGGAAAAGTTTCTGTTTCATCTAATGGATTAATAGTTCCACCAGCAAATGCTTTTGAAAAGGAAGATGGACAAATGTTTTATTCTATTACTTACGGTAAAGGTGTTATGGGATCACACGCATCTCAATTAAATAAAAGAGAAAGATGGGAAGTGATATCTTACTTAAAAACATTAGCAGGTAAAGAAATTCCTTCAGTTCAAGAAGTTGTAGAGGAAGTAAGTTTAAAAGATCAACTACTAGATCAAGTTGCTCACTTAGCTGATGAAGGAGATCATAAACTAGAATTAAGAGATTTAGTATTTAAAACCGGAAGCGCTTCCTTAGACAAAGGAAAAAGTAAAGAAACACTTGAAACCTTAGTTGAGTTTATGAAAACTCAAAGCGTGTCTATTGAAGTAGATGGTTATACAGATAACACAGGGGATTCTGAAGCTAACCATGAGTTATCTCAAAAAAGAGCTGATGCTGTAAAAAAGTATTTAGAAAAGAACGGTATTGATGCTGATAGAATTACTGCTAAAGGATATGGAGAAGAAAATCCAGTAGCATCTAACGATACTGAAGAGGGAAGAGCAAGAAATAGAAGAACAGAAGTAATTATTAAATAATAACGGGAAATTTTAACCTATGAATTTTCAATTCACAAGTAAGTTTAAAAATGTTACATTCATATTAATGGGTGTAGGATTAGTGCTTTTCATTTTAGGATTCCTAAGTGAAAAAAGTCACTTGTATGTAACTCCTCATAGTCATGATAGTATTGCGCTATTGCAAAAAAATAGTGCCGATCCAGAATCATTAAACTATGATGAACAATTAGTGTTTAAAGAAGTTAGTGATGGAGTATCTGAAGAGGATGCTGATTTATTATTAGTTGAGTACTATCATGAATTACCTTACACAGTTGAGGAACTTAAATCTAAGATAAACGAAGCTGCCAAAGAGAAAGAAATTACAGTAACTTATAAAGAATTTAGTTCTCATAGTAATCATGGACATGCAGATCATGGAACTCATGAAGTAGACCATCATGAGGAAAGCCATGCTGATGAAGCTACAACTCATGAAGATCATGCAACTGAAGAATCCCATGAAGATCATAGTGATGATCACGCAGAGGAAGAACATCATGATGGTAATGCTGAAGAAGCATCTAAACATGATGATCACCATGAATTAGTTTTATTAATGTACCCAACAGCTGAGGGAGATAATCATGATCACCATGAAGGGAATGCAGAAGAAGCTGAATCTGGACATCATGATGCACATGGTTCAAGTCATTCGCCAATCGAAACATTAACTCATATTATTCATGATGAAGGTTCATTTACAGATTCTCATCACTCGAGAAGCTGGTCTAACTTATTAGTGAATGGATTCTTCTTCTTTGGAATAGGGTTAGGAGCTTTATTCTTTATTGGTTTACAATATGCAACTGAATCTGGTTGGGGTGTTGTAACGAAAAGAATACTAGAAGGAATTACAGCTTATATTCCAGTAGGAGCTATCTTTTTAATTATAGTTTTCATTGCAGGTAGCATGGGGTGGAATCATATATGGCACTGGATGGATCCTGAAGTATCAAATCCAGATAGTTCGCATTATGATGCTATTATCGCTAATAAGCAACCTTTCTTAGGTCAACCATTTTTCTGGATAATGAATGTGGTATATTTTGGAGCATTCATAATATCTGCTAGAATTTTTAGAAAAAGATCTTTACAAGAAGATATTGAGGGTGGAACAAAAATTCACTTCAAAAATTATGTGTTTGGAGCAATATTTTTAGTGTTATTTGGATATTTATCATCAGCAATGTCTTGGCATTGGATTATGTCTATCGATACACACTGGTTTAGTACATTATTTGGATGGTATTGTTTCTCAGGAATTTGGATTTCGGGTATTATTACTATCCTATTGATGATCTTCTTCTTAAAAGGTCAGGGTTACCTTGAGTTTGTAAATGAGAGTCATATTCACGATTTAGGTAAGTGGTTATTTGCAGTAAGTATATTATGGAGTTATTTATTTTTCTCTCAATTTATGCTTATTTGGTATGCAGATATTCCAGAGGAGGTAACATATTATATTGCTCGTTTTACAGATTATAAGTATATTTTATGGATTGTATTTGCAATCAATTTACTATTACCATTAGTATTCTTAATGTCAAGAGAAGCAAAAAGAAGTCGTCAAGCAATTGTTATAATTGGATGTGTTTTATTTGTAACTCACTGGTTAGATGTATTTATTATGGTTATGCCAGGTACAGTATTTGATCACTGGGACATTGGAGTGTTAGAAGTAGGAATGTTCTTGTTCTTTGTTGGTCTTTTCATATTTGTTGTATTGAGAGCATTTACAAAAGCACCATTACTAGTTAAAAATCACCCTTATTTGGATGAGAACTTACATCAACATACCTAGTAGTTAGTAAGAAAAAGAAGATAAAAAGTATTTAAAGACAGTTTAAACATTAAAAAATGAAAATTTTAATTGTAGTTATCATAATCTTAGCGATCATTTTATTAGCTCAGCTACTAAAAGTAGATCAATTATCTGCAAAGCTTAGAAATAATGACGAAGCAGAAGTAACAGAAGATGAAAGTAAATTCAATGCTTTTATGCTTATAGCATTTATGGTTGTATTTATGGTTAGTTCTGTTTGGTTAATGATCGAATACGGAGGAGGAATAGCAACTGGTCCTTCTGGTTCATCTCATGGAGAAGAAATAGATTGGTTATATAATTTTAACTGGGCGATACTGTTATTTGTTTTCTTTATTACTCAACCTGTATTATTTATTTTTGCTGCTAAATATAGAGCGAAGAAAGGAGTTAAAGCTGTTTTCTTTTCACATTCAAATAAACTTGAGTTAATCTGGACTGTAATACCTGCAGCTGTTTTAGCGTTTGTCATCATTTTTGGTTTAATGATCTGGAATGATATCACTTCTGATAAAACATTTTACGTAAATCCTACAGCTCAATACACAATTGATAATGTAGAGACTTATGATAATATATCACAAGCTAAAGATGCTCACCCAAATGAATCACAATTTTTTAGTGTAGATGGTAAATTAGTTCTTTTTAATGATTATGTAAGTCTTAGAAAATATTTTGATAATGAAGAAGATGCAAAAGCATTTACTGTAGAAACATCAGAATACCAAAAAGACATTCAAGAAACCCAGGTAATTGAGTTGTATTCATACCAATTTGGTTGGTGGGCAAGATATTCGGGAGTTGATAATAAGCTCGGAAAATCTGATTATAAAGTATTAGATGAAGGTGCTAATCCAATGGCAGTTTTAACAACTGATGTTATAAAAGCTAAGCAAGAGGCATGGTCTAGTCAAATTAAGGACATTGAAAAAGAATTAGAAGATACTGAGTTAATGAATGATGCAAAAATTGCAGAATTAGAAGCTAAAAAATCATTATTAACCCGTCAACTAAAAAGATTAGGACCTTTGTTAGAAGCACAAACTGAAGAAGAGGATGCAGCAGCATTAAATGATGTGTTGGTGAAAGAAATGGTGTTGATTAAAGGTCAAAACTATGAGTTTAAATTTAGATCTAGAGATGTAATTCATAGTGCATATTTCCCTCATTTTAGAGCTCAAATGAATTGTGTTCCAGGTATGACATCCCGATTTGTATTTACTCCTATTCGAACTACAAAAGAGATGAGGAACGATCCTGAAATTTCAATGCAATACAAAAGAATTAACGATATAAGAGCTGAAAAAAATGAACCAGCTGTAGCATTTGATTACACATTATTATGTAACAAAATTTGTGGAGCATCACATTACAACATGCAATTAAAAATTACGGTTGTAGAAACTAAAGCAGAATATGATGCTTGGTTTAAAGAGCAAGAGGCAAAAAAATCTTTTGGAGTTCTTAGTGGAGCTGTAGAAGTAAAAGAAGATGATAAGAGTGAAGGGAATGATGAAGCTGTTGATGCTGAAATCATTGATGGAGAAGAAGATAGTAACGAAGTTGCACAAGTACAATAAGTTAAAATTAGAGTTTAAAATTTAATAATAATGGCACAAGCGGAATTATTAAAAGCTGGAGACAATCATCATGGAGATCACGGTCATCACCACCATCATCATGAAAGCTTTATAACTAAATTTATTTTTAGTCAAGATCATAAAATGATCTCTAAACAATTTCTTATTACTGCAATGGTAATGGGAATTGTAGCAGTCATTATGTCTGTTTTATTTAGATTACAGATAGCATGGCCAGAGGAATCATTTGAATCTATGAAGTTCTTCTTAGGAGATGGCTACATTGATGATAATGGATTATTAAAACCTGATAGATATTTAGCGTTAGTTACCATACATGGTACGATCATGGTATTCTTTGTATTAACAGGAGGACTTAGTGGAACTTTCTTTAACCTGTTAATTCCACTACAAATTGGAGCTAGAGATATGGCTTCTGGTTTCTTAAATATGTTATCATATTGGTTGTTTTTATTAGCAAGTGTTGTAATGCTTTATTCATTAACTATAGAGTCAGGACCGGCATCAGCTGGATGGACAGTATATCCACCATTAAGTATATTAGAAAAGGCGATACCTGGATCTGGTCTTGGTATGACACTTTGGTTATTAAGTATGGTTATGTTCGTAGCATCTTCTCTGTTAGGAGGATTAAATTACTTAGTAACTATTATTAACTTAAGAACAGTTGGTATGAAAATGACTAGGTTGCCATTAACTATGTGGGCATTCTTAGTAACAGCTATATTGGGTGTATTATCATTCCCAGTTTTAGTTTCTGCTGTATGTCTATTATTAATGGATAAAACATTCGGAACATCTTTTTACCTTTCGGATATATTTGTTGGAGGTGAAGCACTTGATGCAAGTGGAGGTTCTCCAATATTATTTCAACACTTATTTTGGTTCCTAGGACATCCAGAGGTATATATTGTATTACTACCTGCTTTAGGAATAACTTCTGAAATTGTTGCAACAAACTCTAGAAAACCAATTTTTGGGTACAGAGCCATGATTGGATCAATTTTAGCAATAGGATTCTTATCATTTATTGTATGGGGTCACCACATGTTTGTTACTGGAATGAATCCATTTATTGGAGGGATATTTGTATTTACAACATTGTTAATTGCAATACCTTCTGCAGTAAAAGCATTTAACTATATCACTACCTTATGGAAAGGTAGTATTCGATATACGCCTGCAATGTTATTCTCTATTGGATTAGTATCTACTTTTATCACTGGAGGGTTAACAGGAATTATTCTTGCAGATGCAACTTTAGATATACCAGTACACGATACTTATTTTGTAGTAGCTCACTTCCATATTGTAATGGGGTTATCAGCTATTTATGGAATGTTTGCAGGAATTTATCATTGGTTCCCTAAAATGTACGGACGAATGATGAATAGGAAATTGGGGTATGCGCACTTCTGGTTAACTATGATTAGTGGTTATGGTGTGTTCTTTCCAATGCATTTTGTTGGGCTAGCAGGATCTCCAAGAAGATATTATGATAGTACAAACTTCCCGTTCTTAGATCATGTACAAGACTTAAATGAAGTGATTACTGTATTTGCTATTATTGGTGCATTAGCTCAGGTAATATTCTTTTTCAACTATTTTTATAGTGTATACGCAGGACCTGTGGCAACTAAAAATCCATGGCAGTCTAATACACTAGAGTGGACTACACCTGTTAATCCAGGTCACGGTAACTGGGATGGACCTTTACCAGTTGTTCATAGATGGCCTTATGATTATTCTAATCCTGAACATGAAGAGGATTTTGTACCACAAACAGTTCCTCTAAAAGAAGGAGAACACGCACACTAATATTCTTAAAGCCTTCCAACTTGGAAGGCTTTTTTTATGCGACCTATTAAGAGTCGAAGAATAATTAATACTTATACTATATTGATGAATATCAAAAACTAGATAAACAATAAAACTGTTATTATGAAAATGAATGTATATGAAGTTGAAGTAATCTCAAAGTCATAAACCAATCAGTATTACTGTTTATTTTATCAATAGCCAATATGGCTCGTTTTTTATGAATTAAGAATATAATATTCACTGTCAATTCGAATGATTTTGGTAATAGATCAAAATAGTATCGAGAATAAGCGAATGTTTTATAGAGTCCTCGCATTTTTATTCAAAACGAACCTGTATCTTTAGGTATGCTTTTTAAAGATGTAGTTGGGCAATCTGCTATTAAAGAAATGATGATAGAATCTGTTAAAACAGATAGAATTAGCCATGCGCAACTTTTTTTTGAAGGAAAAGGTTTTGGGGCTTTACCATTGGTTATTGCGTATGCACGCTATATCTTCTGTAAAGATAAGCAAGAACAAGATTCTTGTGGAATATGTCCATCTTGCCTTAAAATTAACAACTTGGCTCATCCTGATTTGCATTTTTCTTTTCCAATTCAGTTATCGGCTAAGGGTAATACAGCCGATTATTATTTAGAAGAATGGAAAGAACTCATAAAAGAAAGTAATTATTTTACCGAAGAAGATTGGTATAAAAAAACAGGTAACGAAAACAAAAAGGGAGTTATTGGAAAAGATGAAAGCCAAAATATATTAAAAAAACTTCAGCTTAAATCTTTTGAGGGTAATTACAAAGTAGTTATTTTATTTGGGGCTGAGAGAATGAATATTTCAGCAGCTAATAAACTCTTAAAATTAATTGAAGAGCCCCCGGCTAGAACACTGTTCTTATTGACAACAACTAATCTTGAATTTATATTACCTACCATACGTTCTAGAACTCAAATTACAAGACTAGATAAGCCTAAAACAGATGAGGTAGTTAATTACTTAGCTAAAGAGGCAATAGACCAAGCTAAAGCGCTCGAAATTGCTCATTATGTTGATGGAAACATAGCAGAAGCTATTCAATTAAGTCATGGAGAAGATCCAACAGCCGAGTATTTTACTCTATTTGTAGAATGGATGAGAATTTGTTTTAGTAGAGATGTGGCTAAAGCGCTTGAATTAAGTGTGTCGATAGCAGCTCTTGGTAGAGAAAAGCAAAAAGCATATATAGTATTCTGTTTAGGAATAGTTCAAAAATGTTTAAGTGGTAATTTTCTGCCAGATGACAAAGTGAAGATTAGTCCAAGTCAGCAAGCATTTATGAACAAGTTTATGCCCTTTATTAATCCTAGTAATGTGTTTAAACTTCATAAACATTTAACAGATGCACATAATCATATAGATCGAAATGCAAATGCTAAGATCTTGTTTTTAGACTTATCGTTTAAATTATTTGGATTGATTAAGAAGTAGTAGACTTATCTTGTTACCTCAATAGACTCCACAGCATTACTCTCGTTAAAATCTCTATCTACAAGTGTTATGCGGTATTTTAAAGTATCAGAATCAGGAGAAATAGGATTATAAAAAGAAGGCTCAATAGTTACCCTAATCTTTCCTTTAAGTGCTTTGTTTTTTCCTTGTGGGGTTAATACCGGAATACGATATTTAAATATAATATCATCACCATTTAAATCTTTTCCAGGTTGCCAACCAGCACCATCTACTTTTTCGAAATATTCTACAAATAAGTTATGATGATATCTTTGTGTAGAGCTAAAACCTCCAGTTGTATCTGATTTAGATAACCCAATGTTTCCATCACCATCAGTAAAAGAAACGACAAGCTCTGCTGAATCTCCAAATTGGGTAAAGCTAGAAAATTCAATGGCAGGTTCCACTGGAAATTGCTCAGGCTTTAAGCAACTCGTAAAAGCCGCTAAAACGAATATAATAGAATATGTAAGTATCAATTTCATAACAGTAATTTTTTAATCTAAAAAAAATAACAATTAACGTTAGTCATATCGAGTGTTTTCAATGGTAATTGAAAATCTATCGAGTTATAAATTATTTAACGCAAATAGTTCACTCAATATTTAATAAAAGTAACCCTTTTTTTATAAACATGTTTTCGAGTACATTTATGTTTCAAAATAGCAATGGTAACTGATAAGGAATACATATCAAAACTGCTCACGGTAAAAAGTGAAGATTCGTTTAATGAACTAGCATTAACTGTTTTTCAATACCAATATAAAACCATTGAGATTTATAAGCAGTTTGTAGATTATATTAAAGTAAATCCACATAAGCTAAATCATTATACTCAAATACCGTTTTTACCCATTCGTTTTTTCAAATCTCACACAGTTTTATCCGGCAACCATAAGGATAAAATATTTAAAAGTAGCGGAACAGGAAATATGGTAAGAAGTAATCATTACGTAAAAAGTTTAGCACTTTATGACGCCTCTTTTACTTATTGTTTCGAACAGTTTTTTGGTAAAGCAAACGATTTGGCTGTGCTGTGTTTATTGCCTTCTTATCAACAACAAGGAGATTCTTCATTAGTATACATGACGGATAAACTCATTCAGCTTTCTAACAATGAATTAAGTGGGTATTTTTTAAATGACAATAATGCTTTATGTTCTACTATTCAAAGTTTAGAATCTACAAACCAAAAGTATGTATTATTTGGTGTTAGCTATGCCCTTTTGGATTATGTAGAAAAGTATAATCATACAATAAAGAATGGCTATATAATCGAAACTGGAGGGATGAAAGGTAGAAGGAAAGAGTTAACAAAAGAACAGCTTCATGCCATTTTACAACAGGGGTTTGGAACAACTAATATTTCATCAGAATATGGAATGACCGAATTACTATCACAAGCGTATTCTAAAAAAGACCAACTTTTCGAAACGCCAAATTGGATGAAAGTTCTTATTAGAGAAACCTCAGACCCATTTACATTATTACCAAATAATAAAACAGGATTAATAAATATAATTGACTTAGCAAACGTACATTCTTGTGCATTTATAGCTACAGATGATCTCGGAAGAATAGAAGGTGACGGATTTAAAGTACTGGGGAGGTATGATAATACTGATGTTAGAGGATGCAATTTATTAGTTCAATGATTAAGAATATATGTCATGCTGAGCAGAGTCGAAGTATGTATAGTAATTGGTAGCTTCTTAAGGAAGAAAAAAAATAATGTCAAAACAGTGGTAACTAATAATTTCTTTTAATTTTGTGAGGTGTAATAATAAGTGGCATGGTACTTGGAGTATACAACCACTAAAGAATCAGTAAAAAAGAAGAATATGAAAAGGTTAAATTTTTTATGGATAGCAATGATAGCAATAACTTTTGCTTCATGTGCAAAGAAAATTCCATTTACAACTGCAGTACAAACAAAATATAAATTAGGAGATCAAGAAGTTAAATCATTACAGTTTTATTTAGCAGGAGATATTACAATATATAATGGTAATAGAGATGGTTCAACACAAACTGATGGAGGAGAACTTGTAATTACAGATGAGCAAAACATGAATAAATTATTTTTTCCTAATGGAACAAGAGGAATTGTAGAGCAATCAGCAGATGGTTTATTACATGTTTCATTCGAAGAAGGAAAAGAATTATTATTCAAAGCAAGTGAAAGAGATGGTAAATATAGAGTTAAACCAGAGAAAATTGGAGCTGGAAATAGAGGGGTAGTTAAATATGGAGGAGAAGAATATTTTCTTTCTGCTACAAGTATGAGGTCATATTTAGTGTTTAAACTTAAGAATAGCACAAAAAGAAGAAGCACTCAAAAAACGATTAAAGGTAGAAAACTGTAACCCTTTTTTTTTATACTTATATTTGATGACATCTTTCAGAAATGAAAGATGTCATTCTTTTTTTAGTTAGTTTTAATAAAGTTTGTGAAAAAAATATTTTGGTACATATTAGCTCCTTTTAGAGCACTTTATAAAATATACTTCGGATTAATATTTTTAATCACGGCTATTTTGATGTATCCATTCTTTGTTATTTTACTGCGAGATGAAAAAAACATTCATAAAGCTTATCATTTAAAAAGAGTATGGTCTAGATTAATCTGTTTTTTAACAGCTATTAAGGTAATAGTTAAAGGAAGAAGTAACTTACCCAATAGACCCTATGTAATTTGTGCAAATCATGCCTCTTATTTAGATATTGTGGTTACTTTTTGTGTAATACCTCAAACGGCAGTTTTTTTAGGAAAAGCAGAATTATTAAAATGGCCTTTTGTTCGCGCTTTTTTTAAAAACATGGATATTCCTGTAGACAGGAGTAATCGTAAAAAAGCAGCTCAGTCTATTGAGCTAACTAAAGAAGCTATACAAAAAGGGTATTCGGTAGTTATTTTTCCCGAGGGAATGATACCAGATGAAGACAGACCAAAAATGCACAAGTTTAAAAATGGAGCATTTAATTTAGCGATATCTCAGCAAGCAGATATAGTTCCTATTACCTTTAAAACCAACTGGTTGTTGTTCTCGCATCATGGAGATCTTTTCGGACAAGGAATACCAGGTATTTCAAGGTCGATTATCCACAAACCAATTTCAACAAAAGGGTTAACCGATAAAGATTTAGTACATTTAAAAGATCAAGTATTTGAGGTTATTGAAAAACCTCTTAAGCAGTATTATAAATAGCATGGATATTAACGAACAAACCGTAGAAAAAATAGCGAGACTTGCTAAACTGTCATTTAACGAAGAAGAGAAAAAAGTGATTCAAAAAGACATGAATCGCATGATTGCTTTTATAGATAAAATAGGAGAACTAGATACCGATAATGTAAAGCCTTTAATTCACATGAATCAAAATGTAAATGTGCTAAGAGAAGACGAAGCAATCGAAACCATTTCTCAAGCAGAAGCACTAAAAAATGCACCTCAAAAAGATTCCGATTATTTTAAAATACCAAAGGTATTATCTAAATAATACATGATAACCCTTGTAGCTATATTTATAGGAGGAGGTTTAGGAAGCCTTAGTAGATATGGGGTTTCTAAGCTATATAACAGTGAATTACCGCTAGGAACATTAACAGCAAATGTCTTAAGTTGCATAATTTTAGGGCTAACCATATTTACTTTCTCAAATAAAATAGAATCGTCCGATTTTTTAAAACCACTAATTGTAATAGGATTTTGCGGAGGATTTAGTACGTTTTCTACTTTCAGTTTCGAAACTTTTGAACTAATAAGAAACGGTAATCTAATCATAGCACTGGCTAATATTATCATAAATATTGCGTTTTGTTTATCTGTTTTTTATGTATTCCGTAACTCAATCTCAGAGAATATATAAATGCTTATTCGATTACCATTATTAGCTGTATTCTGTTTTTTAGGATGTTACTTTACTTCAGTTTTGCTATATCCAGGAGGATCACAAGTAAGTTTAACCTCAATTGGGTTCGATTGGGTAAATAACTACTGGTGCGATTTAATGTCAGAATATGCCTATAATGAT
Source organism: Flavobacteriales bacterium (assembly GCA_020630395.1). GTDB lineage: Bacteria > Bacteroidota > Bacteroidia > Flavobacteriales_D > CAJJDF01 > CATLPG01. The sequence continues at coordinate 14,693 of JAHDBM010000004.1, forward strand.
ATGCCTAACCCAGGGAGACTACCAGCATTATTAGGTATGTTATTCCTTTGTGTAGGAGTAGGCGCATTATTTTATTTATTTCCTAACTATTACCAACTAAGTAAAACATGGAGTACCATCATAAGATATATGGGAATAGTAGCAATGGGATTAGCTTTCTTTATTTTTACTCCAATTCACGACCCAATGCTAATCGCCTCTTGTTTGCTATCAATACCTCCTTTAATTGGTATTTTTGTAGGCTTAAAGAAAAATAAAAAAACAATACTGTTTTACTTTGGTTTGTTTTGTATTGCACTTATGGGATTAAACAATGTAATGTATTATGCTAAAATTGGAATTGAAGGATTACCATGGGTTCAAAAAATCACATTTGCCATTGTGTTATGTTGGTTTATTAGCATTAATTTTTCATTCTTTAAGGTAAAGCCTATAGAATAACTAGTATATTTAAAGTAGGTATTAATAGAAATTAAGACTTAATTTATTTGTCAGTTCGAGTGTTTTCAGTTGTAATCCGAAAATGTATCGAGAACAATTAAAGTCTATTCAGTAAAAACAAAGAATGAATATTCATTTTATAGCGATTGGAGGTAGTGCTATGCACAATTTAGCAATTGCACTTCATAAGCAAGATCATCATGTAACAGGTTCTGATGATGAAATTTTTGAGCCATCTAAAGGAAGATTAGCAAAGTATAATATTCTTCCTCAATCTATAGGGTGGAATGAGAATCGAATTCATGATGATTTAGATATTATTATTCTAGGAATGCATGCTCGTGAAAACAATCCAGAATTGTTAAAAGCAAAAGAACTTGGAATTAAAATATATTCTTACCCAGAGTACATTTATCAAGCAACTCGAAACAAAACAAGAGTAGTTATTGGTGGGAGTCATGGAAAAACAACCATTACTTCAATGATTTTACATGTGTGTGGTCAACTTAATAAAAAGGTAGATTACATGGTTGGCGCACAATTAGAGGGGTTTGAAGTCATGGTGAAACTAACTGATGATGCCGAATTTGCCATTTTGGAAGGAGATGAGTATTTATCTTCACCAATAGATAGAAGACCAAAATTTCATTTATATAAACCAGATATAGCTCTACTAAGTGGTATTGCATGGGATCATATTAATGTTTTTCCTACGTTCGATAATTATGTAGAGCAGTTTAGCATATTTGTCAACCTTATCGAGCCAAATGGTTCGCTAATCCATTTTGAAGGAGATAAAGAAATAAAGAGTATTGTCTCTCAATCTACTAATGAAATTGATTTTATACCGTATAATACGCCAACTTTCGAAATAAAAAACGGACAAACCATTATAACCATTGAAGATGTAGCATACCCATTAAATATTTTCGGAAAACATAATCTACAAAACTTGTTAGGTGCCATGTATGTTTGTAATCAAATGGGTATTTCAACTGAAGATTTTATGAAAGCCATTCAGTCTTTTTCTGGAGCTTCAAAAAGATTGGAATTATTACAAAAAAATGAGCAAGCGGTTATTTATAAAGATTTTGCACATTCTCCATCAAAATTAAAAGCAACAACATCTGCTTTAAAAGAACAATTTCCCAATAGGGAATTAATAGCGTGCATGGAACTGCATACCTTTAGTAGTTTAAATCAAACGTTTTTAAATCAATATGATGGCGCTATGAAAAGTGCAGATAAGGCGTTCGTGTATTTTAGTCCAGAGGCAATTAAACATAAAAAATTAGATATGCTTTCTCCTTCTCAGGTTAAAGCATCTTTTAATACCGATAATGTAGAAGTTTTCACAGAATCTACTGAATTGTTGGCGCGTTTAAAAGATATTAAGTTTAAAGAAAGAAACCTGTTGTTAATGAGCTCTGGTAATTTTGGAGGAATTAATGTAGATGATTTAGCAAAAGAATTGATTAATAAATTATCTTAATTTTGAATATCATTATCTTTCGACTCCGCTCAAGATGACAGTTTTAATAGTTGTCATGCTGAGCGGAGTCGAAGCATAGTTTATAATTACCATAAAAAAATAATATGTACATAAAAAGCACAATCTTATTACTCCTAGTGTTGTTAAGTTCATTAACATACTCGCAAAAAGAACTTGGTAGAGAATTAGTCGATAAATTGGCTTCTGATGAATTTTATGGAAGGGGTTATGTTAATGATGGCGATAAAATTGCGGCTCAATACATAGCCGACCAATTTAAAAAATATGGAGCAAAGTCTATTGATACTTCATATTTTCAAAAATTTAAGTTAGATGTAAATACATTTCCAGGAAAAGTAGAGTTATTCATTGGAGCTAAAAAACTCAAGGTAGGAGAAGATTTTATTATTGATGCAAAATCAGGTAGTGCTAGCGGAGAATATAAATTAGTTAAAATGGATTACGATAAAATTGACGCAGTACTAGGGAAGTATGATTTTAATTCGACTGAATTTCCAAAAGTAGCATTTGTAATAGAATTTCCTAAACCAAAAGATCGGAAAGAAAGAGCTGATCAATACTACGTAAAGCAAGTACTAGCTAGCAAGACGCCTTTAATTATAATTAACGACAATAAATTTACCTGGACAGTAGGTAGTGAAGCATTAAATTATCCAATTTTGGAAGTCAAGTCTGATTTTTTTAAAGGAGACTCAGTTGCAACTATTAACGTAGAAAACAAATTCATTAGAAATTATGAATCACAAAATGTAATAGGAATAGTACCAGCTAAGAGAAAATGTAAACGTAAAAAATATATCTTTTTTACTGCTCATTATGATCATTTAGGTATGATGGGAACTGAAGCTACAATGAATGGTGCAAACGATAATGCAAGTGGAACCGCCATGATGATTACATTAATGAAACATTATGCCGAATCTAAACCAGAATATACTATGGTTTTTGTTGGTTTTGGTGGTGAAGAAGCAGGGTTAGTGGGTTCTAAATATTTTGTAGAAAATCCTATGGTGCCATTAGATAAAATAAAATTTGTTGTAAATGTAGATTTAATGGGAACAGGATCAGAAGGAATAACGGTTGTTAATGCCACAGAAAACCCAAAGGAGTTTGAGTGGATGCAGAAGATTAATGAAAAAGAAAAGTTGCTTAAACAAATTAAAAAGAGAGGTAAAGCGGCTAATAGCGATCATTATTATTTTCAAGAAAATGGTGTGCCAGCTTTTTTCATGTATACCATGGGTGGCGTAACACATTACCATGATATTAAAGATCGCCCAGAGACACTTCCATTAACTGAATTTAATGATTTGCATAAGTTTATAAGAAGTTTTGTAGCAAAGTTTTAATGATGAAATGCCCATGATGGGCAAACAATTATTGAGTGACATTTACTGCCATGAATAAAATTAAGTCACATATTTTTACTAATTAGCCAATTATAACAAATGAAAAAAGTACTCATTATTAATGGACATCCGGATAATGAAAGTTATAACCATGCCTTGCATCAAGCTTATAAAAAAGGGGCTTTAGTATCAGGTGCAGAAGTAAGAGAGATAAAAGTTGGAGAATTAAACTTTAATCCAAACTTAGCTTATGGGTATAGAAAACGAGTAGAGTTAGAGCCAGATTTATTACAGGCATGGGAAGATATTAAATGGTCAGATCATTTGGTATGTATTTATCCTGTTTGGTGGGGATCATACCCTGCCTTGTTAAAAGGATTTATTGATCGTTTATTCTTGCCTGGTTTAGCCTTTAAAAAAAGAGAAGGATCTGTTTGGTGGGATAAATATCTAACAGGAAAAACAGCTCGCATCATCACCACAATGGATCAACCAACTTGGTTTTATAGATTGGTTAATCGCCAACCTAGTAACCATTCCATGAAAAAATTAACCATGCAATTTGTCGGGATAAAAAAGGTAGGAGTTACAGCTATCGGCCCATTACGTTTGTCTAAAGATGAATTTAGAGCAAAATGGTTATCAAAAGTAGAGGTATTAGGTAGGAAACTTAAATAAACCTAGTCGTATTTAACTGTCATAAGCTTTGCTTCATTGTCATCCTGATGGAGATCAGGATCTATTAGTAAGTAGATTCCAAATTAAGTTTGGAAAGACAACTATTTGTTTTATGGCTGTTTTCTTACTAAACTTATATGGACACTTTTTTAAGTAAATGAAACAACTGGTGATAAAAGGGAAACAACAACTAGGTTCGTTTAATCAACCAATTCATGATGTAAACCTTCTTGATTCCACCATATGGGGTAAGTTTCCAGTACCAAGGTGGTTTAAAAATCTTAGATTAAAAGAGTTTCAAGCTTGTCAAGGAGGTAACGATCGATTTTACTTTTGCATAGCATTATTTAATGCAAAATTTAGTGGATTAGCTCAAATAAGAGTCTATGATAAAATAGAAAAAAAGCATTATTTAATAGAGGAAGAGGTAAGACCAAGTAAGTTGGAAATAGCAAATTCATTACTTGATACAGATAATAAATTTGAATCTCAGAATTTAGCTATTCATATAAAAAATCGACTACAGAAAGGATTTATTGAAATAGAATTTGCAGGAAAGGATAACATTAGCGGATCATTTAAAGGTTTTTTTAACGATAGTCCAATGTTGGTTTCTAGTTTGCCATTCAGTCAACATAAAGGCATGTATTCTCAAAAAGGATTTGTACCAATGGAAGGAACTTTGTCTATTAAAGATGATGTGTTTCAATTTAATACAGAGACGAGCTTTTTTGTGTTAGATGATCATAAAGGGTATTACCCCTATCAAATGAAGTGGGATTGGATATCTACAGGGTTTTATCAAAACGGAGTGCTTCATGGTCTTAATTTAACCGTAAATCAGGTTGTAAATCCTGAAAATTTTAATGAAAACAGACTATGGGTAGGAAACAAGATGATTGTTTTACCATTAGTAACGTTTAAACGAACAAGAGATAGATGGGAAGTAACATCCAAAGGAGGCGAAATATCATTAACCTTTATTATAGAATACGATAAGAAAGTAAAAATTAGTTTAGGCCCGTTAGGAGGCTCAAATTATGAAGGGCCGTTTGGTAGAGTATCAGGAACGATAAAAACAAAAGATATTGAGCTTGTAATTGATAATGAGTTTGCCTTTGCAGAGAAACAGTATATTAGGTGTTAGATTATGAAAATAGATTATAACAAAATAAAAGATGACTTATGTAAATATGAATCCATAGGCTCTGCGGTTAGTAGTAACGGAGCTTGTTTAATTGGTCATGTTCCTCATGTAGCCCCATTTGCATATTTACATATCTTATTTCCTGTTATAGACTTTAATGAGATTGATCAACTAAATAATCAGCTAAAAGTAAAGATTCCGCGTGTTTATGAAACCTTTTTGACCGAGTTTTCAAATGGATTAAGCTTGTTTTCTAGTTCGATAGAACTTTATGGTTTAAGAACAGATTATTCACGATCAGTTGATATTCGTCAACCATTTGATATTATTAATGTTAATCAATATGAGCATGCTCAATATCATGCAAATAATAATATTATTATTGGATCATATAGTTGGGATGGAAGTAAGATTTCTATAAACTGTAATACGCTAAAATTAACAAGATTTGACAGAGATACTTTAGAAATATATAATGAATGGGAGAGTTTTGATCAATTTTTATTGATAGAACTAGAACGATTAGGTCAAATTTTTAATTTGGATGGCACAAAGAAAGTAAATGACACAACTCCCATTTTATAGGAGGTTAAATAAAAAATAACAACCGTCATCACGAGCTTGACAATAGGAAAGCGAAGTTATCTAATAGTCGGCTTTGTGAGTTTAAGATTGCTTCAAACTCATTACATTCGTTTTCGCAATGACGATAATGTTGTTTTATAATTAAAAAAAATATCCCTTAGCGATTAAACCTTTTTAAAAAGTTATGGTCTTAGT
>JAHDBM010000004.1:20700-113146 GCA_020630395.1 Flavobacteriales bacterium
AACAGTTTTAAAGTTCCGAAAGGATATTTTAAAGAACTGGAAGAAGTTGTTAATGTTAAGAATAACATACAGGGATTAGAGAATAATAAGGGACTTGGAGTGCCAGAAGGTTATTTTGATAAATTGGTTATTAATGTTAAAAATAGAATAGCTGAAGAAGAAATAGGATTAGAAGAATTAGCATTAACGGATAGTTTTGTAGTTCCAACCAGATATTTTGAAACATTAGAAGATAAAGTAAAAGCAAAAATTAACCTAAATGGGAAAGTAATACAATTATTTTCGTTTAAAAGCTTTGCTTATGCAGCATCAATAGCTGCTCTTATTGCGGTTTCAATATTTGTTTTTGATGGTAATGAGATAAAACAAGATGAGCCATTAGTAGCCTCCAATATTAATTTTTCTGAATTTGATATAAACTATTCATCTTATAAAGAGTTAAAGGCGAATGCCTTTTTTGAAGAAATAACAGAAAGTGATTTTCCTATGGATGGCATAGTTTTTGGAGATATAAATATAGACAACACAGAGGTTCAAGAAGAGATTGTAGAGATAATAGAAGAAGAGGAGATTTTTTTAGATGCTACTGAATTTATTGAGTTAGATAGTGATGAATTAGATCTGTTTGATTATTAAAAAAAAGAAGAAAAGATACTACTTGTCAGTTCGAGTATTTTCAATGGTAGTTGAAACTGTATCGAGAATTGAACTAGGGACTAAAAAAAACAAAATGAAAACAATAGTACATACCATATTAATAGGAATAATGCTTTTTGGTTCAGGTGTAACTTTTTCACAAGAGGAAGGAGATAAGCCATTAACTAAAAAAGAGAAAAGAGCTGCTATTAAAGTAGCCATTATCACAGAAAAATTAGATTTAACAGAAGCGGAATCTAAAGCGTTTTGGCCAGTTTATGATGAATTTACAGAAGATAGAAAAGCACTTCGTAAAAACTTTAAAAAGACAAAAGACAAAAGTAAAAAAATGGAGGATCTTACTGACGAAGAAGTAGAGACTATCATAACAGAATCTTTTGATTATAAACAAAAAGAATTAGACTTAAAGAAGAAATATCATTTAAAGCTTAAAGAGATATTACCAATAAAAAAAATAGCAAAGCTATATCATATAGAAAAAAGAATAAATCAAGAGGTTAGAGCACGATCTAGCGCAAATAGATCTAGACCTGGCCCACGAAATAGAAGGCGGTAATTCCGCTTAGTTTTAGTTTAGTAATTCGCCCTTCTTAATAAGGGCGTTTTTACTTTGTGATAAACAGATTTTGTGAAAAACTATAACTGTCATCCTGAACTTGATTCTGGATCCAGTGTAAGCATTCGAAATCAAACATGGAATAACAAGTGTTTAATTAAAAATTAATAAACCTCAATACGATTTCATAACCAGCAAAATAGCTAGTTGCATTTCTAATATACGAGTGGTTTAGACCAAATGTAGCACCAATAGAATAGTGATCGTATTCAAAAAATACCGAAGGAACAAAAGCATCTTTATAGCGGTAAAAACCACCAACCGACAAGTTCATGTCTTTTGAGAAACTTGTATGCTTAGATGTTTCTTTTAGCATTATTTTAACCATCATACCAGCACTAATTTCTTGGTAAGGTCCTTGTCTTACGTACATAGCGGCTGGATTAATAGCAAAATTTGAGTTTTTTATTTTAAACACACCATTAAAATGACCTAAATACTTTCTATATAATCGATTATTACCAATTGAAGAATATTGAAATTTAGGTTCTAATAAATGATGTACAGCAAAACCAATTTCAATTTCAGTTCGTTTAGAACTTTCTAGTCCCATATTATGAATGTCCTTTGAGTCGAACTGATAAGCAAACCCTGCATTAAAATCAGCAAAACCAAAAGGAGAAAAATCAAAGTTTTCTCCAGAAGTAGAACCTTCATTGTAAGCTCCATTTTGATACTGTGAATCCCATTCCATTCCAGATGTGTTGATACTTTGTTGAGAATATCCACCTTGAATGGCTAATGATATTCTACTTTTTTTACCAGTTGGTACTATTGCAGATACCGAACCCATTGCTTGAGTATTTCCCATTTTTAACGTTCCAGCTACATCTCTTACAGCATACACACCAATTCCAAGATTAGATTTTTTAACCTTCCCAAACACAGCATCAGCTGCTACAAAATATGTTTTAAAAGGGCTTTTTGCAATCGACCATTGATCTCTATAAGATAACACAGCTCTTTGGTTTCCATAAATTAACCCTGATTTTGCAGGATTGGTAACAATGCTCGTGTTAAATACATGAGATAAATGTATATCCTGACTGTACATCTTTGTATTTAAACAAACGAATAATACAAAACTAACTACTATATATATCGTCCTTTTCATTATCTAATTAAGGTTATATTCCCCTTCTTTTTAAATACTCTATTTCTATGGTCTAAGCCTTCAATAATATATGCATAAGCACCTTTATTACAATCTTTACCTCTAAATGTACCATCCCAACCTTCGGTATAGTTGTCAGTTTCAAATACTTTTTCTCCCCATCTATTAAAAATGGTCATGCGGTAATTAGTAAATACTGAACCTCTAATTCTAAAGATGTCATTCCAGTTATCTCCATTTGGAGAGAAAATAGTAGGAACAAATATCTCAGCTTCTTCTTGTACATTAATGGTTATACTAACCGTAGAGTCGCATCCACCTAAACTAACTTTAACTTGATACGTAATAGTGGTTAACGGAGTAGCGGTTGGATTAGGACAATTAGTACAGGATAATCCAACTCCAGGTGTCCAGCTATAGTCGTAACTGCCAGAAACAAATAAGGGAACTTGGTCACCTATGGTAATTGAGGTGTCATTAGAGTGAATAAAAGTTGGCATAGGAGCTACAAATAACTCGGTTTCTAATATAGAATCACAACCAGCACTATTAGTAAGTGTATCGAAATAATTGCCAGCTGTAGATTGATGAGAACCTCCTATGAATATGATCTCTCCTTGGCAAATAGTATCAAAAACTTTATGCTGAGAACTGTTGTTTACAAATAATTTAGTAGTCACAATACTATCGCAACCGTTAACACTTAATAAAGAATCTACATATGTACCCGCAGTTTTTCTCCATTGTCCTTGAAGAAAAACAGAGTCGTTATTGCATATGTTTAATGTTAAGTTCTCTGTAAAAGGTTGATATTCTGTCACATTAATTTGTATGATACTATCACAACCAGCAGCACTAATAAGGGTATCGTTATAGGTGCCACTTGAGGCTATATATCTTCCATTTATAAGAACACTATCACCTTCACAAAAACCAGTGTCTATATTACTAAATACAGGTGAAATGACATGTAAATTAGTAGTAATAATACTATCACATCCGGTAAGGTTAGGTAGAGTGTCTGTATATACGCCAGATGAATTTACCATAGCGCCACCGGGTAATGTATAGGTTTGACTAGCACATATTGTATCAAAAACAGTAATGTTGCTAGTATCATTAACATGTAACTGTATAACCATTATGCTATCACATCCTGTTCCAATTCTTGGTAAAGTATCATTGTATGTGCCAGCTGTATTAGCAGTATTGTTTCCACTAGGAAAAACATACGTTTCGTTTTCGCAAATGGTATCATAAATAACCACATGTATCGTGTCATTTACATGCAAATAAATAGTAACAATACTATCACATCCGGTAGTCAATTTTTGTAGTGTATCAATATACGTTCCAGCAGTATTGGTGTAGTTTCCGTTTGGTAATAATAAACTATCATTTTCACAAATAGAATCATAAATTACTGTTTGTGAAGTGTCATTAACCGTTAGATTGAATATGATAATACTGTCACATCCAGTATTAAGTTTAGATAATGTATCTCTGTATATGCCAGCTGTGTTTACGAATGATCCGTTAGATAGTCGAACACTATCATTAGGACAAATAGTATCGTATAAATTAGTATGTGAAGTATCGTTTACTAATAAAATGGTAGTGATGATACTATCACAGCCAGTATTTATTCTACTTAATGTATCGGTATATGTTCCAGAAGAATTGGTATAAGTACCATTTGGAAGCTGTATACTATCGTTTCTACATATTGTGTCGTATACTGTATCAATAGATATCGGAAGAATAAATAAGTTAATATAAGTAATACTATCACAACCGTTTACTGAGGATGAGGTATCGTTATATATACCATTTGCCTGTGGTAAAGTATCTCCTTTAGATGTTATGTAATATTCATTTTCACAAATTGTATCAAAATGTGTGTTGTGAATAGTATCGTTAACAAAAAGATGTAAGAAAATAATACTGTCACAACCGGTTATTGTTGATAATGTATCATGATATGTACCAGTAAGATTAGTATAATCACCATTAGATAATTGAATACTATCGTTTTCACATATAGTATCGTGAAGATGTGTATGAATGGTATCTAAAATGTGTAAATGAGTTGTAATTATACTATCACAGCCAGTACTTATTCTTAATAGTGTATCGATATATGTACCATTTGTATTTATATAATTTCCTGAAGGAAGTTGTATACTATCATTTTCACAAATAGTATCATAAATCGTAATATGTATGGTGTCGTTAACCTGTAATATGGTAGTAATGATACTATCACACCCGTTTAATTTTGTTAATGTATCGTTATATATCCCTTGTGTATTAACATAATTACCAGATATGAGTTGAATACTATCGTTTTCACAGATTGTATCATAAATGGTATCTTGTGATACAGGAAGTACAAATAAGTCTATTTGTATAACACTATCACAACCATTTACGTTATTTACGGTATCATAGTAAGAATTGGTTACACTTGGAAGTGTATCTCCTAGTGAAGTGACATATATTTCGTTTTCACAAATTGTATCAAATAATAGGGTGTCATTAGAGCGATAAACTGTAACAGATGAATAACTCGTATCAAAGCAAGTTGGAGTATTTGAATTACTTATTTCAAGGCTTATTTGAAATGTTCCAGCTGTAACGTAAGTATGTGTTGGGTTTTGTAAGCTTGTAGTATTACCATCACCAAAATCCCAATTCCAGTTAGATACTGTATTAGTAGGATGTGGACTTAAATCGGTAAAGTAAGAAGAATCAGTAAATATTACAGTAAGAGAATCACATCCAATTTGATTATCAAGTTTAAAAAACGAAACAGGCTGTTGTACAAGAATAGAATCCATTATTGATTGTGAACAACCGTTAATGTCCATTATAGTAAGCGTTACATAAAATAAACCGGGTGTATTATATACATGAAATGGATGTTGCATACTAGATGCCCCACCATCACCAAAATCCCAATTCCAACTTAAAATAGTTCCGTTAGCTATTGAACTATCAGCAAAGAAAATGGTGTCATTTTCACATACGATAGAGTCGTTTTTATCGATTCTAGCAATAGATCCATTAACAGTAATAACATCACTTTCACTTTTTGAACAACCAGCTGCATCAGTTATAGTCAAAATAACGGTATAGCTTCCCGGTTGAGCATATATATTTGATGGATTTTGAAGGGTTGATGTATTTCCATCCCCAAAATCCCAACTCCAATTGGTAATGGTTGTGTCTGCGCTAGAAGCATCTGTAAAATTAACAGTAAGAGGAAAACAACCTGAAGTTGTTGAAGCTGAAAAATCAGCTATGGAATTTACAACAAGAAGAGAATCTGTTTTAGTTCTAGTACATCCATCAATGTCAGTTACAGTTAATGAAACCGTAAATTTACCATTGCTTGAATATGCATGGGAAGGATTTTGTAAAGGAGATGTATTTCCATCTCCAAAGTCCCAAGCCCAAGATGTAATAGGAGCAGTAAAAATAGTACTGTCAGAAAAGTTAATAGTTTGGTTTAAACAAGCTAAAGAATCATCAAAACCAAAATTAACATCAGGACCAATTACTTGTATATAATTAGTTTCAGTTTTACTAACCGTACAACCATTACTATCAGTTGCAAAAAGAGTAACATCATACAATCCTGGATTTTGATAAGTATGTATTGGATTTTGTTGATTTGAAGTGTTTCCATCACCAAAATTCCAATTCCATCCAACTATTGGAGTAGTTCCAGATGAAAGATCAGTAAAATTAACAGCTAAAGGGCCACAACCAAATACAGGAGAGGCAGTAAAATCAGCATTAGGAATAGATATTTTTACTGTATCATAAGCAGTATCTAAACATCCAGTTATGGTATCAGCTATTGCAAGTCTAACTACATAAGTTCCAGTTGAGGTATAGTTATGTACTGGGTTTTGTAAAGTTGATGTATTTCCATCACCAAAATCCCATGACCAAGTATCAGGCAGTGTAGATTGATCGGTAAAAAAAACAGTGTGAGGTACTGAGCATCCATTTTTTGGGGTTGCACTAAAGTTAGCTGCAACAGTACTAAATGTTCCTGTAACTCTATATTCTAAATAAATTCCCCATGCTACTTGACCACCAGAACATGTTGTTCCATTTACAAATCGTGTTCTATTTGCAAGAGCTGTCCAAGAGCTTTGATTTTGATTAATATCTAAGTTAGTGAAAGGTATTACCTCATTTCCAGTTTGGGCTTCGCCTCCAGGGGCATCTAATTCTTCTGCGCTCCATGTGAATAGATAATTAGAAGGCAATTCATAGCAATAGGCTTGAGAAAAGAACGTTTGGTTTATAATTCTTGTTCCAGGACAGTTCGTTTCGGTTAAACTGTAAGTTCCACTTTGTGTAATACTATTGGTTACATCTTCTATACTAAAATCCCAATGAGGATCACTGTCTCCAGAGTTTAAACCAGGTAAAATCCCAGCATCCATATCTCCAATAAAACTATTTACCCTTAAAATTCTAAACTCTAATGTCTTTTGACTAAAAGAAACATTTATTCCTTTGATTAAGAAGAGGAAGGTACAAAGTATAAATAATCGCGTTATTTGCACAAAAGATTAATTTTTTAACAAAAGTAAACTAAAAACCCTTTGTCTCGGAGACTGAAACAGTATAATAACATAATCTTAACGTTAAATAACCCTCACTTTTTTTGCAAGATTTTTAGCTCTATGCGTAACATGTTGAATGTCTTGGTTTAGTTTATCATTAGTTAATACTACTCCCATTCTTCTATAGGGTCTAGTATCTGGTTTACCAAATAAACGAATATCTGTTTTGGGTTCAACTAATACATCTTCAATTCCTAAATAAGTGTAAGAATCAGCATGTTCATTTGCTAAAATAACTGAGCTCGCCCCTATTTGTATTTGATCAATTGATGGGATAGCTAATCCTAATACTGCTCTTGCATGTAATTCAAATTGATTTAGATTTTGAGTATTAGCTAAAGTAACCATTCCGGTATCGTGCGGTCTTGGTGACAGTTCAGAGAAATACACTTCGTTTTCAGTTAAGAAAAATTCTACCCCCCATATTCCTGCACCACCTAACGCTTCGGTAACTTTTTTAGCCATATCTTGTGCAGTTTTCAAAAGAGTATCCTTAACTGGTGCTGGTTGCCAGCTTTGTTGGTAGTCGCCTCTCTCTTGAACGTGACCTATGGGAGCACAAAATAATGTTTCTCCGTTTTGTTGTGTAACTGTTAATAATGTAATTTCTTCTTCAAAAGGAACAAATTCTTCTACAATTACTTCAATAATATCTCCTCTTGATCCTGCAACTGCATAATCCCAAGAAGTTATAATGTTATCATTAGTTTTAATTACAGATTGCCCTTTACCAGATGAGGACATTAAAGGTTTTACCACACAAGGCAACCCGATTTTATCTACAGCTTCTTTTAATTCTTTTTCATTAGTAGCATAAGCATATTTAGCCGTTTTAATACCTAAATCTTGGGCAGCTAAATCACGAATGGCTCTCCTATTCATGGTGTAGTTAGTTGCTTTTGCACTTGGCACAACCTGTATACCTTCTTTTTCGAATTGATATAGTTTTTCGGTACGAATTGCTTCTATTTCTGGCACAATAATATCAGGATTGTATTTAGATACTACCGTTTGTAGTTCATCTGCATCTAGCATGTCAATTACTTCACGCGCATCTGCAACTTGCATGGCTGGAGCTCCTTTATAGCTATCTACAGCAATAACATACTGCCCTAATCTTTGACAAGAAATAACAAATTCTTTACCTAACTCACCTGATCCTAATAACAATATCTTTTTCATGATGCAAAGATAGCAAGGTTAGTCATTAATAAATAAGATTTTAAGATAATATGTTTAGTATATATTATTGATTACCCAATTTATTTCCATTATATACTACGCTAAAGGACTAAACACTTCTTTTTACATATTGAGTTTAAAATTTACTCAATTTAAATATTTTCGAATTTAATTTTTGCTATTAAATCTTTGAAATATTTAGCACTCCAAATATTTAAAACCTCATCATTTTTGATAAACCTAACCACATCATCTTTTACATTGCTAAAAGAGACTGAGTTGATTTTCATATCTAGTAGTTCGATAATCTGTTCATTAGAAATATTATCCTCTTGCCAATCGTTTGTTTCTTTTGCTCTAGTTAAAAAATGATTTACATCTAAAGGAATTCCTTTTTTTATGTACCATTCTAAGTCATACCAATCTCTTCCTTTTACTCTGTTTTTCCACTTTCTAAATAATAGGGCATGTAATTTTCCTGAAAACAAGCTTGGTTTGGCAAAACATTTCACATAAAAGGAAAATGGGCGTAGTAATAATTTCTCTTCTGTTTTAAAGTTAAGAGGTGGTTGTCGATCAACTTCAATTTTTATTTTTAAAGTCTTGTTAGATCTTACACCAGCTTCTTTAATTATATCCTCAAGTACTATTTCTTTCCATATTGTTTCTGCTTTTAAAAAAGCAGAGTCGATTACTGTTTGTTTTGTTTTTTTCTTTTCCTTAATACTAACAGTTAAGCCCAGTGCACTAAACTCATCTAAAATAGGGTTGAAATAAGGCTCTATTGAAAAATTAGTATTGGGTTCAAGTAAAGAAAAGTCTAAATCTTCAGAATATCTATCTAGTCCATAAAAAATACGAAGAGCTGTACCACCATAAAAAGCTGCTTTTTCAAAAAAATCAGTTCTTGACAAGCCTGCTAACGTGATTTCCTGCATTATTTCACGTAAGGCAGCTAATATTTCTTCCTCATTTTGAGGGTTATATTCGGCTATCCATTCTTTTATCATAATGATGTGATTGTTTTAATAAGCATTTCTAAACTCCTTTTTTTAGGAGCATTTTTAATCCATAACTTCATTAACTCTATATTTAATGTGCTTAATGCTTCACTATCAATGCGTAGATCATCCATTAGAAAAGTTTTAGTTTGTTTGATGCTTCTAAGGTTAATTTTGGCTGTTAGTATAATTTTGTCACATAAGGCCTTTTCGGGAGAAGCAATTAGTATAGTTTGTTTAGGGGTGCTTTTTATTATTTTTATACCATACGAATAATAAGGCGTTTTTAATTGTTGGTAACTGAATCGTCCAACTTTATTTTTATATTTTTTTGATGTTTTTATTGTAACCGAACTTATTTCGTATGTTCTCTCTGGTATCATGTTCCAATAGGACAATGCTGACTCTAATGAAACATAACTAGGGCCTCTTAGGTGATTCGCTATCAAAAATGGTTCTGGAGAAGGTAAATCCATTTTAGATCCAGTTATATATAACCCTCGCCTAACAGAAATTAGTTTTTCATTTTTAATTAGCTCACTAATTTTGTCGTTTGGACTTTTATATTCACTTAGTATCTCTAGCATTAAATGTCTAGATATAGGAATTTCAGCATATTTTTTTAATATAGACCTCAAGCTCATATTGTAACTTATAAGTTGTTTAGTCGGTTATTTTCCGATTATCAAGCTTAAATATAACAAGTAAATGTTAAAAAAGGATGTGTTAATCGGATATAATTCGATTAAGTAATTGTATTATGATATTTTAAGTTAGAGCTAATGTTCTTTTAGTCTATTTTATTTCTGATTTAATGGTTTATTATCAAGAGATATTTATGATGAAGTATGTATACAAAATTAGGAATTATGTTTAGGTGTTTTTTTATCATTTAGATAACAAATTCTTTCCCTAACTCACCTGTTCCTAATAACAATATCTTTTTCATGATGCAAAGATAGTAAGGTTAGTTGTAATATTAATATCTTAATTTTCTTCATTAAATGGAGTTGAAAATTGCTAACGTTCCGGCTAAAAAGCGTTGCTGTCCCGCAGGGCAGCTATGATTTTTTAGCCATTGTTAGGTGCAGTTTTTATTAATTTATTTTTAGTTGAAACTGCAACTACTACTAGTATTATACCAATAAGTGAAGGAGCCCATTCACCGTCATTTACAGCTATGTGTGCAAAAAAAGCTAAAATAACATCAAAAAAGAAACCTGCATAAGCCCACTCTTTCAGGAATTTCGACTTTCCCGACCAAATCGCTACCATACCTAAAATCTTGGCTATTGCTAATGGATACATAATATATGACGGGTATCCTAAATTAGTAAAAATACTGGGATCACCTACGAAAATGTACATTCCTGCTGAGAATGACATTAACAAGGTTAAAAGTGACTTTGACGTTATATGAATTTTTTTTATTGAAGATCTTTCCATTAAACAATTGATAAAATTTTCTTCAAATTTATTGCTGCAAAACCTGAGGACATCTATTAAAGCCGGACTAATAGTTATAAAAATCTGCCTACAGGTAAGGTTTTCTAAAATCTTGTGGTGTTTGATTGGTTCTTTGCTTGAAGAAATTATGAAAATTTGTGTGTTCCGAGAATCCTACTTCGAAAGCGATTTCTTTAATTGATTTGTCTACAGAATTTATCAAAATCCTCTTAATCTGTATTAAATAGATATCATTGATAAAATCTTTTGCTTGTTTTTTTAATACTGATTGAGTAATAATATTTAAGCGTTTCGTACTTGAACCGAGTAATTTTGAATAGAAATTTACTTTGTTCGACTGAAAAACATAAGTTTCTACTGATTCTTGAAATTTCAAAAATTCCTCTAAATGTATTTTTTTGAAGTTCAGGTCTGTTGATTGCGATTTAATTCTATGGAGCCTTGTTACCAATATTTGGATTTCACTTCTAATAATATCGCTTGACCAAATTTTGTTATTCTCGAAATATTCAACTTCGATTCGTTCAATTAATTCTGAGATAATGGAAAATTGCAATTTATTCAATTGTGTTTTTGAACTGTATATTAAACTGTTAAACACCTTGTAAGATTTTAATAATTGAAGTTTGCTTACTTGATTAACGAGAAATTCATCAGTGAATAACAAAAGCTTTCCCTTGATAGTTTTTGAAACAATAAAATGATGGATTTGACCTTTTCGAATTGTAATTACAGTTCCTTTACTAAGTTTTAATTCTTTGAAGTCGATACAGTGTTTACCAGTTCCATCTTGAGCAAAAATTATTGCAAAAAATTCAATGAGATGATTCTTAAAAATGAGTTCCTTTGATTGCTTACTATTAATAAAATATTCTAGATCAACAATATCAAATTTTGAATCCTTGTTATTCAAGTTTTTGTAATTGAATTGTCTGACTTTCATAAGCAAAGCTTGATTTTATATTGCACCTAACTTGTGTATAAACACCATTGTTTATACAAATGTTTACAAACGACTATAATCGTTTGTAAATGTAAGTTAATTAAAATATATGATATGACTCCTGCTAATGTTACTTGAGAGTAATAGTATTAACTTAAGTAAGATGCTTTTCTAAAAATTAAACCCAACAATCATATTTAGCTGATCTCTTTGGTTACCATTTAAAAACTGATTCATATAACCTAACTCAAAGCGGAGTGAATTGTTTACCCTGTAACCAAGCCCTCCGTAAAGCCTATTTCGATCGAAGATGGAGTTAGCATTGTTAATGAAAATTTCATTGTAAGCAGAGAAATAGAACGTCTTGTCGGTTAATTCTTTGTTATTTAACGCAATATTTAACGCAAGAAAATAACGAAAACGAGCTTTAAAATTGGTCTCAATAAATCTTTGTTCAAAGCGATACCTGTGTTGTATGTATACTCTCCCAACATGTTGTTTCGTTATAAACTGCTGATAAATTCTATGTTCGTTTACTATGTTTTTCTTATCAGTAGTATCTAGATAATTTTCGCTTCTAATGAAACCATAACCTAATAAAACATTGTTATTTTTTGGTGTTAAGTTATAGCCAATACCTCCTCTTAATAGTAGTTGCTCTAAATCACCAATTGCATTGTAGTTACGGTATTGAACTTCGTGATGCAAATTGAATTTGTCATTTAACTTTTTGTTTCCAAAATAAATCATCCAATTTCCTAACTCACTTTGTTGAGAGAAACTAATGGAAGTGATAAGAATAATAATTACTGCTAATAATGTTTTCATATAAGTGAATAAAAAAAGCCGCTAACATATTAAATGTAGCGGCCATAAAATTAATTTAAAAAAGGACTATCTACCTAAAAAACCTTGGATAAATCCACCAATTCCTCCTTTGCGGTTATTGATAAACATACTTGCGATATCGCCTATGTCTAATCCATTATCTGCTGGATCTTCTGATGATTGTGCATTACTGTTAAATAGGTTAGAAAGTAAGTTTCCAATTCCACCACCATCTAAACCTTCTTGCTTTTTTTGTTTTCCTAAATAAGACATCACTAAAGGAGCAGCAATTTCTAAAATTTTAGACATAGAGTTTGAGCTAACTCCAGTTTTAGAACTTAATATATTTTCTACACCTGTTCTTCTAGATCCTAATGCATGTTTTAAAATACCTTTTCCGTTTCCTTGCTTAGGATTGTCTAAAAATCCCGCAAGGTTATCTAATAAGCTTCCATCATGATCTCTTTCTAAAGCATTATCTAGTTGTTTTTGACCTATTTTGCTATCTGCATTTCCTTTAAGAGCAGAAATTATAGTAGGTAAAGCCCCTTGTAAAGCAGTGTTAACTTTATCTTTTTCAATACCAGCTTGCTCTCCAATTTTACTAATTTCGCTATCTCCTAATAGAGATAATATGTTATTGATGTTCATTTTAATTTATTTTAATAATGCAAAGTAAAAAATCTTTATCCTTAATTGATATAAAAGGGGACATTATTTTTTAATTTTAAGAAAGATTTAACCTAAAGAACTATGAGAACTGATTTATATCAAGGACATGATTATTATTTAATGGATGATTTGCTTTCGGATGAGCATAAGCTAATTCGTGATTCGGCAAGAGCTTGGATTAAAAAAGAAGTAAGCCCAATTATTGAAGATTATTATGAACGAGCTGAATTTCCTAAACAAATAGTACCAGGATTAGCATCAATTGGTGGGTTTGGGCCATATATACCAGAAGAGTATGGAGGTGCTGGGTTAGATCAAATATCGTATGGGTTAATTATGCAAGAATTAGAGAGATGTGATTCTGGTTTGCGATCTACTTCATCTGTTCAAAGTTCATTAGTGATGTTTCCAATATGGAAATATGGAAGTGAAGAGCAAAAGCAAAAGTTTTTACCAAAATTAGCTACCGGAGAATTTATTGGAAGTTTTGGGTTAACGGAGCCAGATCATGGATCAGATCCTGGATCAATGATTACCAATTTTAAAGATGCTGGTGACCATTATATATTAAATGGAGCTAAAATGTGGATTTCTAATTCACCAATGTGTGATGTTGCTGTGGTTTGGGCAAAAAATGAAGATGGAAGAATTCATGGATTATTAGTAGAAAGAGGGATGGAAGGTTTTACTACTCCAGAAACTCATGGTAAATTATCATTAAGAGCATCAGCTACTGGAGAATTAGTATTTGATAATGTTAAAGTGCCTAAAGAAAATTTATTACCTGGAAGATCAGGTTTAGGAGCGCCACTTAGTTGTTTAGATTCTGCAAGATATGGTATTGCATGGGGAGCTATAGGTGCGGCTTTAGATTGTTATGATTCTGCTCTTAGGTATTCAAAAGAACGTATTCAGTTTGGTAAGCCTATTGCAGCATTTCAGTTACAACAAAAGAAATTAGCTGAAATGATTACTGAAATTACAAAGGCTCAGTTATTAACCTTTAGATTAGGTCAATTAAAGAATGAGGGGAGAGCAACAACCGCTCAAATATCTATGGCAAAACGTAATAATGTAGATATGGCATTGAAAGTTGCAAGAGAAGCTAGACAAATTCATGGAGGTATGGGAATTAGTAATGAATATCCTATTATGCGTCACATGGCAAATTTAGAATCAGTAGTTACATATGAGGGAACTCATGATATTCACTTACTGATTACTGGTATGGATATTACCGGGATACCAGCTTTTAAATAGTTATAAGTTAACATTAGTTTTTTTAAGCCACTTAATTAAGTGGCTTTTTTATATTGAGAGTAATATACTTTGAGATTAGTCTTGTATTGGGTTTTTAACGTATAACAAACGAAAAACGACATCCAATTTAATATCTTATGAGCTTGTTTAGGCGATTACTTATTCTTTGTACTCTATGGTGTTTCTTTTTTTCCAGTTACGTTCATTTCTAATTCCTCTTTCTGTTTCGCCTACAGCTTTTGCAGTGCCTTTACTTACTCCGCTAAATAAACCAGCTGCATAAATGCCAATACTAAAGGTAGAAATGGTTAACTTTTGATTTTCTACAGGATTAGATATTTCATTATATGTTTGATTAGAATATCTAAGATATGCTCCCAGAAATGAATATCCCGCGTATACAGTGGTTTCAAAAATATTAGCTCCTCCTCCTTTAGAAAATAAATCTTTCATGTAGCTTTGTTTTATCATCACTGGGCCAACAGAAGCAAATCCATGAATGCCTAAACCAAATTGGTGACCTCTTGCTTCAAAATTTTTCATGTTGTTTGCAGCATTTAAGCTATAAAGAGAATATTGCCATTGACCACCTGCGTATAGTGCACCATATCGTGTTATAGGTAATCCAAATCCAATTTGTAGTGGAAAAAACTTAACTCTGTCAAAACGGCCAAGGTCATCTCTATCATACCAAGTTTCATCTTTCCTATTAAGACCTAATGCGTAAACTAATACTAAATCACTTAAAAAAGTTCCGTCTATATTAAAATATACGTTTTTTGTAATTATATCAGCTGCAAAATCACTTGATCTCCCTTTAAATTGAATAAGAGAATTATCAAAATCTTTAAATTTCACATTGTTAAACTTTACACCTAATCGACTTAAATCGGACCCATACCAATTTTTGATTTGTGTATGACAAGTAAAAGAAAGTAACAGTAAAGTAAGTGTAATAAATTTCATTATAGTTGTTTTTTTATTTTTAGGAACCTTTGTTTTTCAGTAAAGTCCAGATAATATGTTAATGTTTTTTATCTAAGTTGAGTTTTTGATAAAACTCAACTTAGATAACGATCATAGTTTTAGTAGGATTTTATTTAAAGTTGTTGTTATAATGTATGTCTTAATCTTAAACTATGAAAAATTCTACCTAAAGGAATATTTGCTCCAACAGTAAATTGAAAATGATTTGCAATTGCGGCATCTTTATATGTGTACCAAGTTCCGTTTAGAAATGCAGCACCAATCTCTAGACTTGCACCATATCCTCTAAAATTTGTTTTTTGAGGTAAAAAATCTGGATTATTAGATGCATCTGCAGTAATGTTATTTTTAGATTGAAAATCGGCCAGCATTGCACTTCCGTTTTTATAGGTGTAATTGGGTTGGTTTAAAAATTCTGTTACACCCATTGTGTAATACCCATTTAAACGAACAAATGGAACCTTCATTCTAGAAATTAATTTAGATTCGTAGCTTTTGTTAAAGCCAACATCAATTGCAAATACTTTCCCAAAATCTATTCCTATTCTTGCTCCGTAGTGGTTTACATTTACTTGAGATGTAAAGTCGTAGTTTCTTAACCTTGGATATGTTTTAACAATTTTAGTAAAACTTGTTTCATCCTTAAGCCCCATTTCTCCTTGTTCATAAAATCCATCTAGCATTAAATACCAAAAACGCATACCAAAATTAAGGCCTTTCATAGCTGTAAGTGCTTGGTTTTTTCTAAGGGCTTTAAATGAATAAGTGGGACCTACTCCCCAAAAAGGTCTAACAAGAGAGATTATTCGTTCACCAGGCGAAAATTCAGTAATAGATGTCGTTACTATTTCACGATATAGACCTGATCGGCTGTCGTATTTTAATCCATTATCTTTTCGGTATGTTTTTTTAGATACATTGTATCCTCTTAAAGAAAATTCTTTTGGAAACAATAAGTCAAAAGCATTTTCAATACCAATTGTTATAGTAGTTCCGCTAATAAATCCTTTTCCAAGGTTATGTTGTCCATTGCCACCAAAAAATGTTGTATTTACATATAACCCTGCATTGTAACTCGCACTAAGATATACATGAGAAAAACGCAATTGTAACCCAGGAGAAAATACAATTCCTGCAGATGCTACGTTATCATTAACGACTTTATTATTAGCCTGCATATATGATCCAGAAACTTGTAGATATGGTTTTACTCCAAAAGAAGTAAAAGAGTTGCTGCCTAGCGTCCAGTGAGTAGGTCCTAATCTATACCCAATATTAAATACATTACCTTTCGGATTTCCTACTGTACTATCTGCTCCAATTTTTCTTACTTGCCCTTCATGATAAGAGAAATTTAAACCACTTAGGTTAATTTCAAAACCTTCCCAACCATCAAAATTTTCGAAACCTTTTGGTTGGAAATTAATATTATTGATTGAATAACCAATATATCCATTGCTTACGAAAGGAGAGTCTTCTTGTGCTGTATATGGAGTTATTAAAAGAAAATAAATAATAAGGGTAACTAATAGTTTTTTCATATTTAGAGTATTGTAATATGAAATTACTATTAGCGGATTAGGTTAAAAATACGCATTATGTCGTATTTTTATTAGTATGTCTTTTCTATAATTTAGATTAAAAATAATTGTTATGTGTTTTTCTAAATTAATTACTTGTTTTGCTGCTGTTATTATGTTGTTTGGATGTTCAAAAGGAGATAATTATTGTGAGCCTCCCGAGCAGATAGAAGGATTTTTATCAATTCAGTATTATAATACGTCTAGCCGAAAGGTAAGAGTAGAATTAAAGTATAATCAGCTGTTTAACAATGATCAAAAAAATACACTTTTTAGTTTTAGCACACCAGATGTTTTTGAAAACCCTAGAGGAGATTATCAAGAAATTATCTTAGGGACTAAATATTACGAATACCAATTAAAAGATCCTACTTCTCCGCCAGATTCTGTGAAAATTACAGCTTATGCATTTAACGATTGTGGTGAAAGTAATTGTGTGTCAACTTGGTTAAGGTATCTATAAGTTTATTAAGTGTATAATACTCATAAATTGTTTCATGGAGGTAACTCCATCAGTTGTATACTTTATATTAAATACACTTTCTGAATCACCTGTGTAAATTTTGTTATCAGCTAAGGTGAAAAGACAATTAAACGTGCTTTCGGAGTCTCCTTTGTAGATTTTATCACTGGTAAAAGTATATAAGCAGTTAAAGGTACTTTCAGAATCACCTTGATATATTTTATCGTCTGTTATAGTATAAGCACAATCAAAGGTGCTTTCGGAATCTCCATTGTATATTTTATCATCTGCTATGGTGTATATACAATCAAAAGTGCTTTCGGAATTACCTTTATATATCTTTGAATTAGCCAAAGTATACAAACAATTAAAATTGCTTTCAGAATCTCCTTTATATATTTTGTCGTCTGTTATAGTATATATGCAATCGAATGTACTCTCTGAGTTTCCTTTGTAAATTTTTACTTGTGTAAATACAAAGGAAGGTATAAAAATGAGTAGTAATACTATATTTTTCATGGATAGTTTTAATAAATTACTCCAAACGATTACTTAGCGTTATATACCCAAGCATTTAATTTTTTTTCTGATTTAAAATTATTAGCATCTGATCTTGATTTGAAATTTTCTACATATACCATGTGTAAGTCTTTCACTGAATTATATAAGATTTTAGCATCATATCCTCTTTGCTTCATTAATCCTTTTCTTCTTTTGGCGTTACTAGGACTTCTAAATGAACCTGTAACAACTAAATATCCTTTTATAGAGCTTGATTCTTTAGTAGCTATTGTTTCTTTTTTCTTTGTATTAGAAGATTTTTTTGAAGGTGCAGTCGTTTTTTTCTTCTCGGTTAAAGATTTACTTTTAATTTCTTTGCTAACCGTTTTTTCTTTTGAAGTTTTCTTGTTAGTTGTTATGCTTTTAGATTTTGCAACAACTTTCTTTTCTACTTTCTCAACTGTTCTGTCTTCTCCTTTCATTGCCATTAGTTCGGCAATTTCTCTTAATGTTAAGGCTTGATTTTTATCGGCTTCCTTTTTTGTTTTTTCTTTTCCCTTGCTAATATAATCGTAGCTTAAAAATTTAAAAGGAAGATCTTTTCCTTTATTGGCTATTAAGTCGGGCATTTCATCATCATAATAAGTGTCATGAAAAACCATTATCCTACCTGTATAGCATGCTACCCATATATTTTTAGTAGCATCATCAAATGTTATACCTATTGGTTTTGAGTTCGTCCTGCTTTCATCTACAACAGTCATTGTTTTAGTGTCGACTTTAGATAATCTATTACTAGAGTAATTTACAACATATAAAAACTTACCGTCTTCAGATAGAATCATAGACCTAGGATTGCTACCCGTTTTAATGACTGTTTTTTCATAAGTATCAAGATCAATACGAACTACTTTTCCTTCATTGTTAATAGAAACGTATAAATACTTGTCATCAGGTGAAATACAAATATGTCTTGGTCCCCTTCCAACATTTTTGATCCAAGATACTGTGTAGTTATAAAGATTAATTTTAGCTATTTTATTAGAGCCCATTATCGCAACATAAGCATATGTGCTTTTGCTGTTTACTTCTATACCTCTAGGTAACCTTCCAAGTTTTATTCGTTTTATTTCTTTGTTTGTTTCTGTACTAATAACACTTAAATCTCCACTAGTCCAGTTTGTAACAAGTACTAACTTGTTATCTGGTGTTGCTGCAAGATATTTAGGTACAGAACCAACTTTAATAACATCTTCTAGATCATACGTCTTGGTGTTTATTTTATAGACATAACTTTTATCATATTTTTTACCAGTACAACCATCACAACCTGGTTTGTTAAATTCGTATTTAGAACCACCTCTCATTTCATAATTAGAAACCCAAGCATATTTACCATCATGACTAAAAGCACATTCTACTGGTGCTCCTTTGTAGGTTCCTTTGTATTTATCTTCTCCGTAGTCGCTTAGTTTAACTTTATCAGATATGGTTTTAACCAATTTGTATGATCTGTCGTATACAGTTACTGTATGTCTATACATCATGTTTTGAGCAAAAAACACTCCGTTTTTATTATGCACAATAGATTTTGGGGAGATTTTCCCTTTAATTGTTTTAATGTGATTTAAGTGTTGTGTTTTCTCTTTTTTTTCTGGAGGATCACTTGAAAAACCCTTAACAATAAAAAGCAAAGAGAACAGAAATAATATGATGCTTTTTTGTGTTGATAAATACACGGCTTTTTACTCTAAAGTTAGTTTGGTTAATGATTTAAGTGTTTGAAGATAGATGTTTGATTCATAAACATCAAACCCTATGATAGAATCTTTTGAACTATAAATTGTTGAATGATCAAAAGATTGAAGATTATATGATTGTATTTTTTTTCCATTTGCGTATACAAGGCTGTTGTTTTGGAGTTTAACCATTGTAGCATCTTTTAGAGATGTTTTTTTTATAAAATTGCCAAAAATATCGAAATGTAAAAGCCCATTAGAAGGATCAAAAAGGTAGATTGTTTCATTCTTTTCGAATAATTGAGTAGGGTTTAGTTCAAGATTTAATAATTGACCAATGTTTTCAAATTCGTTAATAACCTCCAAATTTCGATCTACTTTTAATAAAGATTGGTTGTTTATGCTGTACATCCAAAAGGCATTATCTCTACTAGAAAAACAAACTAAGTCAATCCATTCAAAATAATCTCCAAGAGCCAATTTATTGGTTTCTGCCAGCATATTATCTAACAAGGTTATTTGCTGTTGATCTTTGTAAAAAACAATTGTTTGTAAGGCATTTTTAGTATCAATACTGTATATAGAACCATTGTTCCAATAAGAATAGTCGACTATTTTTTTCCCGTTCGCATCATATTTAATAATACTATTATCAGCTATTTGATAAATTTTACCAAGCTGATCTACTTTAATAAGATTAGCTTTTACTTCTTTTTGCCATTTAACAACTGGGTTATTAAATAAGGTAAAGGAAGTTAATAGAAAGGAAAGGATAAAAAGATTACTCTTCATAGTTTTGATAGAGAAAATCATTGTAAGGGAATCGGGTAATATGTATTTCCTTAATTTGATCATATAGTTTCTTTCTTAACTCATCAATATTGGCCTTTTCATGCGCAGATATAAAGACTACATTGCTTTCGTTCATTTTAGACATCCAAGATTTTTGTAAATCTTCGAGTGTATCATTTTCTCTAGTTCTAGGAGTTAAATCATCCTCTTCTTTTTCAATAAACGTATAAGCATCTATTTTATTAAATACTAAGATAGTTGGTTTGTCTAAAGTTTCGATCTCTCTTAACGTTTGGTTAACTGTGTTGTAATGATCTTCAAAGCATTTGTGAGAGATATCTAATACATGAATTAACACATCAGCCTCTCTCACTTCATCTAGAGTAGATTTAAAAGATTCTACTAATTGAGGTGGTAATTTTCTAATAAATCCAACAGTATCAGAAAGTAAAAAAGGAATGTTCTGTACCGTTACTTTTCTAACAGTTGTGTCAAGCGTAGCAAACAGTTTATTTTCGGCAAAAACATTAGTTTTACTAATGAGATTCATAATAGTAGATTTACCAACATTGGTATATCCAACTAGTGCGGCTCTAACCAGTTTACCTCTATTTTGTCTCTGTGTATTTTTTTGCTTGTCAATTTTTACAAGCTTTTTTTTAAGTTTGGCTATTTTGTCTTTAATAATACGTCTATCGGTTTCAATTTGTGTTTCACCTGGACCTCTCATTCCAATTCCTCCCTTTTGTCTTTCTAAGTGAGTCCACATTCTGGTTAGTCTAGGAAGCAAATATTGATATTGGGCTAATTCAACTTGAGTTTTAGCATCAGCAGTTTGAGCTCTACTTGCAAAAATATCGAGTATGAGGTTACTTCGGTCTAATACTTTGCATTCCATTGCTCGTTCAATATTTCTAATTTGAGATGGCGATAGTTCATCATCAAAAATGACCATATCGATATCGTTATTATCGCGATAGTCAATAATGTCTTGAAGTTTACCAGAGCCAACAAATGTTTTAGGGTTAGGGAATTCTAACTTTTGAACAAATCGTTTTACTGTTTTTGCACCAGCAGTTTCAGCAAGAAATGCCAATTCATCAAGGTATTCTGCAACTTCTTCTTCAGTTTGAGCTTTAGTTACAACACCAACTAACACACATGTTTCAATTAGCTTATCAGTGTGGTTATATCGTTCGTTTCCCATAATTAAGTTAAGAAAGGATTGTGTTTTTTTTCATTTCCAATAGTGGTTTCTGGGCCATGACCACAATATACAGTATATTCATCTGGTAAAGTAAAGAGTTGTTCTTTAATACTGTTAATTAAGGTGTCGAAATCACCTCCAGGTAAATCGGTTCTACCTATACTGCCATTAAATAAGCAATCTCCATTAATAACGAATTGCTCTGCATGAGAAATAAAGACAACATGACCAGGAGCATGACCAGGAACAAATCTAATTTCTAAGGTAGTGTTGCCAAATGAAAGTCCTTGTTCTAAATTGAAAAAATTATCAGGCTTTGAAGGGTTAAAATTTGAAAAGCCATACATAGGAGCATAGCTTGGTACTCTTGCTAATGTTTCTTCATCTTGTTTACAAATCGTTAAAGGAATGTTAAAGTATTCTTTGATGGCATTATTTCCAAATACATGGTCAATATGGCTATGAGTACTGGCAATAGTAGTTGGCTTAAGATTTTTACTCTCAATAAAATCAATTAATTCTTGTTCCTCATGTTTTTCATAGCAACCAGGGTCCACAATAATGCATGAATTAGTTTCGTCATAGATAACATACGTGTTTTCTTGGAAGGGGTTAAAAACAATTTTTTTTACAGTAACCATATTAAACCTTTTACGTAAATATTAAGTCAAAGCGAATATACTCTAATTAAAAGTTTTGGAGTATATTGGTAAACAGGATAGTTTATTTTTTTAACATAACGCACTGTATATGAATGTAAAAATTAAAAAAACGGGAATTATTTTATTATTAGTTCCATTGTTTTTTGCTTGTAAAAAACAAACAATTACCACTCATGAAAATTTAATTGTAGATGGAAATACCCCTCCTCCATATGAAGGTGTGTCTACAACTCAAATTAATGTATATGTAGATAAATTACATATTGATATATTGGGCTTACAGGCTAATAATACTGATCTAAATACTTTTTCATCTTATTTAAAACAACAACAGCTATCTGAAGCTGCAAGAGATTCTGTAATCAATGTTTTATTAGCAAAAGACGAATATTATGACAGATTGTTTAGTTCGTTAAGCAGCAGAATGTTGGAGAGCTTAAATAAATTTGAAATCAAACAAGAAGAGTTAAGTTATGATTTTATTGCCCAATACTTGTATAGCATACAAGATACATTAAATGCACAAATTGTTGAAGTTGAGCGGGATAAATTCGCTTTTTTACATGATTGTGACTCATTATATAGGGTAGGAGCTATAACGTTAAATCAATTTTATAAGGCGTTTTGTGATAATGAAGCTTATGATGAGATAAACATGGGGAGCTTTAACTTTGCAGTTTCTTGTTTCGAGAACTATTTCTTTAGAGCACCAACTGTAGATGAAGGAGAAAATGGGAAGAAGATGTGTGATGGGGAATCAGTCCCTATGTTGCATGGAGATGGAAATAGTAAGGAAGATTTTATGAACTTGATTATTAATTCTGATGAGTTTTATCAAGGATTAGTCATTGAAAATTACACCTTATTTTTAGCTAGAAAACCAACATCTTACGAAACGTTTGTGGGGACGCAAATAGTGAAAACAGGAAATGATTTAAAAGCGCTAAAAAGATCCATTTTGCGTGGTGATGAATATGCTGGGTTTTAAATCCTTTAATAGAATGAATTATACAATTAAAAATAGCTAAATGAAGAATTTAATAATATTAATAATTACATCATTCTTAATCTTTGGCGTTTCTTGTAAAAAGAAAATTGAAGAACAAGTGGTATATGATAATGTAATTTATGATATAGATAATGTTGAGGTATATTCATCTAATGCTCAAAAAACGAAACAAAAATCGCCAGAGCTATTAATCTCCATTATGTATGCCGATTTATATAATCAAGGAATATCTACAACAGAATTATTAGAAGTAGCTGAAATTTACTTAGCCACAGGAGATAAAACCATGTTTAATGAGCTAATTTTTAGTCACTTTTTTAAAGCTCCTGCAGCTGTAGTTCCAACTGATGCCCAAATGAGAGCTGATATAGATCAGTTTGTTGATGATACTTATATTAGATTTTTTCAAAGACACCCATCTGAATATGAGAAACACTATGTAACAAATTTAATTACAAATGATGCAGCAGTTACAGTAGAAAACGTATACACATCTTTTGTGTTAGCAAATGAATATTTCTTTTACTAACGGATAAAACTTTATTAGAAATGAAAAGAAGAGATTTTATAAAAAAAGCAGGATTAACGACAGCAGGTGTGTTTGCTGCGCCTTATATTTTACCCTCTGGAATGTTATTTGCTCCAACTGGGACACGCTTAGCTAATCATGTGGTATTTGTCTTGTTTGGTGGAGGTATTAGGAATCAAGAAGCAGTAAAGCAAATGTATATTGCCGACCAAGGCTTTGGAGTTACGGGAAATGTAATGAATAACATGCTAACTGGAGCAGCACCATCTAGTAATATTGTGTATAATCAATGGGCACCCATTTTAGGTAGTTCAATACAAAGTCAAGGGGTTGTTTTTCCCGAGATGAGATATACCCAAGGCCCAACAGGTCATTATAATGGGCACACTGTTGCCATGACAGGAAATTATACTGAAACAGGATTAAACTTAAATATTAATCCAGAGCATCCTACAATATTTGAATATTATAGGAAACATAATAGTCCTTCACAAACCGCTCTAAATGCTTGGTGGTTATCAGAAGGGTTAGGGCCATACCCATCACTTAATTACAGTCAGCACGAATTGTATGGAGCTACTTATGGCGCAAACTACATGAGGCCAAATAGTATTTTTGGAGGTAAGGGACCAGATTATTTAACGGATGCATCAGTATATCAACCAGATGATGTTACTCGTATAGAAAACATGAAAAATTTCTTTGATGTTAATTTCGATAAAACAGCAGATGATTTACCAGGTGTAATTAATACAAGAGCAGATAAAGAGGCGATAAAGGATATGATTGTAGATGTATTAAACAATCCTACTACGTTAGATTATGCAAAACCATCAAGTGCTGGATTTAATGAATTGACAGGAGATTTAATAAATATTACTGCTGCATGGAAAGTGTTAGATACTTTTAAGCCTGAGTTAACCGTTATTAATACGTTTAACTTAGATGTATGCCATAGTAACTTTTCAGGTTATATTCAAAACTTACATAAAGCTGATTATGGAGTTGGTTGGTTATGGGATAAGATCCAAAATGATCCTGTTTTAGCTAATGACACGGTTATGATTTGTATGCCAGAACATGGTAGGAATTCCCAGCCAAATAATCTATTAGATGCTAATGGATTAGCAGCTTACGATCATACAAGTGATGCAAATTCTAGGGAATTATTTTCATTAATAGTAGGCCCTCCAGGAGTAATTAAGCAAAATCAAAGTTTTGGTACAGCTGGAAGCCCAGTAGGAGAAAGTATTGATATAGTGCCAACAATAGCACACATATTAGGTTTTGAAGACCAAATCCCATCAGGATTACTTCCAGGTAGAATTTTAACAGAAGCATTTATATAATTAGGCGATTATGAGTTTAAATAGACTTAAAATAATAGGCGTTATTTTATTAGGGGTGTTTGTATTACTACAATCCTGTAAAAAAGAAGTAACACGTGTTGAGGCAACAGCCCCATCTAATCCATTTGATGGTATTGATTATGGAAATGACCCTGATGCTATACCTGTAGATTCGACTAGCTATTTAGGATTACATAAATTTATTTTTGCAAAAAAATGTGCAGTACCTGCATGTCATGACGGAGCTTTTGAGCCAGATTTTAGAACAGTAGTTGGTTCTTATAACAATTTAGTTTATCATAATGTAGTAAAGAATAACGCGACTAATGACTTTACATATAGAGTAATTCCTGGAGATACAGCTTTGTCATGGTTGCATGAGCGAGTAACAACAGATGATGCTACCTTAGGTAAAATGCCACTTTATGATGTAATGAGCGATCATGAGGTAGAACAAATTGAAACATGGATTTTAAATGGAGCAAAAGATGTTTTTGATATTGCTCCTAATCTTCCAAATTTACAACCAAGTAGTGGTGGAGTGCTAGCTTATTTAAATGATACTTCAGGAATAAGATTAGATACTGCTAGAGATAATGTTATTTCTCCTATGAAATTACCACCTAGCTCTACAGTTCAATTGTGGTTTTTAATGTATGATACCGATTTGCAAGGTAATTTTATACCTGGGTTTGGTTTAACCCATAATAAAATTAAGATATCGGATCATCCTTTTGATTTTACTGGTGTTACAGATAATAATATGACCTTATTATCACCTGCTGCCCCTGCTATGTTGCCAATTCCATTTACTCCAGGGTCATCTCAGTTAGCCCCTTTTTATCATTCCTACACGATTAATACGGGTAATTTTACCCCAGGTAGAACATATTATATTAGAGTTTATGTTCAAGATGCGAATCATACATCTCCAACCGAAATTCCAGAGAACGGATCGCAGGTTTATTTTACAACATACTATGCATTCATAGTTCAATAATTTATCGTTTTATGTTAAAGAATATTTATATAATAGGATGTATAGGATTGCTTTTTTCATGTAAAAAAGAGAAAGGGAATGATCCATTACCAGTAATTTCAGATACACCAGCTATTACTAGTGTTTCGCTTAATGCCACAACAATCAATCAGTTTGATGATTTAGTTTTCTCGATAAATTATACGGATGGAGATGGAGACCTAGGAACAACAGATGCTGATGAAAAATCCATTTTTATTACCGACAAAAGAAGTAGTTCAATTATTCACGAATTCCATTTGCAACCATTATCACCAGTTGGTCAAAATATTGCTATCCAAGGAAAAATATCGGTTAATTTAGAGAACGTCATTTTATTAGATCAAAGCAATAATAGTGAAACAGTTCAGTTTGAAATAAAAATAAAAGATCGATCAGGAAAAAACAGTAATGTAGTTACAACTACTAGTGTTACTATAAACAAATAAAAATGAAAGGAGTTACAAAATTTATTCTATATATAATATTAATAATTGTGTTGGCTGTAGCAGGTGTTTTACTTTATCAAACGTATGGTGTGCCCGATAAAACAGATTGGGAAGACAAAGATGAAGTTGAATTAGAACAAGAACATACTGCTGATTCTGTTGCCGCATCTTCTGGTATTTTTGATTAGGTACTTATCTAATTTAAGATAGAAATATATTCTACTAGTTAATCATAGAATTAATTTAAGTTAAAATCTTGTTACAATAGCTTTGTTTATTTGCAGTAAATTAGGGATAATGTGTATATTAAGGATTATAAATTAATAATTAAAAACAAAAATGAGTTTATTAGATTCAATTAAAGAAAGAGCATTAGATGCACATGTTAGAGAAGAAATAGAGAGATCTGTTAATTATTTCGAGCAAGGAGGTGTTAATACTGATGGGTTAGATATTAATAAAGAAAATGATGCTTTTAGAGTTACTGGTACTGTAGGAGATTGGGAACAATTAGGTAAATTAAATTCACTTATTGAAGCAGCTGATACTAATGTTGTTAATGAGGTAGAATTAGAAGATTGGACTGCAAAAAATGTGCAATTAAAAGTTGTTACAAAAGGAAGTAACCTTAATGTAAGAAGTGGAGCAGGTACCGATAATGATGTTGTTGGTAAATTTGCAAATGGAGCTAATGTAACTTTAGTGAAGAAAGTTGCTGCTGATTGGTATGAAGTACAAGATGAAAATGTAAAAGGGTATTGTCATACAAATTATTTGGAAGAAGTATAGCATCAAGTATTGAATGCTAAATACCATATTCTTTTTAAGGTACTTTTTTTAGGCTTTTTCTTGTCTTTCTTAATATTATGCAAAAAAGGCAAGAAAAATCCTAGTGCATGCAATGGCTCTTCAACTCGAAGAGCAATTAAATTAGCGTCAGATGAAAATGCAAGTGATATTGATACAATTCCAGAATTAATTACTGTTGAAGCAATAGGAGAGCTTGATGTTCCTGAAGCATCTAGTGACATGGAAAGGCAGGAAGCCGAAAAGAAAGTATACCAGATAACGGCTAAAGTTGAAAAAATTAGTAAACATAGAGACGGAGATCTTAAAGTTAAATTGGTTGCAAATAGGAAGTATATAAATTGTGAGTTTCCTAATCCATGGTGCGAATATGCTGTCGAATCACGTTTTTATAATGAATTAGTAGAAACTAGATTGTGGTTAGAATCTTGCTTAGATGATTTAGAAGGAGAGACAATAACTATTACTGGTATTGGTTTTATCGATTTAGATCACAAATTTCCAAGAAATAATGCTGATAATGAAATGGAGCTACATCCAGTCCTTAGCATTAAGAAAAATTAAAAAAGAATATAAACATTATATAATGTTAGGCTTTCAATATAATTGAAAGCCTTTTTTATTAGATTTAATAATGGGAAAAATATTGCCACTAAAAATTGGAGATAGAGTAGCTGTAATTTCGCCTTCTGGCAAGGTTGATAAAGATCATATTTTAACATCAACACAACTACTTAAAAATTGGGGATTGGAAGTGATTTATGGCGAGCATACATTTGACGTTCATCATAAACTAGCAGGAAAAGATGAAGATCGTTTAAAGGATCTTCAGTGGGCACTTGACGATCATAATATAAAAGCAATATTTTGTTCTAGGGGAGGATATGGATTGGTAAGAATTATAGATGAACTTAACTGGAGTAAATTTACGAGTAAACCAAAATTAATTATAGGGTTTAGTGATGTTACAGTTTTGCATAATGAATTAAATAAAAGAGGCTTTAATAGTATACATGCTGTAATGCCTAATAGCTATCATTCGTCATCAACCGAAGTCTTAGACTCTTTGCGCCAAGCATTGTTTTATGAGAAATATCAGTTCAATTTACCATTGTTTAAAAACTATGAAGTTGTTGGTGGTAATTTGGCTATTATATATAGTTTATTAGGCACAAATAGTGATATAGATACTCATGGAAAAGTTCTTTTTATAGAAGATATAGGAGAGTATGCTTATGTTATTGATAGGATGATGCATGCGTTAAAAAAAGCGGGTAAATTAGATCATTTAAAAGGGTTAGTTTTAGGTCATTTTACAAACATCAAAGAAGATGATTTTGGGTATTCTGTAAGGCAAATTGTTGAGCGTGTTACCGCAGAATTCGATTATCCAATAGTATATGATGTGCCTATTGGTCATGAAGATGAAAATTATACGTTAGCACTTAGTAAAAAACAATGAAATGAAAAAAATATTTATTTATATGGGAATATTGTCATTTTTAGTGTCTTGTTTTAGCAATAAGAATAATGCTAAAAAAAGAGAAAAACTATTGGGTAGAATAGCCGAAATAATTGATGAACCATTTACAATAGAAAGTTTGTCAGGTAATGCAAATGCAGGTAATATGGATTTTTCTCAACAAAAATCTTGGGTTGTATGGGAAAAAGATGTAAACGTTCGTTTTTTTATAACCTTCCAGTATAAAAAAGGAAAAATCATATTAAAAGATGATCGTTTTCTTCAGGCTTTTAACAGAAAAAAACATTCAATACAAAAGACGTATGAGCTCAAGCCTTTAATGGATAAATATTATCAATGTCCATATAAATTCGAAGTTTCAGTTAATGATTATAGTTTAACAAGTAATTTTAAAGCATTTATTCAGCTTAATTTGAATGATAGTATTATTCAAGACCAGTTAACTATTATTAGAGCTATTGCTAAAGAAGCATTAACGATTGTTAAATCCGATAGGATACTGATGAATGTATCCTTTGGAAGAAGTATTGATGGCATTCCCAATGCTGATACTACTAACTATTTGTTTGTAGCGACTCCAGGTAATAATTCATATGAAACGACTCAAACTGATTTTATTTATAGAGGAGACTTTAACTTCAATAACAATAAAGAATATAAAACAGAGACACTCAATTTTAATAAAATATCGAATTATGTAACTATTGATTTAAAGGATAAAGTTAGAGAATACGTGAAAAATCATCAAAATTATACACAGGGAGACTTTTTTGAACCAAAGATATGGGGCGAATATTTTAAAAATGAAGAGTTAGACTCAATAGCTAATGTTGAATGGCAAAAGTTTTATGCCTATCCAAAAAAATCATATAAAGACAATGACGATCCTTCTAAAAAGATTGAAGGGTTGATTAATATCTACACTAAAGAGATTAAACCAAAAGAATAGATTACATATGTACTTTGGTAACTTGAATAACTTCTTTAGTGCTAAAATCCATTAAATAGGCTATAACATTTATGTTAGCATCATTCCAAGCTGGATCTATTGTATAGGTATATTTACTAATTAGCTTTTCAGTATCGGCTAGTGATCCAGAAACAATTTCTTCTCCATATAACCCATTCACATTACCTCTAAAAACATGGTTGTGAACATAATATTGTACATCTCCAGAGGGATATCCTGGATGTCCATTAGCACCACTGCCATTTACCTGCCAATCTACTATACTATCTTCTGTTAATGCAATAACTAAGTGGTAATTCCCAGTTAAATCAGTTAAAGCTTCAGTTTCTACAAAAACACATAGTGTACCATCAGTATTATCATAAGATGTAATCATTTGAAGATTAGCTAGCGGAGTATTATTTAAAAAAGCATTTACTGCAGATGAAAATTCACTTTTACTAAAAATCTTACTTCCATTATTTAAAACCGTATCGCTTCTATTAATCATTCCTTTAGGATAAGAAGGTAGAGGGCCAAAATCATCATGGAGGTTATTTCCGTCTTCCGATCTGTAATCAGATTCGAATTTACCAGATCCAGCAGCTCTAGGCTCTGAGAAAAAACCAGAATGAATAGCAACTCCAATTACTTGATCTCCATGTGCGGCTTCAATTTGTTCTAACTCATAAGCAGCACCTGGACAGCCAACACATGTATGCCCAGTAAAATCTTCAATTAAAATGTTTCTTTTTGTATTAGTGTTTGGGGCAAATGTAACATCAGTACATTTTGTATCGTCAAAACCACCACTTTTTTTCTCTAATGGTTCATTTACATAATCACAAGAGAAAAATAAAGCAAATAAGCTAATGAATGTTATATGTTTAGTAATCTTCATAAAATAAAAATAAGGTATTATTAGTTAAAAATCAATGATTAGAAACTACTCGTTACGGTAAAAGTAAATCCGTTAGAGGCAGGTACATTTCTACATACACCACCAACACAAAATATACCAGCTCTTTGCCTACCATAACTTAAGGTAAATCGGTTAGCATCTTTTATATAACCTACTGAAGTAAATAAGTAATGAATTCTCTTTTCTTCTTCTTTATTTCCGTAGTTAAATTGGTCTAATACTGCAAAGGTCCAATGTGGAGAAACGGTATATTCAATTAATCCTGTAGCCCAATTTCCTTGATCTTCATAATATCCATTTTTTTTATTCGTACCCAAATGTTGAGCTTCTACCCTAATGGTGTTTTTTCTGTTTATTTTGTAGGCTAAATCAAGAACATGAATTCTAGCATTTACAAGTCCATCACCTATCTTTCCTTCGATTACATCTTTATTATACCTCATATCAAAATAAGAATATACGAGTTTTAATTTTTTACTTATTTTTTTTCTTATTTCGATATTAAAGTCACTAAAATAAACTTCTTTTCCTGGTGAAAAGAAGTTTGTTTCATACCCCATTCTACTAGAGTCATTTTGTATTAAAGAACTATCTAAACCATACGCATTAGATAAATTAACCGATACTTGAGTTCCATATTTGCCACCTAGTAAAGATTTCTTTTTAAACTTATATGAAATATCCCCTTGAAAAGAAACTTCTCCATTAGGTTGAACTGCATAAGGATATAAGGTAGCTGGTAAGTTGTAAGTATGCTGCTTAGTTGTTGCTGGTAGGTAGTTAATTAATAAATTTGTTAGCTCTTCATCTCTATCTGATCTATAGCTCATATTATCAATGCTTTTAGCTGAAAAAGTTATGCCTAAACCTTTAGTAGAATATGAGGTGTTAAATAGTAAGCCTCTTCCTTTTTTGTAAATGAAATTATTATCTACTGATGGGTCGTTTATTTTTTCAACATATTCTCCAGAAAAATAAACATCACCCCAAAACACATTCACTCTACCTGCATAAGATCCTACATTTTCTGGTAACGTATAGGTTTGATTATCGTCTTTTTGGTATTTACTTACAAAACTACCTCCTAATGTTATTCTTGGTTTTAGTTTTTTGTTTAACGAGTCAGTTAATTCGTTTAATACAACTTCTCCGTCAATTCCTCTAACTATACCTTCTCCTTTACCAAAAAACAATCTTTGTACCCCATAAACACCTTTCATATATACTCCGTTAATAGGACTATATTTCAATCTAAATCCATCCATTGCATTATCATAACCTAGCCCTCTTTCTTCATAAGATCTAAAAATCATACCGCTACCAAATTGTTCGTAATAATTACCAGCAGTTACGTCTAGTGTTCCTGTTTTGTATCGAGCATATCGATAAGGTAAGCCAGTTCCTTGAAATCCAACAGGAAATCCTTGAAGTGCATTTAAATAGGATTCGTATCGAATACCAGCTTCAAAATCCTTGTTGTTATATATGATATTGGCAAAGCCATTCATTAACATTTTTTCTGGTACAACAGGAGCTCCGATTAGAGAGTCAGGGTTGTAGTATTGTACATCTGTTTGGATATTTCCTTTAATGGTTCCAAGGTTATTCTGCCCATTTACAGAAATTGAAACAAAAGTTAAGAGGGCTAATAAGAAAGTGTTTTTCTTTATTATATAGGCAATCATACGTTAAAAATGTTTGTATAGAGGTTACTAAACTATTAAAAATAAATCATCCTCAAATTTTTTATTTGCTTTAAATACATAGAGATTAAATTAATTCAACATTTTTTAAGGATGTTAAAGTTTGATAAGTATGTGTAATTATTTTCGATAAAGAATATGCAGGAAGGTATATTTTGTTAAATTCGTGACCGATAAATAGTATTTAAATATGGATTATAAAAAGTTTAATAATATTATAGGGTGGCTAGTTTTTTTAATAGCTGCTGTTACGTATGTCTCTACAGTTGAGCCTTCAACAAGTCTTTGGGATTGTGGTGAGTACATCACAACATCATATAAATTAGAAGTGGGACACCCCCCAGGAGCACCTGTTTACATGATGATTGGACGTATATTTTCTGCATTTGTATCGCCCGAAAATGCAGCATACATGATTAATATTGTATCGGCATTAAGTAGTGCATTTTGTATTTTATTTTTATTTTGGACAATCACTCATTTAGCAAAGAAAATTGTTGTTGCTGGCGGAGAAAAATTAACACAAGGAAGTTTAATCGCTATTTTAGGTAGTGGAGCAGTAGGTGCTTTAGCATACACGTTCACTGATTCATTTTGGTTCTCTGCAGTGGAAGGAGAGGTATATGCTATGTCATCTTTCTTCACAGCTATTACCTTTTGGGCAATACTTAAATGGGAAGAAAATGCTAATGATATTAGTTCGGATAGATGGATTGTACTTATCATCTTTTTAATTGGATTAGCAATAGGAGTTCACATGCTTAACTTACTAGTTATACCGGCTGTAGGTTATGTTATTTACTTTAAAAAGTATGAGTTTAATTGGAAAGGCTTCTTTATTACTGGAGCAGCTTCTATTGGTATATTAGGTTTCATATTTTTTATTTTTATCGATAAGTCAATTCAAGTAGCATCTGCCTTTGAAAGAATGTGTACAAATTCATTCGGAATGGGCTTTAATGTAGGTACATTTTTATTCTTTGCTTTGTTTTTAGGCGCTATTGTAGCAGGAACATTATATTTTAGAAAAAATGGAAAAAGAGTTTATCATTTAATTTCAATGTCGGTTGGTGTTTTAATTGTTGGTTATGCTGCATTTGCAATGATTGTAGTACGATCTAATGCAAACCCACCATTAGATGAGAATGATCCTGAAACATTGCCTGCTTTGAAAGCGTATTTGGCACGTGAGCAATATGGAGATACTCCTTTAGTAAAGGGAGGTTATTGGAATTCGCCACAAAAACAAACTACAGGTACATCTGATGATGATATAGCTAGTAAAAAATATTTTAAAGCTTTTGTAATTAACGATAGAGGTGTAGAAAAATCGTTTAAAACAGAATTTGCTGCTAAAGAATATTTGAAAAATAATAACAAAGGAGCACTTCCTATAGATGAAAAATATATTGTAACAGGAAGATCATATAATCAAGACTATCCAGCAGGGATGGATGATCA
The DNA here is from genome assembly GCA_020630395.1 of Flavobacteriales bacterium. Taxonomy (GTDB): domain Bacteria; phylum Bacteroidota; class Bacteroidia; order Flavobacteriales_D; family CAJJDF01; genus CATLPG01. The sequence continues at coordinate 54,697 of JAHDBM010000004.1, forward strand.
GTATACTACACTCCCTCGTATGTGGGATCCTAGACCAGCAAAAGTTAAAGGGTATATGTTTTGGAGTGGTTATCAAGGAGAAAGTGGTATTATAGCTAAAAACCCTAAGCGTCAAGATGGTTCAGATAGGTATATCCCTACCTTTGGAGAAAACATGTCATACATGTTTAACTACCAAATGGGCTGGATGTATTGGAGATATTTCTTATGGAATTTTGCAGGACGTCAAAATGATTTGCAAGGACATAATTATGATTATAATGGTGATGGAATGCTATATAATGGAGCATTAACTAGAGGGAATTGGTTAAGTGGTGTTAGTTTTATAGATAAAGAACGATTAGGAGATCAAAAGAATTTACCTTCTACCTTATCACAAGATGAATCCTACAATAGGTATTATTATATACCGTTAATATTAGGCTTGCTAGGATTAATTTTTCAAATTATCAAAGCACCAAAAGATTCATTTACCATTTTCCTACTATTCTTTTTTACTGGTTTAGCTATTGTAATTTACCTTAATCAAAAACCAGAAGAACCAAGAGAAAGAGATTATGCTTATGCAGCATCTTTTTATGCATTTTCCGTCTGGATAGGTTTTGGAGTATTGGCTATTTATCACTGGGGAAAACATCTTACTATGAAAGATTTCCAAAAAGGATTAATTGGAGCTGGTGCTGCAGCTGTTTTATTCCTAGTTGCTGATGCAGTTAATGGAGGAGGAATGGCATTTGGATATTCTATTGCATATATTGCTATTATTGGAGTTGCATTTGTAGGGATAGGAATGGCAATTAATAAATTCTTAGGTAATGATAAATCACTGGCCATAGTCGCCACAGTGGTAGGTCTATCAGCCCCATTTTTATTGGGGTCAGAAAACTGGGATGACCATGATCGATCAGGTAGATATTTTGCAAGGGATATAGCACATAATTATCTAAATACATGCGAAAAGAATGCTATTTTATTCTGCTTTGGAGATAATGATACGTTCCCACTATGGTTTGCACAAGAAGTAGAAGGGGTAAGAACCGATATGAAAGTGATAAACTATAGCTTATTAAGTTCAGATTGGCATTACAACCAAATGAAAAAAGCTACTTACGAAGCTCCACACGTAGAAACAATTTTAGATGAGCCAGATTACAGGGCTGGAACGAGAGATTATATATTTTTAGGAAAAGATAAAAGAACAGTTTCTGCTCGTCAATTTGTTGAGTATATGAAAAATGGAAAAGATATTGATCCTAGATCGGCTAAATTTGGTTATGCAAATATCCCTTTTAGATCAATCTATATTGATGTAGATAAAGAAGCTGCTGTTAAGAATGGTTTAGTTAAAGAAGATCAAAAAAATAGATTAGTTAATCGTGTGGAATGGACGTTATCTGGCAATGGAATATCTAAAGCCGATTTAGCTATTATTGATCTATTAGCAAATTATAAGTGGGATCGCCCAATTTATTTTACGTCTACTTACATACAAGGAGCAAATAAAGGATTAAGTTCTTACTTGCAACATGAGGGTATTGCATCTAAGCTTGTACCTATTAAAAATCCTGGTCATAACAAAGATAAAATGTATAGTCTTTTTGTAACTGGAGATAGGGATATTAATGGAGATGGAAAAAATGATAAATTTGAATGGGGAGGATTAAAAAACCCAGGTGTATTTAGTGATTATTACACTATGCGAATGGTACGTTCTTCAAGAATACATTTTATGCAATTATCTGAAAACTTTATTAATGGAGCTAATAGTTTAGAGAATAAGTATAAGCAAGCGCTTAATACAGATTCTACTGCGGTTAGAGATCCAAAAATTGAAGAGTATAAGAAGAAAGCAATTGATGTACTAGATGCTCATTTTGAAGAATTGCCTATTGGTAGAGTTAAGATAGATGAACTTACAGGATACTTATCTACCATGTATTATAGAGCAGGAGATACAGTTAAAGGAGAAAAATATACAAGACAATTAATGGACTTGTATAATGAAAATTTAAACTTCTTTGCCGATCAAGATGAGGAATATATTTCAGAGATGATTACAGAAATTGGATCATTCATGAATTACTTTGAATTTATAGCACAACAAACAAAAGATACGACCATGACGTTTAAAGTATCTAATCCTGAAGGTTATAATAAACTTGCCGATAAAATCAATAAGACATTAACAAGTAACAATGATTTTTATGGTAGACTTTATCAAGATTTAGCAAAATTCTTGCAAAGTAGAGGTCAATCAAGATCGATATTACCTTATTCTTTCATGCAGGATAAATTACCAATGCTTTTTCCTAAAAAGTAATGTTTAGCAAAACTAATTATGGATTACAATATTGAAATCCTTCAAGAATTAAATTATAGTTAATTAATAAAACCTGTTTGATTTTAAGTAATAAATCAAACAGGTTTTTGTTTTATAGATAGAAAAGAAAGAAATTATAGTGTTTATATTTTGATTTAAAATAGTTTTACTGTCAGCTCGAGCGATTTTGATTTTAGCCAAAATAGTATCGAAACTAAGTGAAATTAAATTATAACAATCTGTCATCCTCAACTTGATTGGGGATCTAAAAGATGTTATTAGATTCCTGATCAAGTCAGGAATGACATTATAATGATATATTGACATTATCAAAAGAAAGGAAAGATGAGACTGTTATTATTATGTATACTAATTACTTCGTTTAGTTTTGGGCAATCTAAGCCTAAAATTAATAAGAGAGGAATTAAACGAGTTACTTACTATTATGATGCTGCTAAAACTAAACGTCAAAGTAGCGGACAAATAGTTGATAATCCTAAATTTTCCTTTAATGGAGCAAAAATGGGAGCTTGGACTTTTTGGCACGAGAATGGAAATGTTCAAGAAAAATCTAATTATTACTTAGGTAAACTAGACGGATTAGTGAAACAGTATTATCCATCTGGAGAAATTAAAACACAAGGAACATTTATACAAGGTATTCAAGAAGGTAAAATGACAGCATATTACCGAAATGGAATTATTGCAGAAACAGGGAGCTTTATAGATGACAAAAGAATAGGAGAGTGGGTTGCTCGATATAGGGATTCTAGTTTAATGAGATTATCAATTTATGATTCGCTAGAAAACGAAAAATTAATTGAATATTATAATGCCAAAGGAGACCATCAAATTAAAAGTGGTAATGGAAAAATGATTTCCTATTTTACTAATGGAAATATTAAACAACAATATGCGTATAAAGATAGCCTCAGAAATGGAGATTTTATTGAATATAAAGCAAATGGTAAGTTGAAAATAAAGGGCGCTTATGTAAATGATATTCCTCATGGAGAATGGAAAGAAATGTATTTGTTTACCGATAGGCTTAAAGTATCTAAAACCTACAATAAAGGAAATTTAACAGGGCCTTATGAGAAATATTTTCAAAGCGGAGATCTTAACATAAAAGGAAATTATAAAAATGGGTTAAAAAATGGATACTGGACTTGGTTTACGCGTAATAAGCAAGTAGACATGAAAGGAGGCTTCAAAAATGATGAACAACACGGTAAATGGACTTACTATTATACTAATGGTAAAGTAAAATCTACAGGGAAGTTTTTCGAAGGAAAGAAAAAAGGTTTATGGAAGTATTTTTATAAAGACGGAAGTAAATGGAAAGAAGGAAACTTCGATAATGGACTAAAAGAAGGAGAATGGAGTGTTTGGTTTGAAACTGGTGATTTATCTCACAAAGGGAGTTATAAAAAAGGAGTAGAACATGGTATTTGGGAATCTTGGTTTGAAAACGGTCAAGAAAAAGACAAAGGTGAATACAATAATGGTAAAATGACTGGCACTTGGGAAGGTTGGTATCCTAACGGGAATAAAAATTATTTAGGAACTAGGAAGAATGATATGAAAACAGGTGAATGGGTGTATTGGCATTCCAATGGAATAAAAAAAGAAGAAGGAAGTTATAAAATAATGACGGTTGAAAGAGATAATTTTTCACTTGTTGGAGGGGGAGATAATCAAAAAGAGGCAAACCAATCAATTGAATCAAGTTTACCAACTATAACGAAAAGTGTTAATGATGGTAAATGGAAAAAATATAGCGAAGTGGACGGGAGCTTGGTAAGTGAAGAAGAGTATAAAAATGGAGAAAAGTCTGGAGAGTGGAAATACTACTATCCTGGAGGGGTGATAACAAATTCAGTTACTAACTATAAAAAAGGAAAACTAAATGGAGTTAGTAAGCGCTTTGATAGACAAGGAAGAGTTACAAGTATTGTCAATTATAAAGAAAATGTAAAACACGGTAAAATGATTGTGTACGATACAAAGTCAGGAGAGGTATTATATGAAGAAAAATATAAGTTTGGTTTTAAAGAAGGAAAAAAAGGAACAAATTATTCTCCAATAAAACGGTAAATGAAAAAAATAGTATTAGGATTTAGTGGTTTATTGTTTCTAATAGCATGCAACAATAAAAGAGATAACGTTAAAACAGAAGAACAAGCTACAGTAGAAGAAACTACCGATAAAAGAGCAGTAAATCCATATGTTGCTTCTATTGAAGAAGCTCATAATAAAAATAAATTTTTAAAGGAAGAGGTAGTGAGCTTTAACTTGAATCTTTCTTTTGGGGGTAAAGAACGAATTAATGGCAAACTAACCCTAGCAACTAACTCCAGTAAAGGAAGGTTAGATTATACCAATGGTAAAACAATCCTCTATAATCAAGATGGGATTTATTATTCTAATAATTTTGAGTCTACTCAAGGAATAGGGTTTGATGCTTATACCTGGTCATATTTCTTTTTGTTTCCCTACAAATTAAGTGATCCAGGAACTAAATGGGCAGACTACACAGCTACCGATTCACTTAGTAAATCTCATAATACTAAAAAATTATTGTTCGAAGCTGGTACAGGTGAGGCTCCAGATGATTGGTATATCACCTATGCAAACAAAGGAAATAATAGGGTAGATTATGCGGCTTATATTGTTACTGCAAATAAATCTCAAGAAGAAGCTGAAGTAGACCCTCATGGTATACGATACATTAATTATAAAGAAATAAATGGAATACCAATTGCTCACAGTTGGACTTTTTGGGCTTGGAGAGATGGTTTAGGGTTTACTAAACAATTAGGAGAAGCAGAACTTACTAATGTTGAATTTCGTAAAGAAGAAGAAAAAGAGTTTATTCCATCAACAGATTTTATAAAATTATAATATGATAAGAGTTGGATTTATATTGATATTGTGTATGATTGGATTGTTTGGATCAAGCCAAACAATTAACTCAGTTTATTTTGAAAATCCTCAGCCATTAAATACTAAAAACACTTCTTCTTTTAGTGCTGATGTTATAGGAAGGTATTATAAAGCAACTGATAACATAATAGACCTTGTAATAGATTCAACTAAAATAGAAGTAAAGTATCTAGTTAAGATGTTACTTAGAATGGATGAAATAAAATCTAATGATAAATATTACATCAAAAATAATTTGCTGTATGGAGTAAACGAAAAAAAGGGATTGGAGTTTTTTGTAAAAAACGATACAGTATATTTTGGTGTATTTCAAACGGAAACTTTTTTTGAACAAACTGACTCATCTTTTATTCGAAAAATTGGCAATAAATATGTGTTAAATGAAAAAAAGGAAGATGCTTGGGACGTGACAGTTCTATACAAAAAGGATACAACACTCTATATAAGAACAATTGATTTAATTGAAGAAGAAGAAAAAGTAAACAAATATTTAGCTCCACTTACTAAAAAAGTAATCAATAAAGAACATACTTACATCAGTAATCCATCTGTAAAGAAGATGAAAAGCTTTGTTTCAGCAAAAGGCTTTTATGATATTATTAAGTATCATGTTAAGCTAGAGGAGGAGTAACATCAACATGATCGTTATCAATAGGTAGGTTATTCAAAATAACAATCTTTTGATATATCTTTCTACTTAACCCAGTAGTGAGTACTTCAATTTCATTTACCGATCGTACAATAACTTCATCTGGTAAACTTTGAGAATATAAGGCTGCAACCTTTGCAATTAATGCATGTGCTTCTGAGCAGTAATCTAAATATCTTTGTAATTCAAATCGAGTTAAAGTTCGCTTTGGAGAATTGACTGTGTTAAAGTTTTTAGAAAGAATTAAGTTAGGGTCTTTTGTGAGTTGATGCATATCTATAACATGAGCGATTACTCTTAATTCATGTAATGATTTAATTGTTCTTTTTCGTTTAACACGAGTTTCAATTGTTACTAAAAAGAAAACAGCTGCACCAAGCAATACAATATCATTAAAAATAGCTTCTGTTATTCCGACAACATTACCTAGTGTTGTATTTTCTATTTTAAGCTCAATAAACGTTACACTAAATACTAAACCAATTAATGCAGTAATAATAAGACCGTAAGCAAAAATTCGCAATGGAATATTAGGTTTTGATACCCATTCAATATTCTCTTTACTGTTTTTAGTTAAGGTTAATAGATTTCCGACAGCTTTACGTAAACCAGATTCGGGAAATCGATCTGCAATACGCATTTCCAGTTTATTAACTGTACGAATAATTTTTTCAGGATCTAATTGATTATTTAAGCTCATTTATATAGTCCTTTTTTAAAATTTTCAACTAATTGTTTTCCATCAATTTTATGGTTTGCATTAACCGGAAATTCATGAATAGCAATAATGTTTTTAGGAATCATATAAGCGGGTAATTTGGGTTTAATTGCCTCTTTTACATTATTAGCGGTTGCATCATTAGTATTCACTAATTGAACAAAGCTAATAATGGCTTTAACATCATTTCCTCTTTTTAAAGGAACAGTATAAGCGAGCTTTACAATTTCTAAATCATTTAAAACAGATGTAATTTCTCCAAGCTCTATTCGGTATCCGTTAAATTTTATTTGATTATCAATCCTACCATTAAAAAACACCATATCGTCTTTGTAATAGCCTAAATCTCCAGTACGATATGCCTTTTTACCCTCAATCGTAAAAAACTTTTCTTTTGTCTGCTCAAGATTTTTAAAATATCCGGTAGAAACATGATCGCCAATTAATATGATTTCACCAATTGGGTTATCATTTTCTATAGGCTCAATCATAACATCACTATCCCGTTTAGGAAAACCAATTGGAAGTATTTCATAAGTAGATAAAATTTCATCAGTAAGTGTAATCCATGTACTTGTTATAGTTGCTTCAGTGGGACCATAAGCATTAATTACTCTACATGCATTAAAATTATTGAATAGCGTTTTTACTGTTCTTTTGGGTAGTTCTTCTCCTGCAAATACAAATGTTTTTAACTGTGGAAGTTCAGAACTATTAAAATTTAATTCTCTTAAATACAGATAAACAAAAGAGGGAGTAGAAGTCCAAACTGTACAGCCGTATTGCTTTATCTTATCGATAAAATCATCTTGTTTGGCTTGTTCTCTACTCACTAAAAATAATGATGCCCCTAATGAGAACGAACTTAATAGATCATAAAGAGATACATCAAATGTAAAGGGTGATTGATTTAAGAAAACATCATCTTTGGAATAGCCATAATCTTGATGTATCCAGTCTAAAAAGCTTAGTAAACAAGTATTGGTAATTTGAACCCCTTTTGGCTCTCCAGTCGAGCCAGAAGTGAACATAATATAGCGTAATGGATCATTTGCATTCCAAAAGATATTATCTTCATTATAATTTGGTGTACAAGAGATGTTGACGCTACAATCAAGATTAATCTCAGCAGCAAAAATAAGAGGTAACGTTTTATTGGTACAGTTAATCACTACTTGACTATTAGATGATTGTTGTATAGTAATTAAGCGTTCATTTGGATAAATAGTATCGATAGGGATATATGGAATATCTAAATGAATTAGGGCTAATATACTAATAGCATAATGAGCTTCTTTATGTCCGTATATGATAACCGGATGCCCCTTGGGAATAGATAAGCTTTCTATAGCTCCTTTAAGTTTTATAACATGATTATATGTTTCTTGCCAGGTTAGCGATTTATCACTCCCATAAATACAAGGCTTATCTTGATTAATTTCCAGCTCTTCAAAGCTATTGGTATGGAAGTTAAATTTCATGTATTAATTTTTATTATTCCACTATGAATTGTTATAAAAAGGGAAAATAACCACTAAAAATATAAATGGCAAATGCTGTTATGTTAAAGGTTATAATGATAGATAAAACCGTAACTATTTTAGGGGATAAACCACCAAAGAACACATCTTTTTTCTGTTTTCTACAGTTATAAACGTATGTATTATGTATTACTGAGTATAAACCAAACAAAGCACCACTAAGAATAAAATTTTTATGAAACCCATTCCAGCATCCCATAAGCGTAAAAGTGGAAAATAAGGCTAAGTTTTGTCTTATAAGTGGTTTCTTTTTTAGCTTAGGTTTCTTACTAAAGAATTTATAGAAAGGAGTGAAAAAATAATCTTTAAGCCAGTCTCCAAGAGTAATGTGAAACCGTTTCCAAAATTCCTGTGGATTTTTAGCTAAAAAAGGAAGGTTAAAGTTTTCAGGTACATGAATTCCCATCATCTTTGCTATGCCAATAGCCATAGAAGAGTATCCTGCAAAATCGAAAAATAAGTATAAGTGATAGGAATACATGGTGTTTAACATGGGTAACACTTCTTTTGCATGTACATCTTGCCATGGTAACCAATAGCGGTTAATAGCTTCAGCAATTACATATTTATATAATACTCCTAGTAAAAAAAGCTCCCAGCCCTTTATAACGTTTTGCAGGGTTAAGTTGCTGTACCCAGTAGCTATGTTTTTTTTAAACCTTGGGTATCGATCAATAGGACCAATTAGGATTGTTGGTGTAAAAATTAGGTAGTTGGTATACGATTTAAAATCTATCGCTTTATCGGTAGGTTTAGCATCTAAATAAATGCTAATTAATCGAAAACTGATGTATGATAGACCAGCAAAGAATATAAATTCACTGATGTTATTAGGGTAAAAATCAACTTTAATATTAGCCTTAAATACAATCATAGGGAGTAACATAAGCAGAACTCCTAATAATTTCTTTTTTGGTTTAATAATCTCCTGGAATAAAAAGTATATTCCATAGGTATAGCCTAAAAACAATACTAAGTGTAGCGGTTTAGGATAATACAATAAAATATAAGCAACACTTAATAATAAAATTGCCGAACCATAAGGAATAACCTTGCTTAAAAAGGCTTTTATAAAGTAAAGCACCAGAATAAAAATTCCAGCAATAATAAAATAATCTATGGAACTAAATGGAGCCATTAAAAGTTTTGATAAACAAAAGTTGAGTTAGAAGTAGGTTGTTGCAAATCATTACTATATGGCTTGTAGATAAACCATATTCCTAATATAATAGCTGTATATAAAATCACTTTCCAAGTAGTATTTGAAATAAGTTTATCTTTCATCAATATTATGTTAATTATAGTTGGTTGTTTACTCATTCAATAACAAATTAGCCCATTATGGGCTTTCATTGTATGGAATGTTATAATGATTAATAATTTTTTGGTTTATTCTTAGCCAACCATAATCTCCTAGGTGCATAACATCAGTTAACATTCCTTTTTCATAATGAGCAGTATCGCTAATAAACATATTAAAAGTAGGGATGTTAAATCGATTACTTATAGATTCTATAGAATCTATAATGGGGGTTAAATCGGTTAGGTTTTCGTATGCATAAGGATTTAATGGCTGTATAATGAATAAGGGATCGGCTTTATATTCGTGTAATAATTGACATAATAACCTAAAGTCTTGTAATTCCTGATTATTATTCATTTCTGGAATTTTTTGAAAAGCTTTTTTCCCTTTTGTGTAATTGGTATAGTAGTCATTATTTATACCCCATTTATTATTAGTTGATTGATTAGTGTGGTCGTTTATTGACTTGGCTGTTAATTTATCCCACTTTATGCTAGGTAAACTGTCTTTTTTTGGTGTGTGGTTGCAGTTGTCTGGAAGAACGGGAGTAATTTCTTTTCTAGAGTTTAGCAATAGATTATTTATAAAGCTTAGAGGAGCATTTTTTATTTTACTCCATTCGTTACGATCATAATAAAAAGCCTTCATTACCCATGAAGGACTACTGATGTCATTATAATTTCGGGAGATATAATCACTTAGAGCTTGCTTATAGGTGTAATTTAAAGAATCATTTCGGTATATATTTAACAGAAAACGCTCGTTAGCATATTCTAAGAAAGATGGAATAGAAGTTCCTTTTTCATAACCATTCGTAAACCATCCAGGCGAAACAACCACAATAATTTTACTATCCTTTAGGTATTGACTATAATGTAATAGCTGAGTGAAAATTGCAAAATTTTGATTTCCTGCATGTCCCATTCCAAGCACATTCGAATAGGTATGTTTAGGAATAAAATGAAACGGTTTAAGTTTTGAAGTGTCTTTTCCAGTTAATTCGGAAGAACCTAAAATAAGAATGTTATTTTTTATTGATAAGTTAAGCGCTATATCAGCTTCAGCTTGATCGCCTTTATCATAATTTAAGTAAAGGCCAGATGTTTTGGAAAGACATAGACTATCAGGTGTTATTTCGTTCTCCGGAAATGTAGTAATGCAAAAATAGGAGATGCCCCCAGCAACAATTAATGTGATTAAATGAAGAACAACTTGTTTCATTGTTTCTCTAAGTAGGCTACAATATGATTTATGGATTCAAAGTGTTCTGGAATGACATCACTATTAGGAATGTGAACATCATACTCCTCTTCAATAGCAACAACAAGATCCACTACCACAATTGAATCTAATAAACCAGACTCTATTAAAGATTCTTCATTGGAAACTTCAGTAAACGCTAGTTCGTTAATTTGCTCTTTTAAAAAATCATGTAAACCTTCCATGTGGCAAATATAGGGATTTAAAGATTGTATAAAAAGAGGCTTTTAGCTTCTTTTTTTACTGAAATAAGTTAATCCTCAAGGCAAACCCAACATTTTGGTTCATGGTTGGGAAAGAAGTAGAGATAAATGGATTAGTCATGACTCTGTCGTAGTAAAAACGTAACGTAAACTGTTTGTTTATTACATAATCAGCAGATGCTTTTATAGAGATGTATCTTTGTCCAGCAGTAAGTTGATTTTGTTCTTCTACAATTTTTCTAATAATCGTTTTATTACTACGTATAGACATATCTAAACGAGCATTAATATCACTAACAGGTTTTTTCTTACCAATTTTAAATGGAAGCTCTACTTTTTCGAAACGGTAACCCGTACCAATTGTAATTTCATTTCCTTTAAGTTCAGTAATTTGGTTATTCGTTAAACTTAACGAGATGTTTCGGTTACTCTTGTATTCAAACTTTGTGATTAAACTGTTTTTCCAGGTCGCATCTACTTTAAATAGTGGACTAAATTGCTCAGTAATAGATACGGCTAAAATTTGTTGTCCAGGGATAAAATTATTTGCTTGATCTCTAGCGGTTAAATTACCAAGAGCATCCTCACTAGATTCTAGGTTAGTTGTAAACGTAGCAATATTCATAGTAGAGTTGTAAGCATGAGAGAACGTAATACTCTTAAAGATTTTCTTCATTGCTTCAATTCTATTTAATCCATCAATGGTTAACCTCCAGTTTAATGCAGGTAAGTTCTTAAAAGGATTAAGTTTATTTGGGTTTAATGATTTTCCAGCATAAGAACTCAAGAATGAATTTATTAATACATCTTGTTGCGTGCCATCATAACCATCATAAAATCCAGTAGCTTCTTGTGTACTAGAGTTTGCGTTTTTCTCACTTAACATTCTAGAAGCATCTCTTCGTGTTTCTAATAACTTATTAAATAAAGCTGATTCACCATCTTCACCATCTTTACTAAAAGCTGTTTTAAGAGAGTTAAACGAGATACTGTAATTACCCGTTCTCATGCTGTTTAAGTGGTTATATGTATTGGTACTATCCCACATAAAGTTTTCAGTTAAATTCTCAGAGAAGGTTAGGTTAGAAGTAAGTTCTAAACGCATTCCTCTAAACGGTTCAAAAGAAGCCCTTCCATTAAATTTTTTAGAGTGATTAATCGTGTGTTGTTGGGTAATAAACCTACTGGTACTTCCAACTAGCCAATTATTAGCAGCTGCTCTTATGGCAAAATCGTTATCAGTTTGTCTTCCAAATATATCACGTTCTTGTTCTCCACCAAAAACAAAAGGAACACCAGGAGCTGTAAAACCATTCGACATACCAAAGAACTCTGTCCTTTCTTTATAACCCGGAAGTAATGTACCGTCAATTACACTATAATTAAACGTAACAGTTTTAAGCGACATTAATACTTTAGCAAAAGCATCAGTGAAGGTAAGTTTATTAGGGTCTTTTTTCTTTTTCTTCTTGTCCTCTCCATCTTTTTTGTCTCCATCTTTTTTAGCGTCTTTACCTTTTGGATCTTTCTTTGTTTCAGGCTTTCTTCTAGATGGTCTTCTTCTTCGGTTACCTTTTTGGTTAACTTTTCTTAAGTATGGAACCTTATTGTAAAGGTTTATCATATTAAAATTACCATTCCATGCTACATTTCTTGAGTTTTGGATGGTGTTTCCTAAGCTATCTTGGCTTAATGGAGCTCTTTGCCAATCGTAGGCAACAGAATATTTAGTAGTAAGGTTAACAAAGTCTAGTAAAGGTATTTTTCTAAATGGCCATTGATAAGTAACATTGGTAGTTTGTGCATAATGGTTGTTTTCCCCAAAATTTCGAATACTTTTCCAAACACTATCTTTTACTTGCTCAAATTCATCAGCATAAAGTGTTTTGTTAACTCTTAAATCTTGTGGTTCACCAATAAAACCATTATTGTTAGCATTGTAATCAATTTTTAATGATTTAGTTAAATCCCATTTTAAATCATAATTTCTATCCCAAGTAAATGTCTTAGAGAACTGAGGTATAATTAAAGCGTTACCTGTTATATCTCTTGCTTTAGATTCGTTATACGTACGATCCATATTGGTTCTAAAAGCAAATTGTTTTGGAATAGGAGAGAGGTTAAAATCTCTAACCAATTGAAACCATTTAGATTTTCTTAATGCCTTATTATTCCTAAAAGGAGTCCAAGGCTTCATTTTAGTTTGATAGGTATAATTTAACTGACCATTATAGGTTCTGTTAGTGTTGTAATCAGTTTGTATGTCACGTCTATATAGCTCATTGTAAGCATAGGAAGCGGCAAAGTTTTTTATATCCCAAGGATAACTTTTTTTGCTTTTCTTTTTGGGAGCAATCCTCACATTGGTAAGGTTCATACTCCTTCTAACGGTTAAGTCTCGTGAAGCTTTTCTTCTTTTTTGTTGTTCTTCTGCAGTTAAATCGGCAACAGATTCTTTAAACTCAATATCTGGGTTAAGTGGGTCAAATTGTGGATCGATAATACCTTCAGAAAAACCTAAGAATAGTGGTATTTGCACACCAGCATCTTTTCCAAAGAATTTACCAAGTTGAATGTTAGTTGTGGCATCAACTTGCTTAATGGTTTCCCTTTGTCGATCACTTACTTTTTGATCGATACTACCAAACCCAGGAGTACTAATATGACCAGCTAATGCAATATTTGCAAAATCAGCTAAATTTGCCTGAACTCTAGATTGTGCTGCATAACCTCCTTGGTCGTCAAAATCAGTCATACGAAGCTCATTAATCCATATTTTAGCACATTTATCTAATCCATCATCTGGCATCCAAGGATGGTTTTGATCTTTATGAGGGTTTCTAACTCCAACCATAATGGTTCTTAATCCTTGTAAATTAGGATTACCAATTACTTTAATAATATGATCTGATTTGCCAGGTACTGCTTGCTTAAATAATGCTAGTAGAGATGCTGCGCCAACAGATAATGCATTATTACGAGCTACTTTTAGGTTTTTTAAATCTTGTAATATAATTTCTAGATTATTTTCCTCAGGCCATATATCATCCACACTAGCTGATCCCCATGGAGTCATTTTAAGAGGCATTTCATATTCATAGTAATTATATTCAAAATCACTACCAAGTCTTACAAATACTGTTAAGTCATCATCCGAAACTGGGTTTAAAGCTTGCACATGCTCTTCTGCGTGAACAAACATTTTAATTTTTTTGTAAGAAAGAACATCAAACTCTACATTTCTAAAAGCTGAACGACCAACACCATCTTTTAATCCACAAACCTCTAGCTCTAATGATTGCTCATTTAAAAATGCTTGTACAGCTGAGTTTGGATTGATTTCACGAATAATATTTGGAGGAGTTTCATATTTAATAGGTTGTCTATTGCTATTCTCTTCAATATTTACAGCTCCAATATTAAAGATAGATCCAGAAGGGTCACTTTGAAGATATTCTCCAGCTTCTACCATAGGTTTTTCAAATCTTCTCCATGTACCTCTTATTAATTCTAATCTAGCAAAACGCAGAACAGCTTCTTGACTAAACTGTTTCATGAAAATTCGTATAAAACGAATAGATCTAAAATCTTGTATACCATTAATCACTTTATTCGGTTCTCGAATAGGAATTCTAAATTGGTACCAATCTACAGCCTTACCAGATTCAGCATGAGTACGAGATACTTTATCAACAATATAATTAGTACCTACTACCATATCAGCAGGTCTTAAACTTACCTTGTATTGATAATAACTTTCGGTTTCGTTTAAGTTATTATCTCGATTAATATCTTCAATGTCTGGTAGAGTAGTTTTAGAAGTAGGGTATCCATCTCCGTTTTCTAGCTGAGATTGTTCGTTTGTTGGTGAATTCCCTTCCAAACCATTAAATTTCTTGTATCGCTCAATAATATCAAGGTTGGCAGCATCATAATCATCATCTCTAAAGAAGTTGTAGTCATCAGCAGAAGGATCGGCTAGAATTTGATTTTTAGCAGCTGGAGTTAATGAAGAACTGTTTACCCAAGTAATATAACTCGAAAAGAAATTAGATTCATTAGCATTAGACAAACCATCTAATCCTACATCTTGAAACTCTCTTGTGTTAACATCATTATCAAATGCATTAACAATTACCTGTGTAGTAGGAACTCTACCAAGGTTAGTTGTTTTCATGATATCTGAATCGAAACTACCATCAGTAGATAATCCATTTTCAAATGATTTAGAACCATCCCTTAAAATATCTTCTGATACATTACCTAGATTAAAATATAAATCACCTCCTGTTGAATTGTCTGAATCGACATTAGATCCATTTCCTGCTGCATTAAAAGGGTCCATTACCCAAAATTGAATATACTCAACATTTGCATTTTCAAAATCATTAGTTTGCAACTGACGCATAATTCCACCCCATCTAGAGCCTGGGTTATTTAACGTACCATTATTCGTTAATCCAGCCGATAATGAATTAGGATCTGTATCATAGTTATAAGGTCCTCTTTCTTCAGGAAAATAAGCTAAATTAAACATTGCAATACGATCAATATCACCAGCAGTAGGATCTATACTTCTGTTAGGAAACACCTCACTTTCTCTAACTTGTCGCATTTGGTGGTTATACTGAATTGCATCTGCATTAATATAACCCGGTACTAATCCTCTATCTTCATGAAACACTGTTGGATCAATTACATACCAGTTCATCAAAGCACGGTTCATTCCAGATTGAGGATCGTTATTTAATGCTGCTTCTGGAAATAAATCAGGTTGTCCTTGTGGAATACTGGCAAGTACCCATGTGTTAAATGAACGTATATCGATAGTAGATTGACTTCCTTCAAAATCATCTATATATGAATTTCCTTCTTTACCAATAGCTTTACTATGTCCAGGGATTAAATATGCAGCCTCTAAATTTGCTGTAATAGAAGATTTTTCTTTAGTATTTATAAATGGTATTGCATCAGCAATTTTTGTTAAAAAAGGAGCATCACTTTGAAAGTTTCCATTAAGACCAATCATGGTATTTTTAATAGGCTCATCACCAATGTTTACTTTTTGAGTTAGTGGTCTTTCAGAAAGACGTAACATGGTGGCACCAAGGTTAAAATTCTTATTGAATTTATAATCAAAATGTGTTCCGATTAGGTTTTTTTGGATCGTACTAAATAATGAGTTACTCTCAACAGATATTTTAATTGGCGTACCAGAGTTTAATACACCATCATTAATAATTTTTACTCTACCCAAGTTGTAATCTACAGTAAAGTCTTGATTTTCTATTAATTGAACTCCTCCAGCAGATACTTGTACTGCCCCTTGTGGAATATTAAACGCATTTAATGAAATTTCAGAACTACTAGATGATTCATACGTCCCTTTAATCTTAAAACGATTTAATTCTGGAAATTGTAAAGCTTTAATTTTTGTGCTATCATATAATTGAGGGAATGCAATTGTTTGAACTACAGAAGGATTTAATCCTGCGTTTAATAGCTGTGTTTCTAAATAAGCTCCAAAGGGTTCCACTTTACTAAAAATAACCCTACCGTTTTGAGGATTTATGGTTCCTCCATTGGTCACTCTTGGGCCATCAAAAGTTAACGGCACAAAATCAAAAACTCCATCTGGAACAGAGGCACTTTGTACATTTAATATATCAGATCCAATTAATTGAATAACGAGTTTATCATCTACACCCGATTGAGGAATATAATTAATATCTACTCCCGTTTTTGGATTATTATACCAAACATCTAGTTTAAAATTTGTTGGACTAACTTGATAAGCACCTATAGAATAGATATTTTTCATCATCAAGTCCCATGCTTTATATGCAGGCGTATTATTTGTACCTCTTAATAGTTTTAAGAATAAAGCGTCTTTTCCTTCAACCCCATCAGTAGAAAACTCACCTACTTGATACGTTTTTCCTCCAAATGTATATTGGTATGCTACACCAAGTATTTCATCATTATTTAATGACTGGTTTAAAGAGATGTATCCAAGAACAGAGTTGTAATTATATTCAGAAGAATTAAGTAGTCTTGCATTTTCTAACTTTTCATAATGTCTACCTTGATTAAATGGTCCAGGTGATCCTGTAGTCCCATCTAAAATAGCGCTAGCGGTAGAAAGATCTCTTATTGCAGGATTTCCGGTAATGTACGAATACAATCCATTAGCTGTATTGTATGGAATGTTTGGAGTAGATCCACCAGGTCCTGGATTACCTTCTTGCACATTTTGCTCTCCTAAATCCGCAAAAGCAATAATGTTTCGAGTGTCTTCAAAATCATTTACTCTGTTAGTTACCCATACTTCCATTCGCGTAATTCTAACTTGTGAAGCTACATTGGGTAATGAGCTCATGGCTTGGTCGAAATTATCTCTATGGTAATGATTTAAAAAGTAGTGTTTGTTAGCTTCGTAATTATCAATATTTAAATCATACTCTTGTATTTGAGCACCACCTTTAATATTGATTTCTTTTCGTTCACCTTTCTGCTGAGAAAGTACAGTTGAGATGTTTAATTTACCAAATTTCAAATCGGTTCTAAGTCCAAATAAACTTTGACTACCTTGAATTAAAGAGTTGGATACGGGATATGTAATATGTCCAGCTTCAATTTTTTGGATGATGTCATCTTCATTTCCTTCAAAACCAAGTTTCATTTGGTTTTCAAAATCAAAAGTAGCTTCTGTATTGTAGCTTGTGTTTATTTTAAGTTTATCACCAATACTACCCGTAACATTCAATTGTATTTGCTGATCAAAATCAAAGGTGGTAATGCTTCTTTGTCTTACTGGTATTGCAGGATTATCTGTTTTAGAGGTATTAAGTCCAAAACTTAATTCAGCAGATCCTTGTGGAGTTATTTGAATAAGGTTACTCCCGAAAATATCTTCTAAAGATTTGTTGTCGACATTTAATTTTGGAGCAAATCCAGAGCTATTAGCAGCATTATCTTCTTCGATTTGAGATTGCCAATAATCTTTCATGGCTTGCTGAAATTCGTATTCACGATATTCATCAAAATCCATGTAATAAGGATCTCTATAAGTCCCGTCTTCTCCTAATGAACTTTGAAATACGTATTTACCAGATTTTGGATCATAAACAACTTTTCTGTTTACGTTTAAAGGGTCTTTAAAATCAATATTAGAACCTCCATTGCCATAAGGGTCATTTGAACCATCACCAATAGGATAAATTAAATCTACATCAGGAGAATCTACTGCAGGTATAATTTCCTTGGGAGTTTCCCATGTTAAAGATGACACTATTTTATCTCTTGATTTTTTAGCTTGACTAACAAAAAATGCTCCTATGAAACTAACTAGGAAGAAAAACCGGATGAATATTTTGTGATCTATTTTTTTCAAAAGCGTAATTAAAGTTTTTTAAGTGAGTACTTAATTAATTCTTCAACATCCTTTATTTGTGGGTTTTTAGCTAAGACCGTGTCAATGGTTTTTTCTGTAGCTTTTTTATCAAACCCTAAGACCAACATAGCAGATAACGCTTCAGTTTTTAAGGTATTGTTTGGAGATACAAAAATATTATCAGAAACACCTACCTTACCAATCTTATCTTTTAGGTCTAAGATCACTCTTTGTGCGGTTTTAGCTCCAATTCCTTTAATAGCTTTTAAAGCGTCTACATTACCCGAAGCAATAGCACCAATAATTTCTTGACTATTTAATGATGACAACATCATCCTTGCTGTATTTGTCCCAACCCCAGAAACTGAAATAAGTTGTTTAAACAACTCTCGTTCTTCAATATCAGCAAAGCCATATAGTGTATGAGAATCTTCCTTTACAGAAAGATAGGTGTGTAGTTTGCAAGCTTCTTGATCTTTCATTGCCGAAAAGGTTTGCAATGAAATGTGCAAGAAGTAACCAACACCATTGGTTTCAATAATGGCGTAAGATGGATTTTTTTCTACTAATTTACCGCTTATGTATGTGATCATATCCTAATATCTTAACAATAAGAATCCGCTAAGATATAAAAACTAACTGCTTTATATCAATGATTCAAATTCAAAATGTGTTTGGGTAAAGATAGGATCGAATAATTTTAGAATTTTCGTAAAGATATAAAAAAAGGAGAGCCGCTCAGCTCTCCTTTAAAAATTATAAATTGTTTAACACATTAATTTGTTATAATAACCTTTTTTGTTTTAATAGCATTTGTGTTTGTTTGAACAGAAACAAAATATACTCCAGATTTAAAATTTTCAGTATTGACAATTGTATTTGTGTTATTAGCTGGTATAGTAGTAATTACTTTACCTAATAAATCTGTAACAGTAATGACAGCATTACTATTAATGGTTTGTTCATCTAAATTTACATTTAAAACACCAGAATTAGCTGGATTAGGAAATACATTTAATTCGATTTTACTAGATAATTCTTCTATTGAAGCAGCATTAGCAACATCAAAAACAACATCTACATATGCTGTGTCGTTTAAGTCATTTACATCAAACCAAACAAATCTGATCTTAGTAGGTCCGTGTAAATTTTTAATGTAAACGTGTCCATTAAAAATTGCTGATGAATCATTATCTAGTGCAAGAGGATCAGAGTCTAAAACTGGTTGACTTCCATATGCAACAGGAGGAGAGCATGTACTCCAGCATATTGCGTTATCCATTCCGCTAACCCCATAAAAGATTTCTCGTTTCTTTACTTTATATGTTTTGGTGCTTCCACTGATGTTTTTAGCTTCAATATCTGCAACTACTTCAAAATCGCTAGATAATCCATTAACGGTTATTTCTGTTCCATTTATAAGTCCTGTTCCACCTCCATGAACATCTCTTAATTCAATTTGAGAGAAGCCAGAGGCTAATATAGAACTTAATGCTATTGAGAGTAATGTTTTTTTCATATTTCGTTATTTAACTGTTAAAGTAAAAATTGTATTTAAAAATCTCGTATATTGGTTGTATAGATTTATATTGAATATAAGCAAAAAACTAATGCTATGAAAAAAAACGTGAGACTTTTAACTTTTGTTATGTTAGGTGTGTTTGCTTTGTCTTTTAGAGGAGATGGAGGTAAAACAGTTCCTAAGGTTGATCTTAAGAATTTAAAAGGTAAAACAATAAGTACAACTACATTTAGTAATGATGGTAAACCTTACATTATTAATTTTTGGGCAACTTGGTGCAGTCCATGCAAAAGAGAGCTTAACACAATACATGATGAATATGAGGATTGGGTAGAGGAAACTGGGGTGAAAATAATAGCAGTGTCTATTGATGATTCTCGTAATGCACATAAAGTAAAACCTTATGTTGACTCTAAAGGATGGGAATATGAATGCTACATTGATGAGAATAGAGATTTTGCTAGAGCTATGAGTGTTAATAATCCACCTCATACTGTTTTGGTAGATGGTAAAGGGAAAATTGTTTATGAACATAATGGATATTCACCTGGAGATGAAGAAGAATTATATGAGAAAGTGAAAGAATTACTTAAGTAAACTAAATTATTTTAAATAAAAAATGACAAAAAAGCTGAGTTTTACGCTCAGCTTTTTTTTTATTACTACTTTTATAGTTAAATAACTAGTTATTATGAATACAGTTGTATTACTTGGTATTATGGGCCCATGGCAAATAATACTTATTGTTGTAGTAGTTTTATTACTTTTTGGAGGGAAAAAAATTCCAGAATTAATGAAAGGTTTAGGTAGTGGCATTAAAGAATTTAAAGATGCATCTAAGGGAGAAAGCGCTAATGATAAGAGCGATAGTAATCTTATAGACAAATAAAGAGTACCTTGTATACATCATTTAATCAAGTGAAAGCAGCACTTGTCGAGCAATCGGTTACATGTGTTAGTTTAGTAGATCATTACATCCAAAAAATTAAGGACAGAGAACATTTAAATATTTTTTTAGAAGTATTTGATGATTCTGCTGTGGCAAAAGCTAAAGAGGTTGATGCTAAAATTGCAAGTGGTACAGCTGGTAAGTTAGCAGGTATGGTCATTGCTATCAAAGACAATATTTGTTATAAAGATCATAAAGTTTCTGGTTCTTCAAAGATTTTAGGAGGATTTGAATCACTTTTTTCTTCAACTGCTGTAGAAAGATTATTAGCCGAAGATGCGATCATAATTGGTAGAACCAATTGTGATGAATTTGCAATGGGTAGTTCTAATGAGAATTCAGCATATGGTAAAGTATTAAACCCTATTCAAGAAGATAAAGTGCCTGGTGGGTCATCAGGCGGTTCAGCTGCTGCTGTAACAGCAGGTATGTGTTTAGCTTCTTTGGGTTCTGATACTGGTGGTTCTATAAGACAACCTGCATCTTTTTGTGGAAATGTAGGGTTAAAACCTACCTATGCAAGAATCTCTAGATGGGGTTTATTAG
Source organism: Flavobacteriales bacterium (assembly GCA_020630395.1). Classification (GTDB taxonomy): domain Bacteria; phylum Bacteroidota; class Bacteroidia; order Flavobacteriales_D; family CAJJDF01; genus CATLPG01. The sequence goes on from JAHDBM010000004.1 coordinate 76,047, forward strand.
CTTATGCTTCTTCTTTCGATCAAATTGGTCCTTTTACTCATACTGTAGAAGATGCAGCATTGTTATTAGAAGTAATGGCTGGTTCAGATGGTAAAGATAATACTGCATCTAATGTGCTTGTAGATCATTACAGTAAATTATTAGAAGATTCTAATGAAACTTTAACTATAGGTGTTCCTAAAGATTTACTTACTGGTGAAGGAATGGATGATGAGGTGTTAGCAACTTATAAAGGTTTTATTAATACGATTAAAGAGGACGGACACAAGGTTGTTGAGTTTGATTTTCCTTTTTTCGATTATATGGTGCCAACTTATTATGTGTTAACTACTGCAGAAGCATCTGCTAATTTAGCGCGTTATGATGGAGCACATTTTGGTTATAGAAGTGAACAAGCTACTGATATAGATAGTACTTATGAACTTTCTCGAAGTGAGGGTTTTGGTATGGAAGTTAAAAGAAGAATAATGCTAGGGACGTTTGTGCTTAGTGCTGGATACATGGATGCCTATTATGCTAAAGCTCAAAAGGTAAGACGCATTCTTAAAACCAGAACTGAGGAAGTTTTTGCTAAAGCTGATTTAATATTAACACCAACTACACCAACCACAGCTTTTGGGATAGGAGAAAACATTGACGACCCAATTACCATGTATTTACAGGATATTTTCACGGTTTATGCAAACCTTGTTGGTAGTCCAGCTATTTCAATTCCAGTAGGTAAGCATAGTAATGGTTTGCCGTTTGGAATGCAGTTGATGGCAAATGATTTCGAAGAAAGTAAGTTGTTAGCATTCTCTGCTAAGTATCAAAAAAAGCTAGTATAAGATATGTTAGAAGAGATAAAGAGTACCATTTTGTCCTTGTTAAACGATAAATCCAATGTTTTAAAATGTACAGAAAAAGGTGAATGGTTTGAATATAATGGAACTATTCCTGCTTTACAAGGAAAAAAGAAAGTAGATGGTCATTATTTTGCGAGTGTTATTGTAAAACCTAAAGATGTTAGGTTTTATTTTTTTCCAATATATACGCATGTTGACCAGTTTAATTTGAGCGACCAAATGAAAAAAGCATTGAAAGGTAAAAGTTGCTTTTATTTTAAGAAACTAGATGCTGATCTAGAAGCCGAGTTGTCACAGATGATAGCTAAAGGTATTTCTTTATATAAGACTGATAATCTCATTTAAATTAAACATAATATAACGTATTATTGACAATAATATACATTACATAAATGTTTGATAAGTATTAGAAAGAATGAAGTACATTGTATATATATCTATTATAATTTCGATACTATCGAATTTTACGTTTGCTCAAGATACTGTATCTGCTAATATTTTTTTATCGAGTGAGGCTGTAAAGAAAGAAGTGGAATCCCTTACTCCATCAATGTATAAGGCCAGATATAAGGAAGAGGATTTAATGTTTAAAATCGTAGATAATTACGGTAATAAATTTGATAAATTATATGGTGCTCGTAATATGAGACCTGTTCTTCATGGTATTGCTTATAGGGGAGGAGCAAATAATTATTTTCATAAAACGGCTAAGCGTAAAAATCAAAATCCATTACCTAATGATGGTTTGGTAAACCTTTGTCAAGAAGGTTTTGGAAGTTCGGTTTATCTATATCGTACTAATTCAGATTCTTCTTTTACAGAGGTTAAGTGTAATTGTATTGATGGAGATAAAAATAAAATGGATTATTTTCAATATGATTATTTTGATGATAAGCATGTATATGAGATGATTAAAATGGTGTACGAAAGTGCAACTGATTCGAGTAAAGGACCTGTTTATTTACACTGTTGGAATGGTTGGCATGCATCAGGGTTTTTGGCAGCTGTAATATTAAAGCAATTTTGTGGCTATAATGATATTGATGCTGTGGCTTATTGGGACTTAGGAACAGATGGAGCAAATAGAAGTCCTCACTATAGAACGGTTAGAAAAAGAATTAGAGATTTTGAGGCGTTTCCAGAGTTTATGTTGGAAGATGAAATGGGAAATAGTATTTGTCCGCCTATGCCAAAAATGGTTGATAAAACTAAATCTCATATAGATATTGAGCAATTGGTCATTGTACCTGAGGCAATACCGGTAAATTATAGAATTATTTTATATGATGTTATTTTTCAACCAAATCAAACCACAATAGCTAATGTTGATAGCTTAAGAGAAATTAAGAATTTGATGGCAGCCATGAACAAATATCCTGATTTAAAGGTTGAAGTAGGAGGGCATACAGATCGATCGGGCAGTGAAGCAGATAATAAAGTGTTGTCAAAAAATAGAGCAAAATATATTTATGATCTTATGATTAATAATGATATTGCTTCTAATAGAATTTCTTATAAAGGGTATGGAAGTAGTATACCAGCTTATTCTAACAGTACTAAATCTGGACGAAATGCCAACAGAAGAATAGAGATTAAAATAGTAGCAAAAAAGGATTACGGTAAAGGTAAGTTAGTTGATGAAAGTGCATTTAATGAAAAAGGGTTTAAAAAAATATCAATCATTAAATATAATAGTGTAAAAAAGGATGAACGATATATATTAGAAAATTTAACATTCCCTCCTAATATAACAACCATTACAAATGAAAATAATAAAGACCTAAAAAAGGTTTTAGGTTTACTTAACAATAATGCTAAAGTTAAAATTGAGATTGGAGGATATACCGATATATCTGGGATAAAAGAAAAGAATGATTCTTTATCAGAAGAAAGAGCTAAAGCTGTATACCATTATTTAGTAAAAAAAGGAATAAACCCAACAAGATTAACCTATAAGGGGTATGGTCCTTTAAAACCCATAGCTGATAATCGTTTTAGATGGGGAAGAGATAAAAACAGAAGAATAGAGATAAAAATCCTTAATTAAGAATTAGCATAAATTTTCTCTAGTTCTTGTTCCATTTTTTTATATCTAGTATCTAGTTCAGCCTTTGCTTTGTTAAAATCAAATTCTTTTTGAACAGATGGCATATTATAGCTATCAATCATTCCAAGGTTATTAGATACAAATTTATCAAGCAAATATTTAAAACGTGTTTGATGTTTTTTGTACACATTTAAAATATTTAAACCTGAATTAACTAATATGTAAGCTTCTTCTTTATCTGTTTTAAAAGTTGATTTTTTTGTAATAAATGGAGGGACTTTATCTTCAGTTGTTCTTAAAAGACGAGCTAATTTTGCCATTGCCATTGGATTATAGTATTGCAAGGCAGATGCTTTATAGTAAATATAAGCATTGTCAAAATCTCCAGCTTTTAAATATTTGTCGGCAATAATATATAATCCCTGTGAAACAGTATTCCATTCTATGTTTTTGCCTTCTAATTTTGTGATAATTTCGCTTGTTTCAAGACTTTTAAGGTTATCATGAAGTTTTTTAAAATCAATCGCTTTATCAATAGGCAAATTAAAATCATTTATGTTGTTGGTTAATAATTCTTCAATAGAATAGTTTTCTTTTGTTTGTTTGTTGGTACAAGAAAAAATGAATAATAGTAGGGATAATAAGTATATGGTTTTCATTATTTATAGTTTAAAATATTAATAGATTCTTTACAGAAAAAAGATTCCTCATCAACAGCATTTGAAGCTACAAAAACAATTCTATCTTTTAAATGATTCGTAATTAATTCTTGATACCATTTAATCGCATGTTTATCTAAGTTAGATGTTGGTTCATCAAGTAGCAGAATATCAGTTTTAGAGAGAATGGAGAGCCCAAGTTTGACCCTCTGTCTCATACCAGAAGAAAAATTTTTTAATGCTTTGTCTTTTGTGTTTGTTAGCTCAATAATAGCGATAAATTCCTTAAAGGATAGGTTGTTTAAAGACTTAAACTTAGTGTAAAACTCAAAGAGTTCTTTTAAGGTGTATTCTTCAAATACATCTATATATGGAGCAGCATAAGCGACATGCTTATAGATGTTTTGGTTATTTATAGGTACATTATTTAATGAGTATGAAATAGAGCCTTTAGTGGGCGTTAAAAACCCAGATATAAGCTTTAGAAATGTAGATTTACCTGATCCATTTGGTCCAGTAACAGCTACTGATTGATTCGTGTTAAAAGTTGATGAAAAGTCTTTTAGAATCCATTCTCTTTTAAATTTTTTACCTATGTTATCAAGTATTACCATCTAAGCCCCTAAGTATATGAGATACATATCTCCTTTAATATAAGCTAGAAATCCAAAAATATCTCCAAAATCTAATACAATAATATCATGACTAACATATAATGATAAGTCATCTATACTTAATTGTATCATCTTTGTTGTTGAAGGAATAAAGGAAGTTTCTTGTAGCCTTTCATCATCTATTTGAGATGACGTTACTTTTTCCCAATGGTTTATCGGTAAACTAGAGATGTATTGTTTTTTTGTTGGCAATTCTTCATCAAACACTTCAAATATTTCTATGCTTTTAGAGGTGCCAATAGTAATGTTCTTTGAATCAAAGACAAAATTTAAACCAGTAGCTGAATCTTCTTTTATAATGTATACTGTATCTAATGTATTGTCTTCATCAAAGTAACCAGTAAGGTGTTGATTTGAAGTACTATCTAATTCGATACATTTAGGAGTGCTGTTAAAAGCTCCTGCATATTGAATTAAACAAAAAAAACTTACGATAATTAATAGAGAATATGTTTTTAACAAGAACATAAATTAACTAAACCCTCGCATGATTCCTTTGGTAGAAGCTTTAATAAAATCTACGATTTCATCTTTTTCTTTTGATGGAGGAAGTTCAAGATCAACAATTTTTAATGCTTGCGTCATGTTTTTGTTTTGAACATATATCGTTCTGTATACATCTTCAATAGCTGTTATTTGTTCATCACTATATCCTCTTCTCTTTAATCCAACAGTGTTTACTCCAACAAAAGATATAGGCTCTCTTGCGGCTCTTACAAAAGGAGGTACATTTTTTCTTACACCAGTTGTGGCAGCTATAAATGAGTGTTTACCAATTGTAATGAATTGTTGTACACCAGCCATTCCTTCTAAAATTGCCCAGTCTTGTATAGTAACATGTCCGGCAACATTTACAGAGTTTGCTAAAATTACATTATTACCAATTTGGCAATCATGTGCAATATGAACATAAGCCATTAATAAACAGTTGTTACCAATAGAAGTTGTCATTTTATCGACTGTACCTCTGTTTATTGTTACACATTCTCTAATTGTAGTATTATCGCCAATTTTTACTGTGGTTTTTTCTCCATCAAACTTTAGGTCTTGTGGAATAGCAGAAATAACTGCTCCAGGAAAAATTTTGCAATTTTTTCCAATTCTAGCACCATCCATTATTACAGCATTAGGACCAATCCAGGAGCCACTTCCAATTTCGACATCTGCATATATGGTAGCAAATGGTTCTATAATTGCATCATCAGCAATTTTTGCATCTGGATGTATATTGGCTAATGGTTGATTCATAATACTAATTGTTTTTTTCTTTTATTACCTGAGCTAACATTTCGGCTTCAGAAACAATGTTTCCGTTAACATAGGCTTTACCTACCATATTAACCAAACCTCTTCTTATAGGACTAATAAGCTTAAGTTCAAAAACGACAGTATCTCCTGGAATTACTTTTTGTTTGTATTTTACCTTATCGATTTTAAGAAAATAAGTAGAGTAATTTTCAGGATCAGGCTTGTCGTGTAGTGCAAATACCCCACCACATTGAGCCATTGCTTCTATTTGTAATACACCTGGCATTACTGGGTTTCCAGGGAAGTGTCCTTGAAAAAAGGGCTCGTTCATGGTTACATTTTTAACACCTATTATAGTATCTTCTTTAATTTCTAAGATTTTATCTATTAATAAAAATGGATATCTATGAGGAATCAAGGATGATATTTGATTAATGTCATAAACTGGTTTTTGACTTAAATCGAAGTGTTTTGTTTTGCTTTTTTTCTTTTTAGCTGCTAAATCTTTTATGATTTTTGCAAATTGAGTATTCCCATAATGCCCAGGACGAGCACTTAAAATATGGCCTTTAATTCTAACTCCAGATAGAGCTAGATCACCAACAATGTCAAGTAACTTATGTCTAGCTGGTTCATTAGTAAAATGGAGTTTAGTGTTATTTAACACTCCCATTCCATCAATTTTAACATTAAGGTCTTCTTTGCCTAATAATTTACGTAAGTCGTCAATTTCTTTTTGAGAAACCTCTGGTCTATCAACTAGTACTATCGCATTATCAATATCTCCACCTTTTATAAGTCCGTTCTTAGCTAAAAACTCTAGCTCTCTCAAGAAAACAAAGGTTCTGCATTTGCTAATTTCATTTTTAAATTCATGAATATCAATCATGGATGCATGCTGTGTTCCTAGAACAGGTGAATTATAATCGACCATAACTGTAATCCTGTATTTATCATCAGGAACAGCTAAGAATTCTATGTTTCTTCCTTCTACTTCAAATTTTATATTTTCTTCGAATTCAAAGTATTCTCTATCGGCATCTTGTTCTTCTAGTCCGGCTTTATTAATTGCATCAATAAAAGGCCAAGAACTCCCATCCATTATAGGCATTTCAGGCCCGTCTACTTGAATAATAGCATTGTCAATACCGCTTCCGTATAAGGCAGCTAATACATGTTCTGTAGTATGAACTTTTGCACCATCTTGCTCAAGTGTAGTGCCTCTTTGAGTATCTACAACTAAATCTACATCTGCATTAATAAGAGGTTTTCCTTCAAGATCAATTCTTTGGAATTTATATCCATGCTTTGCAGGTGCAGGGGAAATGGTTAGATTAGTTTTTTTACCAGTATGCAAACCAACTCCTGAAAGTTTAACTGCATATTTTATGGTTTTTTGTTTATCTGACATGAAGTAAATATTGTATTAGCTCTAGTTTCTTAGTGCTTTTAAATCTTTTTTAAGTTGATCGATTTGTCCTTTAAGTTTAGGTAATCCCCTAAATAAAACATAAGATCGTTTGTAATCTCCAATTGAAAATGCAGGAGAACCTTGCCATATTGAATTTTCTTGTTCTATGCTGTTTCCTATACCTGATTGCGCAGCAATTTTAACTCCATCAGCAATTTTAAGATGACCAACAATACCTACTTGTCCGCCTATCATACAGTTTTTACCAATTTTAGTCGATCCAGCAATTCCAGTTTGAGCAGCAATAACTGTATTTTCTCCTATCTCAACATTATGAGCTACTTGAATTAAATTATCAAGTTTAACTCCTTTTCTTATAATGGTAGAACCAAGTGTAGCTCTATCAATTGCAGTATTTGCGCCAATTTCTACGTGATCTTCTAAAATAGCATTTCCAATTTGAGGAACTTTATTGTAGTTGTTTTTGCTATTAGGGACAAAACCAAAACCATCACCACCCACAATAACTCCTGAGTGAAGTGTGCAGTGTTGTCCAATAATACAATCAGTATATACATTTACACCAGCATAAATTACTGTTCCGTCACCTATTTTAGCATTGTCACCAATAAAACTATTAGGATATATTTTTACATTATTTCCTATTGTAACATTTTTACCAACATATACGTGAGCTCCAACATACACATCATTACCAATTGATGCAGATTCTTCAATCGTGCTTTTAGGATGAATGCCAGTTTCTGCTTGTTTTATTTGATTATACATCTCAAGCAGTTTAGCAAAAGCAGCTTGTGCACTATCTACTTTAATCAAAGTAAGTGTGCTTGGTACTGTTTGTGAGGGCTCAAAGCTTTTATCTACAATTGCGATTGAAGCTTTTGTTTCGTATAAAAACGGCTCGTATTTTAAGTTGGCTAAAAAGGATAGTGTGCCTTTTTTTCCTTCTTCTATTTTAGATAAATTAGTTACAGATACCGTATGATCTCCTTCTATTTCTCCTTGAAGAAGATCGGCTATTTGTGTTGCAGAAAATTCCATTAAAAACAAAAATAAAAATATTCTTCAGAATCTTTTCTAATAAGAGCATATATATCGTAACAAGTCATTGTTTAAAAAAGAAATTATTTAATTAATACACCTTTTTTTTCAATAATAGGTATGGTTCTAAGGTTTTCTTCTTGAATAGATTCGGCTAAGAAAATATATTTTTTATCAAATAGTTGTTTGTCTAGAAAAAAACTTACCCAGAATTCATTGCTTAATGCAAATAAGTCCTCAGTTAAAGATTCTATTTTTTTAAAACTTTTACGTTCAACTACATCTAAAAAGTGTCGAAATAGAGCAGTCTTTTTTTTCTCTCCTTTAATTTCTCCATATCCTTTGGTAGAAACAAGAACTCCTTCAATGTTTTTATCTTTTAGGTTTAAAAGATATGCTGTCCATTGATTTTCGTTTAATTCATTTTTTTCTTGAACAATTGCTACAGCAATATCCTCAACTTTAGGAGGGATGATGTCACTTTTCATTTGTAAGATAGTGTTTGTTCGTCAGCTGTTATGATATCAAAATCAAAAATGTTAGATAAGTTGATAAGAAGTTTTTCTTTTACTTCTTCTATATCTAATTCATGATTTAATTCGTGTTGCATAGAAGTTACAGCTTTGTCATCAATGCCACAAGGTATTATGTTGTTAAATAAATTTAAATCTGTATTAACATTAAAAGCAAATCCGTGCATAGTTACCCATCTACTACATTTTACACCTAAAGCACATATTTTTCTTGCTTTTTTTGGATTATTATAGTCAATCCAAACGCCTGTTAGTCCATCTATTCTGCCAGATTTAATTTTGTATTCCTCTAATGTAAGCATTACAGCTTCTTCAATAAAACGTAAATATTTGTGTATATCACTAAAAAAATGATCTAAATCAAAAATAGGATACCCCACTATTTGGCCTGGACCATGATAAGTTATATCTCCACCTCTATTAATTTTATAATACTGTATGTTTCGATCTTTTAATTGGGTTTTGCTGAGTAATAAATTTTTTTCATCTCCGCTTTTCCCAAGAGTATACACATGAGGATGCTCACAAAAAATAAGATGATTTTTAGTTTGTACAGCACCTTCACTAGTATCAGCCTTTCTGTTTTCAATTTTAGTTTTAATTGTTTTATCAAAAAGGGTAGTTTGGTAATCCCAAGCTTTTTTATAATCGTATAAGCCAAGGTCTTTAAACTCTACAGTTCTCATGGTGTGAATTAAAAATTACTTAATTCATTTTTTAATCCAGTAATAACATCTACTTCTATGGTGTCTACACCTTTAATGTTACCAATGTAAACGCTAATCCAATCGGTAATTAAAATTAAGAATAAAGCTTTTTCAATTAAAGTATTGCCTTTTGCTTTAATTTCTATTACAGTGTCAGTGTAACGTGAAATAATTTCTTTAGAAACTTTAAACCTAACTTTGTTTCTGTCAAAATCATCTTCTTTAATTAAAAATACGGCTGCAAAATCTTGTGATCCACCAGCCCATCCTACTAATTCGTTATGATTCATTTCTGGAATAACATGATCAAAACAAAGTGCTTTAGAGTTTTCGTTAATTTGCTGCTTAAAGCGGGTAGCAACACCACCAATACTAGATTCACTATATATAGCAACAGTTTTATTTACAAGTTGTTCAGCTATTTTATTAGCTGCTTTTTTAATAAGTTCAGTTTCTTCATTTAATAACGCTATCGAGTTTTTTAAATCAGATAAAAAGTTATCGCTAATTAATTTGTAGTGGTTTAAAATAAAAAATTGTTGAACAAGGGAGTACGCTAGCATTGATCTAGGAGGGTTTCCCCCTGGGATGATAATGTAATTGAAGTTATGTTTGTCGGCTAGTTCTTGTACTTTTCCTCCAGAAGTAATGCAGGCAATCTCACATTTTTTTTCTATGGCTTGATCCATTGAAAATAGGGTTTCTTCTGTGTTACCAGAGTATGATGATACAATAACTAACGTATTTTCATTAGCAAAGGATGGTAATGAATATGTATTGTTAATAACAACAGGAACTTTTAGTTCTTTTTCAACAAGCTCAGATACTATTTTACCTCCTATTCCTGAGCCACCAAGCCCACTAATAATTATATTATCTATTTTGCTATTGCTTTGTTTTAAAGAAGCATTATTACCTATTGAAATAGCTTCTTCAAGCTGTTTTGTGAATGCTGAAACAAATCTTTGCATATTATATTGTTCGTGTAAGTTATATGTTGTTTATTCGACCAATGACTATTTAGATCATTAGAAAGAAGAATGTAAAATTAAGAAAAATTAAGAATATCTTTAGCTTACAATATTTAATTCACAAATATGAAAACATATTATAACCCAGATGATTTAAAGAAATTTGGAAAAATTGGAGAATTTCAAGAAGAATTAGCAGATAAGTTTTTTGACTATTATGGGGAGGTTTTTAAAGAAGGAGCATTAACGGCAAGAGAAAAGAGTTTAATAGCTTTAGCTGTTTCGCATGCAATACAATGCCCCTATTGTATTGATGCTTACACTAAAGATACACTTGAAAAAGGATGTGCAGAAGATGAAATGATGGAAGCTGTTCATGTAGCTGGAGCTATAAAAGGAGGGGCAACATTGGTACATGGTGTACAGATGATGAATAAAGTAAATGATCTTTCTATGTAACTTACATTGAATTGAAGAATTAAGAGGTGTTTGAATAAAAAAAATGAAATGAAACTACAATCATTAAAAAAGCAAAATCACGAATTAGCTAATATTAATAATCAGATAACACAACTAGAAAGTGTTGTCAAGAGAATTGATTCAGATAGATTTTCTGAGAAATTAACTGGAATTGACTTGTTTCCATTAAAACCTACTATTATTGATATATTTCAAATCAATATGGGGAAAATGTGTAATCAAGTTTGTGCTCATTGCCATGTAGATGCTGGTCCAGATCGAAAGGAAATAATGACAAAAGAGACTTTGCAACAGTGTTTAGATGCTATTGAGCGTTCTCAAATTAAAACAGTAGACCTTACTGGTGGAGCTCCTGAAATGAATCCTAATTTTAGATGGTTTGTAGAAGAGGCTTATAAATTAGGTTGTAAAGTTATGGTAAGGTGTAACTTAACGATCATAGTAGCAAATAAAAAATACTATGATCTTCCAGAATTTTACAAAAAACATGAAGTAGAAGTAGTGAGTTCTTTACCATTTTATAATGCTAAGAAAACAGATAGTCAAAGAGGGGATGGTGTGTTTGAAAGAAGCATAAGAGCCTTACAAATGCTAAATGAAGTTGGTTACGGTAAAGAAGGAACAGGATTAATATTAAATTTAGTGTATAATCCATCAGGAGCGTTTATGCCTCCTGAACAAGAGGGGTTACAAAGGCAATTTAAAAGAAAACTTAAAGCTGATTTTGATATTGAATTTAATGAGTTATTTGCTATTACTAATATTCCCATTAGTAGATTTTTAGATTTTTTAGTAGCAAGTGGTAATTTTGATGATTACATGACTCGTTTAGTTGAAGCGTTTAACCCAATGGCCGCCAAAGGGGTTATGTGTAGAAATACAATATCTATTGGTTGGGATGGCTATTTATTTGATTGTGATTTTAATCAAATGTTAGATTTAAAAGTAGCGGTTAAAGAGTCGCTACACGTTAAAGATTTTAACAAAGAGTTACTAGAGGGAAGGAACATCATAGTGAATGAGCATTGTTATGGATGTACTGCAGGATCTGGTTCTAGTTGTGGAGGAGAAACTGCTTAATTAGCACAATTACATGTGTTAGACATGTGTATTTTTGTTTTTGGAAGTAACTGGTATAATTTTTTTTGTTGCAATTCACTTAATGAGATAAGCCTAAGGTCAAATTCTTTTAGTTTGGTAAGTTTTTTAAGTTCATCAGGGAATTCATCTAATTCATTGCTCCATAAATCTAAATATACTAGCTCAGTTAAATTTCCTATTTGATAAGGAATGGCTACTAAGTTATTTTGATTAATAGAGAGCTTTTTTAATTGAGTAATAAAACAAACAGTTAAGGGGAAAACTTTAAACTTGTTTTTATTTAATTTTAGTTCTTCTAAATGCGTAAGGTTCTTTATTTGTAAAGGAACATTAGTGAGTTTGTTTTTACTTAAATCTAATGTCCTTAAGTTTTTTAATAAAAATATCCCTTCGGGAAATTCAGTGTATTTTTTTCGAGTTAATTTTAAATGAAAAACTTCATTAGGTTTCTTTAAAGCTTCTTCTAAACTTTTAAAAACCTTTGTAGAATCAATCTTATTTTGGCTGTGTAAACTTATACTTAATAAGATTGAAAATAGAATTAGTATGTGTTTTTTTAACAATAACATTTTCAATAATACTAATATTAGTAGTAACATATTGCTAAATTGTTGTTAAATCTTGTGTAAAATTGCTTGAAGGGAATAAATGTTTAACTTTGCTTTCAATAATTATTTAAGATTTTAAAAATGAAAAAGATACTTATACTTGTTTTAGCTACAAGTTTTGCTAGCGCAGGATTTTCTCAAGATGATGAAGCAGCAAAGAAATTTAGATTTGGACTAAAGGTAGCTCCATCTATCAATTGGTTAAAACCTCAAGACACAAGAAAATTTGAAAACGGAGGAAGCACATTAGGGTTTAATTGGGGGTTAATTACAGAGTTTGCACTAGGAGATTTATTTAGTTTCTCTACTGGTTTAGAGTTAAATCACGAAAAAGGAAAAATAAATTTCACAAATGATGCTTTTTATGCAATAAATGACCAATTTGAATTTATTGAAACCCAAAAGAATGAGTCTACAGGTAATTATGAGCTTAGTGATACATCAAGGCCATACGCAGCTCTTAAATTGAATAACCGAAAGTATTCTAGCACATATGTTACACTTCCTATGGCTTTAAAAATGAAAACAAAGGAGATAGGGTATCTTACTTACTTTGGTGAGTTTGGCTTAAACTTAGCTTTTAGAACAGGTACTAAAGTTTCTGATGAAGCACTTTTAGCTAATGCTAACTCAAATCCAACTAATATTGATATTAGTGATTTATCTAAAATTATTTATGATAAAGATATGCAGCCATTACGTGTTCAATTACAAGTTGGTTTTGGTGCAGAATATAATTTGGCAGGTTCTACAGCTGTATTTGGAGCTTTACATTATAACCTTGGATTTACAAATGTTGTTAAAGGAGACTCAAAGTATTTATTAGACATAGATAGTCAACCTGTAGGGCAAAATTTTACTGCGCATGGAGTAAGACTTACTGTAGGGGTATTGTTTTAATATATCTTAACAAGTTTAATTTAAAAACACCTATGAATCCATAGGTGTTTTTTTTATTTTTAATCTTTAGATTCAATTTATGAAAACAAAAGGAATAATAGATCATATAGTAGGTTGGTTAAAAGATTATGCTGATTCAGCTAATATAGAGGGGTTTGTTATCGGAATATCTGGAGGTATTGATTCTGCAGTTACTTCTACATTATGTTCGCTAACGGGTAAAAAACTAATTTGCTTAAACATGCCAATTCATCAAGCGAAAAGTCAATTCGACAGAAGTAATGAACATATTAATTGGCTTAAAGAAAATTTTGATGGAGTTAGTAATTACACGGTCGATTTAACAGCTACTTTTGACCAAACATGTGAAGATTTTCCAAAAGAAATTCAAGATCAATTAACCATGGCGAATGTAAGAGCTAGATTAAGAATGACAACTTTGTATGCATTTGCTTGTAATAAAAAGTATTTAGTTGCAGGTACTGGAAATAAAGTGGAAGATTTTGGAGTAGGATTTTTTACCAAATATGGGGATGGGGGTGTAGATTTAAGTCCTATTGCTGATTTAATGAAAACAGAAGTTTATGCTATTGCTAAAGAATTAGGAGTAGTAGATTCTATTCAACAAGCTAAGCCAACTGATGGTTTGTGGGGAGATGATAGAACAGATGAAGATCAAATAGGAGCATCATACCCCGAGTTAGAATGGGCAATGCGTTACATTGAAAGAGGAAAAGATTCAGAAACTCTTTCTGCAAGGCAAACAGAGGTGTTAGCTTTGTATAAAAAATTACATAAAGCTAACTTACATAAAATGAACCCTATTCCGGTATGTGAAATACCTAAAGAATTATTTAAATAAATAGCTTTGGAAGTTTATATTTGTTAGGAAAGAAGAGAAATTTGTCAGATAGTGTAATAATTATACCAACTTATAATGAGAAGGAAAATGTAGAAAACATTATCCGAAAGGTATTCTCTATGCCTAAAGATTTTCATGTTTTAATTGTAGATGATGGATCGCCAGATGGAACAGCTGATATTGTTAAGAATCTTCAGAAAGAATTTCCCGATTCGTTACATATTCAAGAGAGGACAGGGAAATTAGGACTTGGCACAGCATATATTCATGGATTTAAATGGAGTCTTAAAGCTGGATATGATTATATCTTTGAAATGGATGCTGATTTTTCACACCCTGTAGATAAATTAGAAGCTTTATATGATGCTTGTGCAAAAGACGGAGCAGACTTAAGTGTAGGTTCTCGTTATATTAAAGGAGGGAAAGTAGAAAATTGGCCAAGAAATAGAAAATTACTGTCCTATTATGCATCTGTGTATGTAAGAATGATTTTGTGGATTGGAGTTAAAGATACCACAGCAGGCTTTATGTGCTATACTAGAAAAGTATTAGAAACGATAGATCTTGATGATATACGATTTGTAGGATATGCATTTCAAATAGAAATGAAATATACAGCTAAACGTTTAGGGTTTAAACTTAAAGAAGTCCCTATAACATTTACAGATAGGCTTCACGGTACTTCCAAAATGGACGGATCAATAATCAAGGAAGCGTTATTTGGAGTAATTAAATTAAGATTTAAAAAATACAAAAGAAGAGGTGGCGATAATCCTAATTAAAAATGGTACAGTTGTTAACGAAGGTAAGGTTGAACAACTAGATGTTCTTATTGAAGATGATAGAATAGTGAAAATTGCAAGAGATATCTCTCATCCTCAAGCGAATATTGTTTCTGCTGAAGGAAAATATATCTTACCAGGAGTAATAGACGATCAAGTTCACTTTAGAGAGCCAGGATTAACGCATAAAGCAAATTTATATACTGAATCTAAGGCAGCTGTTGCAGGAGGAATAACCTCTTACATGGAAATGCCTAATACAGTTCCCAATACCTTAACACAAGAATTACTAGCCGATAAATATGAAATAGCTTCTCGAGCTTCACTTGCTAATTATTCTTTCTACATGGGGGCTAGCAATGATAACATAGAAGAGGTGTTAAAAACAGATCGATCTCAGGTTTGTGGAGTAAAAGTATTTATGGGGTCTTCTACAGGAAATATGTTAGTTGATAATGAACAAACGTTAACCAATATTTTTTCTAAATGCGATATGCTAATTGCTACTCATTGCGAAGATGAAGCTACTGTTAGAGGTAATTTAGCGATTTATAAAGAACAATACGGAGAAGATATTCCGCTTAAGTTTCATCCAATAATAAGAAATGAGGAAGCTTGTTACTTATCGTCATCATTAGCAGCTAACTTGGCTAAACAATATGATACGAGATTGCATATTTTGCATATCTCTACAGCAAAAGAGCTAAGTTTATTCAGTAATGAAAAACCGCTCAAAGAAAAAAGAATAACAGCTGAAGCTTGTATTCATCATTTATGGTTTGATGACTCATATTACAATACAAAAGGAACTCATATTAAATGGAATCCGGCAGTAAAAACAGCCAGTGATAGAAAAGCTATTTTAGCAGCTGTAAATAATAATGTTATAGATGTTATTGCTACCGACCATGCTCCACATACGCTAGAAGAAAAATCGAACGTATATACAAAGGCTCCTTCTGGTGGGCCTTTAGTGCAACATGCATTACTAGCCATGCTAGAATTAGTTAAGAAAAAAGAAATTACATTAGAGCATGTAGTTCAAAAAATGAGCCATGATGTTGCTGTTTGTTTTCAAATGAAAGACAGAGGGTACTTAAGAGAAGGATACTTTGCTGATATCGTTATTGTAGATATGGATAAGTCGTGGGAAGTTAAAAGAGAGAACATCTTATACAAATGTGGATGGTCACCATTTGAAGGAGACACCTTTAGTTCGTATATAGATGCAACAATAGTTAGTGGTCATTTAGCGTATAGAAATGGAGTGTTCAATGAGAGCAAGCAAGGGAAAAGACTAACGTTTGAAAGGTAACTATCTAAAAGGTTTTTTATTTATGAGAACATCACTAATGTTAATATTGTTAATGGCTATGTTGTCTTGTAAAAACAAAGATGTTACTGTAGAAGTGCCTAAAAATCTCATAGATAAAAATAAGTTTGTAGAGGTATTAGTTGATGTAAATCTTTTAGAAGGGCATTTAACAAACCTTAATGTTAATATGCCCGAGATTAAAAATAATTCGCTAGGAAAGTATAAATCAATTTTTGAAAGACATGGTATTGATAATACTACATATCAGTCTTCTTATGATTATTATGTTCAACAAGATGTCTACAAAGAAATGGTAGATAGTGCTTTGGCTAAACTAACCATTTTGGAAAACAAATTATTAAAAGTACCAGATGTTAAGCAGATGTCTCTCCCTCAGTTTAGACAGTTGATTATTATAGACAGTATGGTAGACTTTTTGGAGGTAGATTCAGTACATACAAGGGAATTTATTATAGATAGTTTACTTAGTTATTATCAAAAACATAACGATAAAATAGTAAGTATAGGGCTTGATTCTCTTTCGTTTCATAGTAGTATGATGAACATGAGAAAAAACAAATTGTTATTTAAGTCAATTACAAGCAAAATATTAGAAGAACATTATAATGATTAATACGGTTTCAGTAAAGGGAATAAAGAGTTTTGGGTATCATGGTTGTTTAACTGAAGAAGCCGAAATTGGAGGTGAATTTATTACAGATGTAATCATTTATACAGATTTTATGAAAGCTGCCAAAAAAGATGATTTATCTAAAACAATAGATTATGTGTTGGTCAATAAAATTGTGGAAGAAGAAATGGCTATTCGATCTAAGTTAATTGAAACAGTTGGGCATAGAATACTGAAAAGGATAAAAAAGTCTAGTAAATCAATTGTTAAAGTAATGGTTGAGGTAAAAAAAATAAATCCACCTATAAATGGTAATGTAGATTATGTTTCTATTTCTTTGGAAGGTTGATATAATGTCTAAAGTACTGTAACTTTTTAATTAAGGATCGTTATACAGATAAATTTTTTACATTATGAAAAAAGTGATTTTATGTTTAACGATTGCATTAGGGAGTTTATCTTACTCTCAAATTATTACTAAAAACTTGAATTTAATAGGAAGTTCGTTTCAAGAAATATTAAAACTAAAAGGTAATCCTGTCGATATTAAAGTAGACAATACGAATGATTCAATTGGTCCAGTTGTTGCTCTGATTTATAATTATAATGAGACTTATTTTTTTGCAAATAATAAATTAGAAGGTTTTGGCTATGGTTTTTCAAATAAAGAAGGCGAGAAAAACGCTAGACTAAATTTTGAGAGGAAATATGGCAAGTTAGATGATTAATCTATTTGTTTATAAACCTCATCAAAAACACCTCTAATAGTCTCACAAGCTTCTTTAATCTCATCAAATGTAATGGTTAAAGGTGGGGCTAATCTAAAACTTGCTGGGCAGGATAAAAACCAAAAAGTAATTACTCCTTTTTCTAAACATTTACTAACCACTTGTTGGGTTATTTCTTGAGAAGGTAAGTCAATGGCTAGCATTAATCCTATTTGCCTAATTTCGTTTACTAAAGGATGGGTTAATAGTTCTTTAACAAGTTGTCCTTTTGCTTCAACATCATCTAGTAAACCATTATTAATTACATCAATATTAGCAATTGCAGCTGCACAAGAAACTGGATGTCCACCAAAAGTTGTAATATGCCCTAGCATTGGGTTATGAGTTAACGTATGCATAATTTCTTTAGAGGAAATAAAACCACCCATTGGCATCCCGCCTCCCATAGCTTTAGCAATACACAAAATATCAGGCGTTATATCAAATTGTTCAAAAGCGAAAAAAGTTCCCGTTCTTCCGAATCCAGCTTGTATTTCATCTAAAATTAATAGTGCACCAGTTTCGTTACATTTTTCTCTTAGGGCGATCATGTAGTCTTTAGCTGGAATTCTAACTCCAGCATCACCTTGTATAGTTTCTACAATTACAGCAGCAGTATTATTAGAGATGTTGTCAAGATCATTTGGGTCATTGTAAGTAATAAAGTTTACTTCATCTAATAAAGGATAAAATGCACTTCTTTTTGTCTCATTTCCAGTAACACTAAGTGCGCCATGAGTGCTACCATGATAACTTTTATGAAAAGAGATAATTTCTTTTCTGCCGGTATATCGTTTGGCAAGTTTTAATGCTCCTTCTACTGCTTCTGCGCCAGAATTAACAAAATAGGAACAGGTTAAATTACTAGGAAGTAAACGACATAATTTTTCAGCAAGTATAGTTTGAGGCTCTTGAATAAACTCCCCATAAGGCATTACATGAAGATATTTGTTAAGTTGTTGGTGAATCGCTTCAATAACGGATGGGTGTCTATGACCAACATTTGTAACAGCCAGTCCAGAGACTAAATCAAAATAGGATTTGCCATTAGCATCATATAAGTACACACCTTCTGCTGATGCAATTTCAAGAGCAATAGGATGTTGGGTGGTTTGAGCTTGATACTCAAAAAAGAGATCATGATTATCCATACGTATAAAATTGATTAATTAACAATATGATACTTAATTTTATTCATAGCAGTTGGTGTTTTTCAATTATTTTTTGCCTATCATGGGCATTTCATAATGATAATTTACAGTTACTTTTTTCGTTTTTAGCATTAAGCAGTTATGAAACAGATAAAAATAGGCTTTATTTTTTTATTAGTAGGGTGTAATGTTATAATAGATAATGAAAATATACCTTCATCAAATGCTACTACATTAATCGCATTAAAAGATAAAGCACCCTTAACAAATGGATTTGATTTTCCAGTAGGTATACCAAATGCAAATGGATACTACAAAGCACTTGATTTTGGAGAACAGTCGCATTTAGGTGAAGATTGGAATGGAGTAGGTGGAGGCAATACTGATCTTGGAGATACAGTATATTGTGTTGCTAATGGGTACGTATTTTTTGCTAAAGATGTAAAAGGAGGGTGGGGAAACGTAATTAGAATAATTCATGCAGTTGACACCAATTCTTATATAGAATCTTTATACGCTCATCTTGATACAGTATTTATAAAACCTGGAGTTAGTATTAAAAAAGGGACTTCTATTGGTACAATAGGTACTGCTCATGGGAAATATTTAGCACATTTACATTTTGAACTAAGAGATTCAATTAATATGCCAATTGGAGGTGGAT
The DNA here is from genome assembly GCA_020630395.1 of Flavobacteriales bacterium. GTDB lineage: Bacteria > Bacteroidota > Bacteroidia > Flavobacteriales_D > CAJJDF01 > CATLPG01. Next base: position 95,465 of record JAHDBM010000004.1, read on the forward strand.
ATGATGAGTTAAATATTGGATATTTAAATCCTACTACATTTATAGAAGCGAATAGATGATATATTAACTTTTTTAAACGTTATTTCATGTCTAACGCTTTTAATCTGTTATTTACTTGTTTAGTAAGACTCTTAACACCTTCATTTTGTTGAAAAGATATAGGTAGTTTATTAATAGCATCTTTACATAGAATGAGGTTTCTCTTTTCGTATTTCGTATTTTGTTGTAGTTTATAAATTATTGCTTTTTCAAAAAGCCAAAATTCTTTTCGTTCTAATTTTGTAAGTATGTTATCGGCAACATTTAAAGCACGACCATATTTTTTTTGATTTTTTGCTAAATTGAATTCATAATCATCAAAAACAATTAAGTGTCCTAAAATAATTCTGCCAGTATCTAATATTGAAAAGGCACTATCAATCCAATCGGGTGTAGCAATGTGGTGCAGATCTATTAAGTGATATATATCAATGGGTCTTATATTTAACCTAAGGGATAAAACTTTTTTAAGATCGGATATGGCAGATTTAAATTCTCGTTTTTTTTCATGCGTTTTTGATCGTATTCGATATAAATCAGAACTATTAGGGTAATCTTTTATTAGTTCTTCGCATAATTTTGAAGCTATTATTACAGAATCTTGGTCAAGAAAAATTTCTGCTTGAATTAATCTAGTTTCAATATTAGAATTTAATTTTTTTGCTTTTTCTACATCATCTTGAGCTTGCTCAAATTTTTTATGTAACCTATAAAATTTTGCTCTTGAAAGATAAAGTTCAGCACTGTCAGGATGTTTCAATATTTTATTAGTTACATGCTGTATTAATTCATCTAAATCTCCATGAGAAAATGTACCAAACGAAATTAGGACAATTGTAAAAAAAATATTAATTTTTAGCATAGTATTGTGATGTTTAAGACTATATTTACTATATTATTTTAAATATTACTCCTATGAAGACAAATTTACTACTTATTTTATTATCATTTTTTTGTGTTAACTTTTTAATAAGTCAAACCACTGTAATACCATTTGGAGGTACTTGGAAATATAAAGATGATGGTTCTGACCAAGGAACTGCATGGCAAGCTCCTGGTTTTAATGATGCAACATGGTCGTCTGGTTCTGCTCAATTAGGGTTTGGAGATTCTGATGAAGCTACAGTTGTTACTGGAGGTTTTGTAACTTATTATTTTAGAACATCATTTAATTTAACTAGCACATCTGGTATTGGAGGTCTAGACTTAGATCTGTTGTATGATGATGCTGCAATTATATACCTTAACGGAACAGAAGTTGAAAGAGTCAATATGCCCTCTGGTACTGTAAATTATCTTACTTCAGCCTCTGGTAATTTAGGAGATAATTTGACATATAATTCTACTTCAATTTCGCCTAGTTTATTAGTGACTGGAAATAATGTAGTAGCTGTAGAAATTCACAATAATGGAGCAGGTAGTAGTGATATTTCGTTTGATTTAAAATTACAAACTACAGGGGTTCCCCCACCTTCAACTAATTTGGTAGATTATGGAGATGGCTGGAAATATAAAGATGATGGATCTAACCAAGGAACAGCATGGGTAGGTACTTCTTTTAATGATGCTTCATGGTCTTCGGGAAATGCTCAATTAGGCTTTGGTGATAGTGATGAAGCTACAGTAGTAACAGGTGGTCATATTACCTATTATTTCAGAAGAACAATTAATGTAGCTTCATTAGCGGGTATCAATAGTTTGGATATTGATTTTTTACATGATGATGGAGGTGTAATATATATAAATGGAGTTGAAGTTATGCGAGAAAATATGCCCTCAGGTACCATCACACACACAACAACTGCAAATGGTAGCTCTGGAGATAATAATGTAGTTTCACAAAATGTACCTGCAACAGGATTAGTTGTTGGTAATAATGTTATTGCTGTTGAGGTTCACAACAGTAGTGCAGGTAGTAGCGATATATCATTTGATTTAGAGATAAAACCAAATTCCTCTGTTGCTCCTCCAGCTAGTTTAGAAAGAGGGCCTTATTTGCAGATGGGTACACCTAACTCTATGATTGTTAAATGGAGAACAGATAATAATAAAACAGGTAGAGTAATATACGGGACAACTTGGAATAGTCTAAACTTAGTTGCGAATGAAGTAGCTAATACTACTGATCATGAAGTTCAGCTTACTGGTTTATTGCCTTACACTAAATATTATTATGCCATAGGTTCGCAAACAGATACGTTATTTGGTTATGGGGATTCAACTAATTACTTCTACACTTCTCCACCAGTTGGAGATAAGTCTAAAAAGAGAATTTGGGTGTTAGGTGATGCAGGTACGGCTAATAGTAACCAAAGAAATGTAAGAGATGCATACTATAATCACCATAATAATTATACTGATTTGATATTACAGTTAGGAGATAATGCATATTCAGATGGAACAGATAGTGAATATCAAGATGCTATGTTCGAAAACATGTATGAGGATATTTTAAGAAAAACTGTTGTGTGGTCTACCATTGGAAATCACGACTCTAGAAGCACAAATATTACTAGTGGAACAGGTGTTTATTTCGATATATATACTTTTCCAAAAAATGCCGAAGCAGGAGGTGTAGCCTCTGGAGTTGAGAATTACTATTCTTTTGATTATGGAAATATTCATTTTATGGTATTAAGTTCTGAAGAGTATAATTTAGATTCTACAGATGCTATGTTAATATGGGCAAAACAAGATATACAAAATACGACCCAAGATTGGATAGTTGGTTTATGGCATCACCCTCCTTATTCTAAGGGATCTCATGATTCTGATGGTTCTGGAACAGAAACAGATATGAGAGAACAAGCGTTACCAATATTAGAGAAATACGGATTAGATCTTGTGCTTAATGGTCATAGTCACTCTTACGAAAGATCAATGTTAATTAATGGGCATTATGATGTTTCATCTACCTTAACTCCATCAATGATATTAGATAATACATCTGGAAAACACAGTGTAGATTGTGCATATCAAAAAACTACTACCGGTCCAGATGCTGGAAAAGGAGCTGTATATATAGTGACAGGATCAGCTGGAAAGAAATCGTCTGGTAGTTTAGATCATGCTGCAATGTATTACAGTGTATCTGAATTAGGTTCTACTTTTATAGAAGTAGAAGGTAATAGAATGGATATTAAGTTTATAGATGATAATGGTAATGTAGATGATGAATTATCTATAATGAAAGATGTTCCTAAAGTTGTAGATACAGTAGTTCCTGCTGGATCAGTTATTAATTTAGATGCAAGTTGGGAGGGTGGTAATTATAATTGGTCTGTAGGAGGTAGTACAACTAAAACATTAGCTTATACAGCTCCAAGTACCAATACTACTATAACGGTTACTGATGGTTATGGATGTTTAACGGATACATTTAATATTATGATTAATGGATCTGTTGGTTTAGAGAGTTTAACTAAAGAAAATACAATTAAGGTTTTTCCTAACCCAGCAAGCGTTAACGATCAAATAGTAGTGACTTATGATCAAACCCTTACAATTGAAGATTCATTTTTAGTAAATGCACTTGGTCAAACAGTTAATGTAAACATTAAGAATAATGGTAGTGGTCAATTAAGTTTCTCTACTTCAACTTTATCAAAAGGGACTTACAATGTATTTGTATTAGCTGATGGGAAAACGTATAAAGAATCGTTAGTGATTAAATAAACAAATATATTATACACGTTTTAATGCGCTATTCATACGAATAGCGCATTTTTTATTATATTCAAATTCAACTGTATAAAATAATACCAAATGATTAAACAAATCACTTCTTTTGAAGAATATAAAGAGGCTTATAAACAAAGTATTCAGAATCCAGAACAATTCTGGGGAGATATTGCTGATAGCTTCACTTGGAAAAAGAAATGGGATAATGTATTGAGTTGGGATTTTGAAAAACCAGAAGTTAAATGGTTTGATGGTGCCCAGTTAAACATAACAGAAAATTGTTTAGATAGGCATTTAGCAGAAAGAGGAGATAAAACAGCTATTATATGGGAACCTAATGATCCAAAAGATGATGTTATAAAGTTAACCTATAAAGAACTACACCAAAAAGTATGTTCTTTTGCTAACATGTTAAAGAATAATGGAGCAAAAAAAGGGGATAGAATATGTATATATCTTCCAATGGTTCCTGAATTAGCGATAGCAGCTTTAGCTTGTGCTAGAATTGGAGCAGTGCATTCAATTGTTTTTGCTGGTTTTTCAGCTTCAGCATTATCGAGTAGAATTAATGATGCAACTTGTAATCTAGTTATTACTTCTGATGGAAGTTATAGAGGAACAAAAACATTGGATTTAAAATCGATAGTGGATGAAGCATTAGAAAGTTGTTCAACTATAGAAAAATCGTTAGTGTTGAAATATACAAATGGAGCAGTAACCATGAAACCAAATAGAGATGTTTGGATTCATGAAGAGCTTACTAAAGTAGATAATAATTGTCCTGCTGAGGTTATGAATGCAGAGGATATGTTATTCATTTTATATACATCTGGTTCAACAGGTAAACCAAAAGGGATGGTGCATACATGTGCTGGCTATATGGTATATAGCACATTTACATTTAAAAATGTGTTTCAATACGAAGAGGAAGATGTATATTGGTGTACGGCCGATATAGGTTGGATTACGGGTCATTCATACATTATGTATGGACCATTAGCTAACGGAGCTACAACACTTATGTTCGAAGGGGTGCCAACATACCCTGATGGTGGTAGATTTTGGGAAGTAGTAGCAAAACACAAAGTAAATCAGTTTTATACTGCACCAACTGCTATTAGAGCTTTAGAGAAACAACCAATTGAAATGGTGGAAAAACATGATTTATCATCTTTAAAAGTATTGGGAAGTGTTGGTGAACCAATTAATGCAGAAGCATGGCATTGGTATGATGATCATATTGGTAAAAATAATGCGCCAATTGTAGATACTTGGTGGCAAACAGAAACAGGAGGGATAATGATCTCTTCATTAGGGGGAGTTACTCCTCAGCAGCCTACATTTGCGACTTTACCTTTACCAGGTATTCAACCTGTTTTAATGGATGCTGAAGGCAAAGAGATAAAATCTCAAGAAGCAGAAGGTAGATTAGCAATTAAATTTCCTTGGCCATCAATGGCGAGAACTATTTATGGAGATCATAAACGATATAAAGAGACGTATTTTTCAGCTTATGCTAATAAATATTTTACCGGAGATGGTGCATTAAGAGATGCTAACGGAAATTATAGAATTACCGGAAGAGTAGATGATGTAATCATTGTATCTGGACACAACTTGGGTACAGCACCTATAGAAGATGTCATTAATGAACATGATGATGTGGTAGAATCTGCAATAGTTGGTTTTCCTCATGATATCAAGGGAAGTGCTTTATACGCTTATGTAATTTTACATGATAATGTAGAAGGTAATGATGAATTAAGAAAAGAAATTAATAATCAAATCTCTCAAGCGATAGGTCCTATTGCTAAACTTGATAAAGTTCAGTTTGTTTCTGGATTACCTAAAACAAGGTCGGGTAAAATTATGAGAAGAATATTGCGTAAAGTAGCTGCAAATGAGTTTGATAATTTAGGTGATATTTCAACATTATTAAATCCTGAAGTTGTAGAAGAGATAATAGGAGGAGTTTTGGTATAATAATTTTTTGCAGTTAAATAAAAACATTTATATTTGCAACCACTTAAGGCTGGTGCCTTAGCTCAGTTGGTAGAGCAAAGGACTGAAAATCCTTGTGTCCCTGGTTCGATTCCTGGAGGCACCACCAGTAAAACAAAGGCTTCTCATTTATGAGAAGCCTTTGTTGTTTTTAATCAATAATATGGCGCTAAATATTGTTTTAATAGAACCCGAAATACCCAATAATACTGGTAATATTGGTAGGTTAAGCTTAGCTTCGGGTTCACGTTTACATTTGGTCAAACCGTTTGGTTTTGAGCTAACAGATGCTCGATTAAAAAGAGCTGGCTTAGATTATTGGAAACACCTAGAAGTAACCATTTACGAAAATGTAGAGGATTTTTTTAAAATTCACCAAGATAAAGAAATGGCATTTTTATCTAGTCATGGAGAAAAGTCATATTTAGATATACCGTTTAAAGATGATTTTTTTTTAGTATTTGGAAAAGAATCAGTTGGATTGTCAAAGGAGATTGTAAAAACTAACCCAAATCAATTATATAAAATACCACTGTTTAGCGAGCACATTAGGAGTTTAAATATCTCTAATTCTGTAGGAATTGTGGTGTACGAAGGAATAAGACAATTGGAAGAATAGTTGTACTCATGTACAGGGGAAATATCTTGTATAACTAGAAACAATAAATATATTTGCAACCTAGTAAGGTTAGTTTTTAACTAACGACTACTGCAATATATATTGAATTTAAGCAAAGACATAGCACTTTTGGTTTTCTCTAATACTGTCATAAAAGATAGTAGAGAGAAAGAATTATCATCTAACTTAAGGGTAAATATGGCTGTTCATAAGCAGTTGTTTGCTAAAACAATTGCCACAGCTCGTAAGTCAAAACTCCCATATTTTGTTTTAACAAATCATAATCAAAAGGGAATAACGTTTGGTGAACGAATTAGTAATGCAATACAAGAGGTTTATGATAAAGGTTATCAAAAAGTAATAGTAATAGGAGGAGATACTCCTGATCTTAATAATCACATTATTAGTGATGCACAATTACAACTTAAAAACCATACATTAGTATTTGGTCCATCAGTAGATGGAGGGGTGTTTTTGATTGGTATAGATCGAAATGTTTTTAATAAAGAAAAATTCCAAGAGTTAGACTGGAGAAAACAATCACTTCAATATTCTATTCAACAGTTTTGTAATGAGATACAGCAAGATGTTGTTTGGTTAAACGAGTTACAAGATATTGACTCTAAACATGACCTGATTTACTTTTTAAACATGACTAATCTTTCTTTTTTCAAGATTAGGTTGTTGTTACTTTTTAAGGAGATAAAAATATACAGTGTATTTCTAATACATTCTTATTCAATTTTGAATGTTAGAATCCTCTTGTTAAGAGGACCACCTAGTAGTATCTAGTCTAGATTTAAGGTTGATCTTATTTTTCTCGTGATTAAACTAATCACTTCACAGCCTCATTAAACAACAATAAATTTTTAACAATAAAGAATGAAACAAATCATGCTGTTGCTCATGTTATGTGCAACTATTACCTCTTTTTCACAAATAACGATTGAAGGAAAAGTAAGAGATAAAGAAACAAATGAAACCTTAACAGGAGTAACCATTTTAGAAAAGGGAACTACTAATGGAGTATTAACTGATCTTGATGGAAATTACAAGATCATAGTAAAAGATAATAACTCGGTATTAATTGTCAAGTACCTTGGTTTTGAAGACATAGAAAGACAAGTGGGTAATCAAAACACATTAAATTTTAATTTAGATATAAATGTTACATATCTCAACACAACAGTTGTTACTGCTTTAGGTCAGGAAAGAGATGGAGACAAATTAGGTTATGCTATTGAAAAATTAGAATCTACTAAAATAGCTGAGGTAAAATCGCCTAACTTTATAGATAATTTAGCAGGAAAAGTTGCAGGTGTAACCGTAAGTCAAGGACCAACTGGAGTAGGTTCATCTTCTAAAGTTACGATAAGAGGAGAGGCATCTTTCACTAATAACAACCCTTTATTTGTTGTAGATGGCATTCCAATTAATAATAACTCAATTAATAATTTCACGAATGATGCAGCTGCTGGATTTCAGGAAGTAGATTTTGGAAATGGTGCAATGGAAGTAAATGCAGATGATGTTGCATCTGTTTCGGTTTTAAAAGGTCCAAGTGCAGCAGCCTTATATGGTACCAGAGCATCTAATGGTGTTATATTAATTACAACTAAAAATGGATCGGAGAAAAAAGGATTAGGGATTTCTGTGAACTCATCAACTTTTATTGATAGACCTTTTCAATTACCAAAATTTCAAAATAAATATGGGCAAGGAAACTCTGGTCAATTTGAATTTGTAGATGGACTAGGTGGAGGTATCAATGATAATATTACCTACAGTTGGGGGCCTGCATTAGATGCAGGATTAAAAATAGCTCAATTCGATAGTCCGGTTACCTTACCAGATGGAACAATTGTAAGAGGAGGAGATGTAGCTGTTCATGGCGGATTACCTATTACACCAACAGAGTTTAAATCACATCCTAATAACTTAAGAGATTTTTACACACTTGGTGTAACAACAACTAATAATATTGCAATCTCAAACGGATTTGATAAAGGAAACTTTAGGTTGTCTTATACAGATATGAGAAGTAAGTCATTCATACCTGGAGTGAATCTAGATCGTAATAATGTATCGGCAAGGTTAACGTTTAATCCAATTGATAAATTAGAAGTTAGCACATCTTTAAGCTATGTAAATTCTAATAGTAAAAATAGACCGTCAAATGGATACGGATCAGAGAATATAAATTATTCATTAGTAGCTTGGGGCCCTAGGTCATTAAATACTGAAAGTTTAAAAGACTATTGGCAGCCAGGATTAGAGGATGTGCAACAATATTCATTTAATTATACCTTTTTCGATAATCCATATTTTATTTTACATGAAAACACTAACTCATTTAACAGAGATAGAGTATTTGGAAATATATTCGCTAAATATAGTTTCAATAGTGAGTTAAGCTTAATGGTTAGAAGTGGAATGGACTACTCTAATGAATTAAGAAAGTTTAAAAGATCATTTAGTACCAATAGATTTAGAAATGGAGCATATGCAGAGCATAATGTATTCTTTAGAGAAATTAATACAGATTTCTTATTAAACTATGCTAAGATTTATGGTGATATAACGGCCGATTTTTCTCTGGGAGGAAATAGAATGGATCAATCAGCAAGTACAGCTCAAGTTCAAGCATTGTCTTTAGCTCAACCAGGAGTATATAATTTATCTAATGCAGCATCTCCTTTAGAGGTTTTTCAGATTAATGCACGTAAAAGAATCAATAGCTTATATGGTATTGCTAGACTAGGGTATAAGAATTTCTTATATGTAGATATTACTGGAAGAAACGATTGGTCGTCAGCTTTAGCTACACCAACTTCATCAGAAAACACAGGATTCTTTTATCCTTCAGTTTCTGTATCGTATATACTGTCAAATACTATCAATTTACCCAAGGTAATTTCATTTGCTAAATTAAGAGCAAATTGGGCTCAGGTGGGTAATGATACGGATCCATATCAAACATCTACATCATTTATTGCGCAAACACCATATGCTTCTCAACCAACTTTTACGGCTGCAGATGTAATTGCAAATAATAATTTATTACCAGAGCGCACAACTTCAATGGAAGTAGGAGCAGATATTCGATTCTTTAAAAACAAATTAAGATTTGATATTACGTATTATAATGCAACCACAAAAAATCAAATTATAGCATTACCAGTAGCCATTTCATCTGGAGCTAATCAACAGGTGGTAAATGGTGGAGTTGTAAATACACAAGGAATAGAAATGCTATTGGATGTAACAGCTATTGAAAAAAACGAGTTTACATGGAATGTTGGGTTAAACTTTAGTACGAATAGAGCAGTAGTAAAAGAGCTTCCGGAAGGAGTTGAAAAACTAACGTTAGCTTATTCGGGTGTATATGACAATGTAAACCAGAGGGTTTGGTTTCAAGTAGAAGAAGGCGGAAGAATAGGAGATATGTATGGGACAGGATACCTTAAAAATGAAAATGGCGACTTTGTAATAGGAAGTGATGGCAAATATATTGTGGATAATACATTAAAGAAATTAGGTAATTATAATCCAGATTTTATTCTAGGAATTAACAATAGCTTTGCCTATAAAGACTGGGATTTTAGCTTTTTGTTCGATTGGAGACAAGGAGGTAAGTTAGTGTCAAGGACTCAGGCTTTAGCTGGTGTTGCTGGTCAGTTAATTGAAACGGAAGATAGACCAGATGCAGGAATTGTTGCTGATGGAGTTGTCAATACAGGAACGGATGCAAATCCGGTTTGGGAACAAAATACTACCGCAATTTCAGCAGAGACTTATTATCGTCAATACTACGATAGAAACCATGAAGAGAATAATACTTACAATGCAAGTTATTTAAAGCTTCGTCAGTTTTCTGTTGGGTATACCTTCCATGGAGATAAAGAAAAAGGATTTTTTCAAACAGGAAGAAAGCTCCGTGTCGCTTTTATAGGAAGAAATTTATTTGCAATTAGCCAAATACCGCATTTCGATCCAGAACAATTTGCAGTACAAGGACAAAATTTTGTAAGTGGAGTTGAGGATATGTCTTATCCTACAGCAAGAAGTTTTGGATTTAAAATAGGATACGACTTTTGATTTCTAAGGAATCTTTAATTCACGCACAATGAATAATCATAAAGTATATACACATAAGTTTATAACAATGAGATTAACAACAATAATTATAGTAATAGCAACACTTTTTCTTGCAGGATGTAAGAAAAATTTTGAAGAAATAAATACAAATCCAAATGCCCCAACCAACATTCAGCCAGGCTTGTTGCTGAGGCAAGTAGTATATAACTATGGAGATGAAATGGCTTACGAAGGATTTGTAGCTGGTAACTTATTAAGTCAACATTTTACGCAAATAGATTTTAATTTATTTGACAGGCATAGTTTAACAGAAACTCAATTTGGAGGAAATCCTTGGCCGCTTTTATATAGAAGTTTAAGGGATAATGATATTGTTTTAAAACAATCATTTGAAAACCCTATACATGAAGTATATAAAGGGCCATCCATGATCCTTAGGGCATATTTTATTTCGGTTTTAACTGATATATATGGAGATGTTCCATACTCAGAGGCTTTACAAGGAAATAAAGGATTGGTAACGCCTAAATATGATAGTCAAGAATCGATTTATAAGAACTCAGGAGGTATACTTGATTTATTAGATAAAGGAATTTCAGCAATAAATAGTTATGCAGGAGCACAAGCGTTAACGGGTGATATATTATTTAATGGCGATTTAAGTGGATGGGAAAAGTTTGCTAACTCATTAAAAATAAAAGCACTTATGAGAATCTCTTATCGAGATACTGTGTCAGGTAGGTTGCAAAATATTTTTAATGAAGGAAATTACATTAAGACGAATGCTGAAAATGCAACATTCGATTTTACTGATGGACAACCAAACAATTTTAGAATGGCAAACCTTAGAGATGGAGATTTTAATCTATTCATCATGAGCGAGACTATTCAAGAAATTTTGAATAGAAATAATGATACACGACAAGCGGTTTTATTTAGACCATTTGGAAATGATACAACAGGTAATGGGTATAATGGATTATTAAATGGACCAGATGCTTCTTCGACATCTATATCAGTTGCAGATTATTCTTTAACGGGAACGATTTTTAGAGAGGCAACAGGTGGTTTAGATGCTAACTTCATGACAGCTTGGGAAACAGAGTTTTTTCTTGCTGAGGCTGCCGAAAGAGGATTAATTACATCAGCTGGTCAAACACATTATGAAAATGGAGTAGCCCTTGCATTCGATTATTGGAATACCCCATTACCGAGCACTTACTTAACAACCGATTCTGCTGCTTACGGAAGTTTTGGGCAAGATGTTTTAGAACAAATCATAACTCAAAAATGGTTAGCGAATTGTATTAACGGTTATGAGGGTTGGATTGAATATAACAGAACAGGTTTTCCGCAATTAAAAACAATTTCGGCAAGTTTAAATAACGATTTAATACCAACAAGAATGCCTTACCCACAAGATGAGGCTAGTCTTAATGCGGCTAATTATAACGCAGCTACTGCTGTGAATGGAAATAGCATTAACGCTAAACATTGGTGGGATAACAACTAATAATTGGATACGTTAACGATACAATGGATACTACTCCTCCTTTTTGGAGGAGTGTTTTTTGGTTTAGCTCCTTGGGCTAAAACAAATAATCAATTTTTTAATGCAGTTTCTAAAACAGGCAATCAACCTGGGTTTTGGATATTGACCAGTAGTTTAGTTATCTCATGGATTTTTGCAAAGTCGATTACTAATGCTGCAAATCTTGGATTATCTTTTGGTATAGTAGGAGGAGTAGGATATGCCGTATATTACTTGTCGTTTATTGTGGCAGGAATTGTTATTTATAAACTAAGAACTAAGGGAGGCTTTAACAGTATTCATCAGTTTTTGCAAACTAAATTTGGTAGAACTTCTTTGTTAATTTTCTCTTTATTAATTGGAATACGATTATTTAATGAAGTATGGTCTAATACAATGGTAATAGGTAGTTATTTTGGCGATTATGGATCGTCTCAATATTATTTAGCGATAATTGTTTTTACCCTTTTAACATTAGCTTATGTGTTAAAAGGAGGATTAAGAAGTTCATTGATCTCTGATGCAATCCAAATGATATTCTTTGGAGTGTTGTTGGTGTTAATATTAGGAATTATATTACCAAGTGGAGAACAAACAGTTAATGATTATGTTACATCTGGAACATGGTCATGGGCTACCGGAGGTAATCTTGTGTTATTGGCATTTCTTCAAATTTTCAGTTATCCTTTTCATGATTCAGTATTAACTGATCGTGCCTTTTTAGGAAATCCTAAAACAACACTTAAAAGTTTTATTCTAGGGTCATTAATAGGTTTTGCATGTATAGTGTTATTTAGTTTAGTGGGGGTCTTTGGTCAGTTTAATGATCTAACCGGGCAAGCAGCAGTTGAGGTAGGTAAATTGATGGGGGTAGTTGTCATGTTAGCCATGAATTTCATTATGATTACTTCAGCAGCTTCTACGCTTGATTCAGCTTTTGCTTCATTTTCAAAATTAATAGTGTTGGATGTTAGTAAAAAGAACCATCAAACAATAAAAAGAGGAAGGTTAATGATGATTATTATTGCAGTAGCGGGAACAATTCCAGTCTTTTTTAATCCCGAAATTTTATCGGCAACAACCATAAGTGGAACAATGGTAATGGGCTTAGCGCCAGTGTTTATATTATGGAAGTTAAAAGCACCTCCCATATCATTTTATTTGGCTGTAGGTTTTGGAGTTGTAATGGGTGTTTTGGTGGCTTCAGATGCATACCCAAAGGCACTTTTGTTTTCTGAAGGCAAATATGCAGCAGATGTATCTGCAAATTTGTTAGGTTTAATTTGTTGTTTCGTCTTATATTTAACTCCAGTCATAATAAATAAAAGCATTGCAAAAAGTTACACATAACATAGGTGTATTAGAAGGAGAACTGCTTCTTTTTGGTGGTGCATATAGTAATTTGCAGGCACTAGAAGAACTAATGCGTATTGCTGATAAAAAAAACATTAAACCATCAAATATTATTAATACAGGTGATATTGTAGGGTATTGTGCTCAGCCACAAGAAGTGGTAGATAAAATTAGAGATTGGGGGATTCATAATATTTTAGGTAATGTAGAGATTCAATTACGGGACGGATTAGATGATTGTGGTTGTGAATTTGAGGAGGGTAGTAGATGTGATATTTTTGCCAAACAATGGTTTCCGTTTGCTAAAGAACATGTGTCAAATGAGGCAATTGATTGGATGAGAACTACTCCAGATTTTATAGAATTTATATATGAAGGGAAAAAAGTGGTTGTTATTCATGGTGGAATAGAAAATGTATCTCAGTTTATTTTTAGATCAACTCCAGAAGAAGTTAAATTGGCAATAATGACTCAATTAAATGCAGATATTGTTATTGCGGGTCATTGTGGTTTGCCGTTTATTCATAAAATGGGAGAAAAAAAATGGGTTAACCCAGGTGTAATAGGTATGCCAGCAAATGATGGTATGCCAGAGGTTTGGTATGCAACTATACATGTTGTAAATGGGAATATTGAAATTAAACATCACACTTTCGATTATAGTTATGAAATTGCAGTAGAAAAAATGAAACAAAATCATTTGCCATATTCATACATGCTTACACTTGAAAATGGATTATGGGATAATTGCGATATTTTACCAGATGTTGAGACTAAAGCTCAGGGAGAGCCAATAGTTTTTTCTTAAATTAGTATAAAAAAAGATAAAAAATATGATAGGAGCATATATTATTGGGGCTTTAATTGGAGTAGTTGGAATGTTGGCAGGAATGCAATTAAAAAGGAAATTCAAGCAGTATTCTCAAATTGCCTTACAAAATGGGTTTAGTGGTAAAGAAATAGCAGAAAAAATGTTAGTCGATAATGGAATATCAGATGTGAAAGTGGTTAGCGTAAGAGGACAATTAACAGATCATTATAACCCAATGAATAAAACCGTTAATTTAAGTTCTGTAGTATATTCCGAAAGAAATGCTGCTGCTGCAGCTGTTGCAGCTCATGAAGTAGGTCATGCAATACAACATGCAACTGGCTATGCTATGTTAGGGTTTAGATCGAAAATGGTTCCTGTTGTTAATATTGCAGGTAAAATAATGCCTTTTGTATTAATGGGAGGAATTGCAATGGTAAATATGTTTCCCCAATTATTACTAATTGGAATTATATTTTTTGCTTCTACAACATTATTTAGTTTAATCACATTACCTGTAGAATTTGATGCTAGTAAACGAGCAATGGTTTGGTTAAGAACTAATAATATGGTGACTCAGCAAGAACATGATGGAGCTAAAGATGCACTTAAATGGGCAGCCATGACTTATGTGGTTGCAGCAGTAGGTTCAATCGCGACTCTACTATATTATGTGTCTATTTATATGAATAGACGATAAGCCTGTAAAAAATTGAATAAAGTAATCTCTGTAATTGTTTTAGCTCTATCGCTTTTGCTATTTGTTGGAACTTATTTAGAGCAAAGCAAAACGAAAAAATTTAAAGAGCATGGGGTTGAGGTAAAAGCTACTATTCAAAAAATAGAGTCTTTTAAGCGATATGCCAAAGAATCGTATGTAGTGGAGCAATATTACGATTTGTCATTTTCCTTAATAAACAGTGACAAGAAAGTTAAAATTACTTACATCACTCAAACAAAAATTAATAAGTATCTAGGAGATGAAATAGATATCGTTTACTTAAAAGAAAATCCAAACAACATTGTTTTAGCGAAAGAATTAGATAATGAAAAGGTTTTAACCTTTTTATTTTGGTTTGGTATAGGGTTTATGTTGTTGGCTGTGTTCTTTTGGTTTAAAAAACCTAAGGGTTATTTGAAATAAGTAATTAAATTATCACAGCAATGGTGATTAAGATTTAATAGAGAATCCTTTGCAACTAATCAGTCATGTGGCACTTGGAAAGTGAAAAAAAGTGCATGTGTGTTAATGTTTGCTTTATATTATAGGGAGCATGAATATGTATTCCGCATTAAATTCTTCCAAAAACTAAAAATAAGGGCTGTTTTTTTGTTGTATATTTGCACTACTAAAACTAACACATGATAATTAATCAACTATATACAAAATGTCTTGCTCAAGGAGCTTACTACATAGAAAGTAACGGAGAAGTAGCTATAATTGATCCACTTAGAGAAGTAGATCAATACATTGAAATGGCTAAAGAGAATAATGCCAAGATTAAGTATGTGTTTGAAACACATTTTCATGCAGATTTTGTTAGTGGGCATGTAACGCTAGGAAAGAAAACCGGAGCATCAATAGTATTTGGACCAAATGCAAACCCTACTTATGATGTTATTATTGCAAAAGATAATCAAGAATTTAAAGTGGGAGATTTAACAATAAAAGCATTGCACACTCCGGGACATACTATGGAGAGTACAACCTATTTGTTATTAGATAAAGATGGAAAAGAACATGCAGTATTTACAGGAGATACCTTGTTTATAGGAGATGTAGGTCGTCCAGATTTAGCACAAAAAGGAACTGAAGTAACACAAGAAGATTTAGCAGGAATATTGTTTGATAGTTTAAGAACTAAAATAATACCATTGCCAAATAATGTAATTGTATATCCGGGTCATGGAGCAGGTTCAGCCTGTGGTAAAAGTATGAGTAAAGAAACTGTTGGTACGTTAGGTGATCAAAAAGAGCATAATTATGCACTACGTGCAGATATGACAAAAGAAGAGTTTGTCAAAGAATTAACAGATGGATTAAGTGCACCACCAGCATATTTCCCCTTAAATGTTAAGCTTAATAAAGAAGGGTATGAGGATGTAAACGATTTAATTATGTCAGCAACTAAACCGTTAAACCCTTCATTGTTTAATACTGCTTGGAATGAAACTCCTAATGCAATTGTTTTGGACGTGAGAAACCAAAAAGATTTTGTAGAAAAACACATTAAGGATTCGTTATTTATTGGAATAGATGGTGGTTTTGCCCCATGGGTAGGAGCTATTATTAAAGATATCAATACACCAATTTTACTGGTTTTACCTGAGGGTAGACTAGAAGAAACAGTTAAAAGATTATCGCGAGTTGGATTTGATAATGTGTTAGGTTATTTAGAGGGAGGAATTGAAGCATGGGAACAAGATGGTTTACCTGTAGATGCTATTGAGTCAATACAGGCAACAGAGTTTGAAGAACGAATTAATGAGCCAAACGCAAAAGTATTTGACGTTAGGAAAACAGGAGAGTTTGAAGCAGAGCATGTTGAACATGCTGAGTTCACTCCATTAAGTGAAATAGAAAACTTTATTTCTCAATATCCTTCAGAAGGAAAGCATTTTGTGTATTGTGGAGGCGGATATCGTTCTGTAATAGCTGCTTCTATTTTAAAACAACATGGTGTACATAATATTATTGATGTTAAAGGAGGATATGGAGCTATAAAAAAGACAGATTTACCTAGAACTAATTTTGTTTGTCCAAGTACTATTAAATAATACTATGAGTTTTTTTAAAAAAATAAAAGAAGCTTTCGTAGGTGAAAAAACCGACTATAAAAAGTTATTAAATGAAGGTGCAGTTGTTGTTGATGTTCGTAATCCTGGTGAGTTTAGAAATAATCATGTGGAAGGAAGTATAAATATACCTTTGGGCGTTTTTTCACAAGAAATGGAACAATTAGCAGGTAAAAAAGTTATATTAGTTTGTGTGTCAGGAATGAGAGCAGGAAGAGCTAAATCGATATTAGAAAGTTGTGGAGTTGAAGCTTACAATGCTGGTCCATGGCAAAAAATGAAAAATATACAATAAAATGGAAAACGTTACACAAGATCAGTGGAGAGAGTTAATGGCTAATGATAGTAGTGATTATGTATTAGTAGATGTTAGAACTCCAATGGAATGTGAAGAAGGTATTCAGCCTGGAGCAATTCAAATCAATATCTCAGAACCCGAAAATTTTATTTCCGAAATAGAAAAGCTAGATGCAACAAAAACATATTACGTCTATTGCCGAAGTGGAGGTAGAAGCCAACAAGCTTGTATGGTCATGAATAGTAAAGGAATCAATAAAACATATAATCTTATTGGTGGCATGTTGGAGTGGGAAGGTAATGTGGTAGAGCCCTAAATCTTGCAAAAAATAATGCTTCAAAGTATCATGCGCTTCAGAAAATTAAATCTAGCAAGGACAATAGATGAATAAGTACATTTGTCTATTGTCTATTGTCTATTGTCTATTGTCTATTGTCTATTGTCTATTGTCTATT